>NZ_CP138980.1:1200000-1944257 GCF_047305155.1 Prochlorococcus sp. MIT 0916
TCGTTCAATGAATAAGTGTAAGAAACTTCAAATCCTGTTGAATCTAAAGAATCACTACCATCAACATCAGTTGAGTTGTAAGCAGCACTTAATGTTCCTGGACCAACTTCGTAGTCAACACCAACAAACAAGTCAGTTGCATCAGCACCTGTTTCTGGATCTGTTGTGTCATAAGCAACGCTGAATGTTGCATCAATTGACTCTGGGCTGTAGTAGATACCACCACCGAATGTGTCGTATCCAGTTGTTCCGCCTTCACCGTCGTTAGAAGCAATTACAAGACCGCCACCAAAGCCGTCGCCGTTATAGCCAAGAGTGAAAGTTGAAACATCATCACCATCATCAGCGCCGATTCCTACTGTAGAAGAAGCACCACCAACAGAAACGAAACTTACAGAAGCAACTACGCCATTGTCATTAGAGTAAGCAACACCAACTCCAGGACCAGTTTCGTCACCAGCCAAAGAATAAGGCATGCTGCCTAGTCTGAATGCGTCTGAATAAGCAGAAGTTGTTGCTGCAACAACATCATCCTGATCAACCAAAGGTCCAACAGTTACTGAAAGATCGCCAACAGGGAAGTTGTAGAAAAGAGAAGTAACGTTTAGATCACCTGATTCAGCACTATCCATGCTTGCAAGTGGGCCACTAGCATTACCAGCTACAAGACCAGCAGAGAAAAGGTCTTCGCCTGTGAAGCTAGAATTTATGTCAAGGCCATATGCATACTGCATGTATAGCTCTTCTTCTGTATCAGAAGTTCCGCCATCTGCAACTGAACCTGTTGTGAAAACAGCAGAACCAGAAAGAGTTGTTGTTGATGAAAATGCAGTGTCTGCATTAGCTGCAACTGGAGCCATTAGGCCCAAAGCTGCTGGAGCTACTAATAAACGTGAAAAAAGCTTCATAGTGTCCTCACACATTAAAGAAGTTAAATCAAATTTAACTATTTTAAGAGGTGTTTAAAAGTATCTTATGTTACAGCTTTTTAGTTGGCCTAGTCTCGGCTATTTCTTTGAGAGTCATTGCAGTATAAGACTTTAGGGGTGTTTTGAGCTATGATTGGCTGGATAAGTACTTTACTGTGAACTGGATTTGTAAATGATTGCGTTTGAGTGAAAATATGTCATCCATAAAAGGCTTAGATGCCAGAAGAGCTGCTTGGGAGGTTATCCAAGCAGTAGGTGGTGGAGCATTCGCAGATGTGGCATTGGAAAGGATCTTTAACCTTTATTCATTCAAGTCGTTAGATAAAGCATTAATAACTGAACTTTCTTATGGTGCAATTCGCCAGAGATATTACTTAGATTGTTGGATTGATTTTTTAGGAAAAGTACCAGCTAAAAGACAGCCACCGTTATTGAGGTGGCTATTACATCTTGGGCTTTATCAGATTTTAAAAATGAAGCGAATACCTCCAGCTGCTGCAATCAATACAACTGTCGAGCTTGCGAAAACTCATCATTTGAAAAAACTTGCTCCTGTCGTTAATGGAATCTTGCGATCTGCTCTTAGAACCAAGGAGAAAGGTCTTCAACTACCTAAATCGAATAATCCGATTTTAGAATTAGCAAAAAACGAGTCTCTTCCTATTTGGTTCGCAGATGAATTGATTGCTTGGAAGGGAGTCGAAGATGCTAAGAAGATTGCTAAAGCATTCAACAGAATTAGTCCTATTGACATAAGAGTGAATAAATTGCGTGCAGATTTAAAAGATATAAAAAAACTTTTTGATTCCTTTGGCATTCAAAATCAAATAATTCCAAACTGTCCTTATGGATTGGAAGTTAGAACTGGTGTAGGTGAACCTAGGAAATGGCCTGGTTATGAAGAAGGTAAATGGAGTGTGCAAGATAGATCTTCGCAGCTAATTGCTCCGACATTAGGACCTTTGCCTGGAGAAAAGATTCTTGATGCTTGCGCTGCACCAGGCGGAAAATCAACACATATTGCTGAATTAATGAATGATGAGGGCAAGATTTGGTCTGTTGATCGATCATCCCGAAGATCTAAAAAAATATTTGCGAACTCAGAAAGGCTTGGGAATAAATGCTTGGAAATATTGGTCGCTGATTCAAATGAATTATTAGCCAAACATCCAGAATGGAAAAGTTTTTTTGATCGTATATTAATCGATGCTCCATGTTCGGGATTGGGTACTCTTGCTCGCCACCCTGATGCAAGATGGAGAATGAATAAAGATAATATTCAGGAGCTTGTCGCTGTTCAAAGTCAATTACTTAACTCGTTAGCTCCTTTATTAAAAAGTGGAGGCACATTGGTCTATTCCACATGTACTATTCATCCTGAAGAAAATTTTAATCAGATAAAAAACTTTCTTCAATTAAAGTCTGAGTTTTTATTGGAATATGAAAAACAGATATGGCCTGGTGAGGAAGGTAATGGAGATGGTTTTTATATTGCTGTTTTAAATAAATTAAAAAATAAATCAAATTATATAAGGTGTTAAACCTTTTCAAATAATTATAATTCTATTTTTAGGATTAGGAATTAATTTTATAAACTAATTAATGAACTATGTCCTATAGCTATTGCAGTCACAAGCATTCCTAAAATTAGAAATGGTTGTGCACTCGCTTGGTATTTAACATCAAATTTTAATGGATCACGTAATAGCCATATATCTTGAAATGTGATTTGAGGAATTATTAGCAAAATCAAAATGACAGATGCAAAATGTTGTCCTATCGCTATCAAAACTACTACCATCGCCAGCTGAAAGATATCTATCATTCCTGCGCTGATACGACTTGCATTTTTAATACCAAAAACAACAGGAAGTGATTCAAGACCAAGGCTTTTATCCCCTTCCACGCTTTTAAAATCATTTATCACAGCAATTCCTAAGCCTGACAAGCTATAGGCAAGAGTAAGCAGAGCAGTTGTCCACGTCAAATGTCCAAATAGAGCCTGTCCAGCCCACCAAGGAAGAGCTATATAGCTTGCACCTAGTGCATAATTCCCAAGCCAACCATTTTGTTTAAGTTTTAAAGGTGGTGCTGAGTAAATAAAACTTACAAATGAACCTCCTAATGCCAAAAGAAGTACGGAAGGAATTGTGTGATGTGCCCATAAATCTAATAAATAGGCAACTCCAAGACCGGCAATTAATAAAACCCAAATTTGACATTTTACTTGAAAAAGTGAAATTGCTCCTGAAGGTATTGGTCTATTAGGTTCATTTATTGCATCAATTTCTCTATCAAAGTAATCATTTATTGTTTGGGTATACCCAGTTAAGAGTGGCCCGCTCATAAACATGCAACTTATCGAAGCAAGAATGTTGCTTAATTCCCAGTGATAATTACCACTGGCAGCTGCTCCACAAATCACTCCCCATAACAACGGAATCCATGTGATGGGCTTCATTAATTGCAAACGAAGCTTCCAAATGTTTGTTGTTTCAGAACCTCCTTTTATCCCAAGGAGTTGCCTAGCATCGCTCACTTTGTAATCTCAGGGTTAAGAAACTTCATCTTCGAAGAACCAATGTTTGCTTCCATCATTCATTTTAATTACCACTCCAATGCCACCTATACCATCAGTCATCTTGTAATCGACTACAGTACCTTTTGGATCTTCAGATAGTTGGTTGATCAAATAAGAAGGTATGCGATCTCTTACACGTTCAATATTGATCTTGATTTTTGAACCTATCCTTGCAAGGGAGGTTGGCTTAGCCATGGCATCAAAATGCTTAAGTTTGGGCAACCATAACAGTTCCCCTGTTTAAAAATCATGGTTGCTTTAAGATTGATCCCTTGTCTTGATGTTTCAAATGGAAGGGTAGTAAAGGGGGTTAACTTTGTTGGATTGCGTGATGCAGGTGATCCAGTTGAGCTGGGATGTAGATACAGCAAGGCTGGAGCTGATGAATTGGTCTTCCTAGACATAACAGCCACTCACGAGAAAAGATCAACTTTGGTTGATATGGTTAGACGAACATCCGAGGCTGTAACCATTCCTTTCACTGTTGGAGGTGGGATAAGTTCTATTAATGGAATAAATGAATTGTTACGAGCAGGAGCTGACAAAGTAAGTTTAAATTCCAGTGCTGTTAAAGACCCTTCGTTGATTTCTCAAGGGGCGAATCGTTTTGGATCTCAATGTATTGTGGTCGCAATAGATGCAAAAAAGAACAAGAATATTCCTAATAAGTGGGACGTTTATGTGCGTGGTGGTCGTAATAATACCGGTTTGGATGCGATTGAATGGGCAGAAAAAGTATTTGAGCTAGGAGCAGGAGAAATCCTATTAACTTCCATGGACGGTGACGGAACTCAAAATGGGTATGACATCGAACTAACTAAATCTATTTCTGAAAAGGTTTCAATTCCTGTAATAGCTTCAGGAGGAGCTGGTTGCTTGAGACACATTAAAGAGGCTTTTACTCTTGGAAAATCATCAGCTGCTCTTTTAGCTTCCTTGTTACATGATGGAAAATTAACTATCAGCGAAATAAAAGAATATCTAATTAAGGAAAATTTACCTATTAGACCAATTGAATGATAAATTTTTTCATCAAAAAATGTAAAATAAATTTTTTCCGCATTAAGATTTTATTTGACTAGAGTATTTTTTTTGTATTTATATGAGGCCTGGTAATGCTAAAGCTATAGAGGAAATGTTTAATTCGATTTCTTCAAAATATGACTTTTTAAATGATATTTTTAGCTTTGGATTACATAGGCTTTGGAAAAGAAAATTATTGGATATCCTTAATCCGAGTTTTGGAGAAAAATGGATAGATATTTGTTGTGGAACGGGAGACATGTCAATACTATTGGCTAAATATATGAAGAGCTCTGAAAATATTACTGGATTAGATTCAGCTTCTCAAGCATTATTAGTTGCGAGAGAAAGATCTAAACAAAAATATTCTTCAATTGATTGGATAAATGGTGATGCTCTGGGGACTAATCTCAAATCACATCAATTTGATGGCCTTTTAATGGCCTATGGTTTAAGGAATCTTTCCAGTTCTTATGAAGGTCTTAGAGAGGCTTTTAGAATTTTGAAACCTGGCGGAAGAGCCGGTATTTTAGATTTTAGATCTTTTGAAGGACCTTCTATTCAAGGGCTATTCCAAAAAATTTATTTAAGTTTTTATGTTGTTCCAATTTCATCTCTTTTCGGTTTGGGAAAAGAATATTCATATATAAAAAAAAGCTTAGTTAACTTCCCTTCAGGCGAAAAACAAATTCATTTAGCACACTCAGTGGGCTTCAAAAAAGCAAAATACCAAACATTAGCAAAGGGACAAATGGGGATTTTATTACTTGAAGCCTAAATCAAAATCGTTCAATTTATTCTCAATTCTTTTCTTCTACAAAAACTACATTTACCCCATAATTTAACTTCTCCCTTGGGAGAAGGCACTTTGCAAAAAGGACAATTGGTAATTCCGTTCTTATGCATTCTACTTGGGTGCTTTTCCCATATTTCTTTTTCACTTTCTCTAGGAACTATATCATTAGGATAATATTGTCTAATCCGAATTTCTTTTATTTGATATCCATATGATTTTAAAGACTCAATTAATTCTAAACGGTTGTACTGGAGCGCCTGTCTCCACCCTGGATGACTTGCTCCAATCGTTAAAACTTTATTTTGTATATTAATTGGTGTGCAATTTAGTGCGAGTTGCTCCCCAGCTATTTTTACCCAATCTTGAATAAGTCCCCCGACATTCCCTTTCCATGAAGACTTGATTTCTTCCAAGCATTTATAAACTGACTGCTCTCTTTTCGCTTTTGTTTTATGCTTGAAGTCTTCTAAAATCAATTTTAATTAGACACTATTGGTAAGTTAGTGCTTAAATCTAGCTAATATTTTTTAGATTGCATAAAAGATCCTTATGGGATTATTTGATCGGTTAAGCCGCTTGATAAGGGCAAATCTAAATGCTTTTGTCAGTGATGCAGAAGATCCAATAAAAATACTTGATCAGTCTGTTGCTGATATGCAAGACGACTTGGTGAAGCTTCGTCAAGCGGTCGCCATGGCTATTGCAAGTCAAAAAAGATTAGAGAATCAGGCGAATCAAGCAAAAGAGCAAATAAAAAATTGGTTCACCAGAGCTGAATTAGCCTTGAAAAAGGGAGAGGATGATCTGGCTAGAGAGGCATTAAGTAGAAAAAAAACTTTTCAAGAAACTTATGAATCTTTATCAACTCAATTTCAAACACAAAATGGTCAAGTTGAAAAATTAAAGAAAAGTCTTTTGTTATTAGAAAGAAAGATTGCTGAGTCTCGAACTAAAAAAGATATGCTTAAAGCAAGAGCTCAGGCAGCCAAAGCTCAGCAACAAATTCAAAGTGCAGTTGGTGATTTAGGGAGTAAGTCTGCCATGGCTGCTTTTGAAAGAATGGAAGATAAGGTAGAGGCATTGGAAGCTTCTGGGCAAGCAGCATTAGAGTTGGCTGGAGAAGATCTAGAAACTAAGTTCGCGGCATTAGAAGGAGTTGATGATATAGAGAAAGAATTAGAGACATTGAGGACTCAGTTGAAATCGGGAGTTGAGGCAATAGCATTGCCTCCTTCTGATTTAGATGTCAATGAAGTAAAGGCAGTAGAGATCAAAGAAGTTGAAGTTGAATTAGAGGAGATGAAAAAGTCAATAGATAATTCTTGAGTTTTTAAGAACACATTATGTTTGAAATATGAATAATCAAAAATTCGATAGAGGAGTTGGGTTGATCTATAGATATTACAAATTAAATCATTCCTCTCAAGGCTCTTGGAGATTAATGCTGAAAAATATTTGTCCTAGTACAGAAATTGAGCTATCAAATTGGATTGCAGAGAAACCAGTGAAAAAAAATCAGCCAATAGCTATATTCTCTTCTTGCCAAAAATTTGGTAAAGGTCAAGCTGGTCGAATTTGGCATGCACCAAAAGGAGGGGTTTGGGTCAGTGCGGCTATTAAGAAGGAGGGTTCGGGTGAAAATAATTCTCAGCTTTATGGGTTAGCTGTTGCATTGGCTTTGGTTGAAAGAATTGAACGGATAGGAGTTAAGGTGAATATAAAATGGCCAAATGATCTATTAGTTGATGGCCAAAAATTAGCTGGAATCTTACCTAGATTATTTTTTAGAGGAGGAAAACTTAGATTATTAAGAGTGGGAGTAGGTTTAAACGTTTTTAATAAAGTTCCTAAAGAGGGGATATCACTAAAACAGATTATTGGAGGTAAAAAGATGAATGTAAATTTTTGGTCTTCAGAAGTTTTACTTGCAATAGAAAGATCTTTAGATCTTTTAGATAATAAAAATTTTCTTTGCAGTCAAATTGAACAAAGATTGTGGTCAAGAAAATATATTGATAAAGAAACTGGGCTGAAATGGGATATCAAAGGTATAGATTCCAGTGGAAGATTGATTCTTATGAAAGAAGATAAAGTGAAAGTCTTGTCTGCTTAGGCATGATTTTCTTAGTTAATTATTAGTAATCTCTGTTACTTTGCCATCTCTAAACCTAGCTATTTTTTTTGCTCTTTGAGCAACATTATCTTCATGCGTAACTAAGACAATTGTGATTCCTTGATTATGAAGTTGGTCAAAAAGATTTAAAACATCTTCAGTAGTTTTGGAATCAAGAGCACCCGTTGGCTCGTCAGCTAATAATAGGGATGGTTGATTGATTATTGCCCTTGCTATAGCAACTCTTTGTTGTTGTCCTCCCGATAATTGATTAGGAAGATTGGTCATCCTGTTCCCAAGCCCTACTCGGTTAAGGGCCTCTTCAGCGCGCTTCTCCCTCTCTACAGAGGGGACGCATGCATAAATCATTGGAAGCATTACATTTTCAAGTGCTGAAACTTCTTGAAGTAGATGAAATTGCTGAAAAACAAAACCCAGCTCTTTGTTTCTAATATCTGCCAACAAGTCATCATCAAGCTTTTCTACTGCAGTTCCATTTAATTCATATGTTCCATTACTAGGACGATCAAGGCATCCAAGTATATTCATTGCGGTGCTTTTACCAGATCCACTTGCACCCATCACGGCAAGGTAATCTCCCTGGAAAACTTCAAGGTTGAGTTCGTCAAGAGCTTTCACTTTGACTGAGCCTGCCCCGTAAAATTTATTTACATTCGTAAGTCGCGCTACAGATTTTTTCAATGATTTTAATTGGTTAACCAATTGAAGTTTTACTTGCAAGCGTAATAGCTTCACGAAGTAATGGAGTTCCGTTTACCGCATCATCAGCAAAGTCAAAGAGAGGGTTTGAGATGATTCCACCAATAGCAGTTACGAGAACACAAAAAATTAAAGCCACTTTGAGAGAGGACATCCCTGGGATTGACCATTCTATTGATGGATATGCTTTGACAACATCTGAAGCTTGCTTTGGTTCTGTTACAACCATCATTTTTATAACTGATATGTAATAGTAAATTGAAATAACAGAAGTAACTAGGCCAACACTTACTAGTAAGTATTGGCCATCAGCCCATCCTGCAAAAAATAAATAAATTTTCCCAAAAAATCCCAACATTGGAGGAATGCCTCCCAATGAAAGAAGGCATAAACTTAATCCCAAGGTGATTAATGGATCTTTTTGATATAGACCTGCATAATCTGATATTTGATCGCTTCCTGTTCTGATTGAGAAAAGGATTATGCATGCAAAAGCACCAAGATTCATAAACAAATAAGCTGCCATATATAGAACCATCGCTGCAAAACCATCTTCAGTTCCGCAAACCAATCCAATCATTACAAAGCCAGCTTGTCCAATTGAGCTATAAGCCAGCATCCTTTTCATGGATGTTTGAGCTAAAGCTACAACGTTGCCCAGCGACATACTGAGAATAGCTAAAACAGTAAATAGCAATTTCCACTGTGTGTCAAAAGCGCCGAAACACCCGACTAGAATTCTTATTGAAAGTGCAAAACCTGCTGCTTTGGATCCGACTGATAAAAATGCAACTACTGGGGTAGGAGAACCTTCATAAACATCAGGTGTCCATTGATGAAATGGAACTGCTGCAATTTTAAAAGCTACTGTAGATAATACGAAAACCAGCGCTAATGCAGATAAAGGTGTTGGAGCACTTAATAAGGTTATTCCTATTTCTTTTAAATTTGTAGATCCACTTATTCCATAAAGTAGGGATGCTCCATAAAGAAATACAGCGGCTGCAGCCGACCCAACTAACAAGTATTTCAAAGCTGCTTCGGAACTTCTTGAGTCTCTTTTGAGATATCCAGAAAGTAAGTAGCTAGCAACGGAAAGTGTTTCAAGTGAGACAAAAACACTTACCAAATCAGTTGAACCACATAGAAGCATTGCACCAAGAGTGGCAGCTAATAATATTGCTGCAAATTCTCCAATAGGACTTCCATTCTGTTCAGCATATCTCCAACTTATTAGCAGAGAAATAAGAGTTGATAGAGCTATAACCCCTCTAAATGCAATGGCAAGATTGTCTGCAATAAAAGCACCTAAGAAAGATTCTTGAATTTCTCCATTCCATTGCATTGTCAGCAAAATCAAAGCAGTACCAAGACCTGCATAACAAATTGGAGGAGACCAGCGGGCTGATATCTTTTCACCAGCCAAATCAACCAAAAGCGTCCCTAGCATTGCCAGTAGAACTGCTGATTCTGGTAGCACCGCTTTGGCATTTAAAGAGAGATTTAAAAGCTCAACAGGCTCATTTATGAATATTTGAAAAGACAAAAGTTCTCCCATTTATGTATTGTTTTTAAGCTGCATCTGATTTCATAACTCTAGCGAAGTTATGAAATATGCCTTTTTTATCATTTTGGGCTATGCATTTTACTATTCAATACGTTAGATAAGAGGGAGGAAAATTGAGCTGATGTCCACTGACCATACTCTGGTAATTGTTGAAAGTCCCACAAAGGCAAAAACTATTAAAGGGTTTTTGCCTAAGGATTTCCAAGTTCTTGCGTCAATGGGGCATATAAGAGACTTGCCTAATAATGCCTCTGAGATCCCTGCAAAGCATAAAGGAGAAAAATGGGCAACGATTGGAGTTAATACAACTGCTGATTTTGATCCTTTGTACGTGGTTCCCAAAGATAAGAAAAAAATTGTCAAGGAATTAAAACAATCTTTGAAGGGTGCTAGTGAATTGTTGCTTGCGACTGATGAAGACAGAGAAGGTGAGAGTATAAGCTGGCATTTAATGAATGTACTTGACCCCAAAATCCCTGTGAAGAGGATGGTCTTTCATGAGATAACCAAAGAAGCTATTTCCAAAGCGCTATCTAAAACAAGAGAAATTGATATGGAATTAGTTCATGCCCAAGAGACAAGGAGGATTTTAGACAGATTAGTTGGTTATACTTTGTCTCCTCTTCTATGGAAGAAAGTTTCTTGGGGTTTATCTGCTGGAAGAGTCCAATCAGTTGCAGTAAGATTGCTTGTTCTGAGAGAGAGAGCTAGGAGATCTTTCAAAAGTGGAAGTTATTGGGACTTAAAGGCAAAATTAGAAAAAGAAGGTAGTGAATTCGAGGTGAAAATGACCTCAATTGGGGGGCAAAGAATTGCTATTGGTAGTGATTTTGATGAGTCAACTGGATTATTGAAATCTGGTCGCAATGTCAAATTACTCAAGGAAGATGAATCTAAGATACTTGCTAAAAAATTAACTACTGATACTTGGAAAGTTATTAATGTTGAGGAAAAACCGTCAATCCGTAAACCAGTTCCTCCTTTTACAACAAGCACATTACAACAAGAAGCTAATAGAAAACTTCGATTATCAGCTAGGGAGACTATGAGATGTGCCCAGGGTTTGTATGAAAGAGGTTTTATTACATATATGAGAACAGATTCTGTTCATTTATCCGATCAAGCAATTAGTGCCTCACGAAATTGTGTTGAATCAAAATATGGGGCTGAATATTTGAGTAAAAAGCCTCGCCAATTTTCCAACAAGACCAGAAATGCTCAAGAAGCCCATGAGGCAATTCGTCCCTCTGGTGAGAGCTTTAAAACACCCAAAGAGTCCAACTTGCAAGGGAGGGACCTTTCTTTATATGAACTTATTTGGAAAAGAACAGTTGCCAGTCAAATGGCCGATGCAAGGTTGACAATGCTTGGAGTGGAATTACAAGCATCTGATGTAACTTTCCGGGCTAGTGGTAAACGAATAGACTTCCCTGGCTTTTTTAGAGCTTATGTTGAAGGTACTGATGATCCTGATAGTGCACTTGAAGGACAAGAAGTGCTTTTGCCTAAATTAGCTGTAGGAGATTCTCCATCAGTTAATGATGTAGAGGCGTTGGGGCATCAGACCCAGCCTCCAGCTAGATATAGCGAAGCTTCATTAGTCAAAACACTAGAGAAAGAAGGTATAGGTCGTCCGTCAACATATGCAAGCATTATTGGAACAATCGTAGATCGAGGTTATTCAGTTCTAAATAACAATTCTTTGACTCCAAGTTTTACAGCATTTGCTGTGACGGCACTTCTTGAGGAACATTTTCCTGATCTTGTAGATACCAGTTTTACAGCTCGAATGGAATCTACACTTGATGAGATATCAACCGGGAAAGTGAGTTGGCTCCCATACCTTAAGGGCTTTTATAAAGGTGATACTGGCCTAGAGAATCAAGTTCAACAAAGAGAAGGAGATATAGATGGAGGGGAATTCCGAGCTGTCTCTTTGGAAGGACTTTCGTCTCTTGTTAGGTTGGGCAAATTTGGAACATATTTGGAATCAAAGCAACTTGGTGAAAATGGTAAGCCCATAACAGCTACTCTCCCACAGGAAATTACTCCCGCAGATTTGGACGAGGATATCGCAGAGATGATTTTAAAACAAAAAGCTGAGGGGCCTGAATCTCTAGGCGTTGATCCTGATAGTGGACAGAACTTATATCTATTAAATGGTAGATATGGTCATTTTATTCAACGAGGTTTAGTAGTCGAATTGAAGGATCTTGGGATTCCAAAAGGCAAGAAAAAGCTAGGAAATCTTCGCTTGTTTAAAAGTAGTCAATATGGACTCTATTTAAAGCAGGATTCATCAAAGGTTCAGCTTCTGTTGCCAGAGAATGTAAAAGAGGAAGAAATAGATGTAGAAAATGCGCTTGAATATCTAGATGATAAATCATTAAAAAAGGCGCCAAATCCAAAAAGGACCTCATTACCAAAGAATATAAAACCAGAGAATTTGACTTTTGAGCAGGCTCTCGGATTAATTCAACTACCACGTCTACTTGGAGAGCATCCAGAAGGAGGAAGAGTTCAATCAAGTTTGGGTCGATTTGGTCCCTATGTGGTTTGGAGCAAAAATGGTGGTGAGAAAGATTATCGGTCAATTAAGGGCGAAGATGACGTACTTCAAGTAAGCCTAGAAAGAGCGCTTGAGCTTTTATCTATCCCCAAGCGAGGGAGAGGGGGAAGAACTGCTTTGAAAGAACTTGGTATCCCAGAAGGAGAAAAAGAAACCATCCAATTATTTAATGGTCCATATGGTTTATATGTTAAACAGGGCAAAGTAAATGCTTCTCTACCCGAGGGCAAAAGTGCAGAAGATATCTCTATCGAGGAGGCTATTCAATTATTAGAAGCAAAGAAATCAAGCAAAAAGACTACAACTAAGAAAAAAAATTCTACGAAAAAGACAACAAAGTCATCTAAGAAAGATTTGGATTCATCATCATCCAAAAAAATTAGTGCTCGAAAAGCGCCTTCTACAACCAAAACAGGACGTTTACGAGCAAGTAAAGTCAGGGTAATTAAAACAAAATAAATTTTGAATATTTCAAGATTAGTTGAGAAAATATTTATTAGATTATTTCTAATAGTTACTCTTCTTCCACTTCAATCATGTTCAAACACTTTAATTGGTGAAAAGTTGGAAAATAGTTTTGATACCATTGAGGATCCAAAAACTTTAGTAAAAACTATTAATAAGCCACAAAAACTTAATAAAAAAACAAAAATCAAATCAAGAATAAAAGAAGATAAGAAAGACAATGAAAATGATTTTGTGAATATTATCAAAGAAAATTCAATATCTAATAAAGATAGACTTAATCAACAAAAATCAAGCAAATCAATAAAGAAGAAAATTTATAATCCACAGCCGTACAGAATTATTTTAAGATTAGCAGGTGCAGATCCCTCTGCACCTGCTGAGACGGTTACTCAGACTCTAAGAAAAGCTGGAGTTCAATTTGAAGTGGAAAAGATCGAACGTTTTGATGAGGACAATTTTGCAAAGGAAACATCTTTAAAAAGAAAATAATTTTGATTTTGGATAATAAAAACTTTTTTAAAAGTAGATCTCTGTACAAAGCTCCTCTCAGTAAGAGACAAGCATTAAAAATTGTTGAGTCTTCTTATCTTGCGGCTTTTACAGCTTTGGTTTGGATAGCTCTTTATTATTTGCCCATTGGTGGAGCTGTTTTTCGTCTTGCTTTACCATTGCCATTGGCTCTTCTTCAAATACGAAGAGGTGTCAAAACTGGTATTGAGGGAGTGACAATATGCGTAATGTTATTAACTACCCTGATGGGTCCGCTAAGAGGACCTTTAGTTCTTTTTCCATATGGATTACTTTCCTTATGGTTAGGATATAGTTGGAAAAAGGGATGGAATTGGTGGCTAAGTTGGAGTGTTGGAGTCTCAATCGGAACAATGGGTTTTCTAGTTAGGGTATTCGCCTTATCTGTGTTGGTTGGTGAGAATTTGTGGGTTATTCTTACTCGTGCTGGAGCAGGATTGCTTGAAAAAGGAATAGATATTTTCAATCTTTCTTTTACTCCAGGTATGAGACTGGTTCAAGTAGTTGCACTATGTCTAATAATAACTCAAGAAATCGTTTACGTTCTTTGCCTTCATGCTTTGGCTTATTGGATTTTCCCTAGGCTCAAATCATCAATACCAGAACCACCCGCTTTGCTAGGAAACTTTATTTCTCTCGAATCCAATTGATTAAAAATGACAGGAGACAGCTATGTTTTGTTGCCGTCAGGCGTATTGGCTTTTGGAGAAGGCCTACAAGAGCAAAATGTTGACGGACGAGTTCAAAGGTGGCAAGAAAATATTACGAATACGGCGTTCTTTTTAATTCTTGCTGGATCTCAAACAGCGGAGATTGAGGGGATTTCTGCTGCTGGTTCCTCTGCGGTCTCTAGACGTTATACAGCAGTTGCAGATGCTGAACTTTTATTGAAAGGACCTAATCTTCCAAAAAGATGGCCTTTGCCTCCTTTGCCTGCAGGCGTTTCTCCTGCATTGATTAGTTATGTGGCCTCAAGGTTCTTGAAAATTAAACCAATAATCATATCTGCTGGACTGCTACAAACCCCTCCCTTCCCTCACATTTCTCTAGAATCACCCAAACTAGGCCCCGCTAGATGTTTGAGCTCAGGGAATGCAATGGAAAGAACCAGGGTTAATCTTTTGCTAGAAGCTGGTTTTAAGATAGGTAAGAACTTAAAAACATCTCTTTTGATCACGGAATGTGTCCCAGGAGGGACATCTACTGCTTTTGCAGTTCTCTCTGGATTAGGTATAAGTGTTGATGGTCTCATAAGCGGAAGTCATAGAAATCCACCTTCAGAATTAAAAACAAAATTAGTTAAACAAGGACTTAAAGCCGCAAAATTAAAGAAGAATCCATCTTCTGTTGATCTAATGTCTGCTGTTGGTGATCCATTTCAGCCAATTGCAGTTGGTCTTTTAATGGGAGCTAAAGAATCTCGCCAGGAGATTTTATTAGGAGGAGGTTGTCAAATGTTGGCAGTATTGGCTTTGGCACTAAATGAAATTGAACTTGAATCACGCTCTGAATTTGTTGGTAAAATTTTAATAGGAACCACATCATGGTTAGTTGATGAATCACTTTCCTCTGGTGAAAATAGAAATTCTTTTATTCATTTAATGAATCATGTCGCCAATCATTTCAAAGTAAATGTCCTAGGTCTTGCTAGTGGTTATAGATTTAAGGAGAGTAATCAAAAGGTTCTTCGAGATTATGAGATTGGTTACGTCAAAGAGGGTGTTGGTGCTGGTGCATTATCTTTACTCGCTCAAATTAAGGGCTTGACTCAGAAAGAAATGATTGAAAGATGTGATATGGAGGTTGGTAATTTATTTAGGTCAAATAATGAAAAAACTTGTGAAGGGATCTAAGTAATATGAATACTGATACATTTGCAAGGAGAGAGTTTATCAAATATGGATTAATTTCTTCATTGTTTTTATTATCTGGGTGCGCAACTTCAGAAAAGAAACTAGCTTTGAGAGGAGTCCCTAACAGTTTCCCTAGTGAATTTTTTAATAGTTTATCTACAAATTGGGAATTCTTACCTATAAAAGATATCGAGTTAAAGAAATTTTCCTATAACTCTACTTTTCAAGAAAAAACAGATTTATTAGTCTTAAATGATGGTTGGATTTCTGATTTATCTATTAATTCACTTCAAGAAATTAAAGCAAATAGCATTAGAAATAATTTCAGCAAGCAGACTAGTTCTTTTCTCGATGGGTTAGGCGAGGATTATAAAAAAAAGCTTTTACCTTTAGCCGTTAGTCCTTGGGTGATACTTTTTAGAAATGAAGATTCTCTGGCTCTAAAGAATAAGAATTCTTGGGAAGTTATCTTTTCGAGTTCACTTGCAAATCAAATAGTTTTTCCTAATAGTCCTTATCTTCTGATTTCGATAGCACATAAATTAGATTTAGTTAATGATTTCTCAAAAATCAAGAGTCAAGCCAAGTCATTTGACGATAGGAATGCATTGAACTGGGTTACTTCAGGTAGAGCTAATGCAGCAGTTTTACCTTTATCTAGCTGTGTTGATAGCCTTACTAAAGATCCACGCTTGTCCGTTTTATTACCCAAGGAAGGAAGTCCACTTAATTGGACAGTACTTGCTTCACCTTCTCAGTCTACTGCGTATTTCCCTACTGATTGGTTTGATTCTTTATGGGGCGCTACTTATTTGAGTCGTGTCATTAGGAAAGGCTTTTTGCCAACAACAGATTTATCAGACTTAAGGAGAAAAAATATAAATGTTCCCCAGAAGTATCAATCTATCTTTCTTCCAGAAGAAAGTGTTTGGAATAAATGTTGGTCATTGCCAATACTAAGTTTTGAGATGAAAAAAGATTTGGCTTTACATTGGAATAATTCATAACCAAACTAAATTTGAAATTCAAAAACTTTTCAAAGACATTTCTAATTACCATAACTAGCATTCTAAAAGTTGTAAGCCAAATAATGTTTACTGGTTTAATTCAGGCTATTGGTACTATCAAGAAAAAGAACTTAGGGGTAGTTGTAGATGGATGTATGCCTTTTTCCCCTCTAAAACTTGGAGATAGTATTTCTGTTGATGGGGTTTGTCTAACAGTTTCTGAATTGATGAATGATTCTTTTACCGCAGATATAAGTGAAGAGACTCTCAAGAGAACAAATCTTGCAGAAAAAGCTCTGAAAAATGGTTATGTAAATCTTGAGCCAGCATTGCGTCTTTCTGACCGGTTAGGTGGACATATTGTTAGTGGACATATAGATGGGTTGGGTGAAGTTGTTTCAATTAAAAATCTAAAAAATTCTTGGAATTTGAGGGTATCTTGGGACGATTTAAATTTCTGCAAATATATATGCGATAAGGCTAGTATTAGTTTAAATGGAATAAGTCTAACTATTGCAGAGATATATTTTGATGGTTGTGAATTTTCATTAGCCGTAATACCTCACACGTGGTCAAATACATGCTTACAGTTTTTGAAAATTGGCGAAAAGGTTAATTTGGAAGTCGACTTGATGGCTAAGTACGCAGAAAAACTTCTAAAAGTGAATAACAATAACTCCGTTTCAAAACAAAACCCAACTGTTAACGCTCAGTGGCTTTCGGAGCAAGGTTGGAATTAGTAAGCTTTATTCTATTGCTTTGCGCGATTTATTATTTCTTGAGTGGTAACAAACTTATCGCTCCAGACTCTTTTCTTACATCAATACGAAATTCCTGCCCTGGTTCAAGACCTAGTTTTTTAGTATAGGCATGTCCGATAAGAAGATTGCCATTGCCATGAACTTTAGTCCGGAATTCCGCTTGTCTACCTCTTGAAGATCTATTTCCTGCTCTCCCAGGACCATTCGAGCGAAGTTTATAACCTTTAGCTTCGACTAGAGCACGGTAAAAACTTTTACGTAAAACTCTCCCGCTAGGCCCCACGTAACCACATCCTTTAGCTATTTCGTCTTCTGGACGGTTACTCAAAGATCTTGCTTTGTCTAGGAGTTCTTTTCCAACAAGCATTTCAGACTGTTTTTAATTAACATAATTCTGACCAATAAGTGGAATTGTGGCAACAAATTAATTCAAAGTTTCTTGCTTAGTATCAATATTTACTTCTCAAAGCAGGTAAAGGATGATGAATAAAACTACCCAAATCCCATCTACAAAGTGCCAATAGAGCTCTACTGCCTCAAATGGGAACTTGTTTTCATTATTCACTCGACCTGATGGGATACGTGTTTGCCACCAGATAATCATTATCATTATTGATCCAAGTGTTACGTGAAGCCCATGAAAGCCAGTTAATGCATAAAAAGTACTTGCAAAAAGGTTGTCAGTTAATCCAAAAGGCAAAGTAAAGTACTCAAACATTTGACTGATTAAAAATGCCACTCCCAATGCTCCTGTTATAAGAAGCCATTTTTGACATTGTTTTGATTCATTTTTTTCTAGAAATTTCCCAGCCCGATGAAAAGTAAAGCTACTAACTAGGAGCAAAACTGTATTTAAAGTTGGTAATGGTAGTTCTAAGTCGTAAATAGCATCAGGACCAATGGGGTTTACAGCTTTGAAGGTTAGATATGCCGCAAAAAATCCTGCAAAAGTCATCCCGTCTGCGATTAAAAAAGCTATTAAGCCAAACAAACGAAAATCTTCATGTTCTTCAATTGAGAGATCTTTCTTGCTTTCTGAGGGTTGCTCTTTTGGAATTATCGATGTCATTTTATTCCCTCCTGAGTTTTATTTGAATCTTTTTCGCCATAGCCATATGGTTCAAGAACGAGTGGTGCTTCTCCCTCCCAATTCTCAACAGGAGGAGGTGAACTTGTTAACCACTCAGGAGTGAGTGCATTCCATGGATTGTCTCCAGCATTATCCCCGTAGAGGATGCTTTGAAGAATATTCCATAAAAAAGGTAAAGTACTTAAAGCCATTAATAATGCACCTACACTACTTATTTGATTGATTAATTGAAATTGTGGATCGTATTCAGCAACCCGTCGAGGCATTCCATTTAAACCTAGCCAGTGTTGAGGAGCAAAACAAAGATTAAAGCCTATAAAAGTAATTATGAAGTGGAATCTTCCAAGATTTTCATTGAGCATCTTCCCTGTAAATTTTGGGAACCAGTGATAAATAGAGGAGAAGATAACAAATACAGAACCTCCATAGACTATGTAGTGAAAATGAGCAACAACAAAATAGGTATCGTGTACATGAACATCAAAAGGTACTTGAGCAAGGGCAACTCCTGTTATTCCACCTAAAACAAAGTTAATAATAAATCCGCAGGAAAATAGCATTGCAGCATTAAGGGATATTTTCCCTCCCCATAAGGTTGCAACCCAATTGAAGAATTTTATACCTGTAGGAACAGCTATAAATGCTGTAGCGATTGTGAAAAATAAGCGCATCCATGGAGGAGTCCCACTAGTAAACATATGATGGGCCCAAACGACTAGGCCTAACACAACTATTCCCATAATTGAGAAGACCATTGTTGTATAGCCAAAAAGTGGTTTTCTACTATGAATTGGAAGTATTTCACTTACTAAACCAAAGGCAGGCAAGACCATGATATAAACAGCAGGATGCGAGTAAAACCAAAAAAGATGTTGATAAACAATTACATTTCCACCAAGACTTGGATTGAAGAAACCGGTATGAGCAACGATGTCAAAGCTTAAAAGTATTAAAGTACCAGCGAGCACTGGAGTTGATAGAACGACAAGAATACT
Organism: Prochlorococcus sp. MIT 0916; assembly: GCF_047305155.1. Taxonomy (GTDB): domain Bacteria; phylum Cyanobacteriota; class Cyanobacteriia; order PCC-6307; family Cyanobiaceae; genus Prochlorococcus_B. Next base: position 1,219,001 of record NZ_CP138980.1, read on the forward strand.
TGTACCAAGCATTGCCCAGCAATACATGGGTAATTGCATTAATTTAAGTCCAGGTCTTCTTAACTTAAGGATGGTAGCGATGAAATTTATACCACCAAAGATTGAGCTTCCACCCAAAAGTAATACACTTAATATCCAAATAATTTGACCGGAGGCTGGAGTCGTAATGCTTAAAGGTGGATATGCTGTCCATCCAGATTGAGCTGCACCATTTATGAAATAGCTTGTTATCAACATCAAACCCGAGGGAGGTATTAGCCAAAAAGCAACTGCATTCAGTCTCGGGAAGGCCATGTCTCTTGCTCCAACGTAAAAAGGTATTAAATAGTTGCCAAAGGCACCATTCACTACAGGTACGATCCATAAGAAAATCATGATCGTGCCATGGAGAGTTAAAACTTGGTTGTAAACCTCTCTAGGCATGAAATCTGAGAGCGGACTAATAAGCTCTACCCTTATTGCTCCAGCTAAAGAACCTCCAATTAAATAAAACAAGAAACCACAAACTAAATATTGAAGACCTATTACTTTATGATCGAGACTAAAACTCAGATATTTTAGCCATCCAGTTGGTTGAAGCTTTTCTGGAGGAGAGTTGCTTGGCTTGAGTGAAATAGTCATAAATTTATATTGATTCTTTAGAGTTTTCTCTTAACCAATTATCAAAGTCTTCTTGTTCATCAACTATTACGTTTGATCTCATCCCACCATGATAAGGGCCACACAATTCTGCGCAAACAATTGGAAAATTACCTGCTTTTGTAGGAGTAAAATTTAAAATTGTTGGTTGGCCTGGAATGACATCTTGCTTAAGTCTGAATTGAGGCACCCAAAAAGCATGTATTACATCTTTAGATTCCATTTTTAAACTAACTTCTCTTCCAACTGGAACATGCAGTTCGCCAGAAATAATATCTCCTTTTGGATAATGAAAGATAAAAGCAAATTGCATTGCAGTTAACTCAATTGGTAATGAGGATGAATTTTTTATAGATGAAGACTCAATTGGCCCTGAACCAATACCCCCCCACACTCTCTCGGCATGATTATCCATTTGATCACTGTGATTATGCATTAAAGGTTGCATGCCACCCATCCGATCATAAATATCGTAGCTATATAAACCTACAAACAAAACAACAATGGCAGGAACTGCTGTCCAGAAAATTTCCAGAGAAATATTACCTTCTAAGTCAATTCCATCACCAGTCTCTCCAGGCCTACGACGAAATTGAATAAGGCTATAAATTACTAAAGCAGTCATACCTATGAAAAGTATGGAGCCAATAATGAATAGGACTCGGTAGAGTTCATCGTAAACAGGTGCATTCATGCTCGCACTCGCGGGAAGCATATCGACGTTGTATGCAATCCATACGCCTGCTACGCCAAGAATTAAACTTGAAGCAAGAGTTAATATGGCCGACAGTTTCGGCAAGAAGATCTCCTTTTCTATTTATAGGTTATGGGCAAAAGTAACTAATGTATCGGCTAATTGTTAATTCAAGATGAATAATTTTTTTTTAAAGAGAATCTTTATGTTGCAGTCCGTTTATTCAGGTGACGTGCACAAACTAATCGCTACGTTGAATTAACAATGATCTTGATTGATTTTTGTATTCGTGCAGATTATTTATCCACCAAAGCCGCGCTTTAGATTAGGTCAGCTTGCTGCTCATGTGGTAGTTGCGCTGATTACTCTTGTAGTGATTGGAGGAGCAACCAGAGTGATGGAGGCTGGTCTCGCTTGCCCAGACTGGCCTCTATGTTTTGGATCGTTTTTGCCTGGTAGGCAAATGAATTTACAAGTCTTCTTGGAATGGTTTCATCGCTTAGATGCCTTCTTTGTTGGGATTGTTTTAATTATTCAATTTATGCTGTCTTTGCGCTGGGCGAAAACTTTACCGAATTGGCTTCCTTGGACCTATGGATCCATAACTTTATTGGTTGCTTTTCAGGGTTTTTTAGGTGCTCTGACAGTGCTGCAACTTTTACCATCTTTAATCGTCATAGCTCATCTGGCAGTTGCATTTACTCTTGTTGCGATCATGAGTGGCGTGACTCAACAATTGCTTAATCCTGGTAAATCAATTTTCCCACTTTGGCTTCGATCTTTTGGATTTTTATCTCTTTTTTCAGTAGTAGCTCAGTCTTTATTAGGTAGTCGGGTGGCAACCTCATGGGCAGCTCAAAGATGCTTAGATTTCGGAGATTCTTGCAATCTCTTAGGACTTCACCAGTTAACTGCAATCCCTGTGAGCTTTTTGGTGATTTTATTCGTAATTGTCTCATCGTTTCAGAGAGATATTTTTATTAATCAATGGCCCTATCTTTTGACGATTATTTTTTTGATTACCACACAAATCTTTTTAGGGGTTTTTTCTATTCATCTAGGGATGAGTGAACCCAGTCTTATTATTGGACATCAACTAATTGCATGCTTGTTAGTGGCGGTTATAGCAGCTTTGAATTTTAAAGGTAGAGGAATTGATGAATCTTCTCAATCACTTTTCATAAATCAATCAACTTTGGAGGCATGTCATGGTTAGTTCTACATCAGATTTGATTTCACAGACTGTCAATCGCGAGGAAATCGTTCCCTCTAGAAAGCGTATTAAACTACCAGCTTGGTTAGAGGTAGCCAAACCAAGATTAATTCCTCTTTTACTTGCTACCACAGTTGGTGGAATGGCTCTTTCGGAGGAATGGCCATTACCCTCACCAAGATTGGCCTGCACTTTGGGTGGAGGAGCTCTTGCCGCAGCAGCAGCAGGAGCTCTTAACTGTTTGTGGGAACAAGATCTTGATAAGCGAATGAAACGTACCAGTAATAGAGCATTGCCTTCTGGTCGCCTTTCTCAGTCATCTGTTTTTATTGGAGCAATTGCTTCTACACTTGCTGCTTCAGCCCTTTTAGTAAGTGGAGTTAACTGCTTAGCAGCAGGACTTACTCTTTTAGGGCTTTGTAGTTATGTTCTCCTGTATACAGCATTCTTAAAACCTAGAACATCTCAAAATATAGTTTTTGGAGGAGTAGCTGGAGCAATTCCTCCTCTTGTAGGGGCTTCCGCCGCAGCAGGACATATTGGATTGGGTGGCTGGTGGCTATTCTCTTTGGTCATGGTTTGGACTCCAGCACATTTTTGGGCTCTGGCCATATTATTAAGAGAGGACTATAGATCTGTTGGGATACCTATGCTTCCAACAGTAAGTGGTCCTTTTGTTACAGCAAAAGCTATATCTGTTTATGGATATCTAACTGTATTTTTAAGTTTTTTAGGATGTTTTGTCTTGCCTGATGGAGGCTTGTTATATGGAATTTTATTACTACCTTATAATTCAAGACTTCTTCAATTGGTTTCCAGATTAAGAGATAATCCAGAGGATTTAGATCGTGCTAAGGGTTTGTTTAGGTGGTCTATTCTTTATATGTTTGGAGTTTGTTTTTTGCTTGTTATTAGTAGATTACAGATGTCAATTATTTTTAATGATCAGTTAATAGCTTTAATTAAAGACTTCTCTACGGGGATTTCTTAAGTCTGTAAAATAAAAATAAAAACTTTATGACCTTGCTCTCTAATATTAATTAGAATTTGTTAGAAGATGTCAGCTTATTTTTTTAGGCAATCTGTTTTTAGATGTTTTTCATCCAACTAAGAGATTTATTTAAGTCTTATGGCCCTATTAGGGCTCTAAATGGCCTCAACCTTAAAGTGCCTAAAGGTTCTTTGTATGGTTTGTTGGGCCCAAACGGAGCGGGCAAAAGTACTGCAATTAGAATCATTTCTACTCTCCTGTCTCCTGATTCTGGGCATGTTGAAGTGGGAGGACATGATGCCTTTTTTGAGGAAAAAGAAATTAGGCGAAGATTGGGTTATGTGGCTCAAGATGTTGCAATCGATAAAATACTCACAGGCAGAGAGTTACTACAACTTCAAGGAGATCTTTATCACCTAGATAGCAAACATAAGAGAAAGAGAATTGACGAATTGATTGAGAGATTAGACATGCATGGATGGATTGATAGAAGATGTGGTTCTTTTTCGGGAGGGATGAAAAGGAGACTTGACCTCGCTTCAGGGTTGTTGCATGAACCAGAATTATTGATTCTTGATGAACCTACTGTTGGCTTGGATATAGAAAGTCGATCAGTTATTTGGGGATTATTGAAGGAACTAAGAAATAAGGACACCACAATTCTTTTAAGCAGTCATTATCTCGAGGAAGTAGATGAATTAGCAGATGAGATGGCTATTATTGATAAAGGAAAAGTCATTGCTAGTGGAAAACCAGAAGATTTGAAAAAAGAACTTGGTGGAGATAGAGTTACACTTAGGGTGCGAGAGTTCAGTGATGAAGTAGAGGCTGAATCTGTAAGGAAATTAATTAAAAATATCAACGGAGTATCAAATGTAGTAGTGAATCAACAACAAGGATATTCTTTAAATTTTTTAGTCCAAAGTAATGATGTTATCTCAAATTTGTCGAGTCATCTTACAAAAGAAAATTTTGAAGTTTTTGCACTTTCACACAGTCGGCCAAGTTTAGATGATGTGTATTTGCAAGCGACTGGAAAAACCCTTATGGACGCTGAATTAGAACTTGCTGGGAAAAGAGACTTTAAACTTGAGAATAAGAAATCGATGCGTTAACTGATTGTATTACTCCTGAATTATTAAAAAAATGATTACTACTAATCCATCAATTCCCAAGGAAAAGCAATCTAGAAATGATTTTAATGAAATGTTGCAAGAGATTTCTGCCTTAACATGGAGGCTTTTTATTCAATTAATTCGAAGACCTTCTACATTATTTGCAGGAATTCTTCAGCCTTTGATATGGCTTTTGCTTTTTGCAGCGTTATTCTCTAATGCTCCAATAGATTTTTTGCCTGGGAGTAGTAGCTATGGAGAATTTCTTGGCGCAGGTTTAATAGTCTTTACTGCTTTTAGTGGTGCTCTTAATGCTGGACTCCCTGTGATGTTTGACAGAGAATTTGGTTTTCTTAATCGATTATTAGTTGCTCCATTAACTAGTAGGAGTTCAATCGTAATTTCTTCAGTAATCTACATAACTACTATTAGTCTTTTGCAGAGTTTTGCAATAATGGCAACATCTGCTCTTTTGGGTTATGGCTGGCCAAGCCTGGGAGGGTTCCTTCTGATAGCAATAACCTTGTTGTTATTAGTATTTGCAGTAACTGGTTTAAGTCTTGGATTGGCCTTTGTATTGCCGGGACACATAGAGCTAATTGCAATTATCTTCATAGCTAATCTACCTGTTCTTTTCGCTAGCACAGCATTGGCCCCCATCTCTTTTATGCCTGAATGGCTTGGATGGATAGCATCGATTAATCCATTAACATTTGCGATTGAACCAATACGAATGGCATATCACAATTCTGTAGACCTGAATGTGGTTTTAATTAATGCTCCTTATGGAGAAGTCAATGGGTATTCTTGCCTGGCAGTTTTATGTATTCTTACAATTGCATTGTTTTTTCTTATCAGACCTCTTTTAAATCGCAAACTTGCTTGATAATCTTATTTTAGCGATTAAGAAGAACCTTGGAGCCTAGAAAGTATCATCTACAAAAACAAATCATAGAAGCTCTAAAGGCCAATGATAGTGATCTATATTCTCTCCTAAAATCTCAATGGGCACATCGTTTTGGAGTAGAAAGCTTAGAAGAATTGAAAAATATAGATTTAAACAAGTTGAATCAAAATACAAATAATTTAAATAATCAAAAAATAGATCAATCACAAAAAAATTCTTTCGAGGATGATGAAGCAATTCATATGGAATATGATGATACTCAGGAAAAAGAAATCACAACCAAAGAATTTGAGACAATTAAGGATGAAAATGATGAATCGTTTAAAATTAAATCTTATAAAATTGCAGATAAAGAAAATAATGAAAACAAAGCTATAAATCCTGTGAAAGACAATAAAATTAGATCTGAAATTAAAGCTTTGATACCTTTACCTCCTAAGCCCAAATATAGTTATCTTAAGAAGTGGTTGTTGAGGAAATAAGCTTTAAATTTTATATTGATTTTCGTTGATTTGAGAGTGTAGATCTTCTCTCTTCCTTACATCATTCCTGGCATACCCATACCACCCATACCACCCATACCACCCATACCACCCATACCACCCATACCACCCATACCACCCATTGGGTCTCCTCCTTCAGCGCCTGGGCTTGAAGGTGGCTCAGGTTTGTCTGCAATAACAACTTCAGTTGTTATTAAAAGTGAGGCTATTGAGACAGCATCTTGAAGAGCAAGCCGTATTACCTTTGAAGCATCCAATATTCCTGCTTCAAGCAAATCCACATACTCTCCAGTTTGTGCATTGAAGCCTTTACCTAATCTCTTGATATCTGAAACAACAACATCACCGTTAAATCCTGCATTTATAGCTATCTGTTTTGTTGGAGCGGTCAAAGCTCTTTTGATAATTTCAACTCCGGTCCTTTGATCACCTTCTAGCTTCTTAGATAAATCTTCAAGTCCTTCACTTAGTTCTAAAAGAGTCGTTCCTCCACCTGCAACAATACCCTCTTCAATAGCTGCACGAGTTGCATTAAGGGCATCTTCAATTCTGAGTTTTCTGTTCTTCAACTCAGTTTCAGTGGGAGCACCAACTTTAATTACGGCTACACCTCCTGCGAGCTTAGCTATTCTTTCGTTTAACTTTTCTTGGTCATACTCAGAATCGGTTTCATCAAGTTCTCTCTTGATTGAGGCGATTCGATTAGATAATTCATTATTTTGATTCTCATTTGCAACAATTGTTGTGGTGTCCTTTGTAATTGTTACTCTTCTTGCTTGACCTAGATCAGAAATTTGAACTTTCTCAAGACTCATGGCTTTGTCTTCGCTAATTAAGGTGCCGCCAGTTAGCACAGCAATATCTCCTAGAGCAGCTTTTCTCCTCTCGCCAAATGAGGGAGCTCTAACTGCTGCTACTTGTAAAACTCCTCGGTTTTTGTTTACTACTAGTGTCGCTAATGCTTCACCCTCTACTTCTTCGGCAAGAATTATTAATGGTGTTCCATTTTTTTGAACAGTTTCCAGAACTGGAATGAGATCGGCAATGGATGAAATTTTTTTGTCAGTGATTAAAATAGATGGATTTTCAAATTCACAAATTAATCTATCTTCATCAGTAACAAAATATGGTGAACTATAACCTCTGTCAAATGCCATCCCCTCAGTGATATCAAGCTCAGTAGCTAAAGATTTTGATTCTTCAACTGTTATTACTCCATCAAAACTTACCTTGTCTATTGCATCTGCAATCATAGAACCGATTTCCTCGTCTCCACCCGCACTGACTGTCGCAACTTGTTTAATAGCATCACCGCTGACTGATTTGCTTTTTGTCTTGAGATTATCAACGATTTGAGCTACAGCCTTTTCCATTCCCCTTCTTAATTCGATTGGGCTTGCTCCAGCTGCTGTATTTCTCAATCCTTCTTGAACCATGAATTGAGCTAGAACTGTTGCAGTGGTTGTGCCATCTCCAGCTTTTTCCTTTGTTTTTGATGCAACTTGTTCAATGAGCTTTGCTCCTATGTTCTCAAATGGATCTTCAAGATCTATTTCTTTAGCAATAGTTACTCCATCATTAACTATATCTGGGGCACCAAACTTTTTTTCAATAACAACATTTCTACCCTTAGGGCCAATTGTAACTTTTAGTGCATTGGCTAAGTTGTTTACTCCTTTTTCTAGAGCACCACGTGATTCGTCTGAAAAACTTAGAAGTTTTGCCATATTTGATTTGAATTAAACTTAATCTCCCACAGGAATCACACATTAGGGGAGGGTAAAGAAGTGGGGAAAGCCGAATCGTAATTCACAAAATTTTCCCAATTTTTGCAGAAGGTAGTTAGTGTCAACATATGAATGATCCTGGGGCTTTATTTTTTATTCTCATGGCTGGCTTGGCCGGGACTATGACTTTGATTTATTTTCCTTTGAGGATATTTCTTACAGCTACGGCAAGAAGCAGAAGATTAAAATTATTGCAACGAATTAGAAGATTGAGAGATGAACTAGGACAGCCGATTCAAAATTGATAGCTGTTCAACTCATAACCATCCCACCATCAACTTGAATTGTCTGACCGGTTATGTACGCGGCTGACGGATCTGCTGCTAAAAATCTCACTGCTCCTGCAACATCCTCAGGGTTCCCAAATCTTCCAAGCGGAATTGCAGAGAGGATTGATTCGCTGTTCAGATCTTTTGTCATATCTGTTGAAATAAAACCTGGAGCAACTGCATTTACAGTAATCCCTCTGCTTGCAAATTCTTTTGCAGCACTTTGTGTAAGACCTACCACTCCTGCTTTTGCTGCAGAATAATTTGCTTGGCCGGGGTTACCCATTAACCCGACGACAGAAGTTATGTTGATAATTCTTCCTTTTTTTTGTTTCAACATCTGCCTAGAGACCGCTCTTGTGCAATAAAAAACACCACTCAAATTAAGGTCTAAGACTTTCTGCCAATCGTCAGTTTTCATTCTCATTAGAAGCCCATCTTTAGTTATCCCTGCGTTATTTACCAAAACATCGATTGTATTATTTTTTTCCAATACTGTTTTTATTAATTCATTCACCGAGTTTTCATTAGAGATATCAGCTTGAAGAGGGTATGCCTTGCCTCCAAAGGAGTTTATTTCTGATACGACTTTATTTGCATTTTCCAAAGATGAAGAATAATTGATGATTACTTCTGCCCCTTCCTTTGCTAAAAAAATTGAAATAGCCTTGCCAATGCCCCTGCTGGCTCCAGTTACAATTGCAGTCTGACCTTCAAGTGATTTTGAAAATGTCATAGTTTTATGATGTTTAAATCGTTAAAATCGAAAACTTATTTTATTTAACTTACTATTGAGCCACTTGATTTTTGAAAAGAGTTTAAGTCAACCAGTAAAAATAGTTATTTTTACTGGTCGAATATATTAAATGAAGAATCAATAGAGAGGGATCCGGTTGTGCATTTGTTAATTGCTGCTGCAGGAAGTGGAAGTCGGATGGGTGCAGATAGAAATAAACTTCTTTTGAATGTTGCAGGCAAGACAGTTCTTGAGTGGACTTTGAAAGCAGCGTTCGACTCTAAAACAATTACATGGATTGGAATTATTGGACAACCGAAAGACAAAAACTCGATATGTTCAATTTTTGATGACTCATCGAAGTCAGTTGAATGGATCAATGGGGGATTAACAAGACAACAGTCAGTTCAGATGGGATTAGCTGCCCTCCCAAATGATGCTAAATATGTGCTGATTCATGATGGAGCAAGATGCTTGGTAAGATCATGCGTTTTTGATGAAATCTCAAAGATTGTTTCCAAGGGGCAGGCTGTTATTGCTGCGTCACAAGTAACGGACACCATTAAAAAGGTTGATAAAGATGGTGAGATTATTGAGAGCCCTCCTCGCTCACATCTATGGTCGGCTCAGACACCCCAGGGCTTTCCCGTTGATAAACTGAAGCATGCTCATAGTGAAGCAATCGCAAAAGGATGGAATGTAACCGATGATGCATCCTTATTTGAACGCTTAGGGTTGCCAGTAAAAATATTTGATGCTGGGCCTTCTAATATTAAAGTGACAACTCCATTTGATCTTGTAATTGCAGAGTCTTTATTGTCTACTTCACAAGACTAAGACTTCCTTTGTCGCCATTTAAGATGGCTTGACTACCTAGTGGAAGTGATGCATTCCCGCAACAGTGTCCAATGGGCAAATTTGAAACAATTGGAATTTTAAGGTCTTGTGTTCGATCTTTGAAAATATCAAGAAGCTTAAACGTTTTTGCTTTATCGACGTTCTTCTCGTTATCACAATAATTAAATGAGCCAAAACCTAAGCCTGATATCTGTTGTAGGATTCCGGCCAATCTTAAGTGAGTTAACATTCTGTCAATTCTGTAGGGAGCTTCTCCAATGTCTTCGATGATTAAAATTGATTTTTTAAAACTTGGTAGATGTTGAGTACCAATTAAGTGAGTTAATACACTGAGGTTGCCAACTATGAGCGGTCCCTTCGAGATACCTCCTCCCCATGGGTCTCCAAAAATATCTGGTACAGAATTGCCAAATAAAATTGATTTAAGCCTGTCTTTACTCCAGTCTGGCTCGGCTCCCAAAGTTGTAACAAGTGGACCATGAACTCCTCCCTGAAATCCACCTGCTAGCCGTGCAAGAAGTATTGAAGTTAAATCAGAAAAACCCATCATCCAGCCTTCTTTCCATGGTTGTTTTTTTTCAAGTAATCTCGCCGACCCCCACCCTCCTCTAGCAAAAGCTAAGAGAGGGTAATCATTATTTGAGTGTAATTCATTAAATCTAATTTCATCATTACCTGCCAAATACCCCCATGACCTATCTACTGCATAGTTATCGTTGCATAATAAACCCCACTCCTGAAGTACTTTTATTCCAGCTTCAAGATCTTCTTTTTTACTTATTGGCGAACTTACAGCAACTATTTGGAAAAGGTCGCCTTTTTTTAGTGGCTCAGTCATTTGTGAATTTTACTAAAGACATTGTTTAAACAAGTCTGCTTAACACCATTCCAAGCAGTAATAAACTGCCAATTCGCACTTGATTGATGAAATGCAAACCTGAAGCCTTAACACCTTTTGATCTTGAATTTAATAAGAGAACTTCTCTTTGCATTCCTAAAGTGGATACCAACCAAAAAGGCCAATACGTTAATCCTAAATTTGCTTTAAAAGCAGCAAGAGCTAGAAGGAAACTGGTTGCAAAGTAGCAAAAAGAAACTGTTTTTATTGACTTTCCTCCAAGACTGATTGCGCTGCTGTTTAGACCAATTACTTTGTCATCAATCTCATCGGCCATGGCATAAACAGTATCAAAGCCAAAAGTCCAAAATATTGTTGCAAGCCAACAAAATAATAATGTTCCTCCTCCTGCTAATGAAGATTCGCTTGCTGCCCAGGGAATTAGAACGGAAAACCCCCAGCAAATAGAAAGAAAAAGTTGAGGAAATTTAAACCATCTTTTTGCTGATGGATATAAAAGAATAAAAGGTAAGGATAACGTTGCAAGAAGAAGGCATAAATTTCTACTTTCTGTTGGGATAGCAAGAGCTATAGAAAGACTAAAAAACAACATAACAATTAGTAGTATCCATGCAGTCTTTAGAGATACGTTGCCATTCGCTAAAGGCCTTTCCTTGGTTCTTATTACTTTCTTGTCAAATTTTCTGTCCCAAATATCATTAGCAATACACCCTGCACCACTTACAAATAATCCACCTAAAATTATTATCCCCAAAACGAATAGAGAGGGAGGGGCTGCAGGAGTTAACCAAAGAGACCAGCCAGCAGGAACTAGAAGTATCAATCTTCCGCTTGGTTTGTTCCATCTGAGAAGTTGAAAATAATATCTCATTTTTTGGGGAAGAAGATTATTCACGAAAATTCAAATTGATAATGATTTATAAGGTTTTCTCAATGGGGTGCTGATGATGTCAGAGTATTGAGGTTCAACCTACTCATTTATGTTAGGGGACTCAATAAATAATTTTTCTCAAAGTGATTCTATTGAATTGGATCTTGTAGAAAAGCAAGATGCTGAATTATGTCGCGTAGCAACAATTGATATTGGCACCAACTCAACTCATCTTTTAATTGCAAAGCTTGAGCGAAAATTAAATACTTTTAGTATTGAGCTTGCAGAGAAATCTACAACACGACTAGGAGAAAGAGATCCTAGTACGGGAGAACTTACGTCCCTTGCAATGAATAGGGCTTTTTCAACATTAAAGAGGTTTAAGGATTTATCTGAAAGTTATAAAGTTGAGAGTCTTATTATTGCCGCTACAAGTGCGGTTAGGGAAGCACCTAATGGAAAAATATTTATTTCTGAAATAAAAAAGAAGATAGGCTTAGATGTTGAATTGATAAGTGGAGCGGAAGAAGCAAGATTGATTTATTTAGGTGTGCTTTCGGGGATGCAATTTGGAAATAAACCTCATTTGGTTCTTGATATTGGAGGAGGTTCGACAGAATTAATCCTTGCTGATAGTTCTGAGGCGCGAGCATTAACAAGTACAAAGATTGGAGCAGTAAGATTACAAAGAGAATTTATTAAAAAAGATCCAATATCCTCTCAAAATGAATTGTTTTTAAGGTCATTTATCAGAGGCTCTATGGAGTCTGCGATTGATAAAGTTTCTAATAGGATTGAAGTAGGCGAAATACCAGTTTTAGTTGCAACTAGTGGAACTGCAATGGCTATTGGGTCGTTAATATCTAACAAAGAAAATCATATTCAATCAAAATTACAAGGATATAAAATCACAAAAAATAATTTGGATGAAATTGTTAGTCAATTAATAAAAATGACACCTTCTGAACGAAGTCAATTATCCTCATTAAGTGAAAGAAGATCTGAGATTATTGTTCCAGGTGCTTTGATTTTGCAAACCATAATGAATATGGTTAATGTTAATGAAATTATTTTAAGCGAAAGAGCTCTGCGGGAAGGATTAGTTGTTGATTGGATGTGTCGAAATAATTATTTAAAAGATCAGTTGAGCTTTCAAGGATCAATAAGAGAAAGAACAGTTATTCATCAATCAAAAAGATTTGGTGTTAATTCAAAAAGATCAAAAAGAGTATCAGAATTTGCTCTTACTTTTTATGATCAGACTAGGGGGATTTTGCATAATGATAATGGTGAAGGTAGAGATCTTTTGTGGGCAGCAGCTAAGCTTCATGCCTGTGGAAAACATATAAATATAAGTGCCTATCATAAGCATTCGTGGTATTTAATTAAAAATGGAGAGCTCTTAGGCTATTCTCAAAGTGAGCATTTAATGGTCGCTGCTATTGCAAGGTATCACAGGAAAAGTTTCCCAAAAAAAAGACATGAATCTTGGCAATTACTGGTGAATGAAAGTCAACGAAGTTTGGTAAATGAAATGTCTTTACTTCTTCGCCTTTCATGCGCTTTGGATAGAAGGCCAGAACCTTTAATATCAAAGATAGTGATTGAAGCTAATAATAAAAAAATTAATATAGAGCTGATTCCTAATGACTTAGGCCAAAATTTAGATCTTGAGAGATGGAGCTTAACTAAGGCAATTTTACTAATTAAGACAATTAAGGATGTTGATATAAATATCCTTTAAGAAGATATCTTTTTGTCTAATAAAAAGATATCACTTCGCTGAGGATTAATCGAATCATTTTGCAATTTTTGAATATATTTTAATAGCATAATTGAAGCAAGTAATCCTAAAGTACCCGATAAAATTACAATGCTAAATGGATTAAAATTTCTACTTTTTCTAGTATTTTTCTTCTTAATCACTGGGCTAGGTTTGGACTCATTGTTTCTCTTTTTATTGAGCTCTTCAAGAATAAAACTTGTATCTAAGTTTAATTTCTCGGCTATTCTTCGAACCATTGCTCTTATAAAAACTTCTTCGGGAAGTGCGCTTTCATCTCCTGATTCAAGTGCAATCAATTGTTCTTTCCCAATTCTGAGTGAGGAGGATAGATCCTCTACTGAAAGATTTCTAGCTTGTCGAGCTTCTCTCAGAAACTCACCAACAGTTCGTAATGCAGATTTTTTATTTGCGACTTGATTAGTATCGCTTTTTCTTTCTTCACTTTTTTTCAATTAAACCCTTTTGTGTACCAAGTATATTCTAAAGGCTCTGTAAAGTCGTTTGTCTCTAAAAGATAATTTATCTTTAGCTTTAATGATAGTTATAATATATTCCGTAGTTTTGCTCTTTAACTCGGCCTAAATAAATGTGAATGAGAAGGATTATAAAGCTTTGATCTATTATTACCTATCTTTAATGTTGGACTAATTATATATAAAGTTGTTCTGATTAAATTTTGTTCTTGAGAAATTTTTGCCATCTCACTCAAAGGTATAACTTTTATCCATTCATCTGGCCAAGTTACTCTATATGCAATTGCTACAGGAGTATTCGCAGGATAATACTTTATAAGTATTGATTGCACTTCTTTTACATGTCTTGCACTTAGGTAAAGACATAAAGATGATTGTATAGATGCTAGTTTTTGAAGACTTTCCTTCTCTGGCTTGCCTGTCCTGCCATCAGCTCTGCTAAGTATTATTGTTTGGGTTAAATCTGGAATTGTCAGCTCGAATCCTAAAGTCGCTGCTGTTGCTTGATAGGCACTTACTCCAGGAACTACTTCCACCTCAATTCCTTCATCATTTAATTTACATATTTGTTCTGAGATGGCTCCATATAAGCAAGGATCACCATCATGGAGACGAACAATTCTTTTCCCTTCCTTATGCTTTTTAATTAAGATTAAAAGTATCTCTTCTAGAGTTAATGAACTTGTCTTTATCTTTTCACAATCATCTTTGACAAGTTTAGTTATTTGTAGAGGGATTAGAGAGTCTGTCCAAACAAGAACATCGGCTGATTTTAGTCTTTGTTGAGCTCTTATTGTCATTAAGTCTAAAGCGCCAGGGCCTGCTCCTACAATTGAAATCGGATTCATTGATTTCTCTCATTAATCAAGGATGGATCAGGGAGGGCTTTTTTAGAAATATAAATTCTCCATATTCCTAATAAACCTGCACTAATTAAAAATAAGCTAATCAATTGTGCTATTCGTAGTCCTCCTTCGCAAAAAGGTGGCACCCCACCCAAGCAGAGAGGATCAGTTCTTAAGGCTTCTATCCAAAACCTGCCTAAACTGTAAGTGATTAAATATAAGCAACTTAAGCTGCCAGATGGTAGCTTAAGTTTTCTTTTATTTGCCTTTTTAAAAAGAAAAATCAGTATGCCAAAAACAAAAATATTCCATACTGATTCATAAAGAAAGGTAGGGTGAAAATAATCTTGCGACGAGAATATTTCTGGTCTAAATCTAAAAGGTATAAATAATTTCCAGGGTAAATTTGTAGGTATCCCAAAAGCTTCATTATTAAAAAAATTCCCCCATCTACCTATTGCTTGGCCTAATGCAACTGAGGGGACCAAAACGTCTATAACATCCCAAAAAGGTTCTTTTCTCCAGCGACAAAAAAATACAATGGATAATGTACCCATAATCAGTGCACCATGAATTGCAATTCCTCCTCCCCAAATTTCTATTGCACTGGGAATAGGAATATTTAAGTTCAGGAAATAAATAGAACTCCAGAAGTTTTTACCAGTGTAGTTTCTCCATTCAAATGCAACATAATAAATTCTTGCACCAATCACGGATGCCAAAACTAAAATAGGTAGTAAATCGCTAATAAGGCTTTTTTTTAGTCCTTTTTTTAAAGCTAATTCTCCTGATAAATTTAAACCTAATAAAACTGAAATAGCTATTAGCAATCCATACCACCTTAATGAAAAAGGGCCCAGTTGAAAAAACTCAGGCCCAGGTGATCTAAGCGCTAAAAAAATATGTTCCATCAACTATTTGAATTTATAGTCCTTCAGCAGCTTGAACTTTTTCTACTTGTTTCTTTTTAAGAACTAGCATTATTTGGGATAAGCCAACTCCAATAAAGAAAATTATCATTCCAATAACTCTTGCCTTACTTTGTAAAACTATTTCCTTGTCAAGTTGACCAAAACCTCCAACATTTGGGTCTTCAGTTAATTCCGCACCTTTCTCAATAGTATCTCCTTCTTTTATTAATAATGAAGTCCCAGCAGGAAGATTTTCAGTAAAACTTTCTCCTTCTTCATTGTTTAGATTAATTATTTGAGTTCCATCTTCGTTTGTTTCTATTGAGGTTATTGTCCCTGAATTTGTTGCAGTAAACAAATTGTTATTGCTCTTCTCACCAGTTGGATAAACTTGACCTCTGCCTCTATTCCCTCCTACATGAATTGAATACTTTCCAAAATTATATTTGCTGTCTTTTCTAGGATCAGGCGATAATACAGGGAAGACAATCTCTCTGTTTTGATCGCCAGGTAAAGGGCCTACTAAAATAATATTTTCTTGTTCTTCGCTGTATTGGGTGTAGTAAACACCTTGTGTCTCTTCTTTTATTTCATCAGTCCATCTTTCTTGAGGAGCGAGCTTAAATCCATCTGGAAGCATTACTACGGCTCCAACTTGGAGAGGAACTTTGCTTCCATCAGCTCCAATTTCTTGCAGGTCCTTTTTATAAGGTATTTCTACGACTGTTTTGAAAACACTATCAGCAGCAACTGCCTGAGGTACTTCAGCTCTTGTTGGCATACTTGCTACATGACAATTGGCGCAAACAATTTTTCCAGTTGCCTCTCTAGGATTATCAAATTTTTGCTGAGCCCAAAATGGGTATGCCCAAGTTGGTTGAGGAATTACAAATATTGAAAATCCAATAAAAACTGAAAAGATAAAAAGTTTTAATGATCGACTCATGGTTTTAGAAATGGCATTGAAGTTTTTTTTCATTTGTTTATCATCCCCACCAAGGATCAGTACCAGTTCGAAAATCAGTTTCTGTCCACTGACTCACTAGAACTTGATCATCCTCAACTGAGACATGAGCTATCGCTAGAGATAGAGGGGCTGGTCCTCTTACAACTTTTCCTGTGGAATCGTATTGACTTCCATGACATGGACACATGTATTTATTTGCTCCACTATTCCATGGCACTACACAACCAAGGTGAGTACAAATAGCATTAATTCCGTAACTAGTAATTGCATCTTCACCCTCAACTATTAGGTAGGTTGGATCCCCTTTAAGTCCTTGGACCAAACTTCTATCACCAACTGGGTGGGTTGATAGCCAACCAGTTGCACTTACATTGTTTCCTAACTCATCTTTTGCATTTGTTCCGCCACCTCCACCACCGGACCTATATGGAGTGAAGTATTGGGCTACTGGATATAACGCTCCTAAAGCAACCCCTGTAACTGTTCCAAAGGTAAGCAGATTCATAAACTGCCTTCTGCCCATTGAGGGCACATCTGCAGTTGTCATTTGTGTCATTACAGACGTTCACCTATACATAGATATTAGACCAAAATGGACACATAAAGGGTTATTAATCTCTGCCAAGACTAGGTTTTGAAATGAGTTTTGAATTTAACGCGTCAAATTCTGGTCGTTACTCTTCTTCAATTCCATTGGAAGCAGAAGAAGTAATGGAGTGCTTAAGAAGGCGCTGGGGCGTAACATATGATTTGAGATTGTTAATAAAAAGAGACCGAATATATTTGCAAATGATGTGGGGCTTTTTAGAACAACAGTCTTTTCCAATAGATGAAGAGACCTTTAAAGAAAATTTAAATCGAACCTTAGAAATAATTAACCGTGCCGGCCAATCCAAATTTGTTAGAAATTGGCTGGAAAATGTTCAGGCTAAACCAAGACTAGGCAAAGCAATTACATTGGCTTTGCCTATGGATCAAAGGATGGACGAATTTGTACTTTGAGATTTGTCGTTATAGCAACTAAACCAATTCCAATAAAAAACAAAAAAGTTATCGATGATGATAAAAGAAGCATGGTTATGGGATCAGTTGATGGAGTTAGAACAGCTCCTGCAATAGCTGAGGCCATCACTACAAATCTCCACGCAGATAACATCTTTTTCCAAGAAATTATTTCAAAGAAACCTAAAATTAATTGAAGTATTGGTAATTGAAAGGCTAAACCAGTTGAAAGCATGAGTAGAAGGACAAAATCTAAATATTTTTCTATTGACCATAGTGGTTCAACCACATCGGCCCCATAATTTATTAGAAATCCCAAAGCTGCAGGTATCAAGGCCTTCCAAGCAAATAAAATTCCTAAGAAAAATAAAATTGCTGAACCTGCAACTGATGGTGCTATTAAAAGCTTCTCTTTTTCAGTTAGACCCGGAAGGATGAACTTTAAAAATTGGTAAAGTATAAAAGGAAGAGAAAGAGTAAGCCCTCCATAACCCGCAACTTTTATTGAAGTAAATAAAAATTCACCAGGCGCTACTTGTAAAAATTGTATTTTCCCCGCTGGTATCTCTAATGCTTGTACGAGCTTCCTTACAAACAACAAGCAAAAACCTGATGAAAGAAGAACTGCAATAAGACTTTTTAGGATCCTTTGACGAAGTTCTTCAAGATGATCTACTAAAGGCATTTCAAAGCTTTGAGATGCCTCACATGAATCAGCTTTTTCCTCGATTTTTATAGGAGGAGGAGCTTTTAAAATATTTTCGTTTTTGTTTGAACTATTCAGTTGGATTTAGCTTAATAAGCTTATTTTAGTAGCAAATTTAGTTTGTAAGTAGTAACTAAGAGATTTTCTAGATATTTTAGAATTGATAAATTATTGATAATTTGTCTATCTGGAAAGAGTCTTTTAATTGTTTTTTGTTGGGTCAGGCAAAATAAAAGGAGGACAATCATTTAGTGAAGATTCACCATAACTCGCATATTCTTTATAGCCTCCCATTTTCCCATTGGTTTTCATTAAGGCGCTTGTAAATGCTAATAAAAGAAAGACTGTGGGAGCACCGATGATTAAAGCAGCACCAAATAAATATCCAATTAAAAACTCTGGGAAAGTGTGATTACCAAGAAACTCATGCGTGCCTAGCAAAAAGTCAATCATTTTAAACTGGTCTAATGAAGCTGATAGTAAGTCATTGAAGTTCACTTCTGGTGGAAATATTTCGCAGCCCTCTCAGCTTTTCCCCATATGACCTTCCCATCCCTATGACTAACAGTTCCAGGTAAGGACCCTGAAATCCTTTGTAGATTTTCAATTGGAACCATAATTATTGGTGTAAGCTTGTTACCTCTCGCACGGCTAAAGAAAGAAGCAAGATCAGCAGCTAACTCAATATCTTTATCATCAAAAAGACCATTGGATGATTTAAGTACAACATGGCTTCCAGGTGTCTCTTGAGCATGAAACCAAAGATCTCCTTTTTTCCCTTTCCTTAGACTAATTAATTCGTTTTGCCTGTTATTGGAACCTATTTGAATCTTTAGACCGCTAGGACTTTTAATCTCTTTTATAGTTGAAGCCTGTTCCTTTTTTCTATTTGATTTAAACTTGTATGAATTTTTTTTAATGCAAATATATTCTTCTACCTCTTCTTTAAGTTCAATAATTGAATCTAGTTTATTTTTACTAGCCCCATTATTCTCATATATTAATGAATCAAGAAATAACTCACAATATTCAATCTCAGATATTTTCTTCTTGTGAAATTCAACTCTATTTAGAATTGATTCTCTAGATCTTTTTTTCCTTTTAGCTTCTTTGAATAAATTCTGAGCCTCAATTATTTGCTTCTTCGTTGGGGATTTCAAGCTTAGAATATTATTAGCCTTGCTTTGCATGGTTATATATTCAGAAATATTTTTAATTAGCAATTGCTGCACTTCTAGTTTCTTTAATTCACTATCTTTTGACTTTTGGAGATCATATTTTAATTTTTCTCTAATAGAATTTATTTTCCTATCTATAATTTTATTTGAATAATATATGCCAAGGCTAAGACCAATTTTTGTATTCTCAACCTTTGATTTGCCTTCTCCCCAAACTACAAAATCAGTAGGCCCATCGAAATTTATAGTGTAATTATTATTCTCAATATCTACTATCCAATTCTTCCATCTTTTATATATTAATTCCCATGTTGTTAATTCAATACTTGTTACCGATTGGTTTATTATATTAATTGCTTCATTGTAATTATTGCTTGCTATTTGTAATGTTAGAGCTGGACTTATTCCTTGGTAGGTATCTTTAAGGCATTTCTTGAATGTTGATGGAACCAAGCATATATTATCTTTCCATGAATGAAATGATTCAGATAGCTTAGGGGCTAATCCTTTAAGAGCTGGAGGAGACTTGTAAATATCTCCAGTTCTTATTGGTCTTAGTCTTGAGTGATTTTCTTTTATTTGTTTCCCAAGAGTAATTACTTTGCTTGATCTGTCTAAAAGTAAAATATTACTGTGTTTACCCATTAACTCGACTACCATTTCTTTCTCAATTTCTTTACCAGGTCTGCTAGAGAATTTAAACTTTACTATTCTTTCAAACCCAGTTTGTTTTATCTCTACCAAAGCTAAATTGACTAATAAATGTTTTAGTTGTTTCGCTAATGTGCTTTTCTCACCATATCTTTTTGGAGATGGTATTTGGACAATTCGAGGAGACTCAGCAAGCCAGCTAATTTCTATCCATGTAAGGTTCTCTAGTGTTCTAAATCCTAATTGAAGAGTATGTGAATCAATTTGCTGTGCATTCTCAAATCTACTTGGGACTATTTCCTCGCTAAGTTCAAATACAACCGCTTTAAGGGTTGTTAAGTCCATTATTTGAATTGGAACTTTGCTCATCTATCATCCTTTTAATTTTATGATTAATTTAATTAACCTTTGCTAGGTAAATTAGATAGGATTTGTTTATGTCATCTTTAGGAAATCTTACTGTTCTTACTGGCCCAAGCGGGGTAGGTAAAGGAACAATTGTTAGGAAAATCCTTGAAAGTCATAGTGATGTATGGCTTTCTATATCTTCTACTACTCGTCAACCAAGATCTGGAGAAGTTGATGGAGAGCATTACTTCTTCTTAGAAAAGAAAGATTTTCAAGAAAAAATTGATAAAAAAGGTTTCCTGGAGTGGGCTTCATTCTCTAATAATTTTTATGGAACTCCAAAAAAAATAGTTCAAGAAAAAATAGAAAAAGGAACTAATGTTCTTCTTGAAATTGAATTAGAGGGGGCCCGACAAATTCGAAAGTCTTTTCCTAGAGCATTACAAATATTTTTGGCCCCGCCTAATTTAGCTGAACTTGAAAAAAGAATTAGAGGTCGAGGAACTGAGACTGAGGAAGCTATCAGAGACCGCTTGGCGATAGCCAAGCAGGAACTTATTGCGATAAAAGAGTTTGACGCTGTAGTTATTAATGTAGATATCGAAAAAGCCTTCAAAGAAATTGAAGGCTTAATGGGATTGAAAATTTAAATTTAAATAGTGATTTTTATTTTTAAAAAGACATTGGGTGGAAAAGCAAGTCTGGCACAAATCTATTAAATTCAACAATAATACCAGCTGTTAGAGTGATCCAAATCGCTGATACGACTGGGGCTGATCTAAACCATTTAGTACGAAATAATTGAAACATGATTGAAAAATTAAGTGATTTTTTTAATTAAATAAATAATTTTTAGCCTCTTGGACCATTAAGTGAAACATTATTGTCTTTTTCCCTAAGCTCTCCATTCTTTCCTTCTCTATTAGCTTGGAGAGGCCAAGCTGCTCCTCTCTTCAAGCATTGCCAAGCTAAATCAGTGTCAATAATAATTTCATATTCTGCAGCATTCTTTTTGCCTCTAACAGCTCTTACATACTCCCTTCCAGACCAACCAATAATTCCAGCAATATATATAAACATTACTCCAGGTATAAGTAGATCTCCTTCATGACCTCGGTTAAACCATGCACCCCAAGGTTCTATGGGAGGACCGATTATTAAATGAGGAAGACCATCATCTCCGCATAATGCTTTGCTATATCTTTCAAATCTTTTTATGGCCTGATCTGTGGAAGCTGTGCTTGCTCTCTCTTGAAAACGAGGATTATCAGCGCAGGATACCAAAGCAGAAGCAGTGAAATCTGTAGGAGCTCTATCAGCATTTAGTGCTGGACCTGGTCTTGCATTGGCTATAGGAGCTATTCCTAAGAAGAGAAATGCTGAAAGTAGAATTGATAAAAGACGACTCATGAGTTCTGATTTTTATCTGTTGCCCTGTTTTAATGGGATTTCAATACTAAACTTAGTTGATCACAAGCTATAAATGTCAATAATTTTATCCCTCGAAACAAGTTGTGACGAGTCGGCGGCGGCATTAGTTTCGGATGAAAAAGGAAAAATTGATTTGATAGCTAATGAAATAGCTTCTCAAGTAGCAGAACATTCTAATTGGGGTGGCGTTGTCCCTGAAATTGCTTCAAGAAGACATTTGGAAAATCTTCCATTTTTAATTGAAGAAGTTTTTGCAAAATCAAAATTACAGATAAAAGATATAGATGCAGTAGCAGCAACTGTTACTCCAGGATTAGCAGGTTCACTCTTGATCGGATCAATTACGGCAAGAACTTTGGCTAATTTGCATCAAATTCCATTTTTAGGAATTCATCATTTGGAGGGACATCTTTCTTCAATATATTTGGCAGAAAATCATCCTAAACCTCCTTTCTTGGTTTTATTGGTTAGTGGAGGTCATACTGAATTGATAAAAGTTGATGTTCAACATAAGTATCAACGTCTTGGTAGAAGTCATGATGATGCAGCTGGAGAAGCTTTTGATAAAGTTGCAAGACTGCTGGGGCTTTCATATCCAGGGGGGCCAGCAATTCAAAAAATAGCTGAATCTGGAGATCCAAAAAAGTTTTCATTCCCAAAAGGTAGAGTTTCTAAGCCTGGAGGTGGTTTTTATCCATATGACTTTTCTTTTAGTGGTTTAAAAACGGCTGTTTTTCGTCAAATAGAAAAGCTCAAGTCAGAAAATATAAAATTACCAATAGAGGATATTGCTGCAAGTTTTGAATACATAGTGGCTGAGGTATTAGTTGAGAGGAGCTTGCGTTGTGCCCTTGATCAAGGTTTAACTTCTCTTGTCTTGGTTGGAGGGGTCGCAGCAAATGTGCGATTAAGGAAAATGATGCTTTCCCAAGCATCTGAAAAATCAATTGACGTTGCTCTTGCGCCTATGGAATTTTGTACTGATAATGCAGCAATGATTGGGGCGGCAGCTTTGTTAAGATTGTCATCACCAAACACTCAAAGTTCAATGGAATTAGGTGTTTCTCCTCGATGGCCTTTAGAAAAATCCGATTTGCTTTACGATCCTAAACCTCCTTTTTAATCAATATTTTGAAGCTTTTAATTTTTTTCTAATGTCTTTAAATCAAGGAAATGAAACAAATAAATCCACGAGGGAGGCAAGCTCACGTGAACTTAATTCCTGGAAAAGAGGATTCACTCCACAAGCTGAGATATGGAATGGTCGAATAGCAATAGCAGGTTTAATTATTGTATTAACTATTCTTTTAGGATCAAATTTGATTTTTTCTAGCTAGAAAAATAGATTAACTTTATGATATCCTTTTATTTTTATTTTTTGCTTGTCATTTTGCTTATTTAGTGAATGTAGATCTTATAGATGGATCTTAAAAAGAGAGTTGAAGACTGGTAAGAAGACAGTAGTTTTTATTGGCTTAAATCCTTCAAACGCGAATTCATCTAATAATGATAGGACTCTTATTAGGATAATTAATTTTTGTTCCAGATGGAATTACAAAAATATCTATATAATTAATCTCTTTGGATTGATCTCTAAGGCTCCTTTTCGACTATCAAAAAGCAATGATCCAATAGGAAAAAATAATGATTTAATTATTTTAAAATCATTACTATTTTGGAGGGAAAATATTAATTGTGATTTATGGTTAGGATGGGGAGACAAAGGCCAATTAAATGGTCGTGATCGTGAAGTTCTAGAATTAATTAAAAACTTTTCAAATTCAAACGAAAATAATTATCCTAAGCGTGCTTTTAGTTTGGGACTTAGTAAAAAAGGGAACCCTCGCCATCCACTTTATATGCCTAATGAATCTATCTTAAGACCATTTGCTCAGTAATTTTTAAATGGTTTTGTCAGTTGTTTTTTAAATTAGAATCTATAAATAATTTTTGGACTGAAAGGATTGCTACTGTAGAAGAATATGTAAGTAAATTTAGCTTATTAACTTATTTATTTTCTTAGGTAGATTTAATGGATACTCGCTTATGTCTTCATTGCTAGTTATTTATGACTCCTGAGCGGCTGGGCTTGCTCTGGGGCATCACAGTTTTTTCTGGAGCTGGAGCAAGATTATTATCAGTGCTAACAGGACTTCCTGGGGTAGTTTTATTGTTGCTATCTGGTTTATTGATTGGAAGATCAGGCCTTGGATTGGTTGAACCATTAGATCTTGGTAAGGGGTTGGAGACAATCGTGGGTTTATTGGTAAGCCTTGTTTTATTTGATGGTGGTTTAAATCTTCGATTTCCTGGAGGGGCAATAAAGTCAATAGTTCTAAGAATTTCTTCGATAAGATTAATTATTTCATTGGCAGCTGGATTTCTTGCTGCACATTGGTTAGCAGGTCTTGATTGGTCCGTCGCAGGTGTTTACAGCGCAATTGTTCTTGCTACCGGACCAACTGTTGTAACGCCATTGGTTCGACAAATTCGACTTGCATCACCATTAAGTGATGTGCTTGAAGCTGAAGGTTTAATTCTTGAACCTATAGGAGCAGTGCTTGCACTTCTATTGCTAGAGCTTGTTGTAGGAGACCTGCATGGATGGAGAGAGCTACTTCTTGGTTTACTTTCAAGGCTTGGAGGAGGAGTTTTAATTGGTTCAATTGCAGGCCTATTGCTTTCAGAAGGTTTGAAGCGCTTAAGATCTGAGCCTTATGTAGGGATCAGGTTGCAACTAACTCTTGGGGTTATTTTTTTACTTTATGGAGTATGTGAATGGCTATTACCTGAATCAGGATTACCTGCTTCTGTGGCAGCAGGCTTTGTTGTAGGACAAAGACCTTCTACAGAGGCGAATGAACTTGATAAATTAATAAGAGAATTAGCACAGTTAGCGATAACTATGCTTTTCCCTCTACTAGCAGCAGATGTCTCATGGGGGGAATTGAGTCCTTTGGGTTGGGGAGGTATAACGTGCGTACTTTTTTTGATGGTTATTGTGAGGCCAATAGCTGTATCCATAGCAACCTATGGATTACCGCTTGATAATAAACAAAGATTGTTTCTTGGTTGGTTAGCTCCTCGTGGAATTGTTACAGCAGCAGTTGCCTCATTGTTTTCAATTAGGTTGGAACAAGCAGGCGTTTTAGGGGCAGGAAAACTTCAGGGATTAGTTTTTTTGACAATATTAATGACAGTAGGGATACAAGGTTTAACAGCTCAACCCATAGCAAAGATGTTGGGTTTATTGGATGAAGATAAAACGCTAGATAAACCGACTAATGCGGGTTCTATCTTTACTGAACCTTGAGAGTAAAACCCAACTTTGAATTAGATCAGGTCCATTAAGAGTTCCAAAAAGTGCAGCTCTAAGACTTTTCATAACAAAACCTTTTTTTACTTCGCAGTTTTTTGTTGCTTGATTAATTAGACAAAGCGCTTCCTCTTTACTAAAGGATGCAGCATCAAAGTTTTCCATCTTTTCAAGAAGAAACTTCAAAATTATTTTTACTTCTTTTATTTCCAATTGCTTTTTTCCGTCATTACATAATTCTGGCTCTTCAAAAAAAGGTTTAGCTTGATCAACTCCATCATTAATAAGAACCATAGATGGTCCTATTAAACCTACAAGATCTTTCCCCCATTCTTGACTTGGTAGATTCCAACCTTTTTCTTTAAATAAAGGATCTAAATTTTCCAAAAGAGTTTCGGTTGACATTTCATGGATTACTTGAGAGTTGAGCCAGTTCAATTTGTCCCAATCAAATTTTGCTGAAGCTTTGTTAACCTTTTTAAAACTGAAAATTTCTGAAATTTCTGAAATTTTGAATCTTTCATCTATTCCCTCTGGAACAGACCAGCCAAGTAAAGTCATATAATTTGCCATTGCTTCAGATGTATAACCCATCTTTTTGAATTCAGAAATAGAAGTAACCCCATCTCTTTTTGAAAGCTTTTTACCTTCAGAATTAAGAATTAAAGGAGTATGGGCGAAAACTGGAATATTTAGATCGAGAGCTTCGTAAAGAAGAATTTGCTTTGCTGTATTTGCAAGATGATCTTCTCCCCTTATTACATGAGAGATTTTCATTGCTGAATCATCTGCTACAACAACTAAATTGTATAAGGGGTCGCCAATTGAATCTGCTGGCGCTCTTCTTGCAATGATCATGTCACCGCCTAAATCTTTTCCACTCCAAGTCATTTCACCACGAATTAAGTCATTCCATGAAATTAATTTTTGATCACTGATTTTGAATCTGATAACAGGTTCTCTTCCAGCTTCTATAAACTCTGATTCTTGTTCTGGTGTTAGATTTCTGTGCCTGTTGTCATATTTTGGAGCCAAACCATTTCTCTTTTGAGTTTCTCTCATTTCATCTAGTTCAGCTTCTGATGCATAACATCTATATGCAAATCCTCTAGCGATTAGATTTTTTATAATTTGCTTATGCTCATTTACTCTTTTACTTTGAATTGTGGGGGATTCATCCCAGTTAAGTCCTAGCCACTGGAGTCCATCATATATATTTTTTATATACTCCTCTTTTGATCTTTCAATATCAGTATCTTCAATTCTTAAGAGAAAAGTTCCACTCTCTTTTTTTGCAAATAGCCAATTAAATAGCGCCGTTCTTGCTGTGCCTAGATGAAGTGTTCCAGTAGGACTTGGTGCCAATCTTACCCTAACTTCCAAAGTGCTAATTCGATTGAAATACGGGACCGACGGGATTCGAACCCGCAACTTCCGCCGTGACAGGGCGGTGCTCTAACCAGTTGAACTACGGTCCCAGCTTTAGGCCTTACAAAGGATTCTATTTATCATTAGAAATACTTTGTAGTAACCCAATGAGTATCATCCTAAAAATGCCTTCTAGTCAACTAAGGATTAATATTGTTGACTTAATAACTATCTTTATAAGGTTTTTTTCAAGCTAACTCTCTATTAAAAGAGATTCTCATGAAACAAAACTATATAAGTAGATGACTTTTAAGGGCGAAAACCTGCAGGCTCTATGAGCCTAACTTGATTACCACGAGCGGTGAACTCGCGGCCTTGGTCACTTTGCACTACAACTCGGCCACCTGATTTTACACGAATAACTCGAGCCCTGACCCAGCCTAATGCGGCTGATTCAAGAACTTTTACGACATCGCCAGGTTGAAGATCCAACTCCATTCTTTAAAAAAGTAACTGCAGAAAGGGTTTGCGAACGCGCCGTGGAGGACTTGAACCCCCGACATCAGGTTTTGGAGACCTGCGTTCTACCAACTGAACTAACGGCGCATTTTTATACCCTTTAAGTCATTGTTGAACAATGACTTTTGATTGAGGAGGCCGAAACCTCAGCGGTCGAAGCGCTGCTTTACGCGTGTGGCTTTGCCCACTCGCTCACGCAGATAAAAAAGCTTCGCTCTTCTTACTTTACCTCGGCGCTCAACCTTAATGGATGCAACTTGAGGACTATGAACCAGAAAAATTCTTTCAACTCCTATACCTTGAAAAATTCGCCTTACTGTGATTGTTTGATGAATCCCTCCATGACGCTTAGCTATTACAACACCTTCGTAGGGCTGAACCCTCTCTTTATTCCCTTCACTTATTCGGACACCAACACGAACAGTATCTCCAACGTAGATATCAGGGAGATCTTTGCTTAGTTGCGTATCTTCAAAAGTCTTTATTATTTCTGCAGGAGAGAGCTTTTTTATTGAAACTTTCTTCCCCTTGGATTTTGCTTCTGAAGCATCTTTTACTCCAGAATCCTTTGGAGCATTTGATTCATCTTCAACTTTTAGCTCTTCAGAAGAGGGCTCTTTTGAATCAACGGACATCGCCAATTACTCTTAATTTGACCGAACACATATTGTAACCGCTTGTTTCTCAAAATAAAAATTTTTTATATATCTGGTCTTGTCATCCCGATCTGACCAAGAATATCCCATTTGGCTTTTACTTAGTTATTGATTGCTCGTAAAAAAAAAACTAGTCTTTGAAAACATTTTTTTTTCTATAGAATTTTTATTAAAGAAAAGATTTTTTTTTATAAAATGCCAGCTATCCATTTGATAGTTTAACTAGTATTAGATTGTTAATAAGATCCAAATTTTGAGGCGTTTACTTTTTCCCTGAACAATGAAACTATTCTCTGATCTTCTTTCTTCAGCAAATTCAAAAATTCCTATTAATAAGGGCCCTGTTATTCAACAAAGAAGAGGAGTTGAAATTAAGTCTTCAAGAGAGATAGCAATTATGCGTAAATCTAGCAAAATTGTTGCAACTGTACTCAGTGAAATTAGAGATCTCGTTAAACCTGGAATGTCTACTATGGATCTAGATAATTATGCAGAAAAGCGAATAAGAGATCACAATGCCGTGCCAAGTTTTAAAGGCTACCATGGTTTTCCTGGTAGTATATGTTCAAGTATAAATAATGAGGTTGTTCATGGAATTCCAAGTAAGACAAAAATTATTAGTGATGGAGATTTACTTAAAGTAGATACAGGAGCTTTTTATAATGGATATCATGGAGATAGCTGTATAACTATTTGTGTGGGTAAAACTTCAGAGGAAGCAATAGAATTAAGTAGAGTTGCGAAAGAAGCTTTAATTCTGGGAATAAATCAAATAAAGCCAAAAAATAAACTTCTAGACATAGCAGGAGCGATAGAAGATTACGTTAAAGCTAATGGTTTTAGCGTTGTGGAGGATTATACCGGACATGGAGTAGGTCGGAATCTTCATGAAGAACCCTCAGTATTTAATTTTAGAACTAATGATTTACCAAATGTCACGCTAAGAGAGGGTATGACGATTGCAGTAGAACCTATAATTAATCTTGGGTCAAAATACTGTAAGACACTGCGTGATGGATGGACAGTAATTACAAAAGATGGAAACCTATCTGCTCAATGGGAACATACAGTTTTAGTAACGAAAAATGGTTTCGAGATACTTACCGATAGAGGAGACTGAATTACTTTCATTAACTTTTAAAAGTATCATTTTGAGTAAATTCTCTTTATTAAGAGAGTATATAATCTTCTAAATGATTCAATGATTGGCATTAATAAATATGTTATTGGGTTTGGAGTTACTATTATTAGATAGTCATCTTTTTCTGCTTTTTGGACTATTTTTTTTGCTACAAATTCTGGTTTCATAATACCTTGTGGGTTCAATCGAGATTTGAAAGGGCCTAATATTAATTTTTTGATAATAAAGTAATTTGTTTTTTCCAGTAATAACTTACTTTTTTTTAAACTTACAAGTTCACCTATTAGACGTTTCGTTATTTCATATACCGGACTAAAAGCTATTTGAAACTCAGCTTCTGATGTATTTATCCATACTTCCTTTGAATTATTATTAGATAATGCTAAATCCTCAAAGATTTCTATTAATCTCCAGTGACTAAGTGAATTTATTTCTATAGCTTGATTTATTTCATTTGAACCAATCATTTCTTTTGGATTGAATCCATGATTAAGTATTAAAATATCAATATTAACAAGGCTTCTTGAAAGGAGTTTTTCTTTTCCGCATGACCAAACAATCCAATCATCCGGAGTGCTTTCACCGGAGTTACTATTATTTGTTTTGTTGTGAGTTAAGCCAACCACATGAGCTCCTTTCCTTTTCAATTCTTTTATAAGAGACTTGCTAAGACTTCCATTCGCACCGGTTATGGCAATTTTTGAACCTTTAAACCTTGAGGTGGATGACAAGTTTTTCATCATTTAGTTGAATCCATTGTATTTCTTGCAAAAAATTAGGAATTAGTGGAGAATTTTTGTCTAATTAGAATTTTATACAGTTTTAGTGTTGAGAACTTTTTCAAAAAGCCTAAACTTGTAAAGTAATTAATCTCTCATCAGGTCTTTAATTAATGAGCAAGACTTTTCTAATTGGATCATGTGAACCTTTTAGCGGTAAGTCAGCATTAGTTCTTGGCATAGCAAGAAATTTAATTGCTTCAAATTATTTGGTTAGATTTGGTAAACCATTAGCCACAAGCCTAGAATTAAATGTCTCTGAAAAAGGAGACATGCTAGATATGATTGATGATGATGTTAGGTTTGTTGGCGAAACATTAAAATTATCAGTCGAGAATTTAATTCCTTCCATTCAATTTTTGGCCGCTGCTACTGCCAGTCAGAGGATTCAAGATAATACTTTAGATGCTGGGATTAAATTTGATGACTTAAAATCATCTCTTGATTCTTCAGATGAGGCTATCAATATTCTTGAAGCAGCAGGTAGCTTGCACGAAGGACTCTTGTATGGATTAAGTCTCAGTCAACTTGCTAAAGGTTTAAACGCTAAAGTTTTACTAGCTCATTTTTGGCAAGATAGTAGAAGTGTTGAAGCTTTATTGGAAGCTAAAAATCAATTAGGAGAGCATCTGTGTGGTGTTGTTTTAAATGCTGTTAACCCTGAGCAAATCAAAGATATAAAAGAAAATATAGTTCCATCTCTTAATTCACTAGGTTTAGATGTCTTTGGAGTAATGCCGAGGTCACCTTTATTAAGGAGTGTCACTGTTGAAGAATTGGTGAGACGTTTAAATGCTCGAGTTATTTGTTGCTCTGACAGGCTTGAGCTAATGGTCGAGACGTTGAGTATTGGCGCGATGAGTGTTAATTCTGCAATGGAATTCTTTAGAAGAAGACGAAATATGGCAGTAGTGACGGGAGCTGATCGAACAGATATCCAATTAGCGGCTTTGGAAGCCTCTACTCAATGCTTGATACTGACAGGTGCTGGCGAACCATTACCACAATTAATTAATAGATCAGAAGAATTAGATGTCCCATTGCTAAAAGTTGATAGAGATACTCTCTCAACAGTTGAAGTTATTGAACAAGCTTTTGGTCATGTTCGTCTTCATGAGACAGTCAAAGCTACTTACGCTTTTCGATTAGTACAAGAACATTGTGATCTTGATCGAATCTTTAAAACTTTAGGAATTTCTTCTTGAGTTCATGAATAGTGGCTAACTTTAAATTATCTGAATTAGGATGTCCTTGAGTCGATCACTCGATCTTCCTGCATTGGGACGAGTTGATACTCTCGCTCAGGAATTGGCCTTGTTGAAAAACGAGGGGAAAAGAAGGATTGCTTTTTTAGGGAGCAGGCATGTTCCTGTTGTATCAATTCATATAGTTGAATTAATTGCGCGTTCTTTGGCTCAAGAGGGACATTCGATAATCACTTCAGGCTCTCAAGGTGTAAATGCTGCAGTAATTAGAGCGGTTCTAGATGTTAATCCCTCTCTCTTAACTGTTTTGTTGCCTCAGTCTCTTGATAGGCAAACTGCGGAGGTAAAGGATCTTCTTGGTAGCGTTTTACATCTAATAGAGAAAGAAGACAACAATGATTTGCCTTTGCCAATGGCAAGTAGTCTCTGTAATCAAGAAATTATTAATAGATGTGATCAATTGATTTGTTTCGCATTTCATGACAGTGAAACATTATTGAGTAGTTGTCATAGTGCTGAAGATATGGGAAAAGTTGTGAGCCTGATTTTTTTTGATTGATTTTCAATCAAAGATAATTCTCTGTTTCTAGATATTTTAAACTTGCGAAAAATCTCATAATTATATTTATAAGCAATATGGTTTTTTTTTTATAAGATAGTGGAAACAAAGAGAATTTTTTATGCCGTCTTCTTATTCTTTTGATGTGGTTTCAGAATTTGATCAGCAGGAATTAGTCAATGCTATTGATCAATTGAGGAGAGAAGTAGATCAAAGGTATGATCTGAAAGACTCAAAGACAGAAATAGATATTAAAGAAGATGAATTATCTATTGTTTCTCTAAGTGATATGACAATCGGATCTGTAAAAGATATTTTATTACAGAAAGCCACTAAAAGAAATTTATCATTAAAGATATTTGATTTTCAAAAAATTGAAACTACCGGAGGAAATATGGTAATGCAAATTGTTAAGTTAAAGAAAGGTTTGCCTCAAGAAATCGCTAAGAAATTGAGTAAGTTAGTTCGAGATAATTTGAAGAAGGTAACTGTATCAATACAAGGAGATAGCTTGAGAATTACAGGTAAAAATAAAGATGATTTGCAATCTGCAATTAATTTAATTAAGAATCAGGAAGATGATTTAGAAATAGCTCTACAATTTCAAAATTATAGATAGTAAATTAAAAATTAAAACTTTATCAATAAGATTTTTTTTATGGAGAAATTAATAGAAAGACTTTCTAAAAAAGCAGTTGTTTTATCCGGACAGTCAAAAAATGAATTAGAAAGATCATGTTGGATGATTGTTCATGAGCATAAGCATGGCGTGATGCCAACAGAATATGATATTAGGGAGATTGATGAAGAACTATATTTGGAGGTTTTAAAAACAGCTAGAGAGATTACTGAAGTATAGAAGAAAGGTGATTTTTATTTATTGAAAATGATAATCTTGCGGGTTTGAAAATAAATTTAATATTTTTTCTATCTAACAATTTTCGCAATACTTGCTAAATCAACATAAAATCATTTTTAGATAATCTTTTTTATGACAACTCCATTTCGTAATGTGACTCCGAATGGACCAGGTGGCACAACAACTCTTCTACTTGTCCTTTCATTTACAGGCTTTTTACTTCTTACTCAAGCATTTTTCGTTGTTCCAGCTGGACAGGTTTCAGTCGTAACAACATTAGGAAAAGTAAGTGGTGGATCACGTAAACCTGGTTTGAATTTCAAAGTACCTTTTGTCCAAAATACTTATCCTTTTAATGTTCAAACTCAAGTTAGACCCGAAAAATTTGATTCATTAACCAAAGATTTGCAAGTCATTTCTGCCACGGCTACTGTTAAATATGCTCTAAAGCCTAATGAGGCTGGAAGAGTTTTTAAAACTATCTCTTATAACGATAGAGAGATATATAACAGGATTATTCAACCATCATTACTTAAAGCACTCAAGTCAGTTTTTTCAAAGTATGAGTTGGTAACAATAGCGAGCTCCTGGAGTGATATTTCTGAGTTGGTTGAGCAAACAGTAGCTGATGAACTTAATAAGTTTGACTACGTTGATGTCCAATCACTCGATTTGACTGGATTGACTATTGCTGATGAATATCGAGCAGCTATCGAACAAAAACAGATTGCTGAGCAGCAATTATTGAGAGCTCAAACTGAAGTTAAAATTGCAGAGCAAGAAGCTCTTAGATACGATACGTTAAATAAAAGTCTTGATGATCAAGTTCTTTTTAAATTGTTTTTAGATAAATGGAATGGTGAGACACAAGTTGTTCCTTCATTGCCAGGAAATAGTTCAGGAAATGTTCCTGTAATTGTTAGAGGAAAAAATTAATTAGCCTTAAAAATTGACTATAAAAAATCCAATTTATTAATTTAAATTGGATTTTTTTATGAAATTTCAGAGAAACTTTCTTGAAAAGCCTTTATTGTTGAATTTATATCATCTTCAGAATGTGCAAGTGATGTAAAACCCGCCTCGAATGCACTTGGAGCTAAATAAACACCTTTTTGAAGCATCAGTCTATGTAATTTGCTAAACCGATTTGTATCAGCGGATTTAGCTTCTTCAAAGTTTCTAACTGGTCCTTCACAGAGATAAAAACCGAACATTGCGCTAATGCTTTGACCATAAATAGCAATATTTGACTCTTTTGCAGCTGTAATGACTCCATCGATAAGTTTTTTCGTAAGAGCTTCTAATTTTTCATAGGTACCTTCTTGCTTAAGGAGTTCAAGAGTTTTAATGCCTGCTGTCATAGCAAGAGGATTACCGCTCAATGTACCTGCTTGATACATAGGGCCAGAAGGCGAAACCATTGACATGATTTCTTTGCGACCGCCATAGGCTCCAACAGGAAGTCCTCCACCAATCACCTTCCCCATAGTCGTTAAATCAGGAGTTACTCCAAAACGCTCTTGGGCACCTCCATAGCTGATTCGAAAACCAGTCATTACTTCATCAAAAACTAAAAGAGCACCGTTCTCCTGGGTTACCTCTCTCAATCCCTCTAAGAAACCTGGTTCAGGTGTTATGAAGCCTGCATTCCCAACAACAGGCTCAAGGATGACTCCAGAAATCGCATCTGGGTTTTCTGCAAAAAGCTCTTTTACAGCTTCAAGGTCGTTATAAGGAGCAGTAAGCGTATTGGCTGTTGTACTTCTTGGAACACCTGGTGAGTCTGGCAAACCAAGTGTCGCTACTCCTGAGCCTGCTTTTACTAAGAACATATCAGCATGCCCGTGATAGCAACCCTCGAACTTGATAACTTTATCTCTGCCAGTAAAGGCTCTCATTAAACGAAGAACAGCCATGCAAGCTTCTGTGCCGCTATTTACAAAGCGAACCATTTCAACGCTTGGTACGGCATCTATGACCATTTCAGCAAGTTTGTTCTCGAGCAGACAAGGCGCTCCGAAGCTCGTCCCTTTTTCTAGTGTTTCCTGAAGAGCGGAAATCACCTCTGGGTGAGCATGTCCACAAATCGCAGGTCCCCAGCTACCTACATAGTCGATGTATCTGTTTCCATCAACATCCCATGCATAAGGACCCTTCACTCGATCAAAAACGATGGGATCCCCTTCAACAGATTTGAAAGCTCTTACAGGTGAACTGACTCCACCAGGCATTAAATTTTTGGCAGAGCCAAAAATTTCTTCAGATCTTTTTGTGTTCAACGCGTCTGTCACAGCACCTCAGCGAATGAGCTCATAAACACAGTCAGCCATAATGGCCTAAAAGTGACTGATTCGTCTAAATTTTTGAATCTGTTCAGCATCTGGTTATTTTTTTTAATCTTTAATAGACTCATCTTGATAAATGAGTTTAATCCTAAAAACAAGTGACAGATTGACTTTCTTGGAGATCAAACCCATTAAATTCAATGTTTTTTGGTTGATTGTAAATATTTGATTTGTTAATTCTGTGATGATATGAAAATAGAAAAAACCTAATTTTTTAAAAGAAAAATTCATTTTCAACGTCTGATTGAGGCCAGCTAATGTCGACAACTACAGGCGCGTGATCACTGGGTTTTTCTCTAGATCTTGGCTCTTTATCGATCCAACAACTATTGGCGCAACTAAGAATATCTTCTGTTAAGTAAATATGATCTATTCGCCAACCCTTGTCTCTTTCCCAGGCTGAATGGCGATAATCCCACCAAGACCAATTTTCATCGCCTGGCTCAAAAATTCTAAAAACATCTTCTAATTCATCTCCTAAAGCATTTTTAAGTAATTTCCTTTCTTTTGAAGAAGCCATAATTGATTCTTTGTAATTATTTGGTGTATGTATATCTCTATCTTCAGGGGCAATATTAAAGTCTCCTAATAAACATATAGGCGTATGACTTGAATTGATTTTTCTCAGATAAAACTTTAGACATTTTAGCCATTTTTCTTTATAAATAAATTTATCTGAATCTATAGATGATCCATTTGGAACATAAACATTTATAATTGTAATGTCATTGATTTCGGCACTTATAATTCTTTTTTGCTCATTTAATATAGGTAAATCTTTATAGTCCTTTAGTACCTCATTAAACCCAATCTTGACATTATTAATTGGAAATCGACTTATTATTGCTACTCCATTGTATGACTTTTGCCCATAGATTGAAACCTCATATCCAAGGTTTGAAAAACTTTCAATTGGAAAAAACTTATCTTCTGTTTTTGTCTCTTGCAAGCAAAGAATGTCAATCTTGTTAGTGACGAGCCATTCTTTGACATGATCTATTCTTGAACGAATAGAATTGACATTCCAGGTTGCAACAAGCAAGACTTAAAATTTATTTCTCAAGTTATTATCATGTAAATTCGGACGAAAATTTAGTTTTGATCCAAACTGCACGTTTTATTAATGGTCAATTATTATTGGCTTTCGCTTGTTTAGCACCAATTTTAATTACAGCAGGGCAAGTTTTTTCTTCATCAAGAACAATAAGAATTTCGGAATTAAAAAATTATTCAACTGATGAGAAAAGAGATATTTACAGTACTTTCGATACAGAAGATCAAATTGATCAAGGTTTACCAATAGATCCATTTGATTTAATGAACCGTCTTAAACAAGCAGGAGCGATGAATAATGCTACAACTCCATCAGATGCGCTTGATCAAGCTCTCAATGCATTTGATCAGTCAGAGTATGAAAATGTCCCAAATGAATAAAATCACAATAGTATTTGTAGGATTTTGGTAAATTTAAGTTTGGTCACTAATGGCCTATTTATTAAATAGATGCAGAACCATCCAATCCCCTCGGTCACTGATCCATTGCAATACCGGGCAATTGGATTAGTTAGAGGCATTTACAAGCCTCAAGATGATGACACCTTTACTCGTGGAGCTTTAATTGACTCTAAAGGTAATGAAATTGATTCGGTTGTTCTTGGCAGAGTAATAACCTTGATTCGTAATTACGTTTCTCTAGAAAAACCTCACCTCTGGGTCGTATATCCAAGATGTAGGAATAATCAAAATCTTCATTTACAAATCACAGGCATTTGGGAGCCTAGTACTTTAAAAAAAGATATTGTAGAGAGCGAAGTATTTAATGAAGCTTCAAGTTCCAATTTTGATTCTGATGATTTATTGGAAGGAGATGATTATTTTTCAATAAGAGGAGAATTGATTTTTACTAAGCCAGAAGAAAAAGAGGTAGTTATAAAAATTCGTCAAAAGCCAAGAAATCAGCAAAAAAAAGCTTTACCTTTCAAAGTGAAACTTAAAGGTGAAGTACCTATTAATTACTTAAAACATTTTATTAGTCTTGATGTTCGACGTGTTGACTATCAACTTTTGGTTGAGGATTTTCAAATAATAGGCCCTCTTTCTCAACAACAAATAAATAGTAAAAGTAGAAAAATCTTAAAAAGTAAAAATTAGTCTTATTTAAAAAAAAATTAAATCAATGTATTTTATCTGTAAAACTGATTATATATTTCCTCATAAATGAAATCTATTTTTATTGATTGTAGTCTTGGAATATCTGGAGATATGCTCGCATCAGCATTGTTAGATTTAGGTGTTCCGCACTCAATTTTTTTGAATAATTTAATAAGTTTAAATATAGATAAAAATTATAACTTACAATTCCAATTTGGAGATAGTGAAGGTATAAGAGGAATTGTCTGTACAAAAAACAAAATTCAATTTAAGGAATTATCTAGAAGTTTTAATGATATAAAAAACTTACTTCTCGATTCAAGCCTTAATGACTATGTGAAGAAAAAGTCTATTAGGGTTTTTGAAATTCTTGCAGAAGCAGAAGCAATTGTTCATGGGAATGAAATATCAGATGTTCATTTTCATGAACTAGGATCAATTGATTCCATACTTGATATTGTTAATGTTTGCTCCGCTATAGATTTTTTAAAGCCATACAATATTTATTTTTTAAATCCACCTTCCGGTAAAGGAATCGTATACACCTCACATGGACCCCTGCCAGTTCCAGTCCCTACGGTTCTAGAGATAGCTAGGCAAAAAAAAATTCCATTAACGGTGCTTGATGATAAATATTTTGGTGAAATAACAACCCCTACTGGCATCGCATTGATAGCAACTTTTATAGATAAGTTTAGTCAACCAGATAAAATAAATATTGAAAAGATTGGCATAGGCTTAGGAAGTAAAAATATTTCTCGACCTAATTTTTTAAGAGTTCTTCTAATAGATGAAAAGGCTGATTATATAGAAAATAATCAGCCTTCTTATGAAACTATAATTTCTCAGGAGGCTTGGATTGATGATTCCACACCTGAAGATATCGCGGTTTTAATCGAAAGATTAAGATCTGCAGGAGCTATCGATGTCGTTTGTTATTCAGTTGATATGAAAAAAAATAGAAAAGGTATATGTATACAAGCTATAGTCTACCCAAAGGATAAAAATTTACTGAGGGAAGTTTGGTTTAACTATAGTACAACAATTGGAATGAGAGAAAATAAGATTAGCCGCTGGATCCTTCCCAGAAGAATAGTGAGTCATAAAACTAAATTTGGGAAAGTTAATGTTAAACAAGTAATGAGACCAAATGGACAGATTTCAATAAAAATAGAACATAAAGACTTAACTCAAATAACTTTAAATACAGGAATTCCAATAGAAGAGTTACGTCATAAATTAATCATAGAATTATCAGAATTTTATGAATTAGATGATTGGTCTTTTTGATACTTAATTTTAATATGATTAGAATTATCAGAAATAATTTATTTTTTGGAATGATCTCTAAAATCAACATTAAACTTTTGATAACATTAATTTGTTTTACATTTATTGGAACTTCAATATATGGAAATTTTGAGTCTTTATCTAACCAGGTAATTACTAGTGAAAAGATATTATTGCTATTATGGGGAATTATATTTAGTTTTTTAAGTATAATAATTAATGCTTATGCATGGAAGTTTTTAATTATTAATATTGGTTGTAATATTAATAATTTGAATATAGTAAAATTATTTTTAGCTACAAATATATATAAATATTTGCCAGGAGGAATATGGCATTTTGTATCTAGATATAATACCTTGCGTTTAGAACTTTCAAGTGAAAAATCAATTGAATCTATTTTATTAGAGCCAATTTTAATGCTTGTTGCAGGATTTGTTTTTATACCTTTTAGAGGTTTTAATATCTTTATCTATATACTTTGCTGGTCATCTACTTTAGCCTTTTTGCCAGAATTTAGACAATTTCTAATCAAGAAATTAAAGGCAATGAAGGCATCATTTTTTACTAATAATAATATTAAAGACAGAAATTTAGCTCAAAATAGCCAAAATATTTCAACAAGTATATTTTATCCATATAAGCCGCTATGTGTAGAGATTATATTTGTTTTTTTCAGATTCCTTGGCTTTTTATGCTGTATAAATGCATTCTCTATCGGGTCATTAATTTCTCATGGTGAATTAATATCCTCCTTTTCCCTGGCATGGATAATTGGCCTTATAGTCCCTGCAGCGCCAGGAGGTTTAGGTGTGTTTGAATCTGTGATTCTATTTAGTCTTGGTTCACATTTGCCAGAGGTACCTCTTTTGTCCTCATTGCTTTGCTATCGGCTTGTTTCAACTGTTGCTGATGTCTTGGCAGCTTCGATTTATCCAGTTAAAAAATTATTTAAAGTTTAAATATATATTTTAGTTATTTCTGTTATTTAAATTTGGTATTAGAGCTAAAGAGGCTATTAATCCCAAACAAATTATTATCATTGAAGGTAAGATAGATTCTGCTACTCTTTCATCTCCTGCATATTGGAATATTCGTACTGAAAGCGTATCAAAATCAAATGGTCTTAATATAAAAGTTAATGGTAATTCCTTTATTGTGTCAACAAAGACAAGAAGCATACCTACCAACATAGGCCCTTTGAGAAGTGGTAGATGTATTTTGAAAAGGACCTCTGACCAGTTCTTCCCAAGATTTATGGCTGCATTATCTATATTTGGTGAAATCCTCTCAAAGCCAGCATCAAGCCCACCTTTTGAAACAGCTAAGAATCGTATGCTATAACCCCAGATTAGTAAGCTTAATATGTTTATTTGCCAGATATTTCCTTTAAAGGAAAGAAGAGCAAGGGCTAACACAGATCCAGGAATTGCATAGCCAATACTGGATAAGAAGGTTAATATATTTAGCCATTGATGATTATGCCATCTCTTGGAAATTGATAAAATTAATGAAATAAATATAGTTATTAATGAAACAACTAAGGCTAAACTAAAGCTTCTAATAGTTAATCCAATTAAATCTGTATTGAAGCCTTGGTTCATTTGTTCAATATTTATTAATGCCCATGTAATTGGAATACCCAATGTAAGCATTGGAGGAGTAAAGGTTATAACTTGAGCAAGGAATAGATTTATACCTTTTAATTCCCATTTTGGTGAATCCCCACTGCTTATTCCGTCTGTCCATCGTTTACTTCTTTCTCTTGATTTGCGTTCAATTGCAACTAATAAAAAAACTAAAATCAGAGCAATTAAGGCAAGAGAAATGGCACCTGAGGGCTCACCTTCCTCTACCCAACTCTCAAGTATTCCAGCAGAAATACTTGGAATATTTAAAAGTTGAACGGCACCTAACTCATTTATGATTTCCATTGCCATTAAAGCTAACCCAGCAGCAATTGAGGGAATTGCAATTGGCAGAGATATTCTAAAAAAACTTTTCCAAGGACCTATCCCAAGAGTTCTACATGCTTCAATTTGTTTTCTACCGCCTTTCGTAAAACTTTCTGAACTTAGTAGAAATACATATGGGTAGGTAGTAAATGACATTATTATTACCCCCCACAACATACCGGTAATTCTGATGGAATTTATGCTGCCGAGGTCAATGAATGTGGCTGCTAAAAGATAGGCTGGAGTTGCGAAAGGAATTAGTTGGCAAACTCTAAGTATTTTTCTACCTTTAAAATGGCAATTGGCTAAAATCCACCCATTTGCTATACCTAAAAATCCTCCTAAAGTTAGAGAAAAAATCAATAGTAAAAGTGTTCCTTTTATTTCATTAAGATTGGCTGTAGTTAAATAAAATGACCCTTTTTGAATACCGTATAAACCCTCTCTGACTAGAGTAAACAACGGCCATAAAATAAAAAATGTTAATACTATTACTAAGTACTTTAATAAGTCACGACTATTATTTAATCCCATCAGATTATAGATAAAATTAATATTTCTTTCTTTTATTAAGGCCTTTGGAGTGGATTTTAGTTCGTTCAATTTATTCTTAAATTTGGTGTTTTGTGATTATTTGTCAATACATGCATTTAATTGAGAGAGGATTTTTTCTTTATCTAGCTCTTTCCCAATAAATACAAGTTGATTATTTCTTTCTTCTCCCCATTCACTATCTTCAATAGAAATTCTTTTGCCAGCAAGGTGAAATATATGTCTTCTTTCGCTTTCTCTGAACCAAAGGATTCCCTTTGCTCTGAAAACATTACTTTTTAATTGATTATCTAGAAAATATTGGAATTTCCTAAGAGAGAAAGGTTCTTTTGTTTGAAAAGAAACAGAAATAAAATCTTCAATTTTATTATCTTCTTCTGAGTGTTCATGTTCATGAGAGTGATTATGTTCATGAGAGTGATTATGATCTGATTCTTTTTGATGTATTAGATCAGTTTCGAATAGACCCACGCTTAATAATAGATTAAGAGGGATATTACCTTTAATACTTTTTAAAATTCTCACATCCTTTTTTATTTCTTTTAACTTTGCTATGGTTTCTTCTATATTCTTATTGGTTACTAAATCACATTTATTTAGAAGTAAAATATCACCATAGATTACCTGAGATCTTCCTATTGAACTTTCTAAAGCAACATCATTAAAGTTATCAGCATCTATTAGAGTTATAATAGAGTCCAATCTTATTTGATCTCTTAAATCACTTCCAAGCAATGTCATTGCAACTGGAAGTGGATCTGCCAATCCTGTAGTTTCAATGATAATGTAGTCTAAATTATTGTTGGCATTAATTAACTTTTCTATTGCTTCTACTAACTCACCATTTATAGTACAACAAATACATCCATTACTTAGTTCTATCATTTCTTCTTCAGTCTTAATTATTAATTCATTATCTATTCCTATTTCACCAAACTCGTTAACTAATACAGCTGTTTTTATGCCTTTCTGATTAGTAAGTATATGATTTAATAATGTTGTTTTCCCTGACCCTAAAAATCCCGATATAATTGTGATAGGAATATTAGTTTTGGAAACAATATTTTCTTTAGAATTAGATTCTTTAGTGTTCATTCTAATTGCAGCAAATAATAATGAATTAGGTATTTATTAATTTATCGATAGACTCAGCAAGCTTAATGTCATTAGTAGTTATTCCTCCTTTGTCATGAGTTGTTAAATTGATTCTAACTTTATTATATGTATTCTGCCAATCTGGATGATGATCCATTTTTTCAGATAAAAGAGCTACCTTACTCATAAAGCCAAAAGCATCAATGAAATTATCAAATTTAAATTCTTTTTTTATCGTTTTATTATCTATTAGCCAAGAAGGGTTCTTTTCTATAAAAGAATCTAGTTGACTTTTCTCTATTAAGGAAACCATGAGTTTTTTATATATAATTTTAATTTAAATCAAAATCACCAATTGCATGCAATTGTAATAACCTTGATTTATTTGAGTATCTATGTTCCCATATATAGATTGCTTGCCATAAACCTATGTCCAATTTACTATCAACAACACTAAAGCTTAAATTATTTGAAGTAAGCATTGTTCTTATATGAGCAGGCATATCGTCTAAACCTTCTTC
Organism: Prochlorococcus sp. MIT 0916; assembly: GCF_047305155.1. Taxonomy (GTDB): domain Bacteria; phylum Cyanobacteriota; class Cyanobacteriia; order PCC-6307; family Cyanobiaceae; genus Prochlorococcus_B. The sequence continues at coordinate 1,261,052 of NZ_CP138980.1, forward strand.
TGAATGAAGATATTCTATTTTTTTGCTTCTTCTGTCAATTGGATAAACCCCTTCCTCTGGAACAATAGCCTTCATGTAAGCTGATAGGTCTTTAAGAACATTAATATCAGCATTTTCATTTATAATTAAACTACAGCTTGTATGCTTTAGAAAAATAAGAAGTATTCCTTTTTTGAGCTTTTTATATTGGATCCAATCATTAACGTCTTTTGTTATGTCAGTAAAACCTTGTCCTTTCGTCTCGAAACCTAAAGTTGATAAAATCTGTTCCATTTCTAATAAACTGTCTAACCTGACTGGATTAAATACTAACAGGTTTGTTCCTTTCTTCTTAAGTTAAAGTATTTTAAATTCGATCTTATAAAAAAGACATAACCTTTTTGATTTTTAAATCATGAATAATTTAATTAAGAACTTATGATTTAAATTATTTTAAATTGATCAAATACTTATCTCTTTTCATCAATTTGATATTAGGATTACACAAATATCAAAAGAAATACTTTGTCAAAGTCTGCTTGGCAGCTTTTGGGAGATTACCTAAAAGATACGCAGTTGTTGGGATCTATACAAAGCACTCTCTACTGGGATCAAAATACATCTATGCCCATTGCTGGTTCCACTTGGAGAGGAGAGCAATTAAGTCTTTTAGCTAAGCAACTTCATGCAAGACAAAGTTGTGAACAGTTCGAAATTTTAATAAAAGAAGCTAAATCTGAACTTCAAAATTTAAAAGAAAAGGATGATTTTGAATCACAGCAACTCATGACAGATAGGTTTAGAAATATTGAGTTGCTTGAGCAAGATTTAAATAGACAGAAAAGTTTGGATCCTCAATTGATTGTTGAGCTTGCAACAGCAAAGTCTGAAGGTTATATGTGTTGGCAGGAAGCTAGGAAAAATAATGATTTCAAAAGCTTTTCTCCAGCTCTTAAGAAATTGATTTCGTTACGAACAGAACAATCCAATCAGCTTTGTGAAGAAAGAAGCTGCTGGGAGACACTTGCTCAACCTTTTGAGCCAAACTTAACGATTAATCGTGTAAGTCAACTATTTGAACCTTTAAAAAAAAGATTGCCAGAATTGATTCATAAGGCTACGACAATAACTAACAAAAAGAGTAAAAAATGGGATTTAGCAATTAGCGATCAAGAAAAACTCTGTCAAATACTATTAAATGATTGGTCTAGGGATCCTTCTAATACAGCTATAGCTAAGTCCCCTCATCCATTCTCTATAACCTTAGGTCCTGATGATTATCGAATTACTACTCGAATAGTTAAAGGTCAGCCACTTTCTTGCTTATTGGCTACTGCCCATGAGTGGGGACATTCTCTATATGAACAAGGCTTGCCTTCTAAAAGTCACCAATGGTTTGCATGGCCGTTAGGTCAAGCAACCTCTATGGCTGTTCATGAGAGTCAATCTTTATTTTGGGAAAATAGAATTGCTAGGAGCTTTTCATTTGCAAAGTCTTTTTGGCATCATTTTGAGAATGCAGGTGCTCCAATTCACTCTGGAAATGATTTATGGGTCAATCTAAATCCATTTACTCCGGGAGTGAATCGAGTAGAGGCGGATGAACTTAGTTATGGCTTGCACATAATGATTAGGACTGATTTGGAAATTGATCTACTCGAGAGAGGACTTGCTGTAGAAGATCTGCCTGATGAATGGAACAAAAGGTATTTGAACCTTCTAGGTGTTTCACCAGAAAATGATACTGAAGGATGTTTGCAAGATGTTCACTGGAGTGAGGGGATGTTTGGTTATTTCCCTTCTTATTTGCTTGGTCATCTTATTAGCGCTCAGTTAACAAAAACTCTTGAAGAAGATTTAGGAAAAATTGAAAATATTATTGAATCTAAGGAAATCAGTAAAATATTGGATTGGCTTCGCAAAAATGTTCATCATCATGGGAGAAGCTTGGATTCCGAGGAACTTGTAGTGAAGGTATCTGGAGCAACATTATCACCAAATTATTTTCTTGAATACTTAGACAATAAACTTGAAAAACTTTCTAAAATCTCTGATTAAATACACATTTTTTAGCATAAAAATTAAGTAGAGCATATTTTTTGTTGAAACTTTTCTAAATTATCTGCCACAACTTCATTTACATTTACTGCGTTGATTTAACATGTAGGAACAAAAATAAATACTATGGCTAACCTTGATCAAGCACCTAGCAGAACAACGCCTAATCTGCTTCATGTATTACCTGCGTTTGCCAATGAATCTGAACTTAGAGTCAATACAATCGTTGAGTTAAATTCAAATACCATAAATAAATACGAACTCATTACTGAAACGGGTCATTTAAAGCTTGATCGAGTTGGATATTCGTCCCTCGCCTACCCGTTCGCTTATGGATGTCTTCCACGCACATGGGATGAAGATGGTGATCCATTAGATATCGAAATTGTTAGTGTTACAGAACCGTTGGTCCCCGGTTCAATTGTCGAGGCAAGGATTATAGGAATCATGACCTTTGATGATGGAGGTGAAGTTGACGACAAAGTTATTGGCGTAATAGCTGATGACAAGAGGATGGATCACATAAAAAGCTTTGAACAATTAGGTAAGCATTGGATTAAAGAAACAACTTATTATTGGGAGCATTATAAGGATCTCAAAAAACCAGGAACTTGTACTGTAAATGGTTTCTTTGGCGTTGAAAAAGCAGTTCAAATTATTAAATCCTGCGAGGAGCGTTACTTATCTGAAATAGATCCTAATTTAATTAATTAAAATTTTGAATGATTTAGGCCCGTGCGGACTTGAATATTTCTTCTAATATTTCTCCTGCACCACGGCCTTTTAATTCATTAGCTAAGTCTATTCCGATTTCCTCTGCAGACCCTACCGATCCTTTTTTTATATCTCTAATTAATCGTTTACCATCTAAGCTTGCAACCATACCCTCAAGAATTAATTCATTGTTGTTAATTTCAGTCCTAACGCCTATTGGAACTTGACATCCTCCTTCAAGTTCTCTGAGGAAAGCCCTTTCTGCTAAACATCTTTTAGATGTTGATTCGTGTTCAAGTGTTTTTAGGATATCTAGCACTTCTTTTTGACCACTTACACATTCAATACCAAGAGCTCCTTGACCTACAGCATGAAGTGAAATATCTGTTGGAATTAACTGATGTATTCGATTCGCAAAACCAAGTCTTTGTAATCCAGCAGCAGCCAAGATTAGACAGTCATATTCTTCTGAGTCAAGCTTTTCTAATCGTGTAATAACATTTCCTCGTACATCTTTGAAAACAAGATGTGGATAGTGGTATCGCAATTGAGCAAGCCTTCTTAAGGAGCTAGTTCCCACTACCGAACCTTCGGGAAGAGTTTCTAGTTTGTAAATTTGATTTTTTTCATTAACGACTAACGCGTCCGAAGGATCCTCCCTTTCTGTTATGCAGCCAAGAATTAATCCCTCTGGAAGGTTGGTAGGTAAATCTTTCAGTGAGTGGACTGCAATTTCGGCATGACCAATAAGCATTTGAGCTTCAAGTTCTTTAGTGAAAAGACCTTTATCTCCTATTTTTGCTAATGCTACATCAAGTATTTTGTCACCCTGTGTAGCCATTGCTTCGATGGTGATAGCAAGCTCAGGATGGGCTTTTTGTAGTTCATCTCGTACCCAGTTCGTTTGAACCATGGCCAGCTGGCTTCGGCGAGAGGCGATGCGCAGTTGGTCTAGTGTCATTAGCAAATATTTTCTATTTCTTTACCTTAAGCAGTCAACCTTACCAAATTAAAATTCTTGGAAAATAATTTAATAAGGTTGATGTGAAATGAAATTGATTATTTAAGGAATATTTGAATTTGTTACTGGTAAAAGTAAAGGTTATAGTTAATTTTTTTAATTTAGCTTGATGTATTCTTTAAGTACTCCGTTTCTATTTGGATGACGGAGTTTTCTAAGAGCCTTAGCCTCTATTTGTCTAATTCTCTCTCTCGTTACATCAAAAATCTGTCCAATTTCTTCAAGGGTTTTCATCCTTCCATCGTCTAAGCCATAACGAAGTCTTAGAACATCCCTTTCTCTGGGACTTAATGTAGCAAGAACACCTTCCAGGTCCTCTCTTAATAAGGTTTTTGCCACATCTTGTTCAGGATTTTCTATATCTGCTTCAATAAAGTCACCAAGTCTAGAATCTTCCTCTTTACCAATAGGGGTCTCTAGAGAAATAGGAAGCTGAGCGCTTTTAGCAATAAATCTCAGTTTCTCAATTGTCATTTCCATGCTTTCGGCGATTTCTTCTTCGGTTGGTTTCCTTCCAAACTCTTGACTTAAAACCTTAGTAGTTTTCTTGATCCTAGAAATTGTTTCGTATAAATGCACAGGCAAACGAATTGTTCTGCTTTGATCTGCAATTGCTCTGGTAATAGCCTGTCTGATCCACCAGGTAGCGTAAGTTGAGAATTTATATCCTTTCTCATGATCAAATTTTTCAGCTGCGCGAATGAGACCAAGACTTCCTTCTTGGATAAGATCTTGAAAAGATAAGCCTCTATTCATATATTTCTTGGCAATTGAAACTACTAATCGTAGATTCGATTGCACCATTTTTTCTTTTGCCCGTCTACCAAGCATCAATCGCCTGCGGAAGCGAGTTAATGGCATTTCTGCAAGAACTGCCCATTCTTTTACTGATGGGAAATGTCCGTTCTCACTTTCAAATTGTGCAGCTTCTTCTTCTAATTGAAGAAGATCAGCTATTTTTCTGGCCAATTCAATTTCTTCGTCTGGCCTGAGAAGCCTTATACGACCAATTTCTTGTAGATAAACCCTAATCGAGTCTTCTGTGTAAACACCTTTTGGTCCTATTTTGATACTCGCTAAAGCTTTAGCAGCTGCTTCTTGAGCACTCGATAGCACTGAGGCATTATCGTCATCATCATCTAGATCGATATCTGCTTCAGTTACTTTATTTGCTTCAGCAATTAATTTATCTGCCTCTAGATCTAAATCAATTTTTAGATCATTTGAAGATTCTTGAGGAAGAGTTTGAGTTTCTTTAGTCACGTTTACTTTGGCAGCTGTTTTTTTAATTTTTTTGGAATTATTTTTAGTTTCCTGATTAAGAGAAATATTTTTTGATGTCTTTTTTTCCTTTAACATGATTTCCCCGATAGTTTTGTGGTCTGTTGCAGAGCTCAGGTTATTACCCGAAAAAATGGTCGGAATCTCCTAGAGATAATATTTCAGGAAAAACTATTTAATTTGTAAAAATTCAACAAAAACACTCTAATTTGAGATTGTCCTTAATTGTGATAAATCTTGCGAAAAATCACATGACATCAATATGGACTTGAAATTATGAAGGATGTTTTGTTGAGGAATGAAAATGTGTAAGCAAGGATGTCAGGGGATTTCTCAGACCGGCTTATCTCAGAATTGGGTTTTTCCTATTCTTGATAAAGCTTCTAGTCTTCCCTCTGGGTGGAATTTTGCAAGTTCCACAACAGCTTTAAAGCTGTTCACATTCCAATGTTAGAAAAAATTTCTAAAGTCGGCAAGTATTAAAAATGATATGAATCCTTTTATATTTGATATTTGGTTACATGTCGGTCGTGAAGGACGATGTTTCTCTTATCAAGATGGAAATAATTTAGATATTGATTTAGGCGATATTGTGACCGTGCGCCTGAAAGGACAACTCATGCAAGGGTTGGTCGTTAATAAGAAGAAAAAAAACACAACTAGTTCACAGGAATATTTAAATAATTTTTCACTGAATAATGTAGAAACATTGGTTCAAAAAGCAGCTATCAAAAAAGATTGGAGAGAGTGGCTAGAAGAAATTGCTCTTGATTTATATGTAAGTGATTTTCAGATGCTTAAGACCGCGTTACCTCCTGGTTGGTTAGGAAGGTCGAAACTATCTAATAGACCTAAAAAACTTTGGTGGGTTAAATTATCTATCAATAATGATGAGGGAAAGATCTCATCAAGACAGATTGAGTTAAAGAAAAATCTTCTATTAAATGGAGGAGGAAAATGGCAAAAGGATTTGGAGGCTGAAGGATTTTCTTCTGTATTGATTAGAAAATTTGTCACAGCTGGTTATGGAGAAAGAGAAAAACGTCTTTTCCTTTTTAATTCTTTTGATAATGAAGGGTCTAATGAGAAAAAAAAATTAAAGATTGAGAATCCTCAACCTTTAACGTTAGAGCAAAAACTTGCAAAAGAAAAATATGAGTCTCTTTCAAATGGGTCAGCTCTTTTACTTTGGGGTATTACTGGATCTGGTAAGACTGAGGTATACCTACAAATTGCAGCACTTGAGTTATCTGCAGGTAGACATTGCCTTATACTTACACCTGAAATTGGATTGGTACCACAATTAGTTGATCGCTTTCGAAAGAGATTTGGATTAAATGTTTTTGAATATCATAGTAATTGTTCTACTAAAGAAAAAATTGATACATGGAAGAGATCTTTAGATACTACAAAACCTAGTATTTTCATTGGTACTCGATCAGCTATTTTTATACCATTATCTAACTTAGGATTGATAGTTCTTGATGAAGAACATGACAGCTCTTATAAACAGGAATCCCCTATGCCTTGCTATCATGCAAGAGATTTGGCAATTCATAGAGCAAAAAAAATAGGTGCTAAAGTAATACTTGGGACAGCGACCCCATCTTTAACTGTTTGGAAAAATTTAAAACCCGCTGGAAATGTAGACGTTGCGAAATTAACCCAAAGAATTTCGAATCGTAAATTACCAACGGTTAGTGTCGTAGATATGAGAGAAGAATTAGCTATTGGTAATCGAAGCTTAATTAGTAGATATTTAAAAAACCAACTTTTGAGTGTAAAAGAGAGTGGAAATCAAGCTATCGTTTTAGTACCTAGACGTGGATATAGTAGTTTCTTAAGTTGCCGTAGTTGTGGAGAGGTCGTTCAATGTCCACATTGTGATGTTGCACTAACTGTACATCGTTCCAAAGAGGGTAATCAATGGTTGCGTTGTCATTGGTGTGACTTTCGTTCGAAAATTAGTGATAAATGTGGAGAATGTGGTTCAAATGCTTTTAAACCCTTTGGAACTGGAACACAAAGAGTGATGGATCATTTAGAAAGAGAACTAGAGGGTATAAGTTTATTAAGGTTTGATAGAGATACAACTAGAGGCCGTGATGGCCATAGATTGTTGCTAGAAAGATTTGCTGATGGTGAGGCCGATATTTTAGTAGGTACCCAAATGCTCTCTAAGGGTATGGATTTACCAAAAGTAACTCTTGCCGTCGTCTTAGCAGCAGATGGTTTATTGCATCGGCCTGATTTAATGGCTACTGAAGAAACGCTTCAATTATTTATGCAATTAGCTGGTCGTGCAGGGCGAGGTGAGCAACCTGGAAAGGTTGTAGTGCAAACTTATTGTCCTGATCATCCAGTGATTCTTCATTTAATTGATGGGAGTTACGAAGAGTTTCTACAAAAAGAAGAAAAGACTAGAAAAGAAGCCTCGATGGTCCCATACAGTCGAGCATGCTTATTAAGGTTCTCTGGCGAGTCTTCAGAGTTGACATCACATGGGGCATTTGAGGTTTTATCAAAAATAAAGAATACTTGCAGTCAAAAAGGTTGGAAATTAGTCGGTCCAGCTCCTTCATTAGTTGAGAGGGTTGCAGGTAAAAGCCGTTGGCAACTTCTTTTGTACGGTCCGGAATCAAGTCATATACCACTCCCTTATGGACCTGAATTATGGAAAGATTTACCAAAAGGAGTAACTCTTTCTGTTGATCCTGACCCTCTACAATTATGAGTTTTTATATTTTTTAAGGTGGTAGCTGAGGGAAACCGAAGCCCATTTGAAGACGAAATCTTTGAAGGGATAAACTCAATAAAGTTAAAGCAATTATCAAGATAATCCCAACTGAAAGTTGGTTCCATTTCCAATTTGAAATCTCTAGTTGATTAATCTTTCCAATTTCAAGAGGAAAGAAAGTTAAACCCTCTTTAAAAGTAGGTTCTTGAGGTTTGGCTTTGAAATTATTTTTATTGCCAATGTCATTAATGACTATGTTTAGTTTTAATCCAGGAATTTTTGGGATTTTTCTCAAATCCAAATAAATCTTATAATTTTGACTTGTACCAATGATCCAATTTTTGTTGTTTGTAATTATTTCAGGTTTATTTATATTGAATCCGCTAGCATTTGACGCGGCATCAGCTATTTGCTGAAGTAATTTGTTTGCATCTTCAAAACGAATAGTTGGTGATTCAAAATGCTGCTTATCCTCCTGCTTCTGGAGTCTTAAGATACTATTTTCTTTAGTAAGGTTGTCTTCAAATTCCATCTGCCATGGAATTGATTCACCAGAATTACTATCTATATCAACTGAAATCTTTAGTCGATTTGGACCTGTAACACTAAAATTTGTTGATATGTCAACGCAACCACTTAAAAGGAACGTTAATAATAAAATAATTAATAAAGTTATTATTGAAAATCCAAAGTCTAGACTTTTTGTTGGACCAGTTGGAGGATGATTAATTATCTCCTTCTTCTTCTTTTTCGTTTTTGCAAATGACGATTTTAGAGATGGCTCCATCACCATCTTCGGGATTTTTACAGACCAGTTTGATGGTCTAGGTAACTGTGGAGCCTCTAGTATTGATAAGAGTTGTTTAGCTTGTTGACGGACGCTCTCTTTTTTATTTTGGATTAATGTTTGACAAATATTAATTGCTTTCTGTTCGTCGCATTTTCCCATATAGGCAGTAACAATAAGTAGTCTAAGTTGTCCCCCTGTTTCAGTCTCTGCTTGGAAATCTAGAAGTAAAGGATCAATTATTTTTATGCAAAAACTATAGTCACCTTTTTCAAGGGCCGCTTCAGCAGCCTTTATAGCTGAAGCTAAATTTGACATTTAACCTCTACCCATAACCATTGTTCCAATACCTGCATCAGTGAAAACTTCTAATAGAAGTGAGTGAGGAGTTCTTCCGTCAATGATGTGGGCAGCATTCACACCCTGGGCAAGCGAACGTATACAACATTCAACTTTTGGTTTCATGCCTGCTTTAACTATCCCTTTATCAATTAATTCTCTAGCTTCCGATAGACGTATCTTTTCGATTAAGGAAGAAGGATCATTTTCATTCCTTAAAATACCAGGGGTATCTGTTAGAAGGATTAATTTTTCGGCACCTAGTGCTGCTGCAAGCTCCCCAGCAACAGTATCAGCATTTATATTGTGTGATCTGCCATCAGAAGAGTTGGATACACTAGAAATTACCGGGACGTAACCTTCTTCGAGAAGAGGGCTTAATATCTTTGTATTTACTTTTGCAACTTCTCCAACAAGACCATGACTTCCACCTCCAAGCGTTCTTGCCTCAATAAGTCCGCCATCTATTCCACATAGTCCAACAGCCAATCTTCCGTGATTGTTTATTCCACTTACAATCTGTTTATTTACTCTTCCAGCAAGAACCATTTCTACTACATCCATGGTCTCGGTATCAGTAATACGTAAACCATCAAGGAAAACTGGCTTTATTCCTAATTTTTCTAACCATTGGTTTATTTCTGGGCCTCCACCATGAACGACTACTATTTGTACGCCAACAGACGAGAGAAGAGCTAGATCTCTAAAAACTGCATTCTGAAGTGTTTTATTTGTCATAGCTGAGCCACCATATTTTATTACGATTCTTTTATTTGCAAAACGCTGAATGTAAGGAAGCGCCTCACTTAAGACGGAAACTCTTATTGAATCTTTGTCCGTAAAGGGTTTATTAAAATTCTTACTGTGGTCAGCTTGTTGATTTTCTTTATTCATTTTCTTGTGGCTTTTCTTCTTGTTTTTGCGGAAGTAGGATTAAATCTATTGCACCAGGTGTAGGACAAAATAATTCAGCGCACAAACCTTTAGCAAAGAATCTTCCTAAACGTTCTTTTTGAGCATTCCATCTTTCTAAAGACACAGCAGCCATTTCAAATCTCATTCGTATTCCATAATTCCCCTCTTTAACCAACTCTTCTACTTCTATAAGTTGGGGAGGATTGTCTATGTCCCAAAGCTTTAATACTCTTAGAGATGCTTCAAGCTGGCAAGATTGACCATAGCGCCATCTAGTTACATCTTTAACTAGTTTTATTAGTTCTTCAGGAGCTTTCTCTCTTTCTGAGGCAAATTTAGTTACCGGAACTACTCTTAGGGCAGGAGGAACTTCAGTCGTTTTCAGTGATATACCTATTAGAAAAATAGGTACTCCATAGAAGAAAGTTGGAACACTGAGGTTTGTTGCATCACTGAAATAGGCTGTTAAGCCTATTAGAGAAAGGGATGCTCCTCCAATAGTGATGAGGCTTGCCGGTGAAAAAAGTTTATTCATGAGTGTAATTTTGGCTAAAATCGTGGGCAGATGGGTTTTTCAGGAGACAGTCTCATGGCCTCACACCAAAAACAATTTTCTGAGTTAAATGAACTTGTTGAAAAACTAAACAAGGATAGAGCTTGGATCCTTGAACAATTAGATAAAGGTAGCTGGCCTGAATTTAGACCTGATCTGGCGGCTTTGGAGAGAGAATTAGGTCAACTTTTAACTAGGACTACAGAATACATTGAAGAAAATGGTTGATTTTTTCAGAATGGAATGTCATCTGTATCCGGAACTAATGGTGAGCTGTCCCATCTAATACCTTCGTTATTTAAGGAATTTGCGGAATCGCTTTTTATATTTGACTGAGCTTGGGAAGGTATTGATGAAACCGCTGTGTTAGAAGAAAAGGGGTGGATTCGAGAAAGAGTAAATTCAGCTTGTTTTTCTTTCGTCCCATCCTGGCGAGGAACGGTATTCATTCTTAAGCGCCCTTCTATTACTAATTTAGAATTGACTTGAACAGTGTTTTGAAGCTCTTCTGCTAATTTCCCCCAACCAACTACCTTAATTGCGCAGGGAGGGTCATCAGCACGGAGGCTATCAAATTCAACTTCAACTTCAGCTAGCGGAGTTTTGTTGTCTTGGGTAAAACGAACTGTTGGAGCCTTTTTTACAAAAACCTCAAGCATGCAATGGTTCATTTTTTTTTCTTTAGTTATTGTGGTTTATCTTGATGGATGTAAGGGAAAAATGCCAGCCACATCTTTGGTTGTTAACAGGAACAGGCGAAGGTCATGTATTCGCCAAGTCTTTATTGAAAGAAGGTTGGAAAATTACTGTTAGTGTTGTTTCGGATAGAGCCTCGATTCCATATAAAAAATTAAATTTAGAAAAAATATTAACTGGTGAATTAATCACTGAGGAAGAGATCCGGGGAGTCATATTAAAAGCAAGAATTCATCAAAATGGATTTCATTGTGTTGTTGATCTGACTCATCCATTTGCTATAAAAATCACACGGTCAATCTCAAAAGTTTGTAAGGAACTAGGTCAACCATTCATAAGGTATGAAAGAGCTATCGATAATATTTCAAATGCATTTTTAATAGGAAAATTTAGTGATTTAAGAAATTATGATTTAAAGAATAAATCTATTTTGCTCGCTGTAGGAGTAAGGCATCTTCAGGAAGCCTTGCTTTTTGCAAGAAATTCAGGGGCAAATGTTTTTGCAAGAGTTTTAGCCAATCCAGAAAGTATAAGAAAAACACTGTCTTCATCAATTAAAAAAACAAATTTTGCAGTATTAAACCCTTCAGCCTCTAGTAATGGAAAAATTGAAAGAGCACTTGTTAGGAAATGGAATATTGCTGGTGTGATTTGTAGGCAGTCAGGAGGAAGTAATGAAATCTTATGGCATCAAATTTGTTTGAGTATGAGAATTAATCTTTGGTTGTTGGAAAGACCTACTGAAGTGAAAAATATTAATTCAGTAGATAGTTATGAAAAATTAATTAAAAAATTAAAATCTATTAGTATGGAATAAAAAGTATTTAAGATTATGACTTTATCTGATTTAAATCATGAAATTTATTTGGTTATAACTACTGAAGTCGATAAAAAAAGTGCATCTAAATTAGCTAATATACTCTTGAGGGAGAAATTAATACCTTGTGTATCTTTTAAGAATATCGAATCATATTTTTGGTGGGAAGGAAATATAAATCAATCGAAAGAAGTACAATTATTGATTAAATGTAAGAAAGAAAATGTAAATAACGTTTGTAATAAGATTGCTGAATGGCATAGCTACGAAATACCAGAAATAATTTATTTTCGCGTTTCAGCTAATAAAAATTACCATCATTGGGTGAATTCTATTTGAACTTTCAATCTTTAGGGTTCTAAATGTGAATTGATCAAATTTAAAAGATCAATATTGGATCGAGATCCTAATTGTGTAACGATCTGTCCTGCACAAATAGATCCAATTTTTGCAGATAATTCTGGCTTTAGGCCATCTGCAAGCCCTTTTAAAAAGCCTCCAGCATAAAGATCTCCTGCACCGGTGGTATCAATAGCCTTTCCAAGGATGAAAGGATCTATTTTTATTTCTTTACCATTTAAAATTAGAATTGAGCCTTTTTCACCAATTGTGATTGCAGCAAGAGCACATTTTTTTTTCAATTCTTCAAGTGCTGTATTCAGAGAAGAGGTCTTATACAAAGTTGTTATTTCATCTTCATTGGCGAATAATATATCTATATGATTTTCAACTAGTTTTATAAAACTTTCGCGATGTCTATTAACACAAAATGAATCAGAAAGGGATAAAGCAACTTTTCGACCTGAATTTTTAGCTATTTCTGAAGCTTTAATGAATGCATTTTTAGCGGCTTGGTTGTCCCATAGGTATCCCTCTAAGTAAAGTATTTTTGCTTCCCTGACTGCTGAGAGGTCGATATCCTTAGGCTCTAACAGGACTGAAGCTCCCAAGTAGGTGCACATAGTTCTCTGAGCATCTGGAGTGACAAAAATGAGACATCTTGCAGTGGAGGGACCGACGGATGATGGTGGAGTTTTGAAAATGGTCCCAGTTGTTGATATTTCTTCTGTAAAGATTTCTCCAAGCTTGTCATCTCTGACCCTTCCAATAAAAGCTGCCTTTCCACCTAACTGAGCTACACATGCTAATGAATTAGCAACAGAACCTCCTGACCTCTGAATTCTGTTGGTAGTTATTTCATAAAGTTCTTTGGCTTTGTCTTCATCAATCAAGGTCATTGAACCTTTATTGAAAGATAGTCTTTTTAGGAGTGAATCATCTGTTGTTATTAATACGTCTACAATTGCATTCCCAATACCTACTATGTCCAGTGAAGGGTCGCTTGTCTTATTATTCATCAAGTTCATTTAAAAATCATCAAAGTATTATTGCTCACTTTTTAAGAATTCAAAAGAGCTCTTTTTGGTCCATGAATAGGATCCTCAATAACAATTGTTTGATCTCTATTAGCTCCTAAGGAAACTATTGCTATGGGGACCTCCATAAGCTCCGCTAAGAATCTCAAATAACTCATCGCTGCAGGTGGAAGATCTTCTAGGCGACGACAATTTTCGGTAGAGCATCTCCAGCCAGGTAGCTTTTTAAAAATTGGAGTACATTTTTCAAAATCTTCAACGCTACTTGGGAAATAATCAATTCTTTTACCATTTAATTCATAAGCGACACATATATCAATTTCCTCAAGTTCATCTAATACGTCTAGTTTTGTAATAGCAAGACAATCCAATCCATTCACCTCAACAGCGTATTTCCCAATTACTCCATCAAACCAGCCACATCGTCTTCTTCTCCCAGTAGTTGTCCCAAATTCACCTCCTCTATCACAAAGTTGATCATTAATACTCCCTTGCAATTCAGTCGGGAAGGGCCCCTCTCCAACTCTAGTCGTATAGGCTTTGGCTACTCCGATAACCCTGTCTATGAGTGTAGGACCTACTCCTGCACCAATGCATGCCCCGCCTGATACTGGATTGGAGGAGGTTACATAAGGGTAGGTACCATGATCAAGATCTAATAGGGTTCCTTGGGCCCCCTCAAACAAGATGTTTTTCTTTTTTCTGGCTGCTTGATGAATCGTTCTATTGCAGTCAACAATATGTTTTTTTAGCTGTTTTCCGTAATCAAGATATTCTTCTATTATTTCATCAATAATTAATGGCTCAATTCCATAAATCTTTTGAAGGAGTCCGTTCTTTTCTGCTAAGGGGACCTGTAATCTTTCTTGGAGCTTTTCCCTGCTCAGTAGATCAATTATTCGAATTCCATTCCTTTGCGATTTGTCAGCATATGTTGGACCAATACCCCTACCAGTAGTACCGATTTTTTGGTCACCTCGCTTCTGCTCCATGGCCAAATCAAGAAGCCTGTGATAAGGCATCGTTACATGAGCAGTTGAGGCAAGTTTTAGTCCTGAAATATCAATATCGTTATCTTCAAGCATTTTTATTTCTTTAATCATTACTTTTGGATCAACAACTGTTCCTGATCCAATAAGACATATCGTATCTGGATACAAGATCCCAGAGGGTATCAAATGTAATTTGAGAACTTTGTCCTCTACAACAATTGTATGACCGGCATTAACACCACCTTGATAGCGAACAACTACATCTGCTGAGCGACTGAGCAAATCGGTGATTTTGCCTTTACCTTCATCACCCCACTGAGCGCCTATGACTACAACATTTGCCAAGGAAGAAAATTCGGCTCGAAACCGATTTACTTTAGAAGAATCAAGATTTGCAGATAGCCCTACCCTGAGTCAAAGAAATGAATTAAAGATTATCTTTAATTATCTCTAACTGCCAATTTCTCTGCTTTTGATAGTTCGTTGTTTAATCTTTCTTTGAGATTCTCAGGTACTGGTCTGTTTGCAAAAGTCTTGTAATGACCTGATAAAGCATTTAAAGCAGTCTGCATTGTAGTAAAGGTTATAGAAGTATTTACTTGAGATCGATTTCTATATCTTGAAATGTAATCGCTTATTAGAAAAACAGCTTCTTTTTCTGCTTCAGATAGCCCTTTATCTTCTTTAGGTAAAGTTATGGTCTCTTTTAAAGTTGTGGAGACTGCAATAGTGTCTTTCGCAAAATCTCCAGTCATTAGTGTTTTAGCTGCATTCACTTCTGAAGCAAATTGGAAGAATATGAGGCTGAAGCCAAGGCATATAGCCAAAGCTGCCCTCACCAACCTGATGGAGAGGTGATGAAAGGCAGAAATCATTTGTTTTTTGCAGTTACTAAAGACTCTAGAGTCCTTTGGGCTAAATTTATAGGTTTTCAATACTAAATTCTTCAGAAAGTTTTTTTAAAACCGAATTTAGATCTAATAACTCTGTTGTTTTTGTTTTTCTATTATGTAATTCAACAAGTCCAGAACTAGCTTCTCTTCCAGCAACAATTCTCCATGGGATGCCAATAAGGTCAGCATCTTTAAACTTTGTTCCAGCTCTCTCATCCCTATCATCAAGTAGAGCATCAACTCTATTTTTCATTAATTTTTGATAGATATCTTCAGCTAAACATTTTTGCTCAGTATTTTTTATGTTGGCAATAATAATTATCACTTCAAATGGGGCAATTGATGCTGGCCAAATAATACCTGAATCATCGTGGCTTTGTTCTACTGCTGCTTGAGCTAATCTGGAAACACCAATTCCATAGCATCCCATCCAAAAGTGGTCTTCAATACCTTTATAGTCTGTAAAAGTAGCATTTAATGTTTTTGAATACTTAGTTCCTAATTGAAATATATGCCCTATTTCAATACCTCTACATTCTTGAAGTCTTTGTGTTTTATCATGGAGGCACCTATCTCCTGGTTTAGCTTTTCTAATATCACATGTAAGCTGCTGAGTATTAATTAGACTCCAGTTATAAAATATTTTATGTTCATCCTGGATATTATTTCCACATATAAAACTTTTAAGATCTTTTGCAGAATTGTCAGATATTCTTATGAATTTTTTTTCCCATGTTTTTGCTTTAGATAGTAGATTATCACTAAGATCAGGACCTATAAAACCAAATGGAATAGGAGTAATACCTTGCTTTTGAATATCTTCATTAGAAATTGTTCTAATATCGATTATGTTTTGTTTTAATTTATGAGATATTTCATTTGAAAGTTTGATATCATTTACTTCTTGATCTCCTCTAATACTTACTAGTACTGGATATTTTTTATTATCATCACAAATTGCTATATAAGCTAAAACTTTTACAATTTGACTTGGGTGGAAATTATTGTAGTTGCATAATTCCTCTATAGTTTTTTGATTAGCAGTATGAATTATCGAAGGTTTATTAAGCTCTAACAATTCTCCTTCTTCGACAATGGAAACAGCTTTTTCTTGATTAGCCCCATATTTAGCATCAGAACTTATTAAAAGTAAGTCTTCGCCAGAATCCGCTGTAACCATGAATTCTTCAGATGCTGCACCTCCAATAGCTCCACTATCAGCTTCGACGCAAACAAAATCTAGACCGCATTTTTTAAATATATTTTGATAGGCATTTCTCATCTCTGAATAAGTTGATTGAAGATCACTCTTATTGGCATGAAAGGAATAAGCATCCTTCATGATGAATTCTCTACTTCTCATCAATCCAAATCTTGGTCTTATTTCATCTCTGAATTTTGTTTGAATTTGGAATATGTTTATTGGTAATTGCTTATAGGAGTGAATAGTTTGAGAAATTATTTGAGTAATTACTTCTTC
Organism: Prochlorococcus sp. MIT 0916; assembly: GCF_047305155.1. Taxonomy (GTDB): domain Bacteria; phylum Cyanobacteriota; class Cyanobacteriia; order PCC-6307; family Cyanobiaceae; genus Prochlorococcus_B. The sequence continues at coordinate 1,277,690 of NZ_CP138980.1, forward strand.
ATGAGTTGGCCCAAGGCCTAATTCCTTACCTTGTCTGTCTTTAAGGCTAAACATAATACCCTCTCCTTCTGTATATGATTTCCACCTCCCACTTTTTTCCCAAATTTCTGAAGGCTGAAGTTGAGGGAGAAGAGTTTGAAGGCAACCTTTCTTTGTTAATTCTTCTTCAACAATTAGCGTTATTTTTTTTAGAACTTTCAAAAGCAATGGCATATAAGCATAAATTCCTCCAGTTAGGCGTTTTATAAAACCTCCTCTTATAAGTAACTGGTGTGAAATTATATCTGCTTCTGCAGGGACGTCTCTGAGCGTGTTAAGCATTAGGCGGGAGACGCGCATAAGCCTAAAATGTAAATCTGTCTGACATTAGTACTTTGAGTGTGGGCCAGAAGAGGATCTATATTAATTGTGCGGGAATCATGTTGTTTTTTTAAAGTGTTCTAATGTACATGGTGTTAATTTGATTGATCTGCTAACTTCTTTGACATGTTTTTCTAGACGCTTTTTTTAGCAATGTTTAACGGGGCAGTAAATTCAGAAGCGAATGGAAGAGCACAGGAGTCTACTGATAAAGGATTGAATAAAGCTTCTAACTCAATTGATTCATTACTGACTATTGATGAAGTTCAGAAAACATTAAATAGATCTAGAGCATCCGTATACAGATATACAAATACTGATACTAGGAATCTGAATCCATCATTTAATCCTAGAAAACTAAACACAGAATTTAGAAGCGATCAAAAAGATCAATTACTTTTTCATCCTAATGAGGTTGCCAGATTTGCAAAAGATATACTTAGAATTAAGGAAGTAACAGTTGAGATATTTAATTCTCCATCATCAGAAACTCAAAATATTCTTAATGCAATACTTGAAGAGTTAAGAATCATTAGTAATAAGCTTGATGAGAAATCGGATCCGAATCGTCCTATTCCTAATCATTTACAAGGGTCTGATAGAAAGGCTGCTTAATTATTCTTGGATATGGGATAATATATTTAATTTAAATTATATTAAGTATTTTAATTGATTTACACACATTCAACTAACGGTTTATCTATTCCAAACCTTATATGGATTTAGAACCACATTTAATTAAGAAGCAATCTTCTGAGCTTGATTCTCATTTTTTTAATAAAGAAACTGATAATCCATCTTCTGATGAAGAAGATCCTTACAGTTTTAATAGTACTTCTACTTCTTTAATTGGTTTAGCAATAGTATTTATTATGCTTGGCATACCATTGTTGGCTGTCATTAGTGACAGCCAAGAAACAACAAAAAGTTTAATACCGACTTCAGTAAATCAAAATGGACCTGAGTGATCTTCCTCCTTCACCATCTCCTGGATTAGTAAATCTAGTGGTTGAGATTCCTGCTGGAAGTAGAAATAAATACGAATATTACAGCTCTGCAGGAATTATGGCTCTTGATAGAGTTTTGCATTCTTCAGTGAGATATCCATTTGATTATGGATTTATTCCAAATACTCTTGCTGAGGACGGCGCACCGCTTGATGCAATGGTTGTTATGGAAGAACCCACTTTTGCAGGTTGTTTGATCAAGGCAAGACCTATTGGGGTTCTTGATATGCATGATTCAGGTGCTTACGATGGCAAACTTTTATGTGTACCTACTGCTGATCCAAGACAAAGAGAAATTAATACAATTAAGCAGATAGCTCAGAACCAATTGGAGGATGTGGCTGAGTTTTTTAGAACCTACAAAAGCCTGGAAGGGAGGGTAATCGTTATAGACGGATGGAGAGACTATAATGCTGTTGATGAATTATTGAAAAGCTGCATAGAGGCACATCATTCTGATATGACTATAAAAAAACTAATTTAATTTGATTTCTTTGGATAAACTTATTTCTTCTATGCTTTCAAAACTTGAAATTATTTAGTTATTCTTCATGTTCAACTTGTCGTAGAGCGATTAAGTGGCTTAAAAATAATGATATTGCTTTTGACTTAATTGATATTTTAAAAGCCCCCCCGTCTAAAGAAATGCTTATCTCGGCTAGTGAGCTATATGGTGATAGAAAATATCTTTTAAATACCAGTGGGGGTATTTATCGTTCCCTTGGTTCGGATGTTGTCAAGAAAATGACTAATAACGAGTTTTTTGAGAAACTATATATAGAACCCAGATTAATAAAGAGACCTTTTTTATATAAGTCTAGTAAATGCTTAATAGTTGGTTTTAAAGAAGAAAAGTGGGCTGAAAAATTACTTTGAAATTCACATTAGGACTAATATTGACTTAATTTAGGTAGTCTTTACTAATAAAGTAAGGTAGATATTTTATTAATAAACACGTGCCGCAAATTCATTCAGATTCGAGTAAGAAAACTAAAAATTGTTGGTGGTACTCTTTCTTTGATACGTGGGGACCTATTTCTTTAACTGTTCTGATATATGTAGGTATTCGTCATTTTATAGCAGAAGCTAGATATATACCCTCGGGTTCAATGCTGCCCGGATTGAAAGTTAATGATCGACTAATTGTTGAAAAACTTTCTTTGCGCAAAAGGTCACCTTTGCGTGGGGAAATTGTAGTTTTCAACTCACCATATTCCTTTGATAAGAAATTGATAGCTGATAGGACTAAACAACTTCCGTCTAAATTTCAATGTTCATTAATAACTTTTCCATTAATTTCTTGGATACCTACTCTATCTGATCGTGCTTGTGATGCTTATATCAAACGAATAGTAGCTGTGGGAGGAGATCGTCTTTTGATTAATGGTAAGGGAGAGATTGTTTTGAATGGTAGATCAATCAATGAACCATATGTTACGAACTTCTGCCCAACTAAATCTAACTTTAATCTATGTCCTCCGATGACTTCAACTGTTCCAAAAGGACATGTATTCGTTTTGGGTGATAACCGTGCTAATAGTTGGGATAGTCGCTTTTGGCCAGGAGGGGGGTTCTTACCCCATAATGAAATAATTGGCAAAGCAAGCTGGCGCTTTTGGCCTATTAATCGTTTTGGTAAGCTTAATTAATGAGCCTATAATCAATAACTTTCCCAACTGCCTTTTGTCTTTGTTCACCCCCATTTTGATTAAAACAGCTTCTCTCTTGATATATGATCCTTCCTTTTCAAGGATTTGAATAACTATTAGTCATTAAATTAAAGAGCTCCAGCAGCTGTTGAGTCGATAATTCCTCCTAAATGTGAAGTGATATTTAAACAGGTAATTTGATCTGGTTGCCCTTCGTTGTCTGAGAGATCAATGACTGTAACGCCTCCATTACCTTGTTTTATCATCCAAATATTTGATGGCATTAACCCTAAAAGATGACAAAGAATGGTTTTGTTAACTGCATCATGAGCGACAACCAATGCGGTTTCATCGTTTTTAAGGTCTTGGCAAATCTCATTCCAACCAGTAATGGATCTCGTGGAGACTTCTTTTATATTTTCTCCCTCTGGCATTTGAACTTTTTCAGGTGAAATCTTCCATGTTTGTAGAAGATCTGGCCAGTCGGTCTTTATCTCAGACTCCAACTTCCCTTCCCATTTTCCGTGACCAATTTCTATTAGGTTGTCTTTGAGAGAAATTTCGATCCCTGGATGTTCGTTTAGAATTATTTGAGCTGTTTCTTTTGGTCTTGATAGAGAGCTACTGAAAGCTTTTTGTAAAATATTGGTTTTTAAAAATTCACCTGCGGCCTTTGCTTGGGATTTACCATTTTTATTTAAGGGAATATCAATTTGTCCTTGGAACCTTCCTTGTTTATTCCAGTCTGTTTCACCATGCCTAACTAAAATAATTCTTTTTTTACTCCTTTTTTTTGGAATTGTAGGATTTAAATGAGCGACATTATTGAGACATTGGATTTGAACTTGTCTATCTTTCCAATCATTAAAATTAATATTACAAATTGAGATTGAGGTGTTATCTAACTTCAATCTTCTAAACCCTTTTGATGGCTCATTAATTAATTTCAGTATCAAGCATCTAAGAATTGCATTATGGGCAACTATCAAAATTGTTTTATTTGACCCTGAATGAGCATCAAATAAAGATTTTAAGAAATTTTCAGCTTGAGATAAGAGTTCTTTAATTGGTTGAAATTTTGAACCGTCGTCTCTATTAATTGTCAGTTCCTTTGGCTCTTTTTGCCAAATAGAAAGCTCTTCTGGGAACTGATTTTTTATTTCATTTTTTGTTAAACCACTCCAAGGCCCAAGGTCAACCTCTAGGAGTTCGTCTGTATAAGTTGCTTGAAGCTCGCTTTGATGTTGTTTAATAATGATTTTTGTGGTTTCTGATGCTCTTTGTAAAGGAGAGCTATAAATTGCATCTATTGGAATAGAAGAGATTGTTTTTCCGGCCGCTTCAGCTTGCAATTGCCCTTCTCTAGTTAATGTTGAAAGGTCGTTTCTTCCTTGAATACGACCTTCCTTGTTAAAACTGCTCAATCCATGACGGACAAAAATTAGACGCAATGTCATTAAATAAAGTGTCTTCTAGATATTTATGGTATTCGCCATGAGGGCAATCTAAGGTTCTTTTAGTAAAGATAGAAGTCTTTCTCCATGTCAGTCTTCACAAGTTGATTTTATGAGACAAGCCAAAACTGGTTGGAAATGGGCGATCGCTCTATTTTCATTGCTTTTAACTGTTCTGATATGGCAACAAGGTTTGCAAGAAAGCTTTGAACGACCCTCAGTAGCTCCAAAGATTTCTTTGATGCAAACTGAGATGGCAGTGTCAGCTTCTTCATCTTTACCTAAAACAATACAAAAAGTATTTTTAGGTTCAGAACCTCAAAAAAAACTTTATCAAGCCCTAAGTGACATTCCTTTGGGACAAATTGAGGATAGAGAAAGATTGTTACTAGCAATTCTGGAAGAGTCTGAGAGTGAGCAAAAATTTATCTTGAAGAAAGACTTTAATGATAAAAAGTTTGAAACAGTTAAAGGCTATATATTGGATAGACAAAAAGGTAAAGAACTAGATAAATTTCCTGATTTTGATGAGATTGAATTAGACCCATTACTTTATCAAATCTCATGTTCCAACTTGGGATTTACGGATGAAAAATGTATTAATCAAAAATATAATTCCCTTACAGCTATAAGGCTTTTAACTTCACAATTATTTCCATTTTTTGCTTCTGTTATAGGGAGTATATTCTTGATTAGGTATGCTTTTATTTTCTTAAGAAAGAAAAATACTCCATGGCCAGAAATGATATCACCCCCCCTATCAGTAATAGATATGGTTCTTCTAATCTCTGGTGGTTTCGTTGTTATTGGTGAAGTCATTTTCCCCGCACTAATTATACCAATAACAGATTTATTGTTTAATAATTTATCCTCTCCATTAAACCAGTCTCTAAGAGTATTTATAGGTTACTGTTCAATGACTATAGCTCCTTTATTTATAATTAGATATCAATTAATGGGTTTAGTTCCTTCGGGGATTGATGGAGGTTGGCTTCAATGGAACATCAAACCAATCAAAGAAGGACTTTTTAAATCAATAAGTGGATGGTTAATGATTATGCCTTTAGTGCTGCTTATTGGGTGGCTAATGAATGAGATTATTGGTGACCAAGGAGGAAGTAATCCTTTATTGGAATTGGTTTTAGGTAGTGATGAATTCTTTCCATTATTTTTGCTTTTGATTACAACTGTTGTTTTGGCTCCAGTTTTTGAGGAGTTAGTTTTTAGGGGTATTCTTTTGCCTGTATTGGTATCCAAAGTTGGCAAAGCTAGCGGAGTTTTATTAAGTGCCTTGATCTTTGCTTTAGCTCATTTAAGTATAGGGGAATTACCTCCTCTATTTGTATTAGGAATTGGTCTTGGCTTGATGAGATTGAGCTCAGGAAGGTTATTTCCTTGTGCTCTTATGCATTCCCTATGGAATGGAGTCACTTTTATTAGTCTACTATTAGTGGCTTGAGATTAAATAAAAAAAAATCAGTATTCCAGCTCTTGCAGTTGCTTGATCAAGGTGTTTGACTTGAATTACTTTCGAATTTTGATTTGATTAGTCGAACTCAATATAAACAAAAAGTAGGCCAATTTCCAAAAAAGAAGTTGTCCAAGGAATTGTTAAACAGTGTTTTCTCCTCAAAACAGGTTCAAAGAAAGTTTCCAATTCAAGCAGCTCTTCATATTGTTTTAGATGGTGCATTGGTAGGCATACTCATAACAGTGGCGATAATGTCATCCGTAGCTTTGCACTCTCAATATTTGTGGACTAAGTCTTTTACTAAACTTGAAACTACTAGAGACTTGAACCGAAGGACATTGGAGTCAACATCAATCCTTGAAAGCTATCTATTGAAAAATCAAAAGTTGTCTAAAAATTTAGTTCCCACTAAAGCGGAAGATCTTATATACGTGGATAGACCAAAACCAGAAGAAACTAAAAAATCATTCGATGTGACATTGAAAAGTAGATTTCTAGAGAAAATATCTTCTTTTCCCGTTAAATCAGGTTACTAATAATTCCCATGAGAAGTTCTGATCATAGAAAGAAAAGAAAGACTTTTAAAGTAAACACTCTTCAGCCCCTATCTAAGTCCAGATTTAGAATTATCTTTTTTTTATTATGCCTTGGACTTGGGGGCCTTTTTTTAAGGGTAGGTTGGCTTCAGCTATTTCAGTCTGATCAATTAAGAGCTCTAGCACGCGAAGTTCAAACAGAACAAAAGACCCCTCTGGGGACACGTCGATCTATTTTAGATAGAAATGGAAAGCTTGTCGCAATAGATGAGAGACGTTTTAAAATTTGGGCTCACCCTAGGTATTTTAATTTTCCCGGTGATTCATCTAGGACAGTTCGTAAACCAGTCGAAGTAGCAAAGCTTCTTTCTGCCCCACTATCCATAAGTGTTGATGATATTTTAAAAAAATTAGGAAATTATTCTTCAGGGGTAAAACTTGCAGAGGGGGTGACACCCGAGCAAGCTAATGCTATTAAGAAACTTGGAATAAGTGGTATTGATTTGGAGGTGTATCCTCAAAGGCTTTATCCTCACGGGTCTCTTTTTGCAAATGTAGTTGGTTTTTTGGATTTAGATAGAAGACCTCAGGCTGGATTGGAATTAAGTTTAGATAGTGATCTAAAGCGTCTAGAAAAAGCAAGTTTAATCAGAAGAGGAGCTGATGGAACACCTCTGCCTACAGGTGTTCAACGTGGTGTCTTTGACGAGGATCAGCTAAGTCTCCAATTAACCCTAGATGTAAGGCTTCAAGAAGTAGCCATTAAAGAAATAAGTAAGCAAGTAAAGAAGTGGGATGCAAAAAAAGGTGTGGTCATCGTAATGGATATAGATACAGGAGAACTTCTGGCATTGGCTTCTACGCCAACTTATGATCCTAATAAATATTGGGATTATTCTCCATCTCTTTTTAAAGAGTGGTCAGTGCAAGAATTATTTGAACCTGGTTCTACCTTTAAGCCAATTAACTTGGCATTAGCATTGGAGGAGGGGGTTATAAGCCCTAATGGAGAAGTGAATGATGATGGTCTAGTTACAGTAGGAGGATGGCCTCTCTCTAATTGGGATCGGAGGCCAAACGGGATATTGACTTTCCCTGAAGTGTTACAAGTCTCAAGCAATGTAGGTATGGTTAAAATTATGACTAAATTGAATGCGAGTATTTACTGGCAATGGTTAAGGCGCCTAGGCATTGATGAAATACCAGAAACTGATCTTCCAGGAGCAGTTTCTGGGCAAATAAAATCAAAGCAGACTTTTGTCAATCAACCAATAGAACCAGCGGTAGCCTCCTTTGGTCAAGGCTTTTCTGTTACTCCGCTTAAACTAGCTCAATTGCACGCTTTAATTGCAAATGGAGGCAGACTTGTGATGCCTCATATCACTAAAGGCCTGAAAGGTGATTATGAGTCGTATTTCAATTCTCCTTCAGAACCAAAGCAGGTGTTATCTCCTGAGGTTACAAAGACTGTTCTTGGATGGATGGAAACAGTTGTGTCATTTTACGATGAAAGTGGTATTGAGGTAGATGTTCCTGGCTATCGAATTGGAGGAAAAACAGGGACGGCACAAAAATCGCAGGATGGTTTTAACTATAATTCTAAAATTTGCAGTTTTGTTGCAAGTCTTCCTATCGATGATCCTCGCTATGTCGTTTTAGCAGTTATTGATGAACCCCAAAAGCCAAATGCATATGGATCAACGGTGGCTCTCCCTGTGGCAAAAAAAATTATTGAGACTTTGCTTGTGATAGAAAAAATCCCTCCAAGTATTTCTAAAAAAGAACATTTGGCTAGCAAAAGCTAAGAGATGGCTAAATTTTCCGAAAAGTACTAATTAAAGGGTGAAATCTATAAAAAATATGGCTAGTCTATTACACATGAAAGACGTTTTTTATTATGGAATCCCTTCTTAATCAGCTATCTTCAATGACTGTGGTGGTGGCTGATACTGGTGATCTTGAAGCGATCAAAAAATATCATCCAAGAGACGCTACAACAAATCCTTCTTTAATTCTTGCGGCTGCACAAATGCCTGTTTATCAAAGTTTGATTGATCAAGCACTTACCACCTCAAGAGAAATGTTAGGGACCAGTGCCGCTAGGGCTGATGTGGTTAAGGAAGCTTTGGATGAACTGTGTGTTGTCTTTGGTAAAGAGATTTTGAAATTAATTCCTGGCCGTGTTTCAACAGAGGTTGATGCAAGACTAAGTTTTGATACTGATGCTACCATTGAAAAAGCAAGAAAAATAATTGCTAAATATAATGCAGATGGTATTTCTAATGATCGTGTTTTAATCAAAATTGCCTCTACGTGGGAGGGAATAAAAGCTGCTGAAGTATTAGAAAAAGAGAATATTCATTGCAATTTAACTTTGTTGTTTAATTTTTATCAAGCAGTTGCTTGTGCTGAGGCAGGTGTAACGCTTATTTCACCCTTTGTTGGAAGAATTTTAGATTGGTATAAATCTGCTACAGGAAGGGATTCTTATCCAGCGACTGAGGACCCAGGGGTAGTTTCGGTGACTAAAATATTTAATTTTTTCAAGTCAAATGGTTATAAGACAGAGGTCATGGGAGCAAGTTTCAGAAATATAGAGGAAATAACCGAGCTTGCAGGATGTGATCTCTTAACGATTTCTCCCAAATTACTTCAGCAACTTAATGAAACTCATATGGACTTGCCCATTAAGTTGAATGCACAAAAACCTTTAGTCATTGAAGAGAAAATACATCTAGACCAGACTTCTTTTGAACTAATGATGGCTGGAGATAAAATGGCTACGGAAAAACTTGACGATGGAATTAGCGGTTTTAGTAAAGCAATTGATAAATTAGAAAATCAATTGAACGAAAGACTTGAGTTGATTGAAGGAGGAGTTGCCCTAACTCTTTGATCTTTAATTTTGAAAGAGTAATCTCTTGATTACTCTTTTTGCAATGTCTTCATAACTCATCTCACCTGAAAGAATTTGTGCAATTCTTTTTGGAGCAGTAGGCCTTTTTACACCTAATTGGTATCCGACTTTTGGAAAACGATAAAAAACTTGAGAAATTCTTTTACCCCAAGCCATTGAATTCCCCCAGTTTATTTGCATCGTTTTTGTATATGCGTCTAAACAATTCACTTCTCCATCTAGCCAATAAATAAGGCTTTTTGCAGCTTCAAATCCACTCATCAAAGCGGGCCTTAATCCTTCCGCTAAAAAGGGGTCACATAATGAGGCAGCATCGCCAACCAAGAGAATTCCTTCTCCGTTTAATTTACAGTGGCCATTCCATATCCTTAATTTTTTTTCATGACCAATTACTTCAGAAGGATCAAAACCTAAATCAGGAAGAAATGATTTAAGTATTTCATTAACTGGAAGTGAATTCTTATTATCTAGGAAAGTTCCCATCCCAATATTTACTTCATTGTCTAATGGAAAGGCCCATGCAAATCCATTTTTTACTAGGCCAAATTCAAATCTAGCAGTTTCATTCCTTAAATTTCCCCTCCTTTTAATTCTCCCTGAGAAAGTGGAGGCAAATTTCTGTTGAGTTGGACCTAAATTAAAAGCTTTAGACCATGGCGATTGAGAACCATCAGCAATAACAACTGCTCTTGCCTCTATTCGTCTCCCATCAAGAGCGGTAATATGCCAGACATTAGATTTTTTTTTTACATCGACTACGTTAAAAGTAGTCAATAAATTACAACCAGAATTTATTGCTTGATCTAATAAGAATGAATCAAGTTTTTCACGTTTAACTATCCAAAAGGGAGAAGATCCCGAGAGCTCAGCGACTACTTTGTCGGTATTGCACCAACTAAACTCTACATTTGTTATTACTTCATCAACTATTGGTAAAAGTTTAAAAGGAAACCAGTTTTGCACTGCAGCAGACATTCCACCCCCGCAAATTCTCTCTGGAGAAAAAATATTTTTTTCAAGAATACATACTTTTTTACTTTTACTAGCCAGATGAAATGCTGTAGTAGTGCCTGATGCTCCCCCTCCAATAATGGCAACATCTATGAGGGTCAAACTTTTAAAATCTCAGCTTCTTTTTCTGAAAGTTTTTTTTCAATATCTTTAATAAAATTGTCCGTCTCTTTCTGAATTGTTTCTTGTTCATCTCTGCTTTGATCTTCTGAAAGATCACCATCCTTTTCAGATTTTTTTACTCTCTCTATTGCATCACGGCGTATATTCCTTAGAGCAACTTTCCCTTCCTCTGCATATTTTGATGCGAGCTTGCAAAATTCTTTTCTACGCTCTTCAGTTAAAGGTGGAACATTAATACGAATTATTTTACCATCATTGTTTGGAGTAAAGCCTAGATCACTTGTAGCAATCGCTTTTTCAATGGAAGCTAATGAGCCCAAGTCGAAGGGTTGAATGGCTATGGTTTGAGAGTCAGGAGTAGTGATAGTTGCAAGTGACTTTAGTGGAGTTTCAGCACCGTAGTATTCGACTGATATTCTGTCTAATAAAGACGTATTTGCTCTTCCCGTCCTGATGGTATTGAAATTCCTCTGAGCAGCTTCAACAGACTTTCTCATTGTGGTTTTTAGCTCTTGATTTGACATTTAGATAAAGTTATTACGAATTGATTATGGAAAAGGTTCAAAAATTTAGTTTTAACTTGAATTAGATATTCTTGATCCAATTGGTTCGCCAGAAATAGCCTTAGCAATATTTCCAGGTTGGAAAATATTAAAAACAACTATAGGGATTTTATTATCTTTGCAAAGAGCAATAGCAGTGCTATCCATTACTCCTATTTCATTGGCTAATACATCTTGAAAGGTGAGATTGTCATATTTGACAGCATCAGAGAATTTCTTTGGATCTCGATCGTAAACCCCATCAACTTTCGTAGCTTTGAAAACAACTTCTGCGTTAATTTCAGCCGCTCTAAGAGCAGCAGTCGTATCAGTTGTAAAAAATGGATTGCCGCACCCACCTCCAAAAACTACTACCCTTCCTTTCTCAAGATGTCTTATTGCTCTTCGTCTAATATAAGGTTCTGCAATCTGTTGCATGTCAATAGCAGATTGAACTCTTGTGGGCACTCCAGCTCTTTCTAATCCATCTTGAAGTGTGATTGCATTCATTACTGTCGCAAGCATTCCTACATAGTCTGCAGTGGCTCTATCCATGCCTGCGGCGGATCCTTTTAGACCTCTAAAAATATTTCCACCGCCAACCACAATTGCTATTTGCGTGCCGTTTTCAACCACTTTTGAAACATCATTGGCAATAGATTGAACAATTTCAGGATCAATTCCATAAGGTTTTTCTCCCATAAGAGCTTCACCACTGAGTTTTATAAGTGCTCTAGAGTATGCCATTAAAAATTCATAACAAATTGACAGTAGCAAGTCCTGGAAGAACGTCTTTATATCTGTATTGGATCCCTTGCGATGGAAATATTTTCAAGATTATAGATTAATATTCAATTCCTTCTTGAGCTTTTACTCCCTGCTCTCTAAAGGGATGATGGATTAATTTCATTTCTGTCACAAGATCAGCTGAATCGATTAATTTTTCTGAAGCTCCTCTTCCAGTTAAAACTACATGTGTAAGCTCTGGTCGTAAATTTATGCCATGTATAATTTCATCTTCATCTATATATCCAAGTTTTATTGCAACAATGATTTCGTCTAAAATTATAAGTTTATAATTTGGGTCTTTAATATAAGAGAAGGCTTTTCTCCAACTTGACTTAACTAAATTTGCATCTTTATTTCTATCTTGTGTTTCCCATGTGAACCCTTCCCCACAGGCATGAAATTTTAATTTATCCCCAAATATTTTCAAAGCTAATATCTCACCTGGTTCCCATCCACCTTTAATAAATTGAATTATTGCAACTTTATGATTATGACCAATAGTTCTTAATCCCATCCCGAGAGCTGCTGTGGTTTTCCCTTTACCTTGTCCTGTATTTATGATTATGAGACCTTTTTCTTTATTTCTTTTTTTTAATCTTTGTGTTTGAACTTCTTTCCTTTTTTTCATCCTTTCACGATATTTAGCTTCGGTAATATTTGGTATTAAATTACCACCCATCCCTATTTCTTCTGCACTTTTATCTAAATTATTGAGTCTTGAATCTTCTTCAGTAATCTTATTTTTCATTTCCTTAGCTTAAATTATATAAGTTATTAAAAGAATAATTTATAGAAATGATATGGCCATAAATATTAATTATTCTTCTTGTTAATATTGGACTCTAGATAGAGCACTATCAACAGCAATTTGCTGATCTCTTCTTGTTATCCAATGATGATAGGTCTTTGTGTGTATTGACACAGAGTGTCCCATCATTTTTGCAGCTACAGTATTTGGTAGGCCTATTAAGATTGTCCTAACTGCCCATGCATGTCTTAAATCATAGGGCTTGAAAGATATTTTATATCTTCTAAATTGTTCAGAGACTCTTCTCCCGATATGTTGAAGAGTTGTCTCTTTTAGATCTGTTTTAATATCTGGGAGTAAATTTGAACTATCAGTTGTGTTGTCTAGCTCAAATAAACTAACCCATTCAGGATGAAATGGCCAAACTTGATGCTCCCCTGTTTTTGTATTTGGGAAAACCCGAATTATTTTATCCCCACCTTTTTGTAAAGAAGATAAATCACTAAAAAAAACTTCATGATTTCTAAGCCCATAGGTTGCCATTAACCCAAAAACAAATCTCCATTTTCGATTTGGTATTAATTGAAAGCTATTAATAATTTCTGCATCACTAGGTAATTCTCTGAAATTAGATTCGTAAATTCCATATCCACTTTGAAGTTGTTTCCAGTTTTCAGGTAGCTCTAATTTAAGGTGTCTCGCTAAAGCACTTAAAGCAATTCCACATTGTTGTCTGCTCCTTGAATTTTCTTTGTAACTTAAAAGGATTTTCACTAGAAGCTCTTCGTTTAATTTAAGGGTAGATTTATTACTTATTTCAATTAATCTGTTTAAATATGGTTTGTAAGCAGACTGCCAAGTGCTAATCATTCCTGCTGGTGATTTACTCCTGGATGTATCAGAAAAAAATTGTCTTTTAAAGTTTACTATTTCATCGATTACTACTGTTTTATGAGTCTTTATTGATGAGATAGCTTTTTCTTTAATCCAATTAGACCAGCAAAATTGATTTTTTTTAAGTTGAAAATCAATTAATTCTATAGCTTTTCTAGCCTCTTCTAGACCATTAATGGTGTAGGGAAGTTTAAGACTTATTCTTTGAACTTTAGAAAGATTATTAGATTTCTTATCTGGCAAAGAACCGCGAATGTTTAAAACTCTACCCCTTTTCTCAATTCTTAGATTGATTCCCTTTGATTCAAGGTCTTGATTGATATCTAGTAACTTTTGATTCTCGTCCATCATCCTGTAAATTTAGCTAGCTTTACTGTGATAAGGGTTTGTATAACCTTTTATAAGGAGTTTTTTCTAAAATGGCTCGCGTTGGTGTCCTCTTATTAAATCTCGGAGGTCCTGAAAGAATTAAGGACGTTGGACCATTTTTGTATAATTTGTTTTCAGATCCAGAGATAATTCGTTTACCAGTTCGCGCTTTTCAAAAACCTCTAGCTTGGCTTATAAGCTTATTGAGAAGTAGTAAATCACAAGAGGCTTATAGATCGATTGGAGGCGGATCACCTTTACGTCGCATAACAGAGCAGCAGGCAAGAGAACTCCAAAGCTATCTTAGAAATATTGGGATAGACGCTACAACATATGTTGCAATGAGGTATTGGCATCCATTTACTGAGTCAGCTGTAGCGGATATGAAGGCTGACGGTGTAAGCAAAGTTGTTGTTTTACCTCTCTATCCCCATTTTTCAATAAGTACAAGTGGATCCAGTTTTAGAGAATTGAAAAGATTAAAAGATGGTGACTCAGAGTTTGCAGAATTATCAATTCGTTGTATTCGTAGCTGGTTTGATCATCCTGCCTATGTTTCTTCAATGGCTGAATTAATAAAGAAACAAATCTTAGCTTGTGATTTACCCCAAGAGGCCCACGTTTTTTTTACTGCACACGGTGTTCCTAGAAGCTATGTAGAAGAAGCCGGGGATCCTTATCAAGATCAAATACAGAACTGCTCACTTTTGATTATTGATCAGCTTGAGAATTCTCTTGGATTCAGCAATTCATTCTCACTTGCTTATCAAAGCAGGGTGGGCCCAGAAGAGTGGCTAAAACCATATACCGAAGAAGTATTAGAAAAACTAGGAAAATCCGGGGTCAAGGAACTTGTCGTGGTCCCCATAAGTTTTGTGAGTGAGCATATTGAAACTCTCCAAGAGATTGATATTGAGTACAAAGAAATTGCTCAGAAAAATGGCATCGTTAATTTCAAAAGAGTCCCAGCTCTTGATACTTATCCTTTGTTTATTGAAGGATTGGCCGATCTCGTTTCTTCTTGCTTAAACGGGGAGGGGATAAGTTTAGAGGACGCTTCAAAATTGCCAGAAAGAGTAAAACTTTATCCTCAAGAGAAATGGCAATGGGGTTGGAATAACAGCTCTGAAGTTTGGAATGGAAGAGTTGCAATGATTGTTTTTCTTTGTTTTTTGATGGAATTAATAATTGGGGGTGGACCTTTACACCAAATAGGTTTGCTATGAAGATTTATATAATTATTTGTTTTGATTAATTTGATAGTCAGCTTTTTATTAAAATTTAGATAGTTAAATTAAATCTTTGCTTAATTTAGTTTAATTGAAATTATGCATACTAAGATTTATTGTTAGTTTAGATATTATTCTGCCGTGACCCTGACTTCTACGCCTAATCAAATAGGAGGTTCAGGAACACAAACTCAAAATGAGATCTCAGGAGCTGATGCCTTGATGGATTCTCTTCGTAGGCATGGCGTAGATACTATTTTCGGCTATCCAGGCGGAGCAATTCTCCCAATATATGATGCGGTTTTTAAAGCAGAGGAAGAGGGTTGGTTAAAACATATTCTTGTTCGACATGAACAAGGCGGAACACATGCTGCAGATGGTTTTGCAAGAGCGACTGGGAAAGTAGGTGTTTGTTTTGGTACTTCAGGCCCTGGAGCTACGAATCTAGTCACAGGAATAGCCACCGCTCAGATGGATTCTGTACCTCTTGTTGTCATAACAGGACAAGTCCCTAGACCTGCTATTGGTACTGATGCCTTTCAAGAAACAGATATTTTTGGGATAACACTCCCAATTGTTAAACATTCATGGGTTGTAAGAGATCCCTCTGAAATTGCAAAAGTTGTAGCTCAAGCTTTTCTTATTGCCTCATCGGGTAGACCAGGACCTGTTTTGATTGATATACCAAAAGATGTTGGACAAGAGATGTTTAACTATCTTCCTGTTGAGCCAGGTTCAATAAAGCCACCAGGCTTTGAACTACCATTCGCGCCTGAACATAAAGCCATACGTGCAGCTTTAGATTTAATTGAAAATGCTGATCAACCACTCCTTTATGTTGGCGGTGGTGTTATTTCTTCGGGGGCTCATGAAACTCTGGCGGCGATTGCAAATAGATATCAAATACCCGTAACAACAACTTTGATGGGGAAAGGCGCGTTTGATGAACGAGCGCCTTTATCAGTTGGAATGCTTGGTATGCATGGCACAGCTTATGCTAACTTTGCTGTGACTGAATGTGATTTGTTGATTGCTATTGGAGCAAGATTTGATGACAGAGTTACAGGTAAATTAGATACTTTTGCTCCTAAAGCAAAAGTAATTCATTTTGAGATTGATCCGGCTGAAATAAATAAAAATAGAGTAGTTGAAGTTTCAGTATTAGGTGATGTTGGAATTAGCCTTGTTAAATTATTAGATCTCAGTAACCAAAGGGAAACAAATCCAAGAACTTCTAATTGGCTTAACAAAATTAAAAACTGGAAAAATAATTTTCCTTTAATAAATCCCCCTAAAGAAGGAGAAATTTATCCACAGGAAGTTTTAATTGCGTTAAGAGATTTGGCGCAAGACGCTTACATTACAACTGATGTTGGACAACATCAGATGTGGGCAGCTCAATATTTGTTGAATGGACCAAGACAATGGATTAGTAGTGCTGGACTCGGAACAATGGGTTTTGGAATGCCCGCTGCAATGGGAGTCAAAGTTGCTTTACCTAAGGAGCAAGTGATTTGTATCGCAGGTGATGCAAGTATCCTTATGAACATTCAGGAGCTTGGAACTATTGCTCAATACAAGTTAAATATAAAAGTTATTATCATCAATAATCATTGGCAAGGGATGGTTAGGCAATGGCAAGAAAGTTTTTATGATGAAAGATATTCAGCATCTAACATGTCTTTCGGTGAGCCTGACTTTATTTCACTATCTAAGTCCTTTGGGATTGAGGGCATTGTGATTTCAGATAGAGAACACCTAATCCCTGAACTTCAGAAGGCCTTGGCATATGAAGGCCCAGTTCTCGTAAACGTAAATGTAAGAAAAGGCGAGAATTGTTACCCAATGGTTCCTCCTGGAAAAAGTAACGCTCAAATGGTTGGTATACCGGAGACCAAGAAATAATTATAAAAACTTTTTATGAATAAAATTTTTACAAAGATTTTAATATTATTGATCTCTTTTTTTTGTTTTTATCCGGAACTTTTTGCAGCTGAAATTTTGCAAGTGACTAGTTCAAATATTTTGCTGATTGGAGATCATAATCGTACCTATACTGTCAAATTAGCGTGTATAGAAATTAGCCCTGATTTAGAAGAAAACTCTCTTATGTGGCTCAAAACACAACTACCAAGACATACAAAAGTAAATTTAAAACCTAAAGGATCAGTCGATGGAATACTAGTTGCCAAAGTTATTCCTATTGATAGTAATATTGACTTAAATGAGAAATACATAAACGAAGGATTAGCAAAAAATAAATGCTAAATTAATTAGCAAATTTTATTTATATGTTTTTTGAATATATGTAATTCTATTTTTAAAAATTAGTTTTATTTCTTCTGTAAGAGTTAAATAGCTTTCGATTTTAGTATGTGCAAAACCTATTTACATTGATTTGATGTTTTTTGATAGATTCTTTAAATAGTTGTAAGATGGTAAAAGCTTGTATAGAAATAAATATTTTATTAGGGTTGGAATCTTCTCTAAAAAGTGGAATCATTTTTTCTTCTTTAATTTAATTTAGGTATAAAATTTTTCCATAAAGCTTTTTTTGTTAAATGAATTATTAAATCTTAAATATCTTTTTTCAAACTTGAGATTTATCTCCTTTGATAGAAGCTCCTATGGCAATAATTAAATTACTTTTTTAGACCTATTCCTTCTAATCTTTTTGAGATGATTTGCTTTTTAATACCTTTTAATCCCGAAAGAAAGCTGCAATATTTCTTTTCTTGATATTAGCAAATAGTATAGGAATACAAACTGCTATTTATATATAAGCTTTGATTTAGCCCTGACCTTGATAAGGAATTCACGATCTCAGGCTTTAAATTTAGTTTATTATTACCTCTTAATAGATCAGATTGAAAAAATTCAATATCCTTATAGCTTATTAACCACATCTTTTTTAATAATTCTCTTTCTCAGCAGGCAAGCTATTTATTCTAACGTTGGAGAAAACTTTTAAATTTCTCCAATATCCTTTAGCATCCAAAAACCATCTAAAGTATTTTCTTTAGGACTTTTTTGAACTGAAATAAATTGAAGTCCATCTGCATCTAGTTTCGTATTTAGAAAATTATTTTCAATAGCTTTTTTTGCATCTTCTTCAACATCAGTTACCAACCATCTATCCGCTTGCCCTGCTTCTAAAATTATTTGGGTACCTTCTATTAAAAGCTTTGCTGGTTCAAGTCCACCAAGCCAAGCGGCAAGAGCTAAAGATCTTTTTGAACTAAAGAGCCTAATACCTGGAATAGAAACATTTTGATTAATTGAATCTTTTATGGGGATTAAATTAGAAAACTTTATTTCCCATTCATCAGCTTCTCTCAATGTGTTTAAAGATAGTGAAGCAAAGCTCCAAGAATCACCTCTTACTTCCTCTGGAAGTGGTATGGCTTGGTTTGTAATTGGGTTTGATGGAGGAGCTAGATTTACGCCTGTATATCCTTTTTGCTGAGGATAAAAACTCCTCTCTCTATCAATAAGCCACTCAATTAATGAATATGTTCTTCTGCTAGAAATAAGTTCAATTCCTATTTGATCTGCTGCACGTTTTATCATTGTTTTCATAGAAGACCGCCAACAACGAATAACTGAAGGTTTATCCCAACCTTGTAAAGAAGCTTCATCAATAGCTTCTTCTAATGCATCTTTTAACCAAATAGAATTAACATTTGAGGCTGGGCAAATTTTTTCCCATTTAAAAGTTTTTATATCTTTGAAATTGTTTGTAGATGTAATTAGTAATTCCCATCTTTTTTTCCCATTTTCTTCAATTATGGGACGGGAATAAAAGTCTATTTCCCAGTTTGTTTTTTTTAAATCAGATTTTTTTGAAGCGATCACAATTTTTTTTCTTAAATGTAAAGTTATTAGGATAGCTTGATGTCTTTTTCTTCTTTTTGATTATCAACTTTTTCTTTATTCAAACTATTTCGAGCTTTAATTGCTCGCTCATCGGCTTCTTCCATGACTTTTGCTTTATCAGTAATAAGTTCACCTGGAGGGCCTTCCAAAAGAGCTGTATTTAATCCAATTCGACCCCGTGAAGGATCTAAATCAGTTATCAAAGCTTTGATAGATTCTCCAATTTGAAAAATTTCTCTAAGGCTTCGAATGCTTCCGTTGGTTACCATTGAATGATGCAATAATCCACTAACGCCCTTCAAATCAACAAAGAAACCATAAGGTTTTATGGTTGAAATTTCACCTACTATTAGTTGTCCAATTTCTAATTCAGAAAATCTTGAAGCAATTGCAGCTTTCTTTTCGGAGAGTACAAGTTTTCTTCTCTCTGGATTTACTTCTAAAAAAGCGGTATTAATTGTTTTTGAAACAAGAGATTGATGATTCTCTCCATCTTCAAGTTGAGATCTAGGAATAAAACCTCTTAATCCTTCGAAGTCGCATGTAACACCTCCACGGTTAAAACCATTTATTTTAACTCGAATAACTTTTCCTTCTTTTGCGAGATTTTGAACTTTGTCCCAGCTTTTCCTTAACTCTAATGCTCTACAACTTATTGTTACCATCCCATCTGCATTTTGTTCTCTAGTAACAAGAACTTCGACTTGCATCCCTTTTGGAAAGCGCTCTTTTAAATTTGTAATTACGCCTAGACCACATTCATTTTTAGGCATGAATCCTGGGGCTTTTCCACCTATATCTACATAAATTCCATCACTTTCAACTGCAATAACTGAACCTTTTGCAATTTCTCCAGTTGTACCAATTGGTTGATTCTCTTCTAAGGCTGCTAAAAATTCGTCTTCATCGAAATCAAATTCATCAACTACTCTACTTTTTTGTTCAAAAACATTTTGATCGTCAAAGGCCTGTGTGTTTTTGGCATAAGAATTTTCTTCAGATCTAAGAAGATCTTCCATTGTTGTTGTTTTAAGAATATCGCTAGAGTCTGAATCTTCTCGAATTGATTTTTTCTTTTCAGGGGCTTTATTTAACTGAGAAATATTTTTTTCATCTGGAACTGTTTCATCAAATCTTTTCTCTATAGATTGATTAGATATGTCATTATTGGTCGATTCTTTATTAATGATTTCTTCAGCAGTCTTTCGACTGATGTGCATAACCTGCAATGGCTTGCGCGGTGCAGTTATTGCCGGCTTTGGGGGAGTAGCTTTTTTAGGCTGAGAATCTGACCCGGCCATAATACCCTTGTAATAAGTTAGACATTCTTACAGTCAAGGGTAAGTTGTTTTTTAATTATTAGGAGATTTCTATCATTTTTCCAACTCGTCGATTTGAGCATTTGTCCTGGCCTGAAGCCTCTAAAGCCGCTTCAGCTAAAGGATCTACATTGGTTTGGCCCTTTGGTGCATGTGAACAACATGGACCTCATTTACCTTTGATTACTGATACTTTTTTTGCTGAAAATATTTTATTTAAGACACTTGAAAGGCTGCCAAAAAAAATGCCGATATGGATGATGCCCTCTCAATCGATTGGTTTTTCTCCTGAGCATCAAGCTTTTCCAGGAACTTTATCCTTATCAGCAGATGTTTTATTATCGCTAGTTACTGATGTCGGTCAGCAAATAGCTTCTATGGGATTCAAAAGATTAGTCTTTTTTAATGCTCATGGTGGACAAATAGGCCTTCTGCAAGCGGTTTCGAGACAACTAAGAATTCAATGTCCCTCTCTCGCTGTATTGCCTTGCTTCCTTTGGAGTGGTGTCCCTGGCTTAGATGAACTTTTGCCTGAGAAAGAAGTTGAAGAAGGACTGCATGCTGCTTTGGCAGAAACAAGTCTTATGTTGCACATGGATGGAGGCTTGGTTCGAAATGATTCTTATTTAGAAAAAAAAGTAATAGATGAAGAAATAGTTTCTACCCCAAAAGGATGGAGCCTTGAAGGTGCATCACCCTGCGCATGGTTGACAGAAGATTTGAGCTCATCTGGAGTAATTGGCGATGCGAGTTCTTCAAACTCTGAATTGGGTGCCGCTTTGGAAAATGCACTAATAGATCATTGGAAGTCTTTATTTACAAGCCTTTTGGAGAGTGATTGGCCACCAATCATGCTAGAAAGGCCTGTTTCTAGCAGTTAAGAAGTGGAAACTGAACTACCATTTTGGATTTAATTCTGTAAGATCACTCAGATTGACAAATTTCTAATAGATCTATGCAAGCTCTTGCATCCGACAATTTAACCGTAGAAAAAGAAGAGTTAAGTTCTGACTCTCTTCCGGATTTCTCCTCAGAATCTTACAAAGATGCTTACAGCAGAATCAATGCAGTTGTAATTGAAGGTGAGCAGGAGGCTTATTCCAATTTCCTTGATCTAGCTAAGTTGATTCCTGAACATGCAGAAGAGCTTGTGAGGCTAGGTAAGATGGAGAAAAAGCATATGAATGGTTTTTGTGCTTGTGGAAGAAATCTTGCAGTTAAGCCAGATATGCCTTTTGCTAAGACCTTTTTCTCAAAACTCCATAATAATTTTTTAGAGGCCTTTAAAGTTGGAGATACAACCACTTGTCTTCTAATTCAATGCATTTTGATCGAATCTTTTGCAATATCTGCTTACCACGTTTATATAAGAGTTGCGGATCCTTTTGCTAAAAGGATTACGGAAGGTGTTGTTCAAGATGAATACCTGCACTTGAATTATGGCCAAGAATGGCTTAAAGCAAATCTTGAGACAGTTAAGAAAGATCTTATGAAAGCGAATAAAGAAAATTTGCCTCTTATAAAATCCATGCTTGATGAAGTATCGAATGACGCGGAAGTACTTCATATGGATAAGGAAGAGTTAATGGAGGAATTTATGATTGCTTATCAAGATTCCCTTATGGAAATAGGCCTAGACAACAGAGAAATCGCAAGAATGGCTCTTGCAGCAGTGATTTAAAGATTTTTAATTACTTCTTTTAATCTTTAGCTATTCCTCAAGACCTTAAAGTTCTTGAGGAATTCTTTTTTTTTTGACCTTGGTGGTCTAACCTTCAATCTTGGATAAATATTTAGGTTCAATTTTGATCTTTCTTGGTGCCAAATGTTTGGGCTAATTGGACATTCAACAAGTTTTGAAGATGCCAAGCGAAAAGCCTTGGGATTGGGGTATGACCATATTGCAGAAGGAGATTTGGACGTATGGTGTACTGCTCCACCTCAGTTGGTAGAACATGTTAAAGTTGTAAGTGCGATTGGAAAGACTATCGAGGGAGCATACATAGACTCATGCTTTGTCCCTGAGATGCTAAGTCGCTTCAAAACTGCAAGAAGAAAAGTTTTGAATGCAATGGAATTAGCTCAGAAGAAGGGAATCAGTATCACAGCTCTAGGTGGATTTACATCAATTATTTTCGAAAATTTTAATTTGCTTCAAAATCAACAAGTTAGAAATACCACTCTTGATTGGCAAAGATTTACCACTGGTAATACTCACACAGCTTGGGTTATTTGTAGACAACTAGAGCAAAATGCACCTCGAATAGGAATTGATTTGAGTAAATCAAAAGTAGCTGTTGTTGGAGCTACTGGTGACATTGGCAGTGCTGTTTGTAGGTGGCTAAGCAATCGAACTGGTGTTTCTGAACTTCTTTTAGTAGCTAGGCAGACAAAGCCTTTAATTGAGCTTCAATCTCAACTTGGAGGAGGAAGAATTCTTAGCCTTGATGAGGCTTTACCTGAAGCGGATATTGTGATTTGGGTTGCAAGCATGCCCAAAACTTTAGAAATTGACCCATCTAAAATTAAACGGCCCTGTTTAATGATTGATGGTGGATACCCTAAGAATTTAGGTGAGAAGTTTTCAGGACCTGGTATACATGTCTTAAAAGGCGGAATAGTGCAATTTTTCAAAGATATTGGTTGGAGCATGATGGAATTGGCTGAGATGGAAAATCCTAAAAGAGAAATGTTTGCCTGTTTTGCTGAGGCAATGCTTCTTGAATTCGAGAATTGTCATACCAATTTCAGTTGGGGGAGGAATAATATTACGTTGGAAAAGATGGATTTTATTGGTAAGGCTTCTGAAAGGCACGGGTTTTCTGCTGTTGGTTTGAAATCAAATATTCAGACATTAACCGTCTGAACAATTGGTTACTTTTTTTTATGGCTAGACGTTTTCTCCTCGAATTTGAAAAACCTCTTGTTGAATTAGAGAATCAGATTGATCAAATTAGAGAATTAGCAAGAGATTCAGAGGTTGATGTAAGTCAGCAACTTCTTCAATTAGAGACACTTGCAGCAAGAAGGCGAGAAGAAATATTTAATGCACTCACACCAGCTCAAAAGATTCAAGTAGCTAGACACCCTCAAAGACCTAGCACGCTTGATTATATTCAGATGTTTTGTGATGATTGGGTCGAATTACACGGAGATAGGAGCGGAACTGATGATCAAGCTCTCATTGGAGGATTAGCTCGAATAGGTGAAAAATCTGTCCTTTTGATTGGACAACAAAAAGGTAGAGATACAAAAGAGAATGTTGCAAGAAACTTTGGCATGGCGAAGCCAGGAGGGTACAGAAAGGCTTTGAGGCTTATGGATCATGCTGATCGCTTTGGTTTGCCAATAATATCTTTTATAGATACTCCTGGAGCTTATGCAGGGCTAATAGCAGAGGAGCAAGGACAGGGAGAAGCAATTGCAGTAAATTTGCGTGAAATGTTTAGACTTAAAGTTCCCATAATTGCGACTGTGATTGGAGAAGGTGGCTCTGGTGGCGCGCTAGGGATAGGTGTCGCAGATCGGCTGCTCATGTTTGAACATAGTGTTTATACTGTTGCAAGCCCCGAGGCCTGTGCTTCGATTTTATGGAGGGATGCTGGTAAGGCTCCCGAAGCAGCATCATCATTAAAAATTACAGGACCTGATCTTATGAAGTTAGGAATTGTTGACGAGGTTCTAAAAGAGCCTTCTGGCGGGAATAATTGGGCCCCACTACAAGCTGGAGATACTTTGAAAAGTGCCCTTGAGAAGCATTTATCTGAATTATTGGCTTTATCCCCTGATGAATTGAGAGACAATAGATATTCCAAATTTAGAAAAATGGGAAAATATTTGGAATCTCATTCTATCCAAAGTGAAATTTCAGTTTAAAGTTTTAATGTTTGCTTCTAACTTTCTTGTCAACAGTATTAATTACGGGCGCTTCTAGAGGAATTGGGAGAGCAACTGCCAAAGCTTTTGCTAATTCTGGATGGGATTTACTGCTTTTAGCCAGGTCTGAAGATGAACTAGAAAGAATTGCCGAAGAAATTGAAAACAAAAAAGTTAAGGTTTTCTTCCAGTCTATCGATCTTAATAACCCTAAAAATATATCTAAGGGAATACTTGAATTGATGAATAATGGTTTGATTCCCTCAGTTCTAATAAATAATGCTGGAGTTGCTTGGACTGGAGATCTTTTATCCATGCCACTTGAAAAATGGGAATGGATAATGCAAATGAATCTCACCAGTATTTTTCAGGTTTGTTCTGAGGTGGTTCCTTTAATGAGAAAGAAAGGAGGACTAGTTATCAACGTTAGCAGTCATGCTTCTCGAAATGTTTTTCCACAGTGGGGAGCCTATTGTGTTTCCAAAGCAGCTTTGGCAAGTTTTACCAAATGCTTAGCAGAAGAAGAACGTAAGAATTTTATACGAGCATGCACACTAACTCTTGGATCAGTAAATTCTTCTCTTTGGGATTCTGATACCGTTGGGATGCAATTTGATAGAGATTCGATGCTTTCAGTTGATCAAGTTGCAGGCGAACTTTTACATCTTGCTAGTCAACCAATTAATCAAATTATCGAGGATGTAACTTTGATGCCTTCTGCAGGAGCATTTTAATCTTAGAGAACAAAATTAACCTAAATGATTAATTTTGTTCTCTAATTTCGCGAACAAGAGATTCAATTTTTTTAATGTCTTTAATACCTGGAGATATCTCTAGTCGACTAGAGGCATCAATCCCGTCAGGTCTAAGTTTAGAAAAAATTTCAGGAATTATTTCAGCAGATATTCCACCCGCTAAGATCCAAGGAGCTTTAAAAGTTTTATTAATTAGTAATTCTATTGGGACTCTATTCCCAGTGCCTCCAAGTGACTTGTCATCCCAAGCATCTAATAGAATAGCATCAATATTCTTCTCGTATTGACTTATATTTTCTAAATCATTAGAAGATTTTAACCTGAAGGCTTTCCATAATTTAATTGTTGGAAACTCATTCTTTAATTTACGACAATAATCAACTGATTCATTTCCATGTAATTGGATTACTGATGGTGGGGTTAATCTTTTATGTATACATTTGACGTCCTCTAATTTTTCATTTGCGATTACTAATACTTTCTCAATACTTGAAGAAACTTTGTCTATTTCATTAAATATTTTTATACATTCTTCTTCTGGTACAAAACGAGGTGAATTCTTAATGCCAATAACTCCAATAGCATTAATTTGGAATTCCGCTATGGATCGTGCTTGTGAAGTCTTTGTTAGTCCACAAATTTTTATTGCTGTTGATTTTTTAGAAGTAGATTTTCTGATCATTACCTGAACTTTTATTAGGATTGATTGAAATAGATTTTTTTATAGCTTGGAGGAATTTAAGTTTGGGTAGTTGGGAAGTTATGAAAATCAGAGGCATCCCTTTGAGGATCCATCCAAGTTGGTTTTTGGTCTTCTTATATTTTACTTTGTCAGCGAAAGATCAGTTCGAGACCATTTTGGATGGTCAAGGATCTATGTGGAATGGATGGGTCATTGGTGCTGTTACCTCTTCTCTTTTGTTTTTATCTGTTTTATTGCATGAATTGGCTCATTCTTTTGTAGCAATTGGAGAAGGTCTAAAAGTTAGAGACATAACACTTTTTTTTCTTGGAGGCATGGCAAATCTTGAAAGGGAATGTCCTACTTCCAAAGGAAGTTTAAAAATTGCAATTTCAGGTCCTGTTGTAAGTCTTTTATTGGCTTTTTTAATGATTTTTTTAAGTAATAATTTATTAGTATCAAATTTTATGCTCTCTAATTTATTTAAGGAGGTTGGTAGTCTCAATCTTGTGATAGGGGCCTTTAATTTGTTACCGATAATTCCTCTTGATGGAGGCGTAATATTAAAATCTATAATTTGGCACTTTACAGGTAGTAAAAGAGCAGGGCTTAAGGTGGCTATAGCATCTGCAAGATTAATTTCTTTTCTTGCTATTTTTATTGGCATTTTAAATTTAATTAGAGGTGACTTATATATCGCAATTTGCTTTTCTATTATCGGTTTATTTATTTTTTCTTCATCTAAATCACAGAGCCAAATTATTAAAATACAAAAGATATTGTCTGAATTAAATGTAAATCAGGTATGTAGTCGTTCATACAGGGTCCTAGAGGATGATTTACCTGTGAAAGTGTTATCTAAATATAATATAATTAATAAAGAGAATGTCTTTAATGAAGAATGGATCCTTTTATGCAGAGAGGGGAGATGGGTTGGTTATGTTAATGAAAAAATCTTGCAGAATATTTCTGTACAAAACTGGGATAAAAAGTTTCTTTATGAGTTTTCATTCCCAATTAATAAATTGCCATCAATTAGTGAAAAAGAACCATTATGGAAAGCAATACTAAAAATAGAAAGAATAAATGATGGAAGACTACTCGTTCTTTCGGTTTCTGGCCTTCCTATAGGAACTTTAGATAGAGTAGATATAGGGAAAGCAGTACTTAATAAAATAGGATTAAATCTTCCAGATCAATTAATCAAAATTGCAAGGAAGGAGAATATTTATCCTCTAGGATTAAATCTATATAATATTGTACAATCTATGGGTTCTGGTGATTTAGAAGAGGATCAATAATGATTTATATTTTTAAATTTATTAATAGCCAAATGTTTTATTACCTCTTTATCTTTTTTGTCTAATTTATAATGAGATAACTGTAGATTGGGCCATAGTTCACCTAACGATTCTTTTAGAAAATTTATAACTTTATCTTTTTCTTTGAATTTATTTTTTATCTTTGGTGGATCTGAATTAAAAACTTTTTTCCATAATTTTTTTGACGGTTCCATTAAGATCTCTCCATGCTGAAGTAAGTGTCCCTTTCTCCAGTACTGAGCACTTCCAATATGCTTGTTTCTATCTTTATCAACTAAGTCAGCTAATGTTGAAGTTGAAAAACAATTACTATTAGATACATTCGCAGGTTGAATTCCCAAAAATAGATCCACTCCAGCTTTCTTAAAACCGTCTTTTAGCCATTGAGTTGTCTTTAAATATGATTCTTTTTTATTCCTAGGTGGATATTTCCATATAAGAGCGTAAGTTAGGCCTCTGCTATGAAGAACAGCTTTCCCTCCACTAGGTCTTCTTACAATTTTTAACTGTTCATTTTTTAAAAGTTCAATCCATTTTTTGGGCAGCTCTTTTTGATTTTTTCCAATCGATAACCAGTCTCCATCCCACGTATAAAAACGTATTGCCATATTAAAGTTGTTGTCATTAAATGACTTCTCTAATAGGAAGAGATCAATTGCCATTTGCTCTGGACCACTTAATTCAAGAGGATTTAAATAATGGACTTTCTCTAGATTGTTCATTTTAATTTTTAGCTATTCCACGTAGAAACGATAGTTTTTTGATATTCTCCTTTATTTATTTTTTTTAGAATTTATAAATGCATTGGAAGAAGGCCAAGAATTGATTCCATTATTAATTAAGTTACCATGAATAAAAATCGATACATTTTCATTTAATTTGGGACAACCTGAACGAATTGAAGAGCCACTCAGAAGGAAGCATTCAAAAAGAATTAGAAAGAGCATTCCTTCTGTAAATAAAAAAATAGATGCTTTTACGCAAGTTTCTGAATTTCAGAAAGAACAAGTTAGGCGAGAGCTTTTATATAGCTATGTGGGATTAATTTTGAAGTTTGGATTATTTATAGTATTTGTAACTAGCCTTGTTAACTTAGGATTTGCTTCCCATCAACGTGTTAATAGAAACCTAGAGTTGTCATATTTATTAGAAAAAGAATCAAAAAAACTTCACAAATTAAGACTACGTTTTGATGAAATGTTTACTAATGGTGGAGAACAAAGTTTTTTTAAGGAGCAAGATCAGTGGATTACTCCAAATAGTGTCAGAGTTATCTGGCGATGATAATATTTGCTTCTATTAGGTTTAGATTTGTGTTTGAAAATTGATTTAAAATAGTTTTTACTAAAGAATATGGCTCTAGTACAAGCGGCACCAGGAACTGTCTTAATTACTGGAACAACATCAGGCGTTGGCTTATATGCAACAAAGTCTTTAGTAGAGAGGGGTTGGAGAGTTATTACGGCAAATAGATGTTCTGTGAGAGCTGAATCTTCTGCATCAGCAGTTGGATTACCAACTAATAGTCCAAGGCAACTTAAACACATACAAATTGATCTTGGCGACTTGGATAGCGTCCGCAATGGGGCTAAAAGTCTACTAGAGGATTTGGAAAAGCCATTGGATGCTTTGGTTTGCAATGCTGCTGTATATCTTCCCCGTTTAAAAAAACCTTTGAGATCTCCACAGGGATATGAAATATCAATGGCAACAAATCATTTTGGACATTTTTTATTAATTCAGTTGCTTTTAGAAAATCTTAGTAAATCTACAAGACCAGTTTGGAAGGGAAGATCTTGGGGGGTGGAATCATCTAGAGTAGTTATATTAGGAACTGTAACTGCCAATAATAAAGAACTCGGAGGGAAAATACCAATACCTGCTCCTGCTGACCTAGGGAATTTGTCTGGTTTTGAAGAAGGTTTTCGAGACCCCATTTCAATGGCTAGTGGTAAACGTTTTAAACCGGGCAAAGCCTATAAAGATAGTAAGCTCTGCAATATGATTACAACCCAAGAATTGCATAGGCGATTTAATTCTTCTCCAATTCTTTTTAGCTCTCTATATCCTGGATGTGTAGCTAATACCAGATTATTTAGAAATACTCCTAAACTGTTTCAGTGGTTGTTCCCATGGTTTCAGAAATTAATAACTGGAGGCTTTGTCAGTGAAGCACTTGCTGGTGACAGAGTAGCCCAAGTCGTTTCAGACCCTCAATTTGCTATTTCAGGTGTTCATTGGAGCTGGGGGAATAGACAACGCAAGGATAGACAACAATTTTCACAAGAATTGTCCGATCGAGTGACTGATCCCGTGACTTCTAGAAAAGTTTGGGAATTATCTATGAGATTAGTTGGTCTGAAATAACCCTTCAACTAGTGATTTAGTCAAATCCAAGTAAATCAAAAATTTCACGGTCTTTTAAAGGTTCTGCCTCTAATGGTTCCACGTTATCTATCATTTTTTGGGCTAACGAAAGATATTCATTTTGTACTTCTACTACGCCTTCTTCTTCTGAATCCATCTCGAAAATTGTGCACTTTTTAAGTCTTGATCTGCGTATTGCATCTACGTTACGGAAATGAGCCATGGTCTTAAGACCTGTTTTTTCATTGAATTTCTCTATCTGATCTAATTCAGCAGAACGGTTAGCTATTACACCTCCCAAACGAACTTTGTAATTTTTTGCTTTGGCATTTATTGCTGCGACGATGCGATTCATTGCAAAAATAGAATCAAAATCATTTGCAGTTACAATTAGACAATAATTTGCATGTTGTAATGGAGCAGCGAAACCACCGCATACAACGTCACCAAGAACATCAAATATAACCACATCAGTATCTTCTAAAAGATGGTGCTCCTTTAAAAGTTTGACTGTTTGACCAGTGACATAGCCACCACATCCTGTCCCTGCTGGAGGCCCACCACTCTCAACGCACATGACACCATTGAAACCTTTAAACATAAAGTCTTCAGGTCTAAGTTCCTCACTATGAAAATCGACTTCCTCAAGGATATCTATGACGGTAGGAACCATCTTGTGAGTAAGAGTGAAAGTGCTGTCATGCTTTGGATCGCAACCTATTTGAAGAACTTTCTTTCCAAGTTTTGAAAATGCAGCTGACAAATTTGAAGAAGTAGTTGATTTGCCAATACCTCCTTTACCATAAACAGCAATAACAAGAGCTCCTTCTTGGATTTGAGCTGTTGGGTCTTGTTTTACCTGAACACTACCTTCGCCGTCCTCCTTACGTGTCAAAGTCGAAGTCATTAATTTTTTCTTTCGAAAGTCCTTATTAGTATTCTTGCAGGCAAATATCTCTTTAGGAAATGTTTAGAGAATTCGATACATTTAACATTTAAAATATATCTTTAATTGGAGACATACGGGAGCCTACGTGTTGGCAATGCGCATTTCTACTCATGACGGCGGATCGTTCTAATAGTAATAAATTAACCTTTTAACCCTTTACGACCACTAAGTGTTAATTGCTGGCAACAAATCCAAGTCATCGTAAGCAGACATTAAAGTAACTAAAAAGTAACTAAATCCCAAAGAGATTAAGTGTTTGTTGACGGTTTACCCTTTTTGGATGCAATTTGAATATATACATGTATTAAATTTATTTCTATGAGCGGTGCAACGCTCCTTAAGGAATCTGGTCCAAGAGAGGTTTTTTGTGGCCTGACATCTATAGTTTGGCTCCACAGGAGAATGCCGGATGCTTTCTTTCTTGTTGTGGGTTCTAGAACCTGTGCCCATTTGATTCAAAGTGCAGCTGGTGTGATGATTTTTGCTGAGCCGCGCTTTGGAACAGCTATTTTGGAAGAAAGAGATTTAGCAGGATTAGCTGATGCTCACGACGAGTTAAACAGAGTAGTTAAAAATCTTTTAGCAAGACGTCCAGAAATTAAAACTCTTTTTCTGGTTGGTTCATGCCCAAGCGAAGTAATAAAAATAGATCTTTCACGAGTTGCTGAAAACCTGAATATTGAACTTAAAGGTCAAGTAACAGTACTGAACTATTCGGGTAGTGGAATTGAAACAACTTTCACTCAAGGTGAAGATGGTGCTTTAAAGGCATTGATCCCATTGATGCCGAAGAGCGATCAGAAAAAATTACTTTTAGTGGGTACTCTGGCAAATGCTGTAGAGGATCGATTAACAAGTATTTTTAATCGACTTGGAATAGACAATGTAGAAAGTTTTCCACCCAGGCAGTCCACTGAATTACCTTCCATTGGCCCAGGCACTAAAGTCCTTCTTACTCAGCCATACTTAACTGATACGGCAAGAGAGCTGAAAAATAAAGGCGCTGAAATAATTGAGGCTCCCTTTCCATTGGGTGTCACTGGAAGTACATTGTGGATTCAGGCCGCTGCAAATTCATTTGGAATAGAAAAATCTCTAGTTGATTCAATATTAAATCCATTGATATTAAGGGCAAAGCAAGCCTTGACTCCTCATGTAGAGAAACTTTCTGGTAAGAAATTGTTTCTTTTGCCCGAATCTCAATTAGAAATACCTCTCGCTAGATTTCTTAGTAACGAGTGTGGCATGGAGATTGTTGAAATAGGAACGCCTTACTTAAATAGAGATTTAATGAAAGCAGAAATAGATTTACTACCTCCTGATTGTCGTATCGTTGAGGGACAGCATGTAGAGAGGCAATTAGACAGAGTAAGAGATAGTTCGCCAGATCTGGTCGTTTGTGGAATGGGGCTTGCTAATCCACTTGAAGCAGAGGGGATATCAACCAAATGGTCAATTGAAATGGTTTTCAGCCCAATTCACGGGATTGACCAAGCTTCAGATTTGGCAGAATTATTCTCGAGGCCACTTCGCAGGCATGACATTTTAAATCCTAAAACTCCTATATCAAATTAATTTCATGGAATTAACTCTCTGGACATACGAAGGCCCCCCTCATATTGGTGCAATGAGGATTGCTACGTCGATGAAAAAATTACATTATGTTCTACACGCTCCTCAAGGAGATACATATGCTGACCTTCTTTTCACAATGATTGAACGTCGTGGTAGTAGACCACCTGTAACTTATACAACTTTTCAAGCTAGAGATTTAGGAGGTGATACCGCTGAACTTGTAAAAGGACATATAAAAGAAGCTGTTGAGAGGTTTAACCCAGAGGCTCTTTTAGTTGGCGAAAGCTGTACAGCTGAATTAATTCAAGATCAGCCTGGCTCACTTGCTAAAGGTATGGGGTTTGACATCCCAGTTGTCAGCCTAGAGTTACCTGCCTATAGCAAAAAGGAAAACTGGGGTGGCTCTGAGACTTTTTATCAAATAGTAAGAAATTTACTCAAAGACTACTTTGGAGAATCAAAACAAACTTGGCAGGAAGAAAAAAGAAGACCGAGAGTAAATCTTCTTGGTCCAACTTTGCTTGGCTTTAGATGTCGTGATGATATTTTGGAAATACAAAAACTTCTTGGTCAGCACGGTATAGACGTTAATGTTGTGGCTCCTTTGGGAGCGTCACCTGCAGACATAATTCGAATACCAGATGCAGATGTGAATGTTTGCCTATATCCAGAGATAGCGGAATCAACTTGTATTTGGCTTGAAAGAAATTTAAATATTCCTTTTACTAAAACAGTTCCTCTTGGCGTTGGGGCTACTCAGGATTTTCTTAGAGAATTACACGAGATTTTAGGGATGGAAATACCACAATCAGTAAACGAATCTAATAATTCGAAATTAACGTGGTATTCGAATTCAGTAGATTCGAATTATTTAACAGGGAAAAGAGTCTTTATTTTTGGAGACGGAACACATGCTCTTGCTGCAGCAAGAATTGCTAACGAGGAGCTTGGTTTTAAAGTTGTTGGTCTAGGAACTTATAGCCGTGAAATGGCTAGAAAAGTTCGTCCAGCAGCCAAGGCACTTGGATTAGAGGCATTAATAACAAATGACTATTTAGAAGTAGAAGAAGCGATAAAAGAAACGTCTCCAGAATTAGTTCTTGGTACACAAATGGAGCGACATAGTGCAAAAAGACTTGGCATCCCATGTGCAGTAATCAGTACACCAATGCATGTTCAGGATGTACCTGCTAGGTATAGTCCTCAAATGGGATGGGAGGGGGCAAATGTCATTTTTGACGACTGGGTCCATCCTCTAATGATGGGACTTGAGGAACATTTAATTGGAATGTTTAAGCATGACTTTGAATTTGTTGACGGTCATCAAAGTCATCTAGGCCATTTAGGTGGAAAAGGAAATCAAAATGTTAATCAAGAAGTTAAAACAAAAATTTCAAGTGACTCAACCACTTCAAATTCGGATCCTATATGGACACATGAAGGCGAAAAAGAACTTTCAAAAATCCCGTTTTTCGTTAGAGGTAAAGTAAGAAGAAATACAGAAAATTATGCACGACAAGCTGGATGTAGAGAAATCAACGAAGAAACTCTTTTTGACGCTAAGGCTCATTATAAAGCCTAAATTTGAACCCTCTAATTACGCCAATGAGAAGTTTCTTGGCTTGATTTGATTAATCTCCAAACATTTCTTGATATCTTTTTAGCAATGAGACCACCTCTCTCAACTTTTGAAGAACCTGGCCTTACGCCTAAAAGTTTTGATACTTCTGTGGTGCTAAGTGGAGCTCCAGTTTCAATAGCTAAAGCAGTTAGTTCAAGTCTTTGACGCAGCTCATATGTATCACATTTTTCGTCTTCTTTTAACCAATTCAAGTTAGCAATACCTTTATCAGACAATTTTTGCATAAGACCTAATGAGACTAAACCAAGCGCTTGCTCCGGATTGATTTCAGCATTTGAGTTATTGTTTTTGGAATCCGTTGGCTGAGGTGCAGACATTCTTCAATCAGATCTATATATATTGAATTTATCGGCTTAAATTGAGCATGCAAGTCTAAATTGCTAGCTAAAAAGGCAATCTTTGAGGTAATATCCCGCCCATGACAAGATTCGCCACATTTGAAAATAATGAAAGGCGACTAGGTGGTAGCCAGAGAGTTACTGGTGCAGAAGTAAATGAATATCTTGCTGACGATCCAAAGCGAGTAATAACAACTGATTCGGAAAAATCGTTAGTTGCTCGTCAAGCAAGTCATGTAAAACAAATTGAATTAAGAACATATGTATTTCTAGATTCTTTGCAACCT
The DNA here is from genome assembly GCF_047305155.1 of Prochlorococcus sp. MIT 0916. Classification (GTDB taxonomy): domain Bacteria; phylum Cyanobacteriota; class Cyanobacteriia; order PCC-6307; family Cyanobiaceae; genus Prochlorococcus_B. Next base: position 1,311,777 of record NZ_CP138980.1, read on the forward strand.
CAACTTGCGGCTTATATGGGAACTGCAAGTTCAGGATTTTTACCCATACCTGGTGATGCTTGTCTTTGGATGGAGGTTTCTCCTGGAATGGCTGTGCACAGGGTTACAGATATCGCACTAAAAGCCAGTAACGTTCGATTAGGTCAAATGATCGTAGAAAGAGCATTTGGATCTCTGGCTCTTTATCACCGAGATCAAAGCACAGTCCTTCATTCAGGCGATGTCGTTTTAGATGCCATAGGAAGCACAATTGATAGGAGAACTAATCCTCAAGTTACTTGGACTGAAGTTATTCGCTCTATTACTCCTGACCATGCTGTTTTGATCAATCGACAAAATAGACGTGGCTCAATGATTCAATCTGGCATGAGTATGTTCATCCTAGAAACTGAACCAGCGGGATATGTTTTGATGGCTGCGAACGAGGCAGAGAAGGCATCAAATATCACAATCGTTGATGTAAAAGGAGTTGGTGCTTTTGGAAGACTGACTTTAGCGGGAAAAGAAGGCGATGTTGAGGAGGCAGCGGCGGCAGCAATGAGAGCTATTGATTATATAAATAGAAATTAATTATTTTTTAATTCCAATAGCTTTCAAAAGGTAAGGAGCTAATTCTCTAGCTGCTTTACCTCTACTCCCATGTTTTGATAATTGTGCATTATTTAATTCTCCATAAGTGCAATTAGTTTCACGAACCCAAAATAATGATTCAAATTCACCATTTGGATACGCAGGCTTTTTTAAAATTTCACCCCAGCAAATACCTATTGTGCTTTTGATAATCTCTCCATTGTTTGTGCAGAGCACCATTACGCTACATACTTTTGCACTTCTGTAAGGACTGTCGCCAAGAGCCGAAAGAATCTTCTCTATTTTTCTTTCATTTGTTTCTGCAAGTCGCGCAGAAAAGATACCGGGAGCATTCCCAAGAGAATCAATTTCAAGTCCAGAATCATCTGCAATAGTCCAACTGTTAGTTAGTGCTGCCGCTGCTTTTGCTTTCAAAATTGCATTGTCCAGGTATGTTTTTCCGGTTTCTTCAACATCCAAAGAGCTGGGTTGTTTTTTAACTTCAATTGGGAGCGGCCCAAGCATTGCCTCTATCTCGGCAACCTTCTTGGGATTACCACTAGCTATTGTTATTAGCGGCTTTTTCAAATTGAATTATTTAACTAGATATATATAGTCTTACAGGAAGAAGTTAAAAACAATAGTCGTTGAATTTTTTAGATGATTTTGAGACAGTTTTTGGGTGAACATTCCAACCCTGACAAAGCCAGGAAGCTGTCTCGTGGGTAAAAATAACTACATGAGCATGTTTACGCAATGCAATATGAGTATGTCCTAACTATTCATCGAACAGCGTTACTCAACTGTCGTAGCAAGGGTGATAAGCTCAGCTTATATGTAGAACTAGAAACTGTAATCAGCGCTATTAGAAAATCCCCTTGACTAATTGCTCTTTGACGAGCCATTGTCCCTCCTGAACATTCCATCCCTTTACTGAAATAGGACATGGCTAGCGAAACAATGGGTATTGCTCTCGGCATGATCGAGACACGCGGATTAGTACCAGCTATTGAAGCTGCTGATGCGATGACCAAGGCAGCAGAAGTGCGCTTGATTGGTCGTGAGTTTGTTGGTGGTGGTTACGTAACAGTTTTAGTTCGTGGTGAAACTGGTGCTGTAAACGCTGCAGTTCGTGCAGGCGCAGACGCTTGTGAGCGTGTAGGTGACGGACTCGTTGCAGCTCACATCATTGCTCGTCCTCATCGTGAAGTTGAGCCAGCTTTGGGTAACGGTAACTTCTTGGGTCAGAAGGACTAATTTTTGACTAAGTCCTAAGAGGAGAGGACTTTTCAAATTTTCAACCTTCTAAACTAATTAACAGGAGCTATCAATGGCTAAAAAGTATGATGCTGGAGTTAAGGAGTATAGAGATACTTACTTCACTCCTGATTACGTCCCCCTAGATACTGACCTACTTGCATGTTTTAAATGCACAGGTCAGGAAGGTGTACCAAAGGAAGAGGTTGCAGCAGCTGTTGCGGCTGAATCATCCACAGGTACATGGTCAACAGTTTGGTCTGAATTATTAGTAGATCTTGAGTTCTACAAAGGCCGCTGTTACCGAATCGAAGATGTCCCTGGAGACAAGGATGCCTTCTATGCATTTATTGCCTATCCATTAGATCTTTTCGAAGAAGGATCTATAACTAACGTTTTGACATCACTTGTTGGAAACGTCTTTGGTTTTAAAGCACTGCGGCATCTTCGTCTTGAAGATATCCGCTTCCCAATGGCATTTATCAAAACTTGTGGTGGACCTCCTAGCGGAATCGTAGTTGAACGTGATCGTCTTAATAAGTACGGTCGTCCATTACTTGGTTGTACGATTAAGCCGAAATTAGGTCTCTCAGGTAAAAACTATGGTCGAGTTGTATACGAATGTCTAAGAGGCGGTCTTGATCTAACTAAAGATGATGAGAATATTAATTCTCAGCCATTCCAGCGTTGGAGAGAGCGTTTTGAATTCGTAGCTGAAGCAGTAAAGCTAGCCCAACAGGAAACTGGTGAAGTTAAAGGTCATTACCTTAACTGTACAGCGACTACACCTGAGGAAATGTATGAGCGTGCTGAGTTCGCTAAAGAACTCGATATGCCCATCATTATGCATGACTACATTACTGGTGGTTTTACAGCTAATACAGGTCTTGCTAACTGGTGTCGTAAGAATGGCATGCTTCTTCATATCCACCGTGCTATGCATGCGGTTATTGACCGTCATCCTCAGCATGGTATTCACTTCAGAGTTCTTGCGAAGTGTTTACGCCTATCAGGCGGAGATCAACTTCATACAGGAACAGTTGTTGGAAAACTAGAAGGAGATCGTCAAACAACTCTTGGCTACATCGATAACCTTCGTGAATCCTTTGTCCCTGAAGACCGTACTCGAGGTAACTTCTTTGATCAAGATTGGGGTTCTATGCCTGGTGTATTTGCTGTGGCATCTGGTGGTATTCATGTTTGGCATATGCCAGCATTGCTCGCAATCTTTGGAGATGATTCATGTCTCCAGTTTGGTGGTGGTACTCATGGTCACCCATGGGGATCAGCTGCTGGTGCGGCTGCGAACCGTGTAGCTCTAGAAGCATGTGTTAAAGCACGTAATGCAGGTAGAGAAATCGAAAAAGAAAGTCGCGATATCCTTCTTGAAGCTGCAAAGCATAGCCCTGAGCTTGCAATTGCTCTTGAGACATGGAAGGAGATTAAGTTCGAATTCGATACAGTCGATAAACTCGACGTTCAGTAAAAAGAAATAGAGGTGACATTTAAAAGTTACCTCTAACTTTCTTAAATTCACTAGTCGATAACTCAGTCGACTTTCATTCATTCACTAACCTAAGTTCACCATGCCTTTCCAGAGCACAGTAGGTGACTATCAGACAGTCGCCACCCTGGAAACATTCGGCTTCTTACCGCCGATGACCCAGGACGAAATTTACGATCAAATCGCTTATATCATTGCTCAGGGTTGGAGCCCAGTTATTGAGCATGTTCATCCAAGTGGTTCAATGCAGACCTATTGGTCTTATTGGAAATTACCTTTCTTCGGTGAAAAGGATTTGAATCTTGTAGTAAGTGAGTTAGAAGCTTGTCATAGAGCATATCCTGACCACCATGTCCGTATCGTTGGATATGACGCATACACTCAAAGTCAAGGTACTTGCTTTGTGGTTTTCCAAGGCCGCTAGATTTTAGGCTTTGATAAATTTAGCCCTGAAAAGCTTTCGGGGCTAATAATTCCTTAGAGAATTAAAAATTATTTTTTACGATCTCTCCATTGGATTGATATGGCAAAACAAACAAGTAGACAATTAGTTCTTGATCGCCGACAGGCATTGAGTCAAGGTGGTAAAAATGCCTCTATTAAAGGCTCAACACCTAATAGAGTTCGTTCCTCAAGTGATGCGAGGGCCACTAGAACTGATGCGGCTTTTGTTAAGCCTCAAAAAACTTTGGCTAATTCAAATAATTCTTCTTCTCAGTTAAGTACTAGTAGTTATCAATCAGGTGCTTCGGGAAGTCCAAGAGGTGCAAGGTCGTATAAAAGTTCAGTAGCTAATTCTAGTCGCCAACTTGTTATTGCTAGACGAGAGGCATTATCTCGTAGAGGTAAATCTGCTGATCACACTAATGATATAACTCGTGTTGACGTTGAGAGAAAAAAGGTTCAAAATGCTCCTTCATATGACGCAAAAAAGGCTGAACATTGTTGTCCAGAATGTGAGCAAAAAGCTTTAGAGGAGACTAGTAATACAATTTCAAAGCCTGAAATTAGTTTGACATTAAATAAAAGAAAGATTGATCACCGCTCAACTGCTAAAAGAAAAGCAATTACGAATTCAAGTAGAGCTTTTGTGCTTGCTCGAAGAGAAGCATTATCAAAACATGGTAAATCTGCGGGGAAGCAACCAACTACAGCTGCTTCAGTAGCTCGGCAAGGTAATCCAGATTTGACCACTAAAGAAATAGCTCAACGTGTTAGAGAGCTAAAAAGTAAAACAGGAGCTACTGGGAAAACTCGTACATCAGTAACACGTCCTTGTGGTCCAAATAAAAATGGTGCCAAGCAAAATGCAAGTGCACCTGATGCTCATTGGAAAGTGGGAATGAGTGAGACCTCCACTGGCCAACTTGTTACTGGTACTCAAGCAAATAGATCCCTTAAAACCACAGGAAATGAAGCAAGTACATGTCGTTCAATAACAGGTACTCAATATTTGGGTTCAGAAGTTATTGATTCTTTCTGTAGTGGTTCAAATACTTCTATAAGTCAGCCAGCAAAAGTAGGAGTTACAAGTACTACTCATGGAAATTTAGTTACTGGTAACGAGGTCGGCAGATCAGAGAAAGTTACTGGAGATGAGCCTGGTACTTGTAAGAACCTTACTGGTACTGAATATATTTCGGCTAATCAATCAAATGCCTACTGTGGAGGTGTTAATCCTTCCCCTTCAAAGATTGGGTATAGCCAAACTTTAGAGGGTAAGAAAGTAAGTGGAACCATGACTGGTAACTCCGCTTTGGTTACAGGGAATGAGGCAGGATCAAACAAAGATCTGACTGGTGACCAGTATTTAGGTGCTGATCCACTCCCTTCAGGTAGACCAGCAGAAAAGGTTGGCTCACTAACAACAATTCGCGGGAATAGTGTAACTGGTACTGATGTCTCTAGAAGAGATAATGTTACTGGTAATGAGGCTGGTAGCTGCAAGAACGTGACAGGAGATGAATATGTGGGTGCTGGGCAATTTGATGCTTTTTGTGGAAGTAAGCCCGCTCCTGACCCAGCAAAAGTTGGATTGAGTATTACTAATAAAACTCAATCGGTTAGTGGAACTATGACAGGTAGATCACCACTCGTAACAGGAGACGAACCTGGCACTTGTAAAGCCGTTACAGGTACACCTTATGCAGGATTAGATCAAGCAAACCAATGGTGTGATACTCCTGCATCATCTGAGATAGAGGCTAGAACCCCTAGGAAACTTGGTACTCCTGCTGCAAGATTGACTGGCCAGCAACCTGGCATAGGTGGAAAGATGACAGGTGCTCATAAAGGTGCTTGCGAGCCTCTAACAGGAACTCCTTATGTAGGTGGAGATCAATTAAGAGATAATTGTGGCGTTTCAGATATTCCTGAAGGTTATGCGCATCAAGAAAAACCTGAGAAAGCAGCTGCATGGACAAGTTTCAGCGTGAAATCTCCAGCTAGACAGGCTCATATTCAAAATGAAATTAATTCAGGTGTCACAGGTACGAGCTACGAAGACAGCTCAAGAATTACTGGTCCATTTGATATGGCTACAAATAAAGTGACAGGAACTGAACAATTTCGCTTTGATAGAAAACCATCAAATTCTCAGAGAAATAAAGTTGACGAAATAGTTAATGAAGAAGCTAAGCAACGCCCAACCTCACAAATAACAGGAGAAGGACAATCTGCAGGATTGAATATAACTGGCGATGATTGGGCTAGAGGAGAACATGTCACAGGAACAGAAGGTGCTTCTGCTAAGCGTAGAAATCCTTCACGTCCAGGACCAATGAGTGCAATGAAAGCATCTGAATTAAAGAGAAACCAGGAGGTTCCAGAGCCAGATTTTCTAATTACTGGTTCTAGTGGTAATACAAGGGATGGTCAACTGGTTACTTTTTCTGGTGGAGCAAGAGGTTAAATAGTCGATGGCCTATCGTAATTTGGCCAAGAAATCTCTTCGTGGGCCTACAGCTCCTATGAAGAGATTTGTCGACCTAGAGAACCAGAGCTTGAATTCTAAAGTAATTAAGACTACTAATTCTTTCTCTGATGAAATAAAAACTATTAGCTCTTTCTCCACTGATCATCCATTAACCAATTCTCAAGAAAATCAGAAGTTAAATCAATATGAAAAAAAGGTTAAAGGTCGATTTGATAATATTGTTCCTCTTTTAAAAAGAGTTTCTAGTCTTCAAAATGATTTAAATTTTGTAGAAACAGCTCAAAATTTATGTCGCTCAGAATTAGGTTATGAATTACCATTACACATACTTGAAAAGGCATGGGTTGGAAGTGTTGATATAAGTGCCTTGTTTGCATGGTGTGTTTTTCAATCACACCAATTGACTAGTAATGAATTTTTTAATTCAGATCCAATAGAGGGATCTGAAGATAGTCAATATGCCAAATCTTTTCAATCTTTCCTTTATCAATGTGGCTTCCATCTTTTAGATATAACTCCATGTGCTGATGGCCGATTAGCTCATGCTATTTCTTATGCATTACGTATACCTTTTAGTTCTGTTAGGAGGCGTTCTCATGCTGGTGCGTTATTCGATATTGAAAAAACAGTTAATCGTTGGATCAAAACTGAACATAGTAGATATAGAGAGTCAATTCCGAATTCTGCAACTGAGCCAACAAGATATTTAAAATCAGTAATCTATCATTTTAGTTCTGTTGACCCTACGCACCAAGGATGTGCTGCTCATGGTAGTAATGATGAGTTGGCGGCATCAGAAGGCTTACAGCGATTATTAGATTTTAGGGAAGCAGTCGAAAATAGTTTTTGTTGTGGCGCATCTGTTGATTTGCTTTTAATTGGTATTGACACAGATACAGACGCGATAAGAGTTCATACGCCTTCCAAAACTAATGAAGTTGATTTGAAATCATGGGTTTGTGCAAATGAAATATACAAACAGACTCAATTTCTAAATGCTGAAGAGGCTCTTGAAAAAATTCAAGAAAATGTCAAAAGTGTTTGCCCTGGAGAAACTGATCCGAATATGGTTACCTTTATTACAAAGCTTATTTCAAATAATATTTCTCAAATTGACTATGTAAAGAATTTTCATTCCGGTAGCTACCAAGATGCAGGTCATGCTGAGAGATTTATTGGTGTAGGTATTGGTTTTAAAGAAGTTCATTTAAGGAATCTTACTTATTTTGCTCATTTAGAGACTGTTGAACAAGGAGCTCCTGATCTTGACGTAGGAGTGAAAATTTTTACTGGTCTCAATATCTCGAGAAGTTTACCAATTCCTATTGTCATTCGCTTTGATTACTCAGGGAGTGTCCCTCATGCAAGAAATAGAGCATTATCTGATTGTCATAGAATTAACGAAGCTATTAAGTCTCGTTATCGAGATTTAATAGATGATGGTTCACTTCACACATTTCTTACTATTCGAGATCGAGATAAAAAGGGTCCTGCAGAAGTTGTAGGTTCTTCCCTCGATCCAGTCACTCAGGAGGCTCATTAAATGCTCATTTGTAAAGTTCTCAAACCACTTGTATCAACCAATCGTATTCCAGGCTTTGAACATAAGCATTTACAGGTTGTATTGGACGGCAGCTCAAAAAAAGTTGCTGTTGATGCCGTTGGATGTAAACCTGATGATTGGGTTATATGTGTAGGAAGTTCTGCCGCTCGCGAAGCTGCGGGAAGTAAGTCTTATCCAAGTGATTTAACTATCGTTGGAATTATTGATCATTGGGATCCAGAGACACAACAACAGATCTCAGGAGGAGCAAAGTAATGGAGATAATGCAAGTTATGGGACGCTTGGTTTGTACACAGAGAGTGGAAGGCTTAGGACATATGCATTTAAGAATACTATGTAATAACAAAGGTAAAAGGCTTGTAGCTGTTGATCCTGTTGGTGCTAGAGAAGGGAATTGGGTTTTTACAGCAACAGGTACTGCGGCGAGATGGGGATGCCCAGACCCAAATGTTCAAACCGACTTAACTATTGGTGGAATTATTGATAATTGGTCGCCTGATGATTAGTTTGACCGCTTATTCAAAAAAACTTAATTCTACAAAATTATAAGTCCATGGCTACTCCACAAAATCGTCAATCAAAAAGTAGTAATAAGAGTATTAAAGCTCAAGATCAAGTAGTTGATGTTACTCCTTTGAATTTATCCACTCAATCAAAAACTTCTTTGAAGACAAAGTCTTCCTCAATTGAAAAAAAATCTAGTACTAAACCCATTCCTAGCCCTAAAAATCTATCCAATGGCTTTGGTGATGCTGGCTCAACTAAAACTCCAATTGGGAGAAATAAAGGTTTTGAAAGTAATTCAAGCTGTGGTATTGCATTAGGAATGATAGAGACTCGTGGATTGGTCCCAGCAATTGAAGCGGCTGATGCAATGACGAAAGCTGCGGAAGTTAATTTTATTGCAAAAGAACTTGTTGGGGGAGGGTATGTAACAGTAATGGTTCGTGGTGAGACTGGTGCTGTAAATGCTTCTGTGAGGGCAGGTGCTGATGCCTGCGAGCGTGTTGGGGATGGGTTGGTTGCTGCCCATATTATTGCCCGTCCACATGTTGAAGTTGAGCCGGCTTTGAAAGGTAGCGGTGCTAAAAGGAGAACATAGTAGTTTTTGATTTATAAATTATTTATTCAATGAATTCACGATGTAGTAGTTTTTATAAAAGATAAGTTTTTTTCATGGAAGGGTGGAGGCAAAAAAAAAGACCAGAGTGTCTAGAAAAAAGGTTCGAATTTCAATCTTACGAAAAAAATAGAGATTTTCTTGATGCACTAGGTGACCTTTGCGAGAAGGTCAATCGATTCCCGGACATAAGTTTTGGTAAGACTTATGCAAATATCACTATTAGGCCTTTAGAAAGTAACGATAAAGAGGAAATATCAAAAGTTGATCATGATTTCGCAAGTGAAATAGATTTTTTAAATAAACAGTAAAAAAATCAATCTTCCTCTTTTGGTTGTTCTAGATCTCTTTTGATTAACGCCATTAGATAAGAGGGAGTCTTATATCTTCCTGGCAAGCATCGATTAAGAGTCTCTAGGTGACTCCAGCAAACAGTTCTTTGGATTTGATCAGCGGTACGTCCTTGTTGCAAAAGCCTCCTAAGTGCTTTGCAGTAGAGGGGGTATCCAGCTTCTAGTTCGCCAATAGTCAACTTGGCAGTGGACATTGTGTATTGCGAATCAATTGTTAATTTAGACAATAATGGGGCCACTTAGCAAAGTGGCAAGGTTCTTTTTAGTCACAAAGTTGCTTTTATTTCTTGTTTCCCAACCAAGCTATGCAATCTATCTCAATTTTTCCTCCCTTAGGAAGATTTGATACTTCAACGCATGCTCTTGCGGGGCTTACTGTTTGGCCAAAGGTTTCTGCATAAATTGCATTTACTTTTGCGAAATCATTTAAATCAGTTAAAAAGATGGTTGTTCTTATTACATTTGAGTTTTCCCCCCCAGCGGCTTCAACTACAGCCATTAAATTTTTTAGAACCTGTCTAGTTTCTTCTTCTATATTTCCATTCCCGATCATTACCCCAGTGGAAGGTTCTAAAGCAATTTGTCCTGAGCAATACAACCAATTCTCTACTAAGACGGCTTGGTTGTAGGGGCCAACAGGTTTAGGAGCCAATTTTGTTTCGATTGCTTCTATCGCTGAACTTTTCATGAATAATTACGTTTGAGTTTAGATGTTTGATACTCAAATTAGAATTTAACATTTCCATTTATCTTTGTGTCTTCTAAGTATTGTAAATTCTTGTACATTTTTTGCTCTTAGAAATAAATTTGTTTTTCTCTCTTCTGAGAGTGTTGAAGGTAGGCTAGATATTCCTTTATGACGTTTAATTTGAACAAGCTTTAATCTTTCAATGATGGAAATATTTTTAGGCTCTAATTTTAAAGCCCATTTTAAATTGTTTTCTGTATATTCGTGAGCTGAGTATATTTTAGTGTTTTCTGGAAGTAAATTAAGTTTATTTAAACTTTCAAACATTTGAAATGGAGTACCTTCTAAAAGACGACCACAACCCCCTCCAAATAAAGTATCTCCAGGGAATAATATGTTGTATTTACAATTTTTTTTGGATAAATAAAAAGCTATATGGTTGTCAGTATGTCCATGAACTTCAATAACTTTAATCTCACTATCCATTAAATAGAAAATATCATTATCGCTAACCGATAATGTTTGAAATGGGATTCTCTTAAGTTCTTTTTTTGATGCAACTACTTGTGCATCGGGCCATCTTTTGATTAACTTTTGTGTTCCACCAATGTGGTCATCATGATGATGTGTTTGAAGGATAGCTTTTAATGAGATGTCTTTTTCTAAAAGCCATTTTTCTACTGGTTCCGATACAGAGGGATCAACTACCACTGCATTGCAATTGTGGACCCATACCCATACGATATTGTCCTGTAAGACGGTAATTGGGTAAATAGTGAATTCGCTTTTTTTCTCTAACATTGTTTATTTAGATAATGGAATAGTTAGAGTCCCTTCTAATAGTATTTGACATGTTTACAGTTGCATTAGCTAAAGGTGCCTTGTTGAAAGAATCAGTTTCAATGTTTTCTGACGTTGGACTTGATTTCTCTGCTGTTTTAGAAGATAACAATCGGCAATTAATGGTTCCGTCAGTTTGTGGCCGTGCCAAAGCTCTTTTAGTGCGGAACAGCGATGTTCCGGTTTATGTATCTTATGGTCAGGCGCAACTTGGAATAGTTGGTTTTGATGTTTTACAAGAGCAGAAATTGCAAGTATCGAATTTAGTAGACCTTGGATTTGGAAAGTGCCATATGTCTGTTGCCGTTAAGTCCAGTAGTGGGTATTTGAGTGCTTCTGACTTGCCACCAAACTGCCGCGTAGCAAGTAAATTTACCAATTGTGCAAAGAATTTTTTTGATCAAATTGATTTGCCTGTTCAATTGGTACATTTGAGTGGATCCGTTGAGCTTGGTCCCATAACAGGTATGGCTGAAGCAATCGTTGATTTAGTCGCAACTGGTCGTACTCTTAGAGATAATGGTCTTATTGAAATTGAAGAACTTTTTAAATCAAGTGCTCGGCTTGTTGGGCATCCACTATCCCTAAGACTAGACAAAGGGCCTCTTCAAGAAATTATTGATTCAATTCAAATCCAATCTCAGACCAACCTCTTTTCTGATGGCAAAAAATGATTTTCGAAGAGTTACAAAACTTGGGAAGTATTTAAAAAAAGAAAAAAAACGTTTAACTCTAATACTTTTAATTTTAATACCTGTTGCATTAGCTGGTGCAATTCAACCTCTCCTTATAGGGCAAGCTATTTCTGTTTTAAGAGAAGAGGATACGATATCTTTTTTTGATAAGTTCTCTAATGAATTATCAATTAGGTTCATAATAGGTACATTATTTTTAACAGTATTACTTAGACTAGGATTACAAGGTTTCCAGTCATACAACATACAGGCTGTAGGTCAGCGCCTCACTGCTCAAATTAGGAATGATTTATTTTCTCATTCAATGGAATTATCATTGCGTTTTCATGACAAAATGCCTGTTGGTAAATTATTAACTAGATTGACTAGCGATGTTGATGCATTATCAGAAGTTTTTGGCAGTGGGGCTGTAGGAGTTTTGGCTGACTTTGTGAGTCTTATAGTTATATCAATAACTATGATTTTAATTGAATGGAGGCTAGGTTTACTGCTTTTGATTGTTCAAATACCTGTCACGATATTTATCCTCTGGCTGCAAAAACGTTATCGAAGACAAAATTATAAAGTTAGAGAAGAACTATCTCAATTAAATGCAAATTTTCAGGAAAATCTTCAAGGCCTTGAAGTTGTTCAAATGTTTAGAAGGCAAAAATTAAATGGTCAAAAATTTTATAAAACTGGAACTAACTATAAAAATGCTGTAAACGGCACCATCTTTTATGACAGCAGTATTTCTGCGTTTATTGAGTGGGTTTCATTAGCTGCAGTCGCTTTAGTTATTTCTCTTGGAGGTTATATGGTTACAGCAGGAGCTATGGGGTTAGGAACTCTCACTACATTTATTTTGTACTCACAAAGACTATTTGAACCTTTAAGACAGTTAGCAGAAAGATTTACACAAATTCAAGGAGGGTTAACTGCAGTAGAAAGAATAAGTGAATTGCTTGAAAAAAAAGTTGAGATTCATGATCGAACTCCCCAGAAAGTAGTAAATAAACAAATATTAATTAAAAGTAAAAATGTTTTTGGGGAAGTTTTATTTGAAAATGTTAGTTTTTTTTATAGAAAAGATGAACCTATAATAAATGACTTAAGTTTTAAAATTAATCCAGGCGAACATGTAGCTCTAGTAGGTCCAACCGGCTCAGGCAAGACTACATTAATAAGACTATTGTGTAGACTCTACGAACCTCAAAATGGAAATATATATATTGATGGACAAAATATCAAAGATATACCTATCGAGTTTTTAAGGAAACAGCTTGGAGTTGTTCTACAAGATACTTTCCTTTTTAGTGGAAATGTTGCTGATAATCTTCGTTTAGATTCTTCAGTAGATAACCAAAGGTTAAAGGATATATGTAGTGAATTAGGACTTGATAATTTATTGAGCAAACTGCCAAATGGTTTAAACACTTACATTAGAGAAAGAGGAGGGAATCTTTCCTCAGGAGAGAGACAACTTTTATCTATTGCACGAGTCGCAATAAGGGATCCAAAAGTATTAATTATGGATGAAGCAACTGCTTTTATGGATCCATCAACTGAGGCAACTTTACAAAGAGATCTTGATAGGTTATTAGAAAAAAGGACCGCACTAGTGATAGCACATAGATTAGCCACAATTGAATCTTCGGATCGAATTTTAGTAATGAGAAAAGGGAGATTGATAGAGCAAGGTACTCATTTAGAATTGAGGGCTTTAGGTGGACTTTATTCGCAACTTGCTGATTTACAAGAAAAAGGCCTAACTACTATCTAACTTTATTAATTTATGATTAATTTAGGATCAACAAAATTGGGTATGTCTAGATGGAGAAATCAAAATATTCTTTCAGATCAAACATTAAAAAATATATATGGACAACAAGCTCTTCAATACTTTAATCAAGATAACTCATCTCTATTTGTTTTTAGTGATTCAAAATCTTTTGATTTAATTGAACTTGAGCAACTTCTTCAAGCAGTTGGTTGGGGAAGAAGACCTCTTAGGAGAGTAAAACGAGCTCTGGACAATAGCTTACTTAAGGTAGGCTTATGGCAACATGATCCTAAATTTCCTAGGTTGATTGGATTTGCAAGATGTACTGGGGACGGAGTAATTGATGCAACAATATGGGATGTAGCTATTAATCCTGTTTATCAAGGTTATGGATTAGGAAAACAACTTATGACTTATTTAATGAGGAGTTTAAAAAGAGAAGGTATTAGTAGAGTAACTTTATTTGCTGATTCTGATGTGATTACTTTTTATAAAAGGCAAGGTTGGACTTTAGAGCCAAAGGGTAATAAATGTGCTTTTTGGTACTCAAATTGATTTGTTAGATTAGGTTTATTTTTTATGAATAGTATTCTTTTGACAAGTTATCTTGGCTATGACCTTGTCTCCACTTCTTCCTTAGGTTTGCGTTTTTGAAAGCACGTTTAATTATATTTGAATTAGACCACTTTCTATCATCGGTATATATACGTTCACGAATACGATTTACTTTTGTTGTTTTAGTAACCCTTGTTATTAAATCGAGATCTTCCATGATTTTTAGCGGAGAGAAACCTCCTGAAAGGTAATAAAGATTTTTGTGTATCAGTAAACCTTGGTCACCATATGGCCTTTGTAATAAATGGCTTCTTAGTGCTACTGCTAGTTCTAAAATTCTAAATTGTAAATTATTATTTTTGATTTTAAAATCAAAATACCATGCAAAATTTTCTGAGGTTTTATTTTGTATAATATTTAGTAAATTATTTACCCAACCTTTTCCTAATCTGCTGTCAGCATGTAGAAATAAAAGCCAATCTCCAATTGCATTTGAAGCACCAGTTTTTAATTGATAACCTCTATTTTTTTCAGGGCTTTTTATAATATTTAATCCTTGTATATGTGCAATCGAAATAGTTAAATCTGTACTTCCTCCATCAACTATTATCAAGTCAAAGTTGTATGGCCAGGTATTTAAATCTGCAAGTAGCAGAGGGAGATGAGTCGCTTCATTTAAAGTTGGTATGATGATGCTGAGAGTTGGAAGCTTTTGTAATCTAGCCATGGCGATAGATCCATAATATTGTCCAGATCATTTTTAGTTTGAAGTAGTTGATAATTTATTTTATTTAACGATGCTAATCGAATTGTTTCTTGAAGTACTTTATCGCTTCCCCAACTTATACCAGAAAATGGCCAATTACATAAAGGATTTAAAAGCTTATTTGATAGTCCTATAAGCCAATACCCTCCATCAATTGAAGGACCTAAAACCATTTCTTTATGATTAAGTATTTGTATCGCTTGAATTAATTCAAAATGAGAGATTGATGGTAAATCAGTTCCAATTAGTAAGATAGAATTCCGATTTTGGATAGAAGGAGTTTTTTCAGAATGAGCCTTTAAAAATTGTCTTTTCATTTTTGTTCCTAGATTTCCAGGACCTTGAATAGTAACCGTTTTAATTTTATTTTTTAGGGCCCATTTCCTTGCGGCTTTAATGCCAATTCCATCGATTGCAACTTTTATATCTGCGAGATCTTCGTTTTGAATTTCTTTAGCTACGTTAATTGTGTGATTCGTTAGTTTCTCTTGGATCTTTGCTGCTTTATGTGCTCCTATATCCTCTGATAGACGACTTTTACATCTATTTATTGCGTGCCATTTTGTCATCAAGACGATAGTTGGTTTATAATGTTTATTAGATTGTTCTTGTATTTGCTGTTTTACTTTTAACAAGATTCATAGTTATTAATCTTAGCTTATTCTATATTTTAACGTTTAAGTTACTATTTATTGCATCTAATTAATTTTTGTTTTGAAAAAAATAAATATATACTTGCATTTTTTTTTCTAATCCATTGCGATAGTTAGTGTTTTGTAAAATTCAACTCGAATTTTACAATTGGATTTCCAAATTTAAGAATGACTGATTAAAGTTTTTAGCTAAACTCATATTCCATTAGGTAATCCATGTGCCAACTCGGAATGAGCTATGGACGAAGGTGCAGCAATTACTGCAAAAGAATTTAAGTAAGCCTTCATACGAAACATGGATACGTCCTGCTGAATTCTTTGATTTCAAAGATGGCTGTTTGACTTTGCTCGCTCCAAATAGCTTTTCAAGTGATTGGTTAAGGAAAAATTACTCTCATACAATTGAAGAGATTGCTTCAGAGATATTTGGCCATGAAGTTAAAGTTTATATAAAAGTTAAGGAAGAATTTTCATCAAATAAAGGCAATAAAAAAAAGACTTTTTCAAATGTAGAAAATAATTCGATTACCGCTCGTGAGAATGCAGACGTTAAATCGAAGCAAGCCCCAATAAAGAAATTTTTACCGGGTTTGAATCTTCGATATGTTTTTAATAGATTTGTTGTTGGTCCAAATAGTCGGATGGCTCATGCTGCAGCAATGGCAGTAGCTGAATCCCCCGGTCGCGAGTTTAATCCATTATTTATTTGCGGAGGAGTTGGCCTAGGTAAGACCCATCTAATGCAATCTATTGGTCATTACAGATTGGAAATCGATCCAGATGCAAAGGTTGCTTACGTTTCTACTGAAACTTTTACTAATGATTTAATAGTTGCGATTAGAAAAGATGGAATGCAAGCTTTCAGAAATAGGTATAGAGAAGCTGATTTGATATTGGTTGACGATATTCAATTTATAGAAGGTAAAGAATACACCCAGGAAGAATTCTTCCATACCTTTAATGCTTTGCACGAGGCAGGTAGGCAAATTGTGCTCACAAGTGATAGGCCTCCAAGTCAAATACCTCGTTTGCAAGAACGATTGATTTCAAGATTCTCAATGGGACTAATCGCAGATATCCAAGCTCCCGACTTGGAGACGAGAATGGCAATATTACAAAAAAAGGCTGAGCATGAAAGGATGCGTTTACCAAGGGATTTGATTCAATTTATCGCTGGACGATTCACTTCTAATATAAGAGAGTTAGAAGGGGCCTTTACTCGTGCTGTTGCATTTGCCTCTATAACTGGGTTGCCAATGACAGTGGAATCAGTAGCACCTATGCTTGATCCTACTGGACAAGGAGTAGAAGTTAAGCCTAAACAAGTATTAGAGAAAGTAGCTGAGGTCTTTGGAGTTACCGAGGAAGAAATGCGAAGTCCAAGTAGACGTAGACCTGTTAGTCAGGCAAG
Organism: Prochlorococcus sp. MIT 0916; assembly: GCF_047305155.1. Classification (GTDB taxonomy): domain Bacteria; phylum Cyanobacteriota; class Cyanobacteriia; order PCC-6307; family Cyanobiaceae; genus Prochlorococcus_B. The sequence goes on from NZ_CP138980.1 coordinate 1,328,450, forward strand.
ACAGGTAGGTATGTATTTAATGCGTCATGGAACAGACTTAAGTCTACCTCGTATTGGAGAATCTTTTGGGGGGAAAGATCATACAACAGTCATGTATGCCATTGAACAAGTAGAAAAGAAATTATCTAGTGAGCCACAATTAGCTAGTCAAGTGCAAAAAGTAAAGGATCTTCTTCAGATCGATTCGAGAAAACGTCGCTGAATTTAAAATTTGATAGTAAGAGGAATTTTTAGATTTTTCAATTGAACTGTATAGGGTTTTGATCTAGCCTATCTCTTGTAGGTATTTTTGGGCCTAGTGAACTACCATCAATATTTGCGGTGCGTTCAAGAGCCTGCCTAAACAACCTTCCTGATAATAAAGGCATATCTCTTGGGACTGAAATTCTATCTCGGAGGTAGCGTAATGCAGAGGCACTATTCTTCTCTGGAAGACAATCTTTGTTTGAAATCATAGAAGTTAAGGTTGCTCTCAATGGCTGATCAAATAATTTATTTTTCATTGGGTTAACAGCAATAATCCTCTCTTTATGTTTGATAACTCTTTCTAAAGCTAATGCCACAAATTGTTGTTCCGATTTTTGATCAACTATAGATTCTTCTACTTCTAATTGCCCTAATCCAGAACCCATATCAATTTTTTTGGCAAATAATTGTTGGTTTGTATTTGAATAAGTAAAGCAACCTCCCATTTGAGGAGGTAAATCATGAGCATGAGTGTGGAAATCTCCTTGAGTCCCTCTATATTCGTCAAATTTTTCAAGATTTTTAAGCCATGTGTTTATAAAAGGGTGCTCTTCTCTCAATGAATATCCCTTGTAGTAAGCCAATGAGGCATTCATTCTTTCAACATATGGAATGAAAATCACATCTGCTGATCCAGGCTTTTCACCACTTTCTGTCGAGATTGGTGTTAGCCATCCAGAAGCATTCTTTTGTAGTTCTTTTTCAAATATTTTTGCAACATTTTTGAAGTTCTCTTTCTTTTGTTCTTCTTGGGCTGGGAAGAGAGAGTTGCGACATAACCAATTACACCATGATGAGAATAATTCTCTTTCAAGTCTTCTATGTCCCAAAACTTTTTTCTCATTTAGAGATTGACCTAGAGGTCCATAAATTTCTTCTAACACAAATAGGATCTCATCGCTTTCTGTAATTACATGATTTTCAATTTCTATTGCAGGTAGAATTCCTGTGGGTACTTTTCTTAAATACCATTTTTCCTTGTCTCCATAGCAACGCATTGTGACCTTTTTAATCCGGTAAGGAATTTTCTTAAGCTCTAACCAAATCCAAACTTTTTGGCAATAAGGACACCAAGCATGATTGTCTCTGTAAAGAGTAACAATTGCCTCGGACTCATTTTTATTAAAAAGGCGAAGTGAGGAATATGGGTTGTTCAACCCATTGATTTGATCAATTGGATCAGCCGCATATATTGCTAATTCTTCCCAACTCATTGCATTTCTTGTTGGATTCATTTATTTCAATGAGAATAGGGAAATAATACTAGGTTGCAAAATTGAAAAGGTCTTTTGATTTAATTGTCATTGGCGCAGGTTCCGGTGGATTAGCTGCTGCAAAGAAAGCAGCTAGTTATGGAGCCTCTGTAGCCATCGTCGAGGGTGATCTTGTTGGAGGAACATGCGTAATAAGAGGTTGTGTACCTAAAAAATTATTAGTATGTGGGTCTTCTCTCTTAGAAAGCTTTTTGTCTGCACCATCTTATGGTTTTGATTTTGATAATTTAAAGATTAAGTCAGAGCTTTTATTAGCTAATGTTCGAAAGGAAGTGAAAAGACTGAATGAATTACACGAGAATTTTTTAAATAAGGCTAATGTTGAGCTTTTTAAAGGTTGGGGTGAGTTTAGAAATTCAAATTGTATTGCAATAAAAAATCGAATAAATGGAGAGATTTTAAATGAACTTTATGCAGAAAGAATTCTTATTGCAGTAGGAGGTAGACCTAAAAGACCAAGTATCGAGGGTGCATCTTTAGGTTGGACAAGTGATGACATGTTTCTTCTTAAAAGCTTTCCGAAAAGAATTACAATTGTTGGTGCAGGTTATATTGCTTGCGAATTTGCATGCATATTGCAGGGGTTAGGTGTTGAAGTTACTCAATTAGTTAGAGGTGAACGAATTTTGAGAGGATTTGATTTTGAACTTTCTTCAGCATTAACCGAGGCAATGAAAAATAAAGGAATTAATTTAAAGTTTGTTGAGAATGTTTATTCAATAAAAGGAACTCCTGGATCTTTAACTATAAAGACAAATACGGGCAAAGAATTTGACTCGAATGGATTACTTTTCGCTACTGGTAGACAGCCATTTTTAGACGGGTTGAAGTTAGAACGAGCGGGCATCGAAATTCTTGAAAGTAAAATTAAAGTTGATAGTGAAAGTAAAACAAATATTTCTAATATCTTTGCTATTGGAGATGTAACTGACAGGATCAATTTGACACCTGTCGCAATTGATGAGGGCAGAAAGTTTGCTGATAGAAATTATGGCGCATCATATCGTAAGGTTAACTATGATTTTGTTCCATACGCTGTATTTAGTCAGCCTGAAATAGCTTCTGTGGGCATAACTGAAGAGAAGGCTATTCAATTGATTGGCAAAGATAACATTAAAGTATATAGATCAATATTTAGACCCTTATCTAAATCATTGCCAAAGACTGACTGTAAATGTATTTTAAAACTAATAGTTGATAAAAAAAATAATAAAGTTTTGGGATGTCATATGATTGGTGATAATGCATCTGAGATTATTCAGATGGCATCAATCTCATTAATGCTAGGAGCTAAAAAATCTGATTTTGATAATACAATGGCACTGCATCCTACAATAGCCGAGGAATTTGTGACAATGCAATGATTGATGTGGAATTAATAGCTATTAGCTATTAGCTATTAGATCTTTTTCTTAGTCTTAACCAGTAAGCAATTGTCTTATATGTAATTATTATTATTGATAATGATATGGCTATAAAAACTAATTCTTTGAATGCTGAATGTAAGCTTGGTAAAGTTAGAGGTATTATTTTGTCTGCAATATAAAGCATATACAGTCCTAATAAAACACCACCTTCACCTCTACTTATGGTCCCTTTTGTCCAAAAAATTGGCATGCAAGCAAGTGTAGTAATTACCATGATAGGAATATCCTTAGTTATTAGTAAATTCTCAACAACTAAACCACTTCCTCCAGATAATAAAGAACAACTACCTAAGACTAGTAATTGATTTAATAAACAACTTCCAATTACATTGCCAATTGCCAGATCAGTTTGACCACGAATAGCGGCAACTAATGACGTAATCAACTCAGGTAAAGAGGTGCCCAGCGATACTATCGTTAACCCAATTATAGCTTCGCTTACCCCTAATAATCCTGCAATTGTAGATGCGCCTTCAATTAACAGTCGTGATCCAATAGTAAGCAAAAAAATACCACCCAATAATTTCACACCTGCATTTAATAAACTTGTTGAGGCTTTTTCTATATTGATTTCTGGCTCTGCTTCTTGGGTTTTTTGAGGTTCTTCTCTTGCTGTACGAATTTCCCAAGTGGTATTTATTATTAGCGCAACTATCAAAGCTACTCCAAATTGCCAAGTTATTAGCTCTGAAGCGGCCATCCCCCAAACTGCAGTTGACACTGCTAAAAGAAGAGGAATGTCTCTCCTTACAAGACGACTCTCAACTCTTAAAGGTCGTAAAAGGGCACTAGCTCCGAGAACTACCATCACATTGAAAATATTGCTGCCAACAATGTTGCTCAAAGCAAGACTATCTGATCCAGTCAGGGAGGAGTTAATACTTACAAATAGTTCAGGTGCACTTGTCCCCAGAGATACTATGGTTAAACCAATAACTAGTTGAGGGATCCCAAGGATTAAGGCTAAAGCCACAGCCCCTTGAATAAAGAACTCCCCACCGCTAAAAAGTAAAAGGATCCCAGTAATAAGCTCTAAAAATGACAAGAATATTGATGGCATAATTGAGTGATTTATTGAGAAACTAAATTAGTGAATTAATTTATTTTATTTCCATTTGTTATTATCCTAGTATCATAGCCATTTATTTATACTTGAAGACTTATTTATCAAGGTTGCATAAGATATACATTGAAAAAGTTTTAATCCTGTGATTGCTTCTGTTAATCAAATCTCATTATTAAAGCCGGATGATTGGCATTTGCATTTGAGAGATGGAAAGATTCTTAAAGGTGTTTTAAGTCATACAGCAAATGTGTTTTGCCGTGCAATCATCATGCCTAATCTTGATCCTCCAATAACAACTTTAAACCAAGCACAAGAGTATAAAAAAAGAATTGTCCAGTCTATCCCTGAAGGTGTCTCTTTTACTCCATTAATGACAGCATATCTTACAGATAATATGTCTCCAGCGGTTTTAGAGAGAGGCTTTAGGGAAGGTGTCTTTCATGGAGCAAAGCTCTATCCAGCTAATGTGACAACTAATTCCTCGTATGGGGTTACAGATATAAGTAAAGTCGACAATTTATTTGAGACGATGGAAAGAATTGGTATGCCATTATTGATTCATGGAGAAGTGACCGATTTCAACGTTGATGTGTTTGATAGAGAAGCTGTTTTTATAGAGCGTCATCTTGAACCATTATTACGAAGATTTTCTTCACTTAAAATCGTTTTAGAACACATCACGACCATAGATGCAATTGACTTTGTAGAAAACAGTCAGTTTGATCTAGCAGCTACAATTACACCTCATCATCTACATATTAATCGAAATGCAATGTTCAATGGTGGGTTAAGGAGTGATTTTTATTGCTTACCCACAGCTAAACGTGAAATTCATCGTATTGCCTTAAGACAAGCGGCTACTAGTGGTAAACCTTGCTTTTTCCTTGGAACTGATTCAGCACCTCATACCCGTAGCTTTAAGGAAAGTTCATGTGGATGTGCAGGAATCTTTAATGCCCCTTTCGCTTTGGAAAGCTATTTAAAAGTTTTCGAAGAGGAAAATGCCCTAGATAGGCTTGAAGCTTTTTCAAGCATTAATGGAGCAACTTTTTATGGATTACCTTTAAACAAAGAGAGAATAACTTTAGTTAAAAAAGATATTTCCGTACCTGAAATGATTGACGTTGGATTAGATGGTGATCCCAATGATTTTGTAAAACCATTTCATTCAGGAGAAACTCTTGGCTGGGCAATAGGAGATTCTTAGTGAGGATTCCTTCAAGAATTATCTAACTCTAGATATTCTTAAGAGTACTGATTTAAGCACATACGTTTACGCTAATATGTAAATGGCTTAGAGTTGAAACTCTAGCATTGCGATAATCCTTGCTATCACTGGGGAGTGTGGCGGAATTGGTAGACGCACCAGACTTAAAATCTGTTGGCCGCTTTTTGGCCGTGGGGGTTCAAGTCCCCCCACTCCCATGATATTTTGTATCTCCATTGTGTGTTTAATCCCTTTTGAATTAATAGGAGCTGTTAATCCGGTAATTACATTATCTGCTTATGTTGTATTGGGTGGGATTTATTTATTGGTAGTTCCTTTATTCCTTTTTTATTGGATGAATAATCGTTGGAATGTTATGGGGAAGTTAGAACGCCTTTATATCTATGGACTTGTGTTTCTTTTCTTTCCTGGAATGGTTTTATTTGCACCGTTTCTTAATTTAAGAATGAATGGAAAAGAGGAGTCTTGAACTTTGACAAGAGCACAGGTTTTTCAAATAGGGTTGCTTGTTTTTGTTTTAGGAGGCTTGGGATATGAAGTATTTCAGTTACTTGGATTTGAATCAATATCAGCTGGTATTGCAGCACAGTCAATATTAATTTTAATTATTTTCGCATGGACAGCTTCTTACCTTCTTAGGGTTTTTTCTGGGAATATGACTTTTATGGAGCAACGTAAAAGATACAGAGAGGCTTATGAAAAACTGACTGATGAAAAAATTAGAGAAAAGTTTGAGGCCATGACAGATGAAGAAAAAATTGAATTGCTAAAAACTGTTGAGGAAGAAAGTATTGAACAAACTTAAGTTTTAATTACTAAATCTCAATAATTTTTTACTCTTAGGGATACAAAAATGATAAAAAAGATAGATACCCAAGCATTAGAACATTGAAAAGTACAAATATCAGTAGGTCTTTTTCTAAAATAAAAAAGGAGAAAAGAATTGCACTAATGCCTTTCCTTATGGCAGGTGACCCTGATTTGGAAACTACAGCAAAGATTTTGTTAGAACTTCAGGCAAATGGCGCTGACATGATTGAGCTAGGCATTCCATATAGTGATCCTTTAGCAGATGGACCGATTATTCAATTAGCAGCTTCTCGAGCTCTCTCTGCAGGTACTTCTCCTGACAGGGTTTTTAAAATGTTGTCTGAATTGAGAGATCAATTAACAATACCAATAATTTTATTTACTTACTCAAATCCACTGATTAATAAAGGTCTGGAAGAATTTTGTTTACAAGCTTCGAAAGTAGGTGTTTCAGGATTAGTGGTGCCAGATCTTCCTTTAGAAGAAGCAGAAAAACTTTCTGATATAGCTGAATCCAAGGAAATTGATTTGGTTTTACTTGTTGCTCCTACAACACCCAAGGATCGTATGAAAAAAATCGCAGCAACTTCTAATGGATTTACTTATCTTGTAAGTGTTACTGGAGTAACTGGAGAAAGGTCCTCACTAGAAGATAATGTAGGATCTCTTGTGCAACAACTAAAAGATTCTTCATCTAGTCCAATTGCTGTGGGCTTTGGAATTTCGGAGGTAAAACATATTGAACAAGTTAGAGAATGGGGCGCTGATGGCGCAATTGTTGGTAGTGCTTTAGTTAAAAGAATTGCTAATGCCTCGAACAAAATGAAAGTTGAAGAAGCTGGTTCTTTTTGTAAAGAACTAAGAGCAGCAACGAACTAATATTTTTTTAAATAGAAACAGATCAAGCTGGAAATCGAATTCTTTTCTATGTTTTATCTAGAGAAATATTGTCTTGATTTAACCTAAAACTATGGATCAATTTGTCCTTTGGGGATCTTACTGTGAAGATGCTCTAATAAAGAGAACACCTTTTAGAGAGGAGCATCTTCAAAGACTCTCATCACTTAAGGAAGAAGGTATATTAATAACATTAGGACCGACAAAATGTAATAGATATGTTTTTGGGATATTCAAATCTGAGGACATTGAGCATATAAGAAGTCTTATCAAAGAGGACGTTTATTGGAGAGAGGGAATATGGACTGATTTCGAAATTTACTCCTGGAGCCAAGCTTTTTGAGCTTGTTCCCAGACCCAATTAGCTACAATTTGATCGCCATTGTCTCCTAGCTCATCTTCATAACCACTCATTATTCCAATTCCTTGTCTTGCTATTTTCGCTATAGCTTCTGGATTGTCAATTCCATTACGCTTTAATGATGAAATCTTTAAATTTTTTGATCTTCTGATTATGTTACCCCCATTAATGTGACATCCAGCACAGTTGTGGTTGAAAAGACTTCCTCCTAAATCTGTTTTAATAGCATTTAGCTCTTTCGGGAAACTTAAGTAAAAAAATGTGCAACAAAAACCGAGTAGAAAAAAAACTCTTAATTTTTTTCTCATAATCTAGTAAATCTTATTTGTCGAAATTAATTTTTGAAAGGTCCTCACAAATCTCGTCAAGAAGATCAAGTTGTCCAGAAGAATTTAAGTCAAAATTCTTCTTTGTTTTCCCTCCTCCACCGTTTGTCCACAACTCTTCAACTTCACAAAGTCGATTTGCTATTTTTGGAATTCCACCAGAGTTAAAATCTTTTTTTAAAGATTCAATTAAAGTTGGCATCCTTGCTGAAGGAAGATTAAGACTTTGGCAAAGTTCTGATTGTGTTCTACCTGTCTGTCTCAACCAATCTTTGATAAGAAGTATTAGATCTTCTTCGATGTCTTTTGACCAGTGCTCTTCGCTCATAGTGGAAACCATTTATCCAGCTTAGATTTGGCTCTGAATTTTATCTCTGGAGTAATGTGATGTTGCCATAGACTAATTACAGCCGTTAGAGCCACAAGATCATCGCTAAAACCTGAGGCAGGAATAAAGTCGGGAATTAGATCAACGGGAACAATTAAGTAAGTAAGTGCCCCCATGATGGATATTCTCACCTGGGGAGGAGTTGAATTATCCATGATGAGCTCAAATCCTTCTAAAGCAGGCTGCGCAATTGCTCTGCCTGCTCTTAACAAGATCTTTTTAAGTACTCCCTCGTCGATAACAGAGCTTTCAAGTACTTCTGCCTCATAAACTTCTTTCTTGGGGTTGCTTGAACTAACCACAATTAGATACTTGTCTCTAAAAGCCCACTTTGAATACTTGTCTTTCTCAATTTCCTTAAAGCGCGTTGAACTACTTGTCTGCAATATTCCCTACTGCAATTCATTTGTCTAGCTACTTCAGCTAATGTCCTCCATTCATTCGATCCATCTAGGCCAAATCGAAGACTTAGTATCGTTCTCTCCTTAGGCGTGAGATTTGATTTATCCAATAATGACCAAGCAGATGCACTTCTTTCTGCTAATTCGGCTAGTTCCATAGGAGGAACTTCCTCACTTGGAAGAATGTCGACAAGCTCTGAAGGATCTGCTTTTGATTTGACTGCACCTTGCAAACTTACTGTGATACTTCTCAACTCGCATGCAAGTAATTCTTCTACTTCCTCTAAGGGGATTTTCATCTGTATCGCTATTTGGTTGGTTGAGGGATGAACCCCAAGTTCTTGCATTAGTCGAGACTTTGCAGCACGAAGTTTTGTTAGCTTTTCATTTATGTTTACAGGGATTCTTATAGTTCTACTTTGTGTTGAGAGCGCTCTATTTAATCCTTGTCTAATCCACCAATAAGCGTAAGTTGAAAATCGATGACCTCTTTTGGGATCGTATTTCTCAACAGCTCTTGTTAACCCTAAGGTACCTTCTTGAATCAGATCAAGAAGGTCAAGACCTTTACCTTGATAGCGCTTGGCTAAATTTACAACAAGCCTCAAATTTGCAGTTATCATTTGATTTTTAGCACGCTCACCTACCTTAAGTTTTTTCTTTTCTTCGCTTGAATAGTTGCACTCTGGCCCATTGCCTCCTGCTTTTTGGCAGCGTTCATTAAGTGCAACCATTGCTTGCACTTCTCTACCCATAGTGAGCTCTTGCTCTGGTGTGAGCAATTCGTGTCTTCCTATTTCTCCAAGAAAGTCGCTTAATGAACTCACGATTTATTCCTCCTTATATTAATAACCTAGAGAGAAATTGTTTACTTTCAATAGGCGTAATAAAGTGTTCGGAATTTATTATTTATCATTTATGTAATATTAATGCCTTTACTAGGTTAATTAAGAAAAAAGCAGTTTTCTATATTTTTTACTTGGCTCCATTATGTTGCGTTTAATTAAATTATTTTTTAATTAGAATATCTTAAAAACCATTGATATCAATGATATTTTTAAAGTAATTTTTTGATTTATAAAAGTCTTTAAAGATTTTTTAGTCTCGAATAATTATTGTCAAGAGCTATCTCTTATTTTAGAGAAACGACAAATTACCAAAGATTGAAGAAAATCGGTTGATTTGTTTTTTTTCTCTTTCAAGACTTTTTTATGAATTTAATCCTTTGTCTTTCTACCAAAGAAACTTATTTATAAGTAAAGAAATAATATAAGAGTTCGTTTTTTGCTATTGATTTCTTCTTGGGGCACCTCTTCTTTTAACTAAAACTTTTAGAACGTCTTCCCAGGAAACGTTTTGATGGGCTAAAGAAACTTGTAGATGGAAAAGTAGATCGGCAGCCTCATTTGCAACTGAAATCGGATTTTTATCTTTACAAGCCATAATAAATTCGGCTGTTTCTTCGCCTATTTTTTTTAGGATTTTATTATCGCCTTCCTCAAGAAGACTATTTGTATAGCTTCCTTCCTCAGGATCAATTTTACGATTCTCTATTACTTTGAATAATTCACTACAAGCATCAGATGGAGGGTAAAGAACGTCTTCATTTGTTTCTAAATCTTTAAAGAAACAACTTCTTTTACCTGTATGGCATGCGATTGAACCAATTTGCTCAATCGATAAAAGTATTGTATCTGAATCGCAATCAGTCCTAATTCCTTTCAATTTTTGAAAATGACCACTCGTTTTTCCTTTGTGCCAAAGTTCTTTCCTTGAACGACTCCAATAGTGAACTTCGCCAGATTCTAATGTTTTCGTAATGGATTCTTGGTTCATCCATGCCATCATTAAAATTGAGCCATCAACCCAATCTTGTGCTATGGCTGGGATCAAGCCGTTTTGATCAAAATGTAGATTATCAATAAAAAGCATTTTTAATTAAGCCAATTTGGCTTGACAATACTAATTATTTAAATTTAATCCTTAATTGGTTTTTTATTCATCTTTTTATGACGATTAAATATATTCCATTTAATTGCTCAAAGCATTTTAAAGACTATCCATGCTCTCACCGTCAATGGAAACACAAAGGTCACTGTCGTTATGTTCATGGATACAGTCGAAGCTTTACCTTTTGTTTTGCTTCAAATGAACTTGATGAAAATGGCTTTGTTGTCGATTTTTCAAGTCTGAGACCTTTGGAAGAAAAGTTAAGAGAACATTTTGATCATACTTTTCTAGTCAATTTTGATGATCCTCTTCTTGAAACATGGAAAAAACTTCACTCTGAAGAAGTGCTGGATCTCAGAGTCATGAATAATGTTGGGATGGAATCAACTGCTGAATTAGTTTGGAGTTGGGCTAATGATTTATTATTCTCAAGAGAGAAAGGCAGATCTTGTTGCTGGAAAGCAATAGCTCATGAAAATGATATTAATTCTGCTAGTTATACCTCCTTTCCTGAGTGGTTTAAAACTTGATATTTTAAAATTCTTTAGTTGAGAGTCAATTGGCTTCCTCATCTTTTATATTTTTTAGTTGAAAATTAATTTTGATTCTTTCTTGTCTATTTTTATGGTACTTCCTTCTTTATATTTTCCTTTGAGAATATATTTTGCTATTTCACTTTCTAATTCTTTTTGAATGACTCTTTTTAAAGGCCTTGCACCATAGCTTGGATTATATCCAATTTCAGTAATTAAAGATAGAACATCATTATTTATCTCAAGCTCAATTCCTTTTGCTTCTAACCTTTCTCTTAAAAGATTTAATTGTAAATCAACTACTTTAATTAGAGTTTCTTTTTTAAGTGGTTCGAAATTAATTATTTCATCAAGTCTGTTTAGGAACTCAGGTCTGAAGTTTGATTTTAGTTCTTGATTAATAAGTTCATCTATGTTCGTCGACATATTCTTGGCTACATCTTTATCAGTGATTAACTCGCTTCCTAAATTACTGGTAAGAATAATAATAGTATTTTTGAAGTTTGTTGTTCTTCCCTGACCATCAGTTACTCTGCCCTCGTCAAGTATCTGTAGCAATACATTGAAGACATCTTTATGTGCTTTTTCAATTTCATCAAAGAGCAAAACGCAATAAGGTTTTCTTCTTATTGCTTCTGTTAATTGTCCACCTGCTTCGTAACCAACGTAACCAGGAGGAGCGCCAATTAAGCGACTTATAGAATGTTTTTCCATATATTCAGACATGTCTATTCTGATTAAGGCATTTTTGCTATCAAATAGTTGAGAAGCTAAGGCCTTAGATAATTCTGTTTTACCGACGCCTGTCGGTCCTAAAAATAAAAAACTTGCGATAGGTCTATTTGGATCACTAAGTCCTGTTCTTGATCTTTGTATTGCAGAAGATATGGATTGAACGGCTTTGTTTTGACCAATAACTTTTTTATGTAACTCAGATTCAAGATTGAGTAATTTTTCAATTTCAGTTTGAGCAAGTCTTTTAACAGGAATAGATGTCCACTTTGCAATTATTTCTGCCACATCATCAGCTATAACCTCTTCTCTCAAAAGTGATTTATCTGAGTTTTGAGAAGAATTTTTAAAATTAAGCTCTTTAGATTTTAAAAGTTGTTGATAATTTGCCAGGGTGCCATATTCAAGTTCAGCAGCCTTGTTGAGGTCATAATTCCTTTTTGCTTTTTCTATTTCTAGCTGTACTTTCTCAATTTCTTCTTTAAGTGTTGAAATTTCCTCGATTGACTCTTTTTCTGCTTTCCATTTCTTGTTTACTTCAAGTTGATTTTTTGTTAATAAGGCGAGTTCTGTAGTAATTAAGTCGAGTCTCTCTTTACTTGAAATATCTGACTCACCTTCCAATGATAATTTCTCCATTTCAAGTTGGATGATTTTTCTATCTATCTCATCAATTTCTTCTGGTTTTGATGTTATTTCCATCTTTAAACGTGAGGCTGATTCATCTATTAGATCAATAGCTTTATCTGGTAAAAACCTCTCAGGGATATACCTATCACTCAATATCGCTGCGGCTATGAGAGCGCTATCAGAAATACGGACTCCATGATGGACTTCATATCTTTCTTTTAATCCACGTAAGATCGAAATCGTATCTTGGACTGAGGGTTGTTTTACAAGTATTTGCTGAAATCTTCTTTCTAGAGCAGGGTCTTTCTCGAAATATTCTCTATGTTCATTTATCGTTGTTGCTCCAATACATCTCAGTTCACCCCTTGCAAGCATTGGTTTTAAGAGATTACTAGCGTCCATTGCACCACCACTCGCTCCTGCCCCAACGACAGTATGAATTTCATCGATGAACAAAATTATTTTCCCTTCTGAATCAGTGACATTTTTAAGAACTGACTTAAGTCTTTCTTCAAATTCACCACGGAATTTCGCACCCGCTATCAGTGCTCCCATATCTAAGGAAATTAGTTGTCGATTTTCAAGGGCTGTGGGAACATCTCCGTTGATAATTCTTTGTGCTAAACCTTCAATAATTGCTGTTTTACCCACTCCAGCTTCACCAATCAATACCGGATTATTTTTAGTTCTTCGGCTAAGTATTTGAATCGTTCTTCGGATTTCCTCATCTCTTCCAATTACAGGATCTAATTTTCCATCCCTAGCAGCAGAAGTAAGGTCTAGTCCATACTTTTGAAGAGCTTCGTAGCTATTTTCAGCATTTTTCTGGGTCACTTTTTTGTCACCTCTAATAGCTTTTATAGCCTCAAAAAGGCTATTTTTGTTAATTTGATTTTGTTTAAATAATCTATGACAAATCCTTTCATCATCAAATAGGGAAATCACTAAATGTTCACTTGAAATATAATCATCGTTGAAAGATTGTTTAATATTTTTTAATCGTGAAATTGACAAAGATATATTTTTACCGAAGAAAATTGATTCTTGGGCTGTTTGCATTTTTGGTTGATTTTTTATAAAATCTTCTACTTCTTTAATCAGATTTTTTATAGTCCCACCTGATCTTTCTATTACTTTTATTGCGATTTCATTTTTCTTTAGAAGAGAACAAAGAAGATGTTCTGTCTCTAAAGTCTGATGTCTTTGTGTTAATGCTAAATCTTTTGCATCAATAATCCCTTGCCAAGCATTGATAGTAAAATCTTCAGGATTTATCTTCATCTTTAAAATTAATTGCCAAATTCATACTATTCAAATTTTTTGTTGCTATAAACATAAGAAAACCGACCTTTATTGACTTGATGAAATATATTTTTGAGATTGGTTTAATTTTTTAATCTAATTGGTTGAATTTTTGAATATTTTATTTCCACCTGCCTTAAACCTATTATTCATCTTGAGTGGCAATTTTATCATAATTAAATTCTCCAAACTAATTGATTATCAATACTTTCTCGAATATAGGAATAAATTCTTTTATGTTTTAAATTGCAATAGTTTCTCTTTCCATCAATTTTTTATGCTGAGTGTTTTTGATTAAACTTCTAATTATTTTTTCCAAAAAAAAGATGGGGTCTCCCCCATCTTTAAAAAAAAATCTTGGAGATTTAGTTGACTACGATTTTCCCAACCATGCCTGCCCCTCTGTGAGGCTCGCAGTAAAAGTCGTATGTTCCAGCTGTGCTAAAAGTTCTCTCCCAAGACTCTCCTGGTGCAAAAGCTAAATCTGGATGACTTAAATCATCATTTCCGTCAAAAACAGCATTATGAGGAGCAAGCTTGTTATTTACAAACTTTACTGTGTCTCCAGCGCTTATGTTTAGGGTGCTTGGTTCGAAAGCAAGCATTCCTGCATCTGTACCAAGCTTGACTTCAACAGTTGAAGCATTCACGTTGGATACACCAATTACTAGAAATGCAAAAAAAGCAAATAACGCTGTTGAAATAGAACGAATCATGAAATTAATTCTTCTCTTTTTTTAATTTTACTACCATAGCTTCTGTTTGGCATTTTAGTGTTTAGTTAAAGCAGAATTATGTAAAACTTGACTTAAATTTTTGGCGTAGCTTATACCTCCAAAGGTTTCTGGAGAGGTTACCGGCTCATGTATAAAGTGTTTTTGTTTAAGACTAAATCTATCCCATTTCGTCATTTGAATTGGGAGTAATATAGTTAAAAGTTCAACAAGCCAAGTCCAAAGAGGGATTTGAGGGACTTTTCTCATTCCTTTCCATCTTAGAAGCGTCTGAATTACCACATCAATACTTATATAGGGTTGCCCTAAAACGAATTTTTTTATTTTTGTTCCAGAAAAAGGTTGTGAAGGCTCATAATTCGATGTGGCTAGATGCCCGCAAATGAAAGCAATATCTGCTGCGTGTATAAAATGAAACTTTGATGATAATTTTAGCCATCTTGCCAGCCAGATCCATCTCAATGCCTCTCTGAGTCCTTCGGTAAGAAAACTAGTTGGAAATTTACTTGTACCATCTAAACGTCCGCCAAAAACTAGTGTTGGAAAAACAGCTATGATCTTCGATGCAAGATGGTGAGTTTCAAGCTCTGTGAGGCATTGTGCTTTCGTTTGTATGTACTCTGTTCCATAGGTAAAAGCTTCCGGTAACAAATTCAAGTTTCTATCAAGAACACTTGCAGTTGAGAAATAAATGATTTGTTTGATATTGGAAGGATTTAGTAAATTAAGCAACTTTTTTACAGCATCAATATTTACTTCTTTCGCTCTTTTAGGATCACCCCAAGCAGTTGCTGTATGAATAACTCTGTTGACTTCTGAAATTTCTCTCTGGAACTTATCTGATTGTCTCAAATCTCCTACTAAAACTTTTATCCTTGGATTCTCTAGATTTACTGATGTTATTTTTTTAGGATCTCTAACCCATAAAAATAATTCTGAAGTTGAGTTTTCGATTAGCCAATTTGCTATGTATTGTCCAACACATCCACTTGCTCCAGTGACCAGAATTATTTCGTTTTTCAAGATGAAACTTTTATAAGTTCATTGACATTTTTACCAGCCTCGAAAAATACTCTTGCATTTTCTTCTGGCGTCCCAGGAAGTATTCCATGACCAAGGTTAAGAATATGTTTTCTACCTTTCGCTTTTTTTACGACATCAACAATTCTTGATCTGATTGCATCAGGAGTACCAAACAAAAGTCCTGGATCAACATTTCCTTGGACTCCCACTGTTTGAGGCAGCCTTTTTAGTCCATCTGCCATGTCAACAGTCCAATCTAGAGAGACTATATCTACTCCTGTTTGTCCCATCCTTTCAAGAACTCCCGCACTGCCAGAGATATATAAAATCATAGGTGTATCTGGATGTCTTTCTTTTACTAAATTGACTACTTTTTGTTGATAAGGTGCAGCAAACTCGTCATAATCTTGTGGACTTAGTTGTCCTGCCCATGAATCAAACATTTGAACTACTTGAGCCCCAGATTCAATTTGATAGGACAAGTAGTTCGCAATTGATTCTGCAAAGTGATTTAAAAGTTGATGCAGTAGTTCTGGCTCTTGGAATGCCATCGCCTTTATAACTGCATAATTTTTGCTGCTTTTCCCTTCTACAACATATGCAGCTAGAGTCCAGGGAGCACCTACAAACCCAAGAACTGCAGCCTTGTTCCCAACGCTTTCCCTTAGCCTTCCAAGGACTTCACCAACAAAAGACATGCTTTTTTCTGGTTGAAGGGGCTTTAGGTCTTTAACCTGTTTGAGGCTTCTTATTGGGTCATTTATTAAGGGTCCTTTACTTTCAACAATGTCAAAGTTAATTCCCATGCCAGGAAGAGGAGTCAGGATATCTGAAAAAAGTATTACTCCATCTGGTTGAAAAGCTTTAAAAGGTTGCATTGAAATTTCATAAGAAAGATCGGGGTTTTCGGACCTTTCCCTGAAACTTGGATGATTATCACGTAGGTCACGATATACCTTCATGTATCTCCCCGCTTGTCGCATCATCCAAACCGGAGGCCTTTCAACATTTTCTCCGCGAGCGGCACGAAGAAGTAATGGAGTAGTTTCGTTCATTATTTTGTCCTTTTAATCGAAAAACTTACATGAAGCAGTAACTTGAAAATCATGAAATACGTTCTCTGCAAAAGTTCGTTATACCTTTTGAATTTTTACATCCAGACCACAGTTGAAATTAGGTTATGAGGCAAGGTTGAAACATTTCTATTCGAGGAAGGTTAATTCTTCTTGGATTTATGCTTTAGAACTAGAACGCTAAGAGGAGGCAGGCAAAGATCTATAGAATTTTCATAGCTATGTATGTTGTATAAATCTGTTGATTTTCCTCCCATATTTCCTAGATTTGAGCCTCCATATTGACTCGCATCTGTATTGAAAATTTCTTCATAGAATCCGTCAACAGGCACACCTATTCTGTAATTTGAATGGTTTTGAGGGGTAAAGTTTGCCACTATTACTAACCATTCTCCATCAGTTTTTTCTCTTCTCATAAAACTGATTACTGAGTTTTTATTATCATCGCAATCAATCCACTGGAATCCGTATTCGTCAAAATCATTTCTCCATAAAGCTGGTTCTCTTTTGTATAAACTATTCAAATCATCTACTAATTTCTGTATTCCTTTGTGAGGTTCATAATTTAGAAGATCCCATTGCAAATCATCCCAAACATTCCATTCTTGGCGCTGCCCAAATTCCATTCCCATGAATATTGTTTTTTTGCCTGGGTGTGTCCACATATATGCAAGCAAAGCTCGTGTATTTGCATACTTCTGCCAGTCATCGCCTGGCATTTTGTGTAAGAGATGACTTTTCCCATGGACAACTTCATCGTGGCTTAAAGCAAGCATAAAGTTTTCGGTAAAGTTATAACAAATGGAGAAAGTAATGTTGTTTTGATTGAATTGTCTAAACCATGGGTCAATTTCAAAATAATCGAGCATATCGTGCATCCAACCCATGTTCCATTTTAGGTTGAAACCGAGTCCATCCATGTCAGTTGGCTTGGTTACACCAGTCCATGTGGTTGATTCTTCTGCAATAGAAAGTGCACCTGGAAAATGTTGAAAAAGAACGTGATTAGCTTGTTGTAGAAATCTGACTGCTTCAAAATTTTCATTCCCTCCATCTTCATTAGGTATCCATTCACCCTCCGGACGAAGATAGTCTTTGTAAAGCATTGAGGCGACTGCATCAACACGTATTCCATCTATATGAAATTGATCAAACCAGAAAATTAAATTTGCAACTAAAAAATTACGAACTTCATTTCGACTGTAATTGAAAATTAATGTACCCCATTCTTTGTGCTCACCAATTCTGGGATCTGAATGCTCGTATAGATGGCTGCCATCAAAATAAGCAAGTCCATGCTGATCTTTAGGGAAGTGGCCTGGGACCCAATCGAGAATGATTCCTATTCCCTCTTTATGGCAAGAATCAACGAAGTCACGAAACTCATCTGGTGATCCATATCTACTTGTAGGCGCATACCAACCAGTAACTTGATACCCCCATGAGCCATCAAAAGGGTGCTCTGAAATTGGCATAAGCTCGATATGAGTGAAGCCTCTCTCTTTGACATAGGGAATGACCTTATTTGCCAGCTCTTTGTATGTAAGCAATCTTGAGCCAGGCTTCATATCTGCTGCTGGAACGGGTGCTCTATGCTCTCCGTTTGAGTTGACAAATGGATCTTCTGAGGAAGCATGCATCCAGCTTCCTAAATGCATTTCATAAACCGATATTGGTTGCTTTAAAGGATCTCTGTTGTCACGCTTGGATATCCAAGACTGATCATTCCATTGAAATGAATCGATTTTTGATATGACTGAGCTTTTTGCAGGTCTTACTTCATGTTGAAAACCATATGGGTCGGCTTTCTCATAGCAATGTCCTTTTTCAGTTCTGATTTCATATTTGTATAAATCTCCCTCCCCTAGACCAGGTATGAAGAGTTCCCAAATTCCTCCTAATCGTTTTTGCATGGGATGGTGTCTACCATCCCATGAATTGATATCACCAATAACTGAAACGCTTTTTGCATGTGGTGCCCATAAGCAAAACATAACTCCTTGCTTGTTATCTATTTCAGTGAGGTGAGCACCCATTTTTCGCCATATGTGATGGTGATTTCCCTCCGCGAAAAGATGTCTATCGATTTCACCCATCCACTCTTTTCGGAAGCTCCAAGGATCATTTTGAACATGTTCAATGCCTCCTCTATTTACTTTTACTTGATAGTCAGTACCAGGATCTTTTTCCATAACTCCTTCAAAGATCCATTCGTGGTTTGGATTTTGTAACTGGATTTTCGTTTCTTTTATTATTAATTCAACTGCACTTGCCTCAGGCATCCATATTCGAATTATCCATTTATCTTTAAACGGTTGAGGACCAAGAATTGAAAATGGACTTTCATGTCTGCATTCAGAAAGTTTTTGTCCGTCATCTTTCAAAGAATCTAGAAGAATAGAGACGGTCATGACTTATCGCTTAAATAGCTAGTAAGCTTAATCCTATGCAAGTAAATATTGAACCCCTAAGAGGAAATAAGTGATTCAAATTTAAGTTTTGAATTCAAAAGTAAGAGTGAAATTGTAGTCACTAAGCAGTTAGGGCTAGGTGCTTCGCATAAATATTGACTCTGACCAGGATTTATTCCAATTGCTGGCCATCCAGATCCTGAGATTGAAATTCTTAAACGATCCCCTTCTTTAAAAGTGGCGAGAATTGGTTGAAGTTTGATTTGTCTTGCGCTTTTTATACCTTTATCACAATTAGCAATTCTTAGTACACCAGTAGAAAGTTGAGTAGCAGTATTCTCAACCTCATTTGGAATTATTGATAATGCAACGAACATATCAAAACTTTCCCTGTCACACTTGGTTTCTAAATAAAGAGTTGGAATACCCTCCAGCCTAAGTTCATTAAGAATTGGGTTCGATGTAAATACTGCGACATCAGGTCGAATATCAAGCTTAAATCTGTTCGTTTCACCAGCTGAATCACTTAGATGTCCTCCGATTGCTGGTACGGGTCTCCATGGGTCGTGAACTAAATTAACTTCACTATCTGCCTCTAACTCAGAATTATGGACTAGACGTCCTTCAAGATGACTGATTGAGGCTAAACCTTCACTACGAAGATTCCATGTAGGAGATTTATTTTGAATCGAAAGCTCCCAACTCTTAGTGGTTAGATTCCAAAGATTAATTTGAGGTAAATGAATCTTTTTGTTTTTTTCTTTTAAATGAGAATCAAAAAAATCTAACTGGGTGCGTTGTGCACTCTCCCACCATTGAAGATGAGTAGCAGGACCAATTAGTAATTTAGGAGTGCCTCCTGCCTTTTTAGATTTCTCGTAAATATCTAAAATCCCTTTCAGATGTGGATCCCACCAACCCCCAATTAGAAGCAATGGTTTTTTTAACCAGCTATCTAGTGGTTCATGGGTTTTCCATTGAGCATTTTTGCTACAAGAAAGATTTAGCCATTTATATGCCATCCCATGTGGGTCATTCTTTTTAAGTAAATCATGACCGTTATATAAATATTTTTTCGATTCAAGATTTTCACTGATTTCGTTCCAAGCTCTCCAATTTTTCTCTCTTTGTGCTTTTTGTGCGGCTAATTGCAAGCCCCATCCAATTCCTAAGTGCCACCAAAACGCTCCTCCTTCACAACTCCAATGCTCATCCTCTGAAAGGCCTGTCATTGCAGGGATAATACAATCAGGTGGAGGAGTACCTTCCTCCGCAATGAGTTGTGTTAACCCTTGATATGAAAAGCCGTATGTGCCTAGTAGGCCATTGCATTCAGGTAAGGATCGTACCCAATTATGAGTTTGACTAGTGTCTGATGCTTCTTGACTAAAACCTGAAAATTTCCCTTCAGATCCACCTTGACCTCGTACATCTTGTATTACAACTAGATAGCCCTTGCTAGCCCACCAAGAAGGATGAGCATAGGTAATTGTAGAAGCAATTTCTCTTCCATATGGCTGGCGCATAAGTAAGACAGGCCATGGACCTTCCCCCTTAGGCGACCAGATTCGAGATTTTAGTAATGTTCCGTCTCTAAGTTGTAAGTCTTCGTCCCTGTATCTTATTGAATTCATTATCTGTTTTAAAAAGTTTCTGGGCAATAAAGACCCCTTACGTACATAGAAAGGATTTCAGCATCAACTTCGCTTATATTCTTTTGTGTTGAAACTTTCTGAATAGATTTTTTTGAACCAGCTGAAATATTTTCTTTATTTAGTTCTCTAAAACTTTCACATATAGACTTTGCTTCATCAGGGTTCCTTTTTACACCCTCAAGAATTCTTGATTGAGCCATCGCTCCTTGACTGATTCCAAATGATGTAAATATTAAAGTGATTAGTAAACCATTCATTTCTTTTAGTTTACCTAGTTTTTTTGAATTATTTATATTCTATTACCTAATTGTTCTTGAGTAAATTAAATAATGTTTTTTTTCGCTTTCTCTATTAAAAAGTGAGCTTTTTTTAGATCTATTATTGGAACTCTTCCTGTTCGAAGAATTCTTTCAAAGCGACCAGTTTTGTGAACTAGCTCTTGAGGGGTAAGTCGTGAAATGGCCTTATTAGAAATTAATCCTGAGTGCATCAATAAGGCAGCTTCGTTAAGTTGAATATCTAAAGTACATATAAAGTAGGCTATGCATTTAAGTCTTTTTAGATTGCGAATACTACCTAGACTTCCATAGATCAGATGATTTATTTCTTCATCACTAATAGATAATAAAGAATCCCAAGTTTTTATATTATTTGATATGAGTATTTTTTCTTCTTGATAAAAGCTTTTAGGAAGATTTTTCAATAATGACTTATTATTCATCAGTCTCTAATGAGGTGATTTCTTCAATATCAGCATCATTAATTAAATATTCACTTGAAGAATAATTCCTGTCTGGTAATTCTATTATCTTTGATTCTTTTAAATCATTTATTAATTCTCCAAGAATGATTGGTTTACTTATTCCATCACCAGCAGATTCTATCTTTCTGAGCCTGACTTTAACCTGAGCGCCATTTCTTCCTCCTCCTTTCAAATTCCCAGCTATTTGTAATAACGTTGGTTTGATAGATTCTTTAGGGAAATTGTTTGATGCTTGAGCAACAACTAAATCAAATCCATTGTCATAAACGATAGGAGCATATTTGTAACCTTCGACATTGAATGGAGGAGTATAGCTTTGCTCAAAGGCCCAGCAACTAGCAGAAAGTAAAAGTGTGAAAATTGTTGTCCCAGTGAGTCGGAATTTGATTCCCCAGTTAAATAAATAAGCCAAAATAGTCAAGATGCCAAGTCCTGAGCCTCCCCAGGCTAACCATTTCGTAACATCTTGGATAACTTCAGTCATAGACATAGGCTGGTTTCTCCTGAATAGATTCTTTATAGTTTGTTAGCTCCCCTAAGTTTGAGAATAATGTTTCATGGGAGATGAGTGGAGTTCTAAAAGATTAAAGCGGTGGGGACTTGCTGGAACCTTTGCGGCGTTGGGTGGTGTTTTGATTTGGAGTGGCGCAGATCTAATAGTAGATAGGACTATAAGTCGTTTTTCTCCAGAAATAGAAAAAACATTATCTAATTCATTAGGTCATCCTTTAAAAATAGGTTCATACAGAGGGCTTAGACCATGGGGAGTTGAGTTGGGGCCAACAAGACTCCTCCCAGGTATTAAAGATTCTTCTTCAGTTAATATTTCAAATTTAACCATTAAATTTGCTCCTTTTGCCAGTTTATTTAATTGGCAACCAGTTGCAATATTTAGTCCAAAAGGAACAGAAATAATATTAAACAAAAATGATACTGGTTCTTTTTGGGTTGTTCCCCAGAATGAAAATCCTAAAAAAATAAACCTTCAACTAAAATTTAATTTAAAAGAACCAACCAAAATTGTATTTAATCGTGGGGATACGACATTATTAGCGAAAGGTCATCTATCTCTAAATCTTGCTAAGAAGAAGATTTATGGTGCGATTAATTTAGACTCCAAAAAACAAGGAAGTCTCTATCTTGCAGGAAAGGGGCATTGGGATGGAATCGAATTTAAAACTAAAGTAAAAATTAATAAACTTAGTCTTGGTATTTTTGAAGGGATTTTAGGAAAAAATTCTAATATTATTACTAGAGGAAAAGTAAATGGAAGTCTAAAATTGGCAGTTAAGAAAGGTTTGATAAGGTGTAATGGTGATTTATTATTTAATAATTTAACTCTAAGAGGAGGCCCTCTAAGTGATACCTTGTCTACAAATAACTCAAAAGTAAAATGTGATAATAATAAGCTTAGTTTGATTGATTCAAGCTGGAAATATGGATATTGGGATATATCTAATTCATCAGAAATACCATTTTATAAAAAAGATAAAACTTATATAAATTCTGTAACTACTATTAAAATTAAAGATTTTGATCACAAACCACTTTATTTAAAATTAAAATTACCAATTTCAGTAGTTGATAGACAATTTATTCCTGGAGAACTCAAGGCTAATTTTAATTTAGAATCTTTTCCTTTAGGTGCTTTAAATCCAATAGTAAATGCATCATTATCGGGTAAATTTGATACTAATGGTGACTTTCATGGCCCCTTATCTTCTCTGAACTCTACTATTAACCTTTCCTTAGACAATCCACAAGTTAATGGTATTAGATTAAGGGAAAAATGGAGAGGTTCTTTTACTCGAATTCCAAGTAAAAAGCAATGGGGGAGTTTGAGAATGAAATCAGAGGGTGCTTCTATCCCTGGGGATCTTCAAATTAATTTTAATAAGGACGGTAATTTTAATGATTTAAATTTAAATAGATTAGGAGGTAAAATAAGTCTAAATCCTAAATCAAATGCTTTTGAATGGGATGCTAATAAATTCAGATTAGATCGAGTAGAAATAGCTTTCCCACCAGAGAAAAGTTTTAAACGAATCTTTGGCGAAGTTTCAGGTAATGGAATATTTTCTCTTGACCCATTATTTCTGAATGGTGATATGAATTTAGATTATTTTAGATTGTTAGGCTTCAAATTAAAAAATGTAAGTATTAAAGGTCAAATTAAAAATTCTGAAACTAATTTAAAAGGTGAATTAATACCATCTGAAAATGGAAAGATTAAATTTGATATAAAAAATGGGTCCGAATTTTCTTTGTTAGCTCAAGTGAAGGATGTAAGCTCTAGTTGGATTACTGCTACAGCTTTAGACTTCCCTAAATTAGGATTGAAATATTCAGAAGCAATTGGTAAGGCTGAAGATTTAGAAAGATTTATAATTGGTTATTCCAATAGTTCTATAGATAGTCAGTTCGAAGCTTTAATTAGGTCACAGGATTCATATAGAGAAGAGATTGCCAAGAAAAACAATAAGAGCATCATTAATCCTTATGATCTTAATGGGAATATTAATGCTGATATTAAGTTAAGTGGTCCTAATCTATCTGATTTAAATTTAGAAGCCAAGGCTTTTGGCAAGGCTTGGACAAACAAATTTAAGATTATAAATTCTAATGATATAAAACCTTTTAAAGCTACTTTTAATGGAAATTTAGCTTCAGGTATGGGAGATTTTTCTTTACTTAATTTTAATTTTTCATTATTATCTTTACTAGCACCAATTCCTTCTTCAGTTGATGGGTATTTTGGTTTAAAGGGTAAATATAGTTTAGCTAATTCAACCCCACGAGTTACAGCCGATTTAATTATTGAGGATGCAGTAATTTATAATAGGAATATTATTTTAGATAATGGAAATATTTTATTTAAAGATAATTATCTAGAGTTTGATATTGCTCTAAGGGATAAATCTTCGACAAATCCTGTTAAGTTGGGTGGAAAATACCCATTAATTAGTTCCTACCCTATTGATTTAAAGGTCGAAAGTCATGGAGATGGGTTGGCGTTTTTGACTGGAATAACTAAAGGGAATGTCTCTTGGACCTCAGGGACAGCGGATCTAAGCTTGTTGATTAAAGGAACCCCTACAACACCCCTTGCGAATGGTTTTTTGGTTTTAAAAAACAGTGAGCTACTTTTTCAAAATAAAGAAATTAATAATTTAAATAGCACAATAGTTTTTGATTTCGATCGACTTGAAGTCCGTAATTTCGAAGCAAATATAGGAGCAAACGGTATCATTAACAGTCAAGGTGGAATTTCGTTATTTGATTCTCAATTAAGTGAAAGCGAGCCATTGGCTCTTTCTATAGAAAAAACACGTATTAAAACGGCATTTACTGACATCAGCACTTCATCTAACATTGTTGTTAAGGGATCTATTTTGCAACCTCAATTAGCAGGTGAAGTCTTTATTTCAGAAGGTTCAATTTTTGCTAAAAGAGCTAATAATCCAGATAAGACTACCTCTGAAAAATCTTATGGTTACAAAGATTCTAAGGTGAAAAGAATTCGTAGATTACCTGAACAAAACTGGAACCAGAGAGTCCCTCTGGTTTTATTTATTCAAGATGAAGATGCGCCAGCAAGTCGAATAGTTAGTACTGGCTTGCCTAATGGATTTGAATCGATAATATTTGACAATTTAAAGCTTGTACTTGGGCCATCATTACGATTAGTTTCTCAACCCTTGGCAAGCTTTGAAACAAATGGCTTCCTTCTCTTAAATGGTTCTTTTGACGAGACACTTGATGTTAGCGGTGTTGTTAAGCTTGTTAGTGGCTACGTTAATCTCTTTACGACTACTTTTAATTTAGATCAAAGTGAACCTAATGTAGCCGTATTTGTACCGTCCATGGGCTTAGTGCCATATGTTGATGTGACTTTGAAAAGCCGTGTTCCAGATAATGTGAGAGACGTAAGTAATTTTTCCTCTAATGGTATGGCATCATTTGGTATTGGAGGGTCTCGTTTTGTAAATGTAGAAGTGACGGCCTCTGGACCAGCAGATCGCATTAGTGAAAATTTTCAATTGAGGAGTACTCCATCTTTGGGAAGAAGTGAGTTGTTAGGACTTATAGGTGGCAACTCTCTCACAAATCTAATAAGTAGTGGAGGAAATAGTGATGTGCTCGCTAGCTTTTTGAATAGATCTTTTGCTTCTTATCTTCAAGGGAATATCAATGGGTTTTTAAGTGATAGGCTTCAAATATCTTTGTATCCTGCATATATAAGTGGATCAGATTCGGATGATGAAGGTAGTGATGTTAGTTCTTCAAGTACTAAACAAGAGGATACGAATTTGCCAGGCCAACAGGCATGGGTTGCTGAAATAGGAGTTGATCTTAATGATAAAGTTAATTTTTCAGTTCAGGCTGCTCCCAATCGACAAGATATTCCACCGAAAGGAAATATTACTTTTCAAATGAATCCAAATATAGGCCTATTAGGGTCGTTTGATAAAAATGGGAACTGGCAAAGTCAGCTCCAAATCTATTTTAGATATTAAATTAACAAATAGTTGAATAAAAATGATCTATTAGAAAAATGTTCATTTCAGAAGATTTTTATTTTTTTGTATTAATTGATTGCCATTACAAGATTAGTTTTTGCAATCAAGGCAACGAGTTATTTCGTTGCCTTGCAGCCAAGCAATCAAAGTAATACTTTAAAGATAGTGAAAAAATTATCTTTGATTAAATAGTTGATCAAAATCAAATGAGTACAAATTTTTTAGTTCCTGACCCTACGCCCCAGCTAATAAAAGTAGCAGAAAGTGCAAAAGAGGCTTCTGTTTTGCTTGGTCAATCCACTAATGAACAACGGTGTGAGACTTTGACTGAAATGGCAAATGCTTTGAATGATAATGCTGATGAGATATTAAAAGCAAATTTTCAAGATCTTGAAAGATCAGAAAAAGAAGGGTTGAATAAATCACTTTTATCAAGACTTCAGTTAACAAAAACTAAACTCAAAGGATGTATTGACGGGGTTCTCAAAGTTTCAAATCTTACAGATCCAATAGGTAATAGACAACTTCATAGAAAATTGGATGAAAACCTTATTCTTGAGAGAGTGACAGTTCCATTAGGAGTCTTGGGAGTAATATTTGAATCGAGACCAGATGCATTAATACAAATAGCGTCTCTTGCTGTTCGTTCTGGTAATGGAGCTTTATTAAAAGGAGGAAGTGAAGCAAAAGCCACCAATCAAGCAATAATGAAGTGTCTTAATAAGGGGTTAAGTAAATCAAATGTTGGTTCGGGAGCATTGTCTTTACTCACTACACGTCAAGAAAGTTTAGGCTTACTTCGTTTAGATCGGTTTGTGAATTTGATAATACCAAGAGGTAGCAATGAGTTAGTCCAATTTATTCAAGAAAATACACGTATTCCTGTCTTGGGTCATGCTGATGGAATTTGTCATCTATATGTGGATAATACTGTTGATATTGATAAAGCTATAAGCATAGCTTTAGATAGTAAGATTCAATATCCTGCTGCATGTAATGCAATTGAGACATTATTAATTCATGAAGATGTTGCCGAGATGTTTTTGAAAAAAGGCCTGCCAATTTTTTCTAGTGCAGGAGTTGCTCTTAAGGGAGATGCAAAGAGTCAATCTTTAGGGGTAAAAAACAAAGCTGATGAAGCAGACTGGTCTACAGAATATCTTGATTTAATTCTTTCAATAAAAATTGTTCGTAATGTAGACGAAGCTATTGAACATATTCGTAAATATAGCTCTCGTCATACTGAGGCGATAGTTACTGATAAGAAGGAAGTTGCTGAAAAATTTTTAAGTTCAGTTGATAGTGCAGGTGTTTATCATAATTGCTCTACTCGTTTTGCTGATGGTTTCCGATATGGGTTTGGCGCTGAAGTTGGGATAAGTACTCAGACTCTTCCACCAAGAGGACCAGTTGGTTTGGAAGGTTTAGTTACCTATCGCTATTATCTCAGAGGTGATGGTGACCTCGTTAAGGATTTTGCTTCTGGAGATAGAAGTTTTTCTCATATTGATCTACCATTATGAGTCAATTTAATAATTTAAGCGCAATTCATATAAAAGGTATAAATCTATGGGCCCATGTAGGTGTTTTAGAAAGTGAGCGAATACATGGTCAAAACTTCCTTCTTGACATCAGTTTTTGGTTGGATTTGAGTGAGCCATCCAAGCTTGATCAGTTAGATAAATCAATAGACTATAGCGAAGCAATTAAAGCAGTTAAAAACCTTTCATTTGAAATCAAATGCTTAACGATTGAATATTTTAGTGATCAAATTTTGAATCTCCTTGAGTCTCTATATGGTCCAGTTCCAATTTATATTTTGCTAACAAAATGTTCGCCACCAATACATGGATTTACTGGAAGTGTTCTTATCGAGAAAAAAAGGAATTTCTCATTTCCTATTAATTAATTGGATACAAATAAAAGACCAATTTTTCTTGTTCATGGTTTGTGGAACAATCCTAAATTATTTGAAAAATTAATAAAAAAAATAAAAGAAGATGATTATGAATTGTATAGACCACATTTGCCACACCAATATGGGAAAACATCTCTTAGGCGTTTAGCTCGAGATCTTGATTCTAAGATTGAGCAATTAGTGGGTCCTGCAATCGAAATTGATATTGTTGGTTTTTCAATGGGTGGATTAATTAGTAGATTTTGGTTGCAAAATCATGATGGTTTTTTAAGAACTAAACGTTTTTTTAGTATTGGTTCGCCTCATTTTGGTACCTATACAGCTCAAATGATCCCTTCATTTTTGATGCCAGGTATTGCAGAGATGAAAAGAGGAAGTAGTTTAATATCTCAATTAAACAATGACTTGACTGCCTTGGAAAAGGTTGAATGTACTAGCTTTTTTACAAAATGGGACTTGATGTCATTCCCAGGCTGGCAAGCAAAACTTGGTATTGGTGATTCTTATCACTTACCTGTGTTGACACATAAACAATTGATAACAAATTCTAGTTCTCTAGATATTTTAGCCAAAAAGATTTTTAATAATAGCTAATTAAGACCACTATGTCTTATTAGAGCTTCAGTAGAAGGAAGTCTTCCTCTAAATTGTTTGAAAACCTTATTAGGTGAACGACTACCACCAAGACTAAGAATTGAATCGCGATATTTTTTACCAATCTTTCGGACTTCTTCCTGATTAGCAAGGCCGGCCTCTTCAAATGCGGCAAAGGCATCAGAACTGAGTACCTCAGCCCATTTATAAGAGTAGTATCCAGCAGCATAGCCACCAGCAAAAATATGACTGAAAGCACAGAGAAATTGATCTTCAGGAATAGGATCCATCACTGTTGTATTCTTTGCGATTTCTCGCCGTAACTCATCTGGGGAAATTTCTAAATCTTTATTCCATTGACTATGGAGTTTTAGATCAGTAAGAGCAAAATGTATTTGTCTTAAAGTCGCAAGCCCAGAATTAAATGTTCTGCTTAGCCTCAATTTATTGATTTCCGATTCTGGTAATGGCTCTTTCGTCTCCCAATGTCTTGCTATTTCAGAAATTGTTTGATCCTCTAAGCACCAATTTTCCATAAATTGACTTGCTAATTCGACAGCATCCCATTCAACGTTATTAATACCGGCTGCTTGAGGGTAATTTACAGTTGTCAGCATATGTTGTAGTCCATGACCAAATTCGTGGAAGAGAGTTTCTACTTCCTCGAAACTCATCAGGCTGGGTTTTTCCGCAATAGGAGGTGTTTGATTGCAGACTAAATAGGCTACTGGGAGGACAATATCATCCTTTGTTTTTTGATTTCGGCAAAGACATTCATCCATCCAAGCACCACCTCTTTTTGTCGCAGGACGACTAAAGGGGTCTAGATAGAAAGATGCGATTTTCTGACCATCTAAATTTATAACATTGAAGAAACGGACATCTTCATGCCACAAAGGAACAGAATTACTTGCTTCTTCAATTTCAATTTCAAAAAGTCTTTTGCATAAGTTGAATAGACCATTAAGAACTTGATCTAAAGGAAACCATGGTCTGAGTTTCTCTTGGTCAAGATCGTATTTATCTTTGCGTAGAACTTCAGCCCAAAAACTTACATCCCATGGAGATAGCTCAAAATCTTCGTTTTCTCCATTTCTTTTGGCACACTCATGAAGATGTATAAGCTCTTTTTCAGCATGAGGCATTGCAGCCAATCGTAATTCTTCGAGTAACATCTCAACAGCATTTTCACTATCCGCCATCTTTGTGGCCAAACTAATTTCACACCAGTTTTTATATCCCAATAGTTTTGCCTGTTTGTTTCTGAGATCTAAAATTTCTTCAATTATTTTTTTGTTACTAATCTCTCCATCGCTAGCTCTGCTTACAAAGGCTCTATAAACTTTCTCTCTTAGACGTCTATCTTTTGCATAAGTTTGAAAAGGAATGTATCTAGGCATATCTAATCCAACTCTCCATGGACCATTTGATGATGATGGATCGTTGCCTTCTTCATCTTTGTCACCAGACTCCTTTGCCGCAAGAGCCAATGTTTCAAGTGTTCTTTCAGGAAGCCCTTCGACTTCTGACTTGTTTTTTAATAAAAGACTCCAATTCTTAGTCGCATCTAATACATTGTTACTAAAAGTAGTTGATAATTCAGCTAATCGCTCACTGCGAGAATTAAATAGTGCTTTTTCATTAGCTTCTAGACCAATTCCTTTGTTTTTCATCGTTATTAGTTCTGTCTCAATTATTCTGATTTGTGTTTCATCCTTTATGTTTCCATCCTCTTTCAAATTTGAGAGCGCCTTAAAAATGACTTCGTTTTGAGCAAGCTGATTACTAAATCTGACAATTGTAGGTTGCTGATTTGAATGAACCTCACGTAGTTCAGTGGAATTGCATACAGCATTCAAATGACTTACAACTCCCCAGCTCCACCTTAGCTTTTCACCTATATCATAAAGCTGAGGCATTACATCTTCCCAACTTATAGAGCTTTTAGTTGATAATTGTTTTTCGAGTTGTTCTTCTAGTTTATTTAATTCTCCATTTAGTTCTTTTATCAGTTTGGGTATATTTTCAGTAATCTCGCTAGGGGTGATTTTATCGTAATCAGGAAGACCTTCACCTTTTAATAGTGCTGTTTGCTTAATTGAAGTCATTTTTAGGTTCAAAAACTAACTGATTGGTACAAGGTTATTGGTAATTAATGATTGTGCGAGAGCATTTGTTGATACCTCATATAAATCAATAGCTATCCTTGGCCAAAAACCTATTACTAATGTAGGAACTAAGAGGCTTAAACCAATCGAAAGCTCTCTAGCATCCATTTCTTTGACTATCGATAAAGCGGGTATCCTTGGGCCAAAGAATACTCTCCTACACATTGAAAGAAGGTAGATAGGCGTTAAGACTAGTCCAATAGCTGCTAAAAGAATTGTTATTGCTCTAAATAAAGAGGTGAAGCCTTCTTGACTAGTTATGCCTAAAAAAACCGTGATTTCACTTATAAACCCACTCATCCCTGGTAAGGCAAGTGATGCTAAAGAACTGGCTAAGAAGAATGCAAAAGTAATTGGCAAAGCCTTTGCAAGACCGCCCATATTCGGGATTGAAAGAGTATTGGTTCTTTCATAAAAACTTCCAGTAACAAAAAACATTGCTGCAGCGATTAGTCCATGGCTAATCATTTGGAGCATCGCTCCACTGATTCCAAGTGCATTAACTGCACCAATCCCAACAAGAACAAAACCCATATGACTTACAGAACTGCAGGCTATGCGCCTTTTTACATTGTCTTGAGCAAAAGCATTTAGAGCGCCATAAATAATATTTACTATCCCAATAATGATTAAAGCTGGGGCGAGTATTAAATGAGTGTCAGGTAATATTTGGACGTTAAATCTTATAAGAGCGTAACCTCCCATTTTTAACAAAACACCTGCCAACAACATTGAAACCGGTGCATTTGCCTCCCCATGAGCATCTGGTAGCCAGGTATGAAGTGGAAAGATAGGAAGCTTTACTCCAAAACCAATTAAAAAACCTAAATAACAAAATATTCCAAAATTACCAGTAAACGATTTGGCTGCAATTTCACTTAAATTAAATGTAAATTGATCTCCAGAAAGAGCTAAAGCAAGCCCACTAATTAATATTAAAAGGGAAGCTAGAGCTGTATAAAGGATGAATTTTGTTGCTGCATATAGTTTTCTTTTCCCTCCCCAAATAGCAATCAATAAATATACAGGAACAAGTTCAAGCTCCCAAGCTAAAAAGAATAGTAAGAAATCTTGTGATAGGAAAACTAAAGCTTGGGCTGAAGCTTGAATCAGTAATAAAGCAAAGTAAAGCCTTGTTTTTTGTTTAACTTTCCAACTTGCAGCTGCGGACAAAAAAGTTATAAGCCCGCTAAGAACTACTAGCGGTGCAGATATACCATCTACACCTAATGACCATTCGAGTCCTATTGAAGGAAGCCACTGAAGCCTTTCAACCAACTGCAGACTTTCGCTACTTGGATCAAACAAATTGGCAAAAGCTAATACAATTATTAGAAAATCAGCTAATAAAATAACTAGGGCTATATTTCTTGGCAGATTAGAGTTTTTACTTTCTTGCGTTGGGAGGAAAGGCATTATCAAGGCTCCAACTATGGGTAGGAGAACAATGAGTGAAAGCCATGGAAATACTGTCTGAGAATCGATACTCATAGGCATATTGGCATCCATGATTTGGGGCAAGTCAGCCATAAAGCTATCAGTTTTTGTTCGTTTTCATGAGTAGAACTACCCAAAGGTGTTTGAAACACATTCACTTCCTCTTAGTTGGAGGCTCATTAAAGGAGCACGACTTGCTACACCAGCAGCTTCCCAGGCTTTGACCATTGCGACACTGACTTCTCGGCCTTTAGTCGCTTTGCACAAGGCAAGAATGCTTGGTCCTGCTCCACTAATTGCACATCCTAAAGCTCCGGCAGCCTTTGCTGCTTCTCTTACTTCTAACCCACCTTTGATCAGTCCCCATCTGTATGGTTCATGAAGCTTGTCATGCATGCCGTCTGCAATTAGATCCTCATTTCCAGTCCTTAGTCCTTGAAGCAGAAGCGTGAGGGCTCCTAAATTTATTACTGCATCATTTACTGGAATGTTTTCTGGCATGACACGCCTTGCTTCACTGGTGCTAAGGCGAATAGATGGGATTGCAACTACTGCTTTTATTGATTGATCCCAATCACAGCGGACTACGCGCCATCTGTCGTTTGCAGTTTTAGCTGTTACGCAAAGACCTCCTATTAAAGACGGAACAACATTGTCTGGATGACCTTCTATATCTATTGCCAGCTCCAATAATTTTTCCTTAGGCAAAGGATATCCAGCAAGTGCATTTGCTCCAACTAGTCCTGCCACAATTGCTGTAGCACTGCTTCCAAGCCCTCTTGCAGGAGGCACAGCTAATTTTACTCTTGCTTCAAGAGCGACAGGCTCAACACCTGCAGTTCTCCAAACTCTTTGCGCGGCTCGATAAAAAAGATTCTCAGGGCCGCCTCTTAAATGATTACCTTCAGTACTTTCCATTATTAATTCAAACCTTTCAGCATTACCCTCAATCCTTTTAATAGTGAACTGATTGGAAAGATCTAATGCTGCACCAAGACAATCAAACCCTGGACCAATATTGGCTGTAGTAGAAGGAACTTCTACTACGACAGTTTGTCCTATTTTTGGCGGCCCCATGTTTTTATCCTTTAGCTAAGTCTCCCATTTGATTCGGCACTTAAGCGTGCTCTGCAAGCTGAACTGAATAAAGTCGCTTCTGGATCTTTAAGAACAATCAATGGGATTTCCTTTAAATAAGATTGAAAGCGACCCTTATTACTAAATGCATTTAGGAAGTTAGAAGAGTTTATTCCATCGAGGTTTTTTGCGGCTGTTCCACCTGAAATCCATAACCCTGAAGAGCAAAGTTCTTGTAAAGCAAGGTCTCCAGCTGTAGATCCATAAGCATTTAGCCATAATTGCAAAGCCTCAGACATTAATTTGTCTCCGTTACTTGCTTTTTCCCAAACAAGTGCGGGTAAATCTGTGAAAGCTGATTTGTCACTATCCATTTTTTTTAAAGTTTCCTGAAGTGGGTGGTTTTCATTTAATGGATCATCCAATTTCCATCTCGCAATCATTCCAAGGCCAGTCCCACTGACTATTCTTTCAATCGATACTCTTTGAATATTTAGCTTCTTTTTTAGCCATTTGACTAATTCCCATTCGTTTTCTGTTCTTGGGGAAAATTCTCGATGACCTCCTTCACTTGGAAATATAAAAATGCTTTTAGGTGTAATTAATCCTCTGGACATTCCTAAGCCAGTACCAGCTCCAATAATTGCAACTAATTCTTGGTTGGTTTTGGTCTCAGGGTTTAATGTTCCTTGGATTACTTCATATTGGTCATTTTTGAAAAATGGAATCCCATATATTAAAACTGAGAAATCATTTATTATTTCAATATTATTTATTTTTGAAAGCTGAGATAATTCTTCTGTTGCTATATCCCAGCCTAGATTTGTAATCTTAACTTTATGATTATTTATTGGTCCTGCTACACCAATACAACCATATTCAGGGAGTGATATATAACCTGGTAAATGTTTAATAAAGTCTTCAAATATTGAGTAGAAAGATTTCCATTCTGACGAAATATAGTACTTTTCAAATAGTTTTTTTGGATGGTTCTCGTTTGAATAAACAGCTAATATTGTTTTAGTCCCTCCAAGATCTCCAGAAAGTAAATTCATTTGTTTTTAAAATAGTTTTGGCCTAGGATTGATTAACTTGTATACCTTTTTTACTAATTGATTCGTCAATTATTAATTTAAACTTATCAATACTCATATTTCCAAGATCTTTACCTTCTCTTGTCCTTACTGAGATTTCATTATTCTCTTCTTCCTTATCTCCAATAATTATCAAGAAAGGTATTCTTTGCATAGTATGTTCTCGTATTTTAAAACCGACTTTTTCATTTCTGATATCAATTTCAGCTCTAAACCCAAAGTCAACTAATTTATCTTTAGCACTAAAACATGCTTCATTATTTCTATCAGTTATGCCCATAATCATTATTTGAACAGGTGATAACCATGTAGGAAAATTTCCTGAATAATTCTCAATTAAAATACCAATAAATCTTTCAAAAGAACCTAAAATAGCTCTGTGAAGCATTACAGGTGTTTCTTTCCTACCTGTAATATCTATATAACTTGCATTGAGCCTTTGAGGCATGGAGAAATCCACTTGAATTGTTCCGCACTGCCATACTCTGTTGAGGCAATCTTTTAAGGAGAATTCTATTTTTGGACCATAAAAGGCACCTTCTCCAGGGAGTAGCGACCAATCTAATCCTTTTGAATCAAGTGCCTCAGATAAGGCTTTTTCTGATTTATCCCAAATATCATCACTCCCAACCCTTTTCTCTGGTCTTGTTGATAGCTTAATAAGAATTGAATCAAAGCCAAAGGTTCTATAAACCTCAAATACCAAATCAATAAAATTTTGGACTTCTTCTTGGATTTGTTCATCGGTACAAAATATGTGTGCATCATCTTGAACAAAATTTCTTACTCTCATTAAGCCATGTAGTGCACCAGAAGGCTCATTGCGATGACAAGAACCAAATTCTGAAAGTCTGATAGGTAGATCTCGATAGCTTTTTAAACCTTGATTGAATATTTGTATGTGGCATGGACAATTCATAGGTTTTATTGCATATTCCCTGTTCTCTGAAGTTGTAGTAAACATATCTTCTTTAAATTTATCCCAATGACCTGATTTCTCCCAAAGACTCCTATCAACTACTTGCGGAGATTTAACTTCTTGATAATCATATTTTGTGATGGTTTCCCGAATGTAATCTTCTAAAATTCTATAAATAGTCCACCCTTTAGGGTGCCAAAAAACCATACCTGGTGCTTCATCTTGTGAGTGAAAAAGTGAATACTTTTTCCCTAACTTTCTATGATCTCTTTTCTCAGCTTCTTCAATTCTAGAGATATATTCTTTTAATTCTTTAGAGCTTTTCCAAGCTGTCCCATATATTCGTTGTAGCATTTCATTGTTAGAGTCGCCGCGCCAATAAGCCCCGGATACTTTCATTAGCTTAAATACTCTTAGATGCCTTGTATTTGGCACATGAGGACCTCTGCACATATCAATATATTCTTGATGTTTGTATAACTTTATGATTTCATTTTTGGGTATATTTTTAACTATGTCTAGCTTGAAAATTTCACCTCTATCAGTAAAAACTTCCGCTGCTTTCTCTGGACTAACTATTTCAACACCTACATTATAATCTCTATTAACTAACTCTTTCATTCTTTTCTCAATTCTTAGAAGATCATCAGGAGTGAAGGTATCTTTATAAGAAATATCATAATAAAAACCATCTTCAATTACTGGCCCTATTGCCATTTTTGCTTCGGGGTATAATTGCTTTACAGCATGTCCAAGAAGATGAGCGAATGAATGTCTAATAATTTCTAGTCCTTCATCATCTTTAGATGTAATAATCTGTACATGAGAATTTTCAGTTATAGGAATACAAGTATCGATTAATTCCCCATTCACTCTCCCCGCTAGCGCTGCTTTTGCTAAACCAGGACCAATCTCTGATGCTATTTGATCTATGGTTACAGCGGAATCATATTTTTTTTCAGTTCCATCAGGTAATGTAATTATTGGCATAATTTCTACAAACTTGAATAAAATCCTAGAGCTTCTTTAACTCTATTTAATGTTAACTTAGAAACCTCCTCAGCAGTAAGCTTGCCTTTATTTAGTATTCTTTTTAACTCTTCTGGATCATTCATTAATTCTTTATATTTTGCTTGAATTGGTTTGAGAACGTTAATCATTGCTTCTGTAAATTCTGGCTTGAATTTACCCCAGCCCATTTCTGCACAATTCTCAGCTGCTTTTTCTCTACCTAGGCCAGAAATTATTGAATAAATTGTTAAAAGATTATCAGCTTCAGGTCTTGAAGGATTTCCGAATTCTAATCCTAATTCTGAGTCGGTTTTTGCACGTTTTATTTTTTTAGTAATTACATCTGGACTGTCTAACAAAGTAATCCTACTATTTTCATTTGGGTCGCTTTTACTCATTTTCTTTGTTCCGTCTGTGAGGCTCATGACTTTGGAACACTCTCTCAAAATTAAGGGATTTGGAACTTTAAGTATTGGATTATCTTTTGTTCCGAATTTTGAATTAACTCGTTGAGAAGCAATATCTCTCGCAAGCTCTAGATGCTGCTTTTGATCTTCTCCAACAGGAACCAAATCAGCGTCATAGAGAAGAATATCCGCTGCCATAAGGACTGGATAATCTAATAATCCAATAGATACATTGTCGCCTTGTTTAATTGACTTTTCCTTGAACTGAATCATTCTCTCCATCCAGTTTAAAGGAGTTAAGCAATTTAATATCCAGCAAAGCTCGCTATGGGCGCTTATCTGACTTTGAATGAATATTGAGCATTTATCAGGATTCATCCCACAAGCGATATACAAAGCCGCTGTAGATAAAGAATTTTGATAAAGAGATTTTGGGTCATGCGGAGTCGTTATCGCATGAAGATCAACAACGCAGACAAATGTTTCATAATTTTCTTGTAATTCAACCCAATTTCTTATTGCTCCAAGCCAATTACCAATATGAACATCTCCTGTGGGTTGAACACCAGATAAGACTCGCTTCTGATTCACTTATCCTTGCTCGCTTGTATTTGTGGAATCATCTTCGTTTGAACTTGCTTCTGTTGCTTCATCATTATCTTTTTCTGCAGGATCTTGAGCAACATTGTTTGCCTGATCAGTATCAGCTACCTCTTGTTGTTTAACTGGCTTTTCTGGTCTTGCAAAAGGGTTGGGCTTTGTGTTGGCTGAGTTGTTATTTTCACCGTTATAGTTTCCCCTGTTACCCCTGCCTCTTCTTTGGTCATTGGCGGGCGCTTGAGACCTATATTCGTTGACTAAATTTTCAAGACTTCCGTCTTCAAGCATCTGGGCAAGAGTT
This sequence comes from Prochlorococcus sp. MIT 0916, assembly GCF_047305155.1. Taxonomy (GTDB): domain Bacteria; phylum Cyanobacteriota; class Cyanobacteriia; order PCC-6307; family Cyanobiaceae; genus Prochlorococcus_B. Next base: position 1,365,726 of record NZ_CP138980.1, read on the forward strand.
CTTACTGCGAAACCTAAAACAGCAACAGTAGAACGAAGATTAAAGGCTTCTTGTAATGATCTAGCTGCTCGCATTTCATTATCACTTAAGCGAATACGAAAGCCTCCCTCTCTATTGTTAGGACCTCGGCCACCTCTGAAATTATTACGACCATTTTGTCTTTGGTTTTGGAAATCGCCACCACCTGACTGATTATTGGTGTAAGAGTCACCCATGAACATATTTGCCAATAGGGGCAAGTGTGACGCATAGCCGGTACTTTTGCGACATATTTGAATATCTTGATTAGCACTTTCACATCTAATGATATTGATCCCAGCGGAATGATTTGATTTCTTTAGGCATAAATTTTTCTTCTTAAAAACGTAAAACCTTCTTTCTTTGCGGTTATTAAGGGAAAATTTGCTTTAAAATGAAAGTTAGCTAAGAAGAAACTGTATTTATTCAAATCGTGGAAAATCATTCATTAACAAAATCTCCTCTCTCCTTACCTTCTTTTTCGATTCCGAAAATTAGTCTTTTTATTGGGCTAACTATTACAGGTCAATGGGTTTTAAGTGATGTGGCCCATATCCCTGGGGGTGGACTTGGATTGCTATTAGGACTTGGTTGTATTTTTTATTTTTTAAAACCAGGAAAGGTTTCATTTGATGCTCCCTCTACTGTTCAAGGATGGGTAAGAAGATGTCATGACGTTTTAGAGAATTTCGAGTACTTACTTGAGGATGGAGAGCAAAGTGAAAGGAAAAAAGAAAGAATTAATTCCTTGCAAAAGATTATTGATAGAAGCGAAGATCAAAGCATTGGTTTCTTGAAAACAAAAGGCGTAAAACTACCTGATAAAGAGCAATTGGAAAAAGTTTTAGGAATAAATAATCAAATAAAAGTTTCTTTTCCATCAGCTCTTCCTGTAAGAGATCGAAATTGGATTTTGCCAGATTTAATCCAAGAGCAAGATTTTATTGTTTATTCTTTGGCACTTCCAATGAGCGCAGCTGATCTTTTGTGGATTAAAAATATCCCTACAGATCAGCCAGCCTGGCTAATGGTTGCCAGTAAAGAATCTACTGATTGGTCTGATGAGCGAAATGCATTAGAGGCTCAATTGCCAGATAGATGGACAAACAGAGTATTGAAATGGGATGGATCTCAAACAGAAATGGCAACGGTTCTTTCTCCAATTAAGAAACTTCTTGAAAATCCAAAGAAGAATACAGACATTACTAAGCAAAGACTTTTGTCTCGATTGCATACTTCTTGGCAAAAAGATTTAGAAAAATTAAGAAGAGAAAAATTCAAGGTTATTCAAACAAGATCTCAGTGGATAGTTGCTGGTATCGTTTTCGCCTCCCCTGTCGCCTCAACTGATTTGCTTGCAGTTGCAGTGGTTAATGGCTTGATGATCAAAGAAATGTCGAAAATATGGTCTTCCAAAATGAAGCCTGAATTGCTTGAGGCGGTCTCACGACAACTAGCAATGGCTGCAATTGCTCAAGGAGTGGTCGAATGGAGTGGACAGTCCTTGTTGAGCTTGGCAAAGCTTGATGGCTCCTCTTGGGTTGCTGCTGGAACAATTCAGGCCTTGAGTGCTGCTTATTTAACAAGAGTGGTTGGGAGATCAATGGCTGATTGGATGGCTCTCAATAATGGAGTAACTCAACCTGATTTAGAACTTATTAAGCAACAAGCTCCTCAACTAGTATCACAAGCTGCTGAGCTAGAAAGAGTTGATTGGGTGGCTTTTTTAAAGCAATCAAAAGAATGGATTCATTCTCAATCTATTAATTACAAAGTTAAATCAGTTTAAGTTTATAACTTTTCTTCTGGTATATCTTTGACTTATATTTAGATAAAATATTAATATTTTCTAATTTCAAATATATGTTTAATAAAAAGGTTTTTTCTGAGTATATTTATAAGAAAAATAAGATACTTAGTTTATCTATTTTTCTTGCATTAAATATTTTATTCCTGACAGGATGTGTAAATAAAAACACTTATAGAACAAGCAATGATAAGCCTTTCGTTTTAACTACTTTTACAATTTTGGCCGATCTTGCTAGAAATGTTGCTGGGGATAGACTTATAGTTAAATCAATAACGAAACCAGGAGCAGAAATCCATAGTTATCAATTTACACCTAGTGATATTGTAAAAACTAAAGGAGCAAAACTGATTATTGAAAATGGTTTAGGTCTTGAAGCATGGTTTTCGAAATTTATGATTAGCACGGGTGATATTCCCAATGTGAAATTAACCGAGGGGATGAAGCCATTATTGATAGAGGGAGATGCTTATTCAGGGAAGCCAAATCCTCATGCCTGGATGTCGCCCAAAAGAGCTATGAATTATGTAGATAAAATAGTTGATGCTTTTATTAAAATCGATCCTGATGGAGCTCTTGAATACTCATCTAACGCTTCAACCTATAAAGCTAAACTTGAAAGGCTTGATAAAGAGCTAAGAGATTCTTTATTCTCTATTCCTAAAGAAAGAAGATTTTTGGTGACATGTGAAGGAGCCTTTACTTATCTGGCCCGTGATTACGGAATGAAAGAGGCATATTTGTGGCCAGTTAATGCTGAAAGTCAAGTAACCCCTAGGAGAATGGTGAATCTAATAAAAAAAATCAAAGAAAATGAAGTCCCAACAATTTTTTGCGAAAGTACTGTCAGTGCAGATGCACAAATGGAAGTCGCGAAATCAAGCGGAGCTTTTTTTGGTGGGACCTTCTACGTTGATTCACTCTCAGATCTAAATGGTCCTGCTCCTACCTATATAGATTTACTAAGGCACAATGTTCGATTAATTACTAAGGGCCTATCCATTTCAGAAGTTAAAAAATAATGAACCCAATTTTTAAAAGCCATGAGAAAGATTTTATGCGTATTGAGGCAGACCAAGTTTGTGTTGACTACAACGGCACAGTCGCTCTATATGACGCAAGTTTAAATTTAAAAGCGGGATCTATATGTGGTCTTGTGGGGATGAATGGTGCAGGAAAATCAACTTTTTTCAAGGCTCTAATGGGTTTTGTTAGGCCTTCAAGGGGTAAAATCAGGATAAATGGTATAAAGGTTAATCAAGCCCAGAAGGAGCAATCGGTTGCATATGTTCCACAAAATGAAGGTATAGATTATTCATTTCCCGTTAGCGTTTGGGATGTTGTGATGATGGGGAGATATGGCGCTATGAATATTTTCCGAATACCAAGAGAATCTGATAGGAGAGCCGTTGTTCATGCCCTTGAAAGAGTTGATCTTTTGGATCTCAGAGAGAGACCAATAGGATCTTTATCAGGAGGGCAACGCAAAAGAGCTTTTCTTGCAAGAGCAATTGCTCAGCGGGCATCAGTACTTCTTTTAGACGAGCCTTTTTCGGGCGTTGATGTCCCTACTGAAAAGCTTATGGCTGAGCTATTTCTTCAGTTTCGACAAGAAGGTCATACTATTTTGATATCTACTCATGATTTGAATCATGTGAGAGATTTTTGTGATTTTGTTGTCCTAATCAATAAGACTGTTCTTGCTTATGGTGAAACCTCGCAAGTTTTCACTTCGGAAAATCTAAATAAAACATTTGGAGGTATTCCACCAAATCCTTTATCAGGGCCCACTTCAAGTAAAGATTTTATAAATGAGTGAATTTCTAATTTCCATTACGCCAATTGATTGGCTATTGGATCCATTAACTCATGACTTTATGAGAAGAGCTTTAATGGTTAGCGCATTAGTGGGAGGTGTTTGTGGCCTTTTATCTTGTTATATGACCTTAAAAGGTTGGGCATTAATGGGTGACGCGGTTTCCCATGCGGTTATGCCAGGGGTGGTTGTCGCTTATGCATTAGGGCTCCCTTTTTCCTTAGGTGCTTTTGTTTTTGGAGTTGGTTCAGTTGCTTTGATTGGATTTGTTAAACAGAAATCTAGAATTAAAGAAGATACAGTAATAGGACTTGTTTTTACTGGCTTTTTTGCATTAGGCCTTGTATTGGTTTCAAAAATTAAAAGTAATATTGATCTAATGCAAATACTTTTTGGAAGTCCTCTAGGAATTTCTCGTTCAGATGTTAACCAGACTTTAATAATTTCGTTTATTGTTATATCTATATTGCTTATATTTAGAAAAGATTTAATGCTTTATTGTTTTGATGCTAAGCATGCTAGATCTATAGGAATTAATACAGGTATACTCCATTATTTATTATTAACTTTACTATCTCTATCAGCAGTAGTTGGTTTGCAAACTGTTGGTATTATTCTTGTAGTAGCAATGCTTATTACGCCTGGTGCTACAGCATACTTGCTAACTGATCGTTTTGATCAAATGACTTTATTAGCAGTTATTAGCAGCTCATTCTCAAGTATTCTAGGTGTTTATATAAGTTATTGGTCCGATATTGAAACAGGTGGATCTATCGTTTTAGTTCAAACATTAATATTTCTAATAGCATTTTTATTCGCTCCAAGATATGGAATATTTAAAAACCAAACTTTTATAAATAATAATTAAATCTAGCAAAAAATGAGCAACCTTTCTACTGAACAAAAATGGAGTTGGTGGCCACTTTTACCGCTCTATCCTTATGGAAGAAAAAGAACAATATTCAAGGAATTAGTTCCTGGTCAGATTTGGAGTTTTGAACAACTTCAGGGTATTTATTATGTAGCTGTCCCAGTGAGGCTATTGGTTGTAAGAGTAAAGAATGGATTGATGATAATTAACCCTCTCCCTCCTACCGAAGAATTGCTAAGGGACATTGATGTAATTGTGAAAAAAATCGGTCCTGTAAAAACAATTGTTTTACCAACGGCCTCTGGTTTGGAACATAAAATTGCTCTTCCTGCTTTGGCTAGAGCCTTTCCTGATTCAAAAATATGGGTTTGCCCAGGGCAATGGAGTTTCCCATTTCAGTTGCCTTTTGATTGGTTGGGAATTCCCTCTAAAAGAACAAATATCTTATTGGCTGATGGATTCCCTCATAGTGATTATTGTGAATGGATTTCATTGGGACCAATTGATATTGGATTAGGACGCTTCCAAGAAATATCTTGTTTTCATAAACCATCAAAATCTTTATTGGTTACTGATGCACTTGTGGGAATTGAAGATACTCCTCCAGAACTTTTTGATTTAGACCCTACCCCTTTATTGTTTCATTCAAGAGAGAAGGGTGTTGAAGAGCTTATCGATACGCCAATTGCAAGAAAAAAAGGATGGCTTCGCTTGGTTCTTTTTGCTTCCTACTTAAGACCTGAAAAGTTGGAGATACCAAAAATAAAAGAAATTTTTGGAAACGCTTTTAAACCAAATTTAAGAAATAAAAGAGCACATTTTGGGATATATCCTTTCTCTTGGCAGAAAGGCTGGGAGTTGTCTGCTAAAAAACTTGTCGGGAAAAACAACACTCCTCTCATACAAATAGCTCCTGTAATAGAAAGGCTGGTTTTCCCTAGAGGAAAAAAGGCTTTAATAACTTGGTTAAATAAAGTTGAGGCCTTACAAGGTATTTCATGGCTAATTTCTGCTCACTACAGCGGCAAAGTTAGATTTTCAAACTATGAAATAAAAGCATTAAAAAATAAAATTAATAATTCCGACTGGGCTAACAGCAAAGGTGATTTTGGATTTTTGAGTTGGTTAGATCAAAAATTATTGAAAATCGGTATAGTCCCTACAGACCCTCTAGAAAAATTTGGGGATTAAATTTTATCTGGGTCGACTGACATTTCCTCGTCGGACAAAAGTGTTTCCTCTAATTGTTTCCTTTGCTCCATTTGTCTAAGGAAATACCCTGTCATCATCGCAGAGGCTAATAAACTAGCCAAATTGTCCTTGCTAGAAGTTACTTTTACCTCAAATTGCTCTCCAGGAAGCATTCCAAGTAAACCTTGAACATTGTGTCGGATTATTTCTTGAATTTCGGGACTGGCAGATTTTGCGACTCTTTGCAAAACGTCAGCAGGTTGATCTTGTAAGTACTGAATTAGAGCATTTGCCTCATGGCCCTCATTATTGTCTGTAGCTAAAAATTCAGGATTAAACATCCAGTTTTTTCCATTTAATTACACAATATCGCAAAACGTACTCCAATAAAATTTAATTTAGGTTATGGGAACCGAATAGGTCCTATTTTTTTTAATGGCCAGTACCTTGCAAGTGCCGTACCTATGAGATTTTTTTCTGGGAGAGCTCCCCAAATATGAGAGTCTAAACTGTTATTTCGGTTGTCTCCTAAAACCCAAAGTGAATAGTCAGGTACATTTATCGCGTCCATTTCATATTGGATAGGCTCTTTAATCCAAGGTTCATTTATTTCTTTTTCATTTCTATATAGTTTCCCATTAGTAACTTCTATTTTGTCTCCAGGTAATCCAACGACTCTTTTTATTAGCGCTGAACCATCGCTGTAGCCAGCTTCTGTAAGAATTTTTGGAGGTTTGAAAATAACAATCGTATTTAAATTTAAATGTTTATTTAGTTTATTATTAAGTCTTGGGGATATTTTCTCTATCAATATTCTGTCTTGAATTTGCAAAGTTGGAATCATTGATCCAGATGGAATCCATCTAGGTTCAACTGCTTGCCATCTTAATAAAAGCGCAATTAATATCCAAACCAACAATCCTTTCCAGCTATTTTGGTTTTGATTCTTTTTTGATCCAGTAGATGTCATGAATTTTCTTTGTTTTAGTTTCTTGTTGGAAAGCTTTTTACAAAAATCGAAGTAGTTGTTCTTTTGGCAATTTCATTAGCTCGTTACAATTTTTTTATCAGCTTAGAGCTCCTTAAAACTCTAGTCGCTAAGGGAGTGAAATATTTTGTACTTTGCCCCGGTAGCAGATCAGGCCCTCTTGCTTTAGCAGCAGCAAGTCTCTCTAAAAGAAAAGAATTAATTCTCATAACATCAATTGACGAAAGGTCGGCTGCATTCCTTGCTTTGGGAATAAGTGCAGCTAGTGGGCAAGTAAGTTGTGTCATTACAACTTCTGGAAGTGCTGTCGCAAATCTTTTGCCCGCTGCTGTTGAAGCAGATAGGTCATGCCATCCTCTGTTGTTTTTAACAGCAGATAGACCTTTGCGATTAAAAGAATGTGGAGCCAATCAAGCAGTTAATCAACAGGATTTTCTTAAGTCTGTTTGTAGACATTTTGATGAATCTCCAAAAGAAGGAATTCATTTGATTTCTCAAGAGAGACTGACATCTTTAGTTGGAAAATCATTCGAAATGGCTTCTAACATTCCTGGACCCGTTCATATTAATCTTGCTTATGAAGAACCTTTACATCCTTCCGAAATTGACCAGAATAAAGTTCTTGATGGATGGCGCATTGAGGGATTTTTAAAGGATGAAATTACTTCAAATAATTTTCAGACTGGTAAAAATTTTTCATCTTTAAAACTACCAAAATTAGATCCACATTCTTTAGGAATAATTATTGTTGGGCCATGGAGAGGAAAACCAAAACAACTTGTTTCTTTTAAGGGCGCATTAAAGAAATGGCAAAAAATAACTGGATGGCCAATTCTTGCTGATCCACTCTCAGGGGTTGAAAATGATCAAGAGGGTTTAATAAATCACTGGGATCTTTTTTTCTCAATAGGTTTATTTGAAAAAATCAAAGAGATTCAAGTTTTACGATTGGGTCCAATACCTCCAAGTAGAGAATTACAAACTTGGCTTAAAAAACCTGGAAAAGTTCAATTACTTATTACTGAGGGAGATTATCGAAATCTTGATCCCATAGGTGGCTCGACACAATTTAGTGAAGGGTTTTCTTGTTGGGTTAATAAATTGCTTGAGGGTATTCCCGTAAAGGCTGCAATAGATACAAAAATTGTTAGTCAAAAGTTGACTAAAGAGCTTATAAAATATGATTTATTTATCCATGATTGGCTTGATAAAAGGTTATTTAGAAATGGGTTAATTACTGAACCTGCTTTGGCTAGATTGCTTCCTCGCTTGTTACCAGATTCTATCCCTGTAATGCTTGCTTCAAGTAGTCCCATAAGAGATTGGTTGAGTTATTCGGGAGAGGGAGCTTTCCTAAGAAGGTGTTTTGGCTTTAGGGGGGCTTCAGGAATTGATGGGACACTCTCAATGGGTATGGGATTATCAATAATTATGGGGAGAATGGTATTGCTTACTGGTGATTTAGCACTTCTTCATGATACAAATGGTTGGCTGTTTTCAAGGGATAAAAATATTAGTCTAATTGTAATTATGATTGATAATGGTGGAGGGGGTATATTTAATCAATTAAATATAGATAGAATTGAAGAAGGCGATTTTGAAGAAATTTTTCTTATGCCTCAGCAAGTTTGTCATCTTACACTCGCTAAAGCCTATGGATTGAAATATAAGCAAGTTGCTTGCTTGGATGATTTAGAACAAGCAATTGAATGGAGTTTTTCTTTGTCAACAAATGTATTAATAAGAGTTTGTACTAACTCTCTTGAAGATCATAGATTGAGAGTAAGTTTACGTGATGACCTAAAAAAAACTTTATCTGAGAATTTATCGAGTTTTGACTAAATTTAATTTAAAAAAATGACTTTAAAACCTATTACTCCTAACAATATGTCTAGAAGAGTTCTCCCTGGGGAAATTATTACCTCATGGGTTTCTTTTGGAGAATATAAAGATATTCTGCTTGACATAAGTCATGAAGGAATTGCACGTGTTGCGATAAATCGTCCTGAGAAAAGAAATGCTTTTCGACCTCAAACAATTTCAGAACTTTGTGATGCATTCATCAGAATAAGAGAAGATCCGAAAATTGGAGTGGTTTTATTTACAGGGGTTGGACCTTCCAAAGATGGAAGGTTTGCTTTTTGTTCTGGAGGAGATCAGGCTATACGTGGAAATGGAGGATACCTCGGTGATGATGGGATCCCGCGTTTAAATGTTCTTGATTTGCAACGTATAATTAGAAGCCTTCCTAAAGTGGTTATTGCACTTGTTCCTGGCTTTGCAATAGGGGGAGGACATGTTTTGCATTTAATTTGTGATTTGAGTTTGGCTGCAGATAATGCAATATTCGGTCAAACAGGCCCTAAGGTTGGAAGTTTTGATGCAGGGTTTGGTTCAAGTTATTTAGCAAGGGTTGTAGGTCAAAAGAAGGCCAGAGAAATTTGGTTTCTTTGCAGGAAATATGGAGCAAAGGAAGCATTAAACATGGGGCTAATAAATGCCATTTCACCAATTAATTTGCTCGAGTCAGAGGGAGTTAAATGGGCAAGAGAAATACTTCAAAACAGTCCTACTGCTATAAAGTGTTTGAAATTTTCGTTTAATGCCGATACTGATGGATTAGCAGGTATCCAAGAGCTTGCTGGTCAGGCAACACATCTTTTTTATACGACTGATGAGTCAAAGGAGGGAAGAAATGCTTTCATGGAGAAGAGGGACCCTGATTTCTCCGAATCAAAATGGCTTCCATGATTTTATTTTGTTTATCCAAAAGATAAATCTTTCTTTTTCATGAATTAAATGCGAATACTTTTTGCTGCTGCTGAATGTGCCCCAATGATAAAGGTTGGAGGTATGGGTGATGTCGTTGGTTCATTGCCTCCTGCGCTTAAAAAACTTGGACATGACGTTCGATTGATAATTCCAGGGTATGGAAAATTATGGACCTTGATGGATATTGCTCCTGAACCTATCTTTCGTGGCAATACAATGGGTGTTGACTTCGCTGTTTTTGAAACAAGGCATCCCTCTAATGGGTTGACAATTTATTTAGTTGGACATCCATGTTTCGATTCTGAGCGTATTTATGGAGGCGAAGATGAGGATTGGAGATTTACTTTTTTTGCTAGTGCAGTCTCTGAATTTGCATGGAACTCATGGAAACCACAAGTCCTACATTGTCATGATTGGCATACTGGAATGATCCCCGTTTGGATGCATCAAGATCCCGAAATTAGCACGGTATTTACTATTCATAACCTCAAGTATCAAGGCCCATGGAGATGGAAGCTTGATCAAATCACTTGGTGTCCATGGTATATGCATGGTGATCACACCATGGCATCAGCAATGTTATACGCCGATAGAGTGAATGCAGTATCTCCTACTTATTCAAGGGAAATTCGAACATCTGAATATGGAGAAAAATTAGAGGGACTTTTAAATTATATTTCTGGGAAATTACGTGGAATATTAAATGGAGTTGATCTAGATGAGTGGAATCCAGCAACGGATAATTCATTGCCAGCTAAATTTAGTGTAGATAATATTTCTGGTAGAGCAATTAATAAAAGAGTCCTTCAAGAAAGAATGGGACTTGAAGTGAATCCAGATAAATATCTAATGGGAATGGTTGGTAGGCTTGTGGATCAAAAAGGTATTGACCTTTTGCTACAAGTAGCCAATAGACTTCTTTCTTATACTGACTCTCAGGTCGTTGTTCTTGGGACGGGAGATCGCTATTTAGAGTCATCTTTATGGCAACTCGCAATTGAGTATCCTGGTCGTTTTTCTGTTTTTCTCACTTACGATGATGCATTATCTAGACTTATTTATGGTGGCTCTGATGCATTTCTAATGCCTAGTCGTTTTGAGCCATGTGGAATTAGTCAATTATTAGCTATGCGTTATGGTGCCATTCCTATCGTTAGGAAAGTAGGCGGTTTAGTTGATACCGTAGAGCCTTATAATCCTATGAATGAAACAGGTTCCGGATTTTGCTTTGATCGGTATGAACCAATTGATTTTTATACAGCATTAGTTCGTTCTTGGGAAGCATATAGACATCAAAAAAGTTGGAAGGAGTTACAATTAAGAGCAATGTCAAATAAATATAGTTGGGATAGATCCGCGAAGGAATATGAATTAATGTATAAAGATGTTTGTGGAATTAAGGAGCCTTCTCCTGATGCTGCAGAGGTTGAAAAGTTTTCTTACGGCCAAGAAGCAGATCCTTCAAGGAAAGGGAAAAAGTTAAAATTATAGGATTTTAAGTATTTAGAATACTTTGCCTATGTTCAAATATTTGTATGGCTATTACTTTTAAGGATTTAATTAAACTATGGGGTATGCCAGACAATCAAAAGGTAATAGACCTTGATTTATCTGTTGGTCGTATATCTACTGATTCGAGGACGATTGAAAAGGGTGATTTCTTTGTTCCCCTAGTAGGCAATAAATTTGATGGCCATGATTACTTGGATATGGCTTTTGATATTGGTATTCAGGCAGCAATAGTTTCTGAAAAATTTAATGGTTTGGTACCAACTAACTTGCCTCACTGGGTAGTCCCAAATACTCTGTATGCTTACCAACAGATCGCATTGCTTCATCGGAGAAAATTAAATCTTCCTGTAGTTGCTGTTACTGGTTCTGTTGGGAAAACCACTACAAGAGAATTGATTCGGGCAATACTGTCTCCTCTTGGTAAAATTGTCTCAAGTAGAGGTAATGAAAATAATGATGTTGGTGTTCCAAAAACTCTGCTAAGAGGGTTAGAAACAGATGCTGCATTTGTTCTTGAAATGGGTATGCGTGGCTTCGGTCAAATTGAACGTCTTTCTCGTGTTGCTGAACCAGATATTGCTGTAATTACAAATGTGGGACAAGCTCATATTGGTATTCTTGGTAGTAGAGAAAATATTGCAAAAGCCAAGTCGGAAATCACGTCAAATCTAAGATCTGATGGCGTTGTGATTATCCCTTTTGGTGACAACCTCTTAGAAAAAGCTTTATTAGAAAAATGGTCAGGACGTATTGTTCGAGTATCGATAGAAGGCTTTTCACTTAATTTGTTGGGTCGTAATGATGAGCATTTTGCTTTTAAAGATATCGAGCCAGATTATATTTCTCAAATTGACATGAATAATAATTTCATGTTTTTTGAGGGGAGTAAATTTAAATTGCCCCTTGAAGGAAAACATAATGCAATGAATTTTCTTTTGGCATTGACTGTCGCAACAGAATTAGGACTATCAATAAATAATCTTGATCAATTAAAAATAAATATGCCAACGGGAAGAAATAGATTGGTTGACTGTGGACAATATTTAGTTTTAGATGAGACATATAATGCATCTCCCGAATCTGTGATTGCATCTTTAGAGTTATTAGTAAGCAAGCCTGGCAGGCATTTTGCGGTTTTAGGTACGATGCTTGAGTTGGGATCTGAGAGTATTTCACTTCATCAGAAAGTTCTTAAGAGAGCCGTTGAATTAGGTCTCGCTGGAATTGTTTTTGTCTCTTGTGGGGAGGAATCTAATATTATAAAAAAGATACTCAAAGAATTACCAAATTATGATGTAGTAAGAACACCAAGAGATGCGGCTCTCTCTCTATTACCATGGCTCTCACCGGGAGATAATGTTTTAATTAAAGGTAGTCGTAAGTTGGAATTAGAAAAAGTATTACCTTATTTACAGCAATAATTTCGCTTTTGTAGTTAATCAGTCTTAGTTCTTATAATTGCTTTTGATCTTTCAACTACTAAACTTTTATCAGGAATATCTTTGCTTATTGTTGAGCCTGCACCAATGGTTACATGTGATCCAATCTTGATGGGTGCAACTAGGACTGAATTTGCACCGATTTTTGAAAAATCATTAATAATTGTTCTATGTTTATTTTTGCCATCAAAATTAGCTGTAATAGTCCCTGCTCCAACATTAATATTTTTCCCCAGAACTGAATCACCGACATAGCTTAAATGATTTATTTTTGTTCCTTCACCAATAAAACTTTTTTTAATTTCTACAAAGTTTCCTACTTTAGAATTTTCACTTATGTTTGATTCTGGTCTTATATGAGCGAATGGACCAATTGATGTATTATTCCCAATCGTTGCTTGATTGATGAATGAATGAATGGCTAATACATTTTCCGCAAGTGTTGAATTTGTTATGACACTACCTGGTCCTAAATGACATCCATTGCCAATATTGCATTTACCACGAAGATGAGTTTGTGGCTCAACAATTACGTCTGTACCAAAGTTCGAATCCTCACTCAGAGAACAACTAATAGGATCAATAAATGAAACTCCCTTGCTCATCCATAAGGATTTAAGCTTTTCTTGAATGTAATGTTCACATTCAGATAGTTGAAACCTATCATTAATGCCTTTTATCTCAAATGGATTATCTACCTCCAAATGAAATGCTTTTTTGAGTAGACTTATAGTATCTGTTAGATAAAGTTCATTTTGACTATTTTGCTTAGATAATAAGTTTAAAACATCTGATAATTGTTGCCAATCAAAACAATAAATACCAGCATTTATTAATTTGTTTTTTTTCTGTTCATTAGTGCAATCTCTTTCTTCGATTATTTTTTTTACAAGTCCCGACTCATCTGTGAATACTCGCCCATATCCTGTTGGAGAGTCTAAAGTTGCAGATAAAAAAGTTACACTCGCGTTGGAAACTTTGTGAAATTCTAGAAGTGAATTTAGAGTTTCCTCTTTTAGCAGTGGTACATCGCCATTTAATACTAAAAGTTCTCCATTAAATCCTTTTAATCTAGGACTTAATTGCTGGATCGCATGTCCTGTTCCATTTTGAGGTTGCTGCAGAACAAAATCTAAGTCTTGATAACTCTTCAGAGAGTCCTCTACTAAGTTTGATTGATGTCCTACAACTACTAATCTACGGTTTGGATTGAGCCCCTGAGTACAGGACAAAACCCTATCAATAAGTGATTTTCCTGCCAAAGGGTGAAGAACCTTAGGCAGTTTACTTTTCATTCGCGTACCTTTTCCAGCCGCTAAAATTGCGATGGCAAGCATTAGAGTACTTTTTTGAAGAAATCTAATTGCTTTATAGCTATTGCGCAGTATTCCATCGTTTTCTCCACAATGAAGTGTTTATTAATTGACTTTTAGATTGCTCTAGTTCTCTTGCTGAAATAATTTCTTTAGAGTTACCTTTTCCGGTTGGATCTCTGTAAGGAATTGATGAGCGCGTAGCAAGGTGTTCTATTTCTCTGGTGCTTAACTCCTTAAGCTGACAATCTTTTGAAATGAAATTTTGTTCAATTTTCTTTTTCATAGCAACTGTCCCTAAGCTCCATTTGTTTTGGTCATTGATTGAGGGAACTGTTGAATAGATCTTTAAACCAGCTCTTTTGAAACTCGCTCTAATTGAAGCGGCAGTTGAATATGTAATTAAGCGGCCTTCGGTAGATAGTCTTTCTGTTAATGTTGAGATGAATTCCTCACTCCATAGCTCGGGACACTTTTGTGGGGAAAAAGGATCAAGAAGAATTAAATCAAACCTTAGAGAATCTTGTATTTCGTATATTTTGTGTCTTGCATCTCCCCAGTGAACAGTTCCTTCGTTAAAACCTTCAGTCCATTTTCCTGATTTGTTTAAGCAATGAAAAAAATGTAATACTTTACTAGACCATATTTTCTGAAATATCTTTTCATTAAGAGCAATATTTAGAGGCCTTTGATCAATCTCAAGTCCATGCCATTCAATTTTCTGATTCCTTTTAAGTAATCCTTCGAGAATACATCCAGTGTTATATCCCATGCCCATACAAACATCTAAAACAACGATTTTTTCATGGTTAGAAAACACTTCTAATTGAGCGGGTAAGAGATATTTATTAATTGATTCTTTTAGTGCTCCGCCCGTATCATGAAATCCTTCTTGATACCTAAAGCTATAAAGACTTAAACTCCCATCTTTTGTCGTATTTTTTGTAAAATCGACCAAATCTAAAAAAAACTAATTTTTTTGTTGAAGTCTCTTGAGATCACTCCAGAAATCAGGATATGAGATCGCTGCAGCTTCACTACGTCTTAAAGTGGAATTCGAAGTAGCCATTATTGATGCTATAGCTAAACTCATGGCTATGCGGTGATCATCTTCACTGTCTAGCTCGCAGCCTTTTAGATTATGTCCTCCATAGATAGTTAGACCATCTTGATGTTCATCTACTTTGGCTCCCATCCTTTTTAATTGCCTGGCCATTACCTCTAAACGATCAGTCTCTTTGACTCTTAATTCACTTGCTCCTTTTATCTGACTGGTGCCGTTACAAAAGCAAGCTGCTACAGACAATATAGGTATCTCGTCTACTAGTCGAGGCATTATCTCCTCATCAAGCTTAAATGGCTTCAAGTTTTCTTTGTAGAAAACTTCTATATCTCCAACAGGTTCACCTGCGACATCTTTTTTATTTATTATATTGATACTTGCCTCCATTGTTTCTAATACGTCAAGTATTCCAGTCCTTGTTGGATTTAGACCAATATTTTCAATAATTAGTTCTGATCCTGGTATAATGCTTCCTGCAACTAGCCAAAATGCAGCAGAACTAATATCACCTGGAACAATAATTGATTGACCTTTTAGATCTTTCCCAGGGAAAACAGTTATATGTCTACCCATTTCACCGCCTACTTCTAGATTGGCTCCAAAGGCTTTTAACATTCTCTCGCTATGGTCTCTTGACCTCGCTGGTTCAATCACCGTTGTTGAACCTTCTGCCTTAAGAGCAGCAAGTAGTATTGCAGATTTTATCTGTGCACTTGCCACTGGTGTACCAATTACGGCGCCTCTTAATTTTTTTCCACTAATCGAGAGAGGAGCAAAGTTTCCATTACATCTTCCAGAAACTTTAGCCCCCATCATTTTTAATGGCTGTCCTACTCTTTTCATAGGTCTATTTCGAAGCGATTTATCCCCTGTAAGGATGAAATGATGATCTTCTTGACCGGCTAACAATCCCATTATTAATCTCATAGTTGTTCCTGAATTTCCGCAATTCAAAATATCTTGTGGTTCTTGGAGACCATTTAATCCAACACCATCAACTTCAACAATGCTCCCTTTCTCAATAGGACTAATCTTTACGCCCATTGACCTAAGGCATTCAGCAGTACTTAATGGGTCTTCAGCAGGTAACAGACCCTCAATTATTGTTTTCCCTTTAGCAATAGCACCAAACAGTAGTGCTCGGTGGGATATTGATTTGTCTCCAGGTACTTTCACTTTCCCGCAGAGTTCCCCTCCTTTTGGAAGGTCTCTTAAAGACTGATCTTTAGCGGGAACTTTCAAGGAAAAACAATATATTTTTTTATATTTTATTTATCGATAAGCGTTATTCCTAATTTATGAATTGTTTATTTGTTTTTGACGCATTAGTTCATCAATAACGTACCCAAATAATTCTGGGCTTGGTTGGTTGTTTTCCAACTCCGACAGGCCCAGTTCTGCCCATCTTTCATCTATTTTGTCTTCAAGTTCTTTTGGCCTTGTCAATGGTTTGCCCCACTCATGATTTTTTTCTGGGCCAATTTTTGTTGTTGCATCAATAGCTAATCTCCCACCTAATCCTATATTTTCACTCGCGAAGTCAAGAGTATCAAAAGGAGTATTCTCGAGTATGAATAAATCTCTTTGAGGGTCAACTTGACTGGATAATACCCAAACCACTTGCCTGGGATCTCTTACGTTGATTGTTGAGTCTACGACGACGACAAATTTTGTATAGGTAAATTGTGGTAAAGCACTCCAAAAAGCCATTGCAGCTCTTTTCGCTTGGCCTGGATATGCTTTATCAATGGATATGATTGCTAACTTATAACTCAAAGCTTCCATTGGAAGGAAAAAATCAATAATTTCAGGTATTTGTTGTTTAAGTATTGGTGTATAAATTCGATTTAATGCGATTGCCAGCATGGCCTCTTCTTTTGGAGGCCTGCCGCTGAAGGTTGTTGAAAATATTGGTTTTTTCCTTTGAGTCATACAGTGGAACCTAATCAAAGGTGAGGACTCAGCCCCCCCATAGAAACCCATATGGTCTCCAAAAGGACCATCCATCATCTCTTCCCCTGGAGATATAGATCCTTCCAGAACAATTTCACTGTGACTAGGAACCTGAAGATCGATAGTTTTGCATTTCGTTAATCGAACACCTTCCCCTGCATATAAACCTGCAAAAAGCCATTCGCTGAGCTGTACTGGAATAGGAGTCGCTGCAGCCATAACAAGGAGTGGGTGAACTCCAATTGCAACAGCAACTTCTAACTTTTTATTCATTGCAGCTGCTTTGCGAAGATGTCTGGCTCCTCCTCTGACACTTAGCCAATGGACTGTCATGCTCTTGTCAGATTGTCTTTGGAGTCTATAAACACCAACATTTGGTACGCCTGTTTCTGGATCTTTCGTTATTACTAAGCCTAAAGTGATTGCACCTCCAGCATCCTCTGGCCAGGGACGTAAAAGTGGTAAATGATTTAGATCCAAATCTTTTTCACCAATTATCTTTTGGTGGCATGGTGGCAATAGATCAATATCAGGACGTGCTTTAAGTAGATCCCATGCAACAGAAGCAAAAGCTTTGGTTTCTTTAAATCCCTTTGGAGGACGTGGTTGCTGAAGAAGAGCTAATTTTTTCCCTAAATCTTCCAGTTCTTCCTGTTTCTCTAAACCCATACTCCAAACCACACGTTCCATCGTCCCAAGTAAATTCACTGCAACAGGCATTGATGACCCTTTTACATTTTCAAAAAGTAGAGCAGGACCTCCCATCCCAAGGACTCGGTCACTTATGGCCGCAATTTCTAAGTCACTATCAACTTGACTGCTTATTCTCTTCAATTGCCCTTTCTTTTCTAGAAGAGTAAGAAAATCTCTAATGTCCCTTGTAAGAGGTTCTTGACGAAATAATTTCATGAAGGTCTGCACGTTTAACCTATTTATCTAGTTACTGTGACGCAAGTTATCAGCCTTTGTGGAAATGAAACTTTCTTATTTTTATGTAGCGGCAGATGTGCCTGATGGAATTATTCCTGAATCATCAGTAGTTATTGATGTTCTAAGAGCTACAACAACTATTGCCTGGGCTCTGGAAAATGGAGCTGATTCAGTGCAAGTGTTTGCAGATGTTGATGAACTTAAAAATCAGGCAATGAATTTTGGCTCTAACGAGAAAATACTTGTTGGAGAGAGAGGTGGAAAAAAATTAGATGGATTTGACTTGGGAAATTCTCCATTAGGAGTCTCAACTGAGAGAGTAAAAGGGAAAAAAGTTTTTATGAGTACTACCAATGGAACAAGGTCATTACATCGTGTTAGAGAATCCAAAAGCTTGTATACAATGGCACTTCCAAACAGAAAAGCTATTGCTGAAAGATTGACAAGTGATAATCCCAAAGAAGTTTGGATTGTTGGTAGTGGGTGGGAAGGTTCCTATTCTTTAGAAGATTCTTTAGCCGCTGGGGCTTTAGCATCTCTTTTAATGAATGAATTAGAGTCGGTTCAGATTTTAAATGATGAATTGATGGCCTCCATAGCACTATGGAAAAATTGGGAGAATGATGTTGAAGGATGTTTACGTATTGCAAGTCATGGACAAAGACTTGCAGGAATAGGTAATCATGATGATGATTTTGCTTGTTGCGCTTCTTTGGACAACCTTTCTGTTATTCCAAAACAGATTGAGATGGGCGTACTTCGCTCAAGCTAACTTTTAAATTATTTTTCTTTTTTAACTCAGTGTCAGATTTTTTGGCTGCGGCCTTACAGCTAACAAGTACCTCAGACATAGACGCTAATCTCAATGCTGCTGAAGAACAAATTGAGTTAGCGGCAAAGCGTGGGGCTGATCTTGTTGGACTTCCTGAAAACTTTGCATTTTTGGGCGAAGATCAGAAAAAATTAAAAATTGCATCTTCAATCTATGAAAAATGCAATAGTTTTTTAGTAACAATGGCAAGGAGATATCAAGTTGTTTTGCTTGGAGGTGGTTTCCCTGTTCCTGCTGGCGATGGCGAAAGAACTTTAAATAGAGCGGAGTTGTTTGGAAAGGACGGTCAATCTCTAGCAAGATATGACAAGATTCATCTTTTTGACGTTGATCTACCTGAAGGTAATACCTATAGAGAATCTGAAACAATTGTTTCAGGAAGTAAATCCCCACCTGTAGTTGATGTGCCAGGTCTTTGCAAAATCGGATTGTCTATTTGTTACGACGTGAGATTCCCTGAACTTTATCGGGATTTGGTAAATAAAGGCGCAGACTTGTTAATGATTCCAGCTGCTTTTACTGCTTTTACGGGAAAGGATCATTGGCAAGTCTTGCTTCAAGCAAGAGCTATTGAAAACACAGCTTATGTTGTTGCACCAGCGCAAACTGGTCGTCACTATGGCAGAAGACAAAGTCATGGACACGCTATGGTCATTGACCCATGGGGGACAGTTTTGGCGGATGCAGGGGTTGTTCAAGGAGCTGCAATAGCTCCTGCTGATAAAGAAAGAGTTGAGAGAATTAGAGGACAAATGCCCAGCCTTAAACATCGAAAAACAGAGCTTTTTATTTGATGTTTAAAGATCAATCTTTAAAGTTAAAACTAGTATTGTTTGCGGCATTTCTTTTTTGTTCCAATATCTTCATTTCTTTACCTCTAAGATCTGCTAGTGCTCTTGCAGCTTGGGTCTTAACTAGTAACGGTAGCCTTAAGTTACGAACTTCCTCGGGAGCTAAATTAGATGCTTTTTATCAATCTTCAACCACTGATAAAGGTGAAAGGGTTTGGATAGATTTCCCTGGAGAATTAAGCCGTCCTAGAACTATTAAAGGTAATGGATCAGTTAAGGAAATCAGACTAGGGAAACCCTCTAAGGGTAAAACAAGGCTTGTTATTGAATTCCTCCCATCGGTTGAATTAGAACCTTCAAGATTACAATTAATTGGCATATCATCAAATACATGGGAGTTGAAACTTATTGGTCTAGAAAGTAATTCTTTTCGTTCAATTGAAGAAGGTAATATTCTAAGAAACTCAATAAAAAGAAATTATGAAAAAATAAAGCCTCAAGATTTAGATGTTTCTTCTTTGCCAAATGTACCCTATGGAAAGTATAAAGTTGTTATAGATCCAGGGCATGGTGGCTCAGATCCTGGTGCTGTTGGGATAAATGGATTAAGAGAGACTGATATTGTTTTAGAAGTATCAAAGAGTGTTTCAGAATTTCTAACAAATAAAGGTGTTAAAACTATTTTAACTAGGAATTACGAGAGAACATTAGACTTACAGCCAAGAGTTAGCAAGGCTAATAATTCAAAAGCAGATGCTTTTGTGAGCATTCATGCAAATGCAACAAGAGGAAAACGAAAAGATGTTAATGGATTAGAGACATATTATTACTCTGGTTATAAAGGCTATTCTTTAGCTAAAAATATTCAAAAACAAATTTTAATTGTTTCTCCTCAGAGTCCTGATAGAGGTGTTCGTAGATCACGTTTTTATGTAATTAGAAAGACATCCATGCCTGCAGCTTTAGTAGAGATTGGATTTGTTACTGGTATGTATGATGCTGATTTATTACGACAAAAAGGTTATAGGGATAAAATGTCTTTTGCTATAGCTAGGGGAATACTGAATTATCTAAAAGTTTCAAATTAGGTATGCGTATTGGATTATTTGATAGTGGTATTGGAGGCTTCACTGTCCTAAAAAAAGTTATTGAGTTATGTCCTAATAATTCATTTATTTATTTGGCTGATACAGCAAGACTTCCCTATGGAATAAAGACAAGTAATGAGATCAGAAAAATTGCCGAAGAAATATCAGCTTGGTTTAGTTATCAAAATATTGACGCTTTCTTGGTCGCCTGTAACACAACAAATGCTATTGCCTTGGATGTCCTTAAAAACAATTTAGATGTCCCTGTTTTTGATTTGATTGGGTCTGCTGCCTCAACCATTCAGGAAGCCAGGGTAGGTGTTCTCGCAACTCCTTCTACAGTAAAAACCCAGGCCTATACAAATGCGATTTTAGAATTCAAGCCAAAAACTTTTGTAATTGAGCAACCATGCCCTGAATTTGTTCCAATGATTGAAATGGATAGTATTAATTCAGATAAAATTATTGATGTTGCGACTGGATATTTACAACCTCTTTTAAAACAAAAAATTCATTCTTTAATTCTTGGCTGTAGTCATTATCCTCTCATAACTCCTCTTCTGACTAAGGTCTTACCCTCTAGTGTTAAATTGATTGACCCCGCAGAAACTCTTTCTTTGGAATTAAAGTTGTTTATGGATTCAAAAACAAGCAATTATTCAAAGGAAAAAAATATAGTTGATTTAAAGTTTTACGTAACCTCTAATCTTAAAAATTTTCCCAATAAAGCTAAGCATTGGTTAAACGTGTTTCCTGAAGTTAATCTCGTTTCACTGCAGAAGAAGGGCTGGGTCTCTTAATATCAAAAGGTAGAGCGGTTTTATGACCACAGCAACGGAAATTCTTCAACCTGTAGAACTTGATCTAGAAGCGTTGCTTTTGGATCTTCGCAGCCTCATAGGTGCTGGACACCCTATTTTGCAGGCTGCTGCAGAACATCTTTTTAGTGCAGGCGGTAAACGTTTAAGACCTGGAATTGTTTTATTAATTTCAAGAGCTTTGACTTCTGAAAAGGATCTTCCTTTGAAGCATCGAAAATTAGCACAGATTACTGAGATGATTCATACTGCTTCTCTTGTACATGATGATGTTGTTGATGAGGCTGATACCCGAAGAGGTGTTGAAACAGTCCATAGTAGATTTGATCTTAGAATAGCTGTACTTGCTGGAGATTTTTTATTTGCTCAAGCAAGTTGGCATTTGGCAAATCTTGAGAATTTAGATGTTGTTAAATTGTTAAGTAGGGTGATTATGGATCTGGCTGAAGGTGAAATAAAGCAGGGTCTTAATAAATTTGATTCTAGTCAATCTTTTGAGAGTTATTTAGAAAAAAGTTATTGTAAAACAGCTTCTCTAATTGCGAATAGCTCTAAGGCTATTGGTGTTTTATCTGATGTAGATCAAGAGAGCTTAAATTCACTTTATTTTTTTGGAAGACAGTTAGGATTAGCTTTTCAAGTAGTTGATGATATTCTCGATTTTACTGGAAATGATGAACAATTAGGTAAACCAGCAGCCAGTGATCTACAAAGTGGGTATCTTACTGCGCCTGTTTTCTATGCTCTGGAAGAGAATCCAAGTCTTAGCGAACTTATTAATGGTAAATTCTCAAAAAAAGATGATCTTGATAAAGCTTTATCTCTCGTAAGAGATTCAAGTGCGATCAAGAAATCAAGAGAGCTAGCCGAAAAATTTGCTTCTGAGTCAAAAGATTCAATTTCTTGGTTACCAGATTCACCATCAAAAAAAGCATTACTTGAGTTGCCTGAATTTGTTATTAGTAGGCTTTATTAATTCGATACTCCTTTAATATTTCTTCAATTTCTTTTAAATGGTTAATTTGTTTTAGATTTTTGTGTTGATCAAAAAACTCTTTTTTGTGGACATTATCATGATTTTCTTTTAGAAAGAAAACAAAACAGCCTGCCTTTAAAGCTGAAGATACTCCAGCAATTGAATCTTCAACAGCCCAGCATTCTTGAGGAGCAATATTTAATTTTTCTGCAGCTAATAAATATGGATCTGGGGCTGGTTTGCCTTCCCCCAGTAATTTGTCATCGCCAAGAATCTTTACAGAAAATAAATTCATCCATTGATGAGGCGAAGTTTTTATTTTGCAGGATTCAAAGCTGCTACTGGTTACTAAAGCCATTGGTATATCGTTCTCATGACAGCTTTTGACTAAACTCTCACCACCTGGCATCGCTTTTGCCTGGAGGATGAGTTTTCTTGAGATGGGCTTGTGTAGGCTTAATAATTCTTCTGTTTTAACTTCTTCAGGGATAAGTTTAACCAGTTCATTTGCACAATCAGTTCTTCTTCTTCCTTTTAAGAGTTTTAGTTGGCCATAAGTTAGATTTAAATCAAAAAGCGCGGCGGTTTCTTTCCATGCTTGTCCATGCAAGGGTTCTGAATCGATTAGAACTCCGTCAAGATCAAATAAGAATGCTTTAGGGAAATCCCAATTTTTCTTCATTATGAATTTGTTTTAAATAAGAGTTTCACTATTCAAGCCTTTTGTTCAGAAATAGCTTGAATGCAATAAATGAAAAGTTGTTTTTATCTTTCATGAATTCAGACAATTCTAACTCTATTGAGTCTGTTCTTCAGGAACAGAGAGTTTTCACCCCTTCTGATGACTTTGCTAGTAAAAGTAGAATCTCTTCTTTTTCTAAGTTTTTAGAAATGTCGGAAAGGGCTAAATCAGATCCAAATAAGTTTTGGGGTGATGCAGCTAGAGAAGAATTACATTGGTTTAAATCTTTCGATAAAGTACTTGATTGGTCCAATCCACCATTTGCTAAATGGTTCGATGGTGGAAAAACTAATATTTCCTATAACTGTCTAGATCGACACTTAAATAGTTCAACAGCTGAAAAAGTCGCCTTGATTTGGGAAGGAGAGCCAGGTGAACAAAAAAAATATACCTACAAAGAACTGCACAAAGAAGTTTGCAAAGCAGCTAATGCGCTCAAGTCTATAGGTATAGGGAGAGGAGATCTTGTTGCTTTATATATGCCTATGGTACCTGAGGCTGCAATCGCAATGCTTGCTTGCGCAAGGATTGGAGCACCACATTCAGTCGTATTTGGAGGCTTTTCCTCTGAGGCTCTAAGGGACCGATTAATTAATGGAGGAGCGAAAGCAGTAATTACAGCTGATGGCGGTTTTAGAAAAGACAAAACAATTCCTCTTAAAGATGCTGTTGATCTAGCTTTAGAAGGTGGTGCTTGTCCAAAGGTCGAATCAGTTTTAGTTGTTCAAAGGACAAAAAAACTTATTGCTATGGATGATGGTAGAGATTATTGGTGGCATGAAATTGTAGATAGTCAATCAGAAGAATGTTTGCCAGAACAAATGGATAGTGAGGATTGCTTATTTGTTTTATATACTTCTGGCTCTACAGGGAAACCAAAGGGAGTAGTTCATTCAACTGCTGGGTATAACCTTTGGTCTCATTTAACTTTTAAATGGATTTTTGATATTCGTGAAAATGATGTTTATTGGTGCACCGCTGATGTTGGGTGGATAACCGGACATAGTTATATCGTCTATGGTCCACTATCTAATGGTGCAACGACTGTTATGTATGAAGGCGTTCCAAGACCATCAAATCCAGGTGCTTTTTGGGATGTAATTCAGAAGCATAAAATTTCGATTTTTTATACTGCTCCAACAGCCATAAGGGCCTTTATGAAAGCTGGAGAAAAGATTCCCAAGCAATACGATTTATCTAGTTTGAGGCTTTTAGGAACTGTTGGAGAGCCAATTAATCCTGAGGCTTGGATCTGGTATAGAGATGTTATTGGAGGAGGGAGATGCCCAATAGTTGATACATGGTGGCAAACAGAAACTGGTGGAGTAATGATTAGTCCTCTTCCCGGAGCGACCCCAACCAAACCTGGCTCAGCAACTTTCCCTTTGCCTGGTATTGAAGCCGATGTGGTCAATTCATATGGGGAACCTGTTGCTAATAATGAAGGTGGATATTTGGTAGTTAAAAGACCATGGCCTGGAATGATGAGAAACGTTTATGGAGATGAAAAAAGATTTAGAGAGAGTTATTGGGAGTATTTAAAACCTTCAGACAATAGCCATATGTATTTTGCAGGAGATGGGGCTCGAAGAGACGAAGAAGGTTATTTTTGGGTTATGGGCCGAGTTGATGATGTTATAAATGTCTCCGGTCATAGGCTTGGAACAATGGAAATAGAATCGGCTTTAGTTAGTCATGAGCTCATCTCAGAAGCTGCAGTTGTTGGTAGACCTGATAATTTGAAAGGGGAATCAATAGTAGCCTTTATCACTTTGAAAACTGGTGCAGAAGTAAATGAGAATATAGAGGCACAATTAAAAAATCACGTAGTGAGTGAAATAGGACCTATAGCCAAGCCTGATGAAATTAAGTTTACTGATTCTCTTCCTAAAACAAGAAGTGGAAAAATAATGCGCAGAATTTTAAGAGCACTGGCTTCGGGCGATGAAATAAGTGGAGATACAAGTACTCTTGAAGATCGATCTGTTTTAGATAAATTAAGAAGTTAAGATTTCCCAATGAGTTATTTGATCGACTATTAAATCAATATTTTCATATTTTAAAGAGTTTTGAAGATTAGCTTTTAGTAACTTTTCTCTAAGGCCCACGCTTACTGGAGTTAGATGATTACCGTCTAGCTTAATAATTTTAGATTTATCAGCGGATCTTCCCTTTAATGATTTAAGTAAAAAATTATTTTGATCTAGGGTATCGTTTTTAAATTTGATTAATAGATTATTTATTTGTTCATAGTGTTCTCTAATAATATTTAATGTTTCGCTAGGACTTGGACTGAATTCAGTTTGAAAGTTAAGCTTTTGAGACATCTTTCTAAGCAGAGGTATAGATTTATCTGCCTTGAAATTATTAAAGCTGATAGCTACTAAACCATCGCAGTTTCTTCCTCCATCCGGTGCTAGTAAATGTAATTTGCATCCAAGACTATGACCCAGCCTTATTGATTTTGGTATAAAACCAACTCTTTTTTCAAGAATTTTTCGAGATTGACGGAATTGTTTCCACGCATGATTTGATTGAAGTTGATGATCAAAGTTAGGTATATAGCCCCATGAATGAACTGCAAAATTTCTTCGTAAAAGACTAGAAATAAGTCTTTTGTATGTAACTTCTGGCTTGATTGAAATATAGCTACCTCCAATTAGTTCTATAAGACCAATTGGTCTTGATGGCCATTGACAAGAAACATCACTTATACGCCTAAAAGTACTCATTGATGAATAATCACTCTATAAAGAGAAATAAAAACGATTATAAATTAAATATAAGTATCTTTTATTTCTAATGTTCTACTAAGTTTTTATTCAACTCTGTTATTTTGATAATAATAGAAGCATGACTAATTAATTTTGAAGTGAAAGAAGAGCAGAATCAACAGAAAGATAGCGAACAGCTTGGCTTTCTATATGAAACGACTAAAGAAATTACCAATGAAAAAGCGACAGATCTTGGAGAAAAAAAATCTTTCAAATCAAACCAAGAACGGGTTGAAATTTTAAGTAAAGAACATTTTCCTAAAAATATTTTGATTTTAGATACGGAAACTACAGGGCTTGACAATGAAAATGATGAGTGCCTTGAAGTAGGTTCAATACTTTTTGATGTCAAAAGCAGATCGGTATTAGCGCAGCAATCTTTTCTTTTACCGGTTGAAATTAATAATGCCGAAAAAATAAATAATATTCCTGCTGAAATAACTAGATTGCCTCAACCTTTATCTGAAGCAATTAAATATTTTGAATCTTTGGTTAGGGTATCAGATGTGATTGTTGCTCACAATGCAGAATTTGATATGAAATGGTTTGGTCTTAAAAAATTGCCTCAGATTGAAAAAAAATGGATTTGCTCTATGGACGATATAACTTGGCCAGCTGACAGACAATTGAAGACGCGTCCTTCTGTACGAGATCTTGCATTGGCATACGGTGTACCAGTCTGGAATGCACATAGAGCTTTGACAGATTGCATATATTTGTCAGAGGTTTTTAAAAGATGTAGTGAACTCGAGCAACTATTGATTAGAGCGTTAGAACCAAAAGTTCTGCTTCGCGCTGAGATCTCATATGAAGAGAGGTATTTAGCGAAAAGCGCTGGCTTTAGGTGGAACGATGCAATTAAAGGCGCTTGGTCTAGAAGAATGAGTCGTAGAGATATGCAAAAATTAGAATTCCCTGTACATGTAGTCGACTTTCATTCTTGAAGTGGATTTTTCATAAAGTACTCATTTCAAATCTTTGCTATATGTTTAATGTATTGATTAAAGAGTTTTTCTAGGGTTTTTCTATGATTGAGTTATGAAAAAATTTTTCATTCAGAAAAATATAGTTGGTCGGTTTTCTCTTGTTAAAAGTAAAACTGATGGTAGCGATTTGAAAAAGCGTCTAAGGCAATGGCAGCATTCGAGAAGTTGGGCTCGTTTGATTTGTGAAGCGGAAAAAATGTGGAGCCTTGAATCAAGAGAATTAAAGAGACTTGGAGCTATGGAATTAATCCAACTCCAAAATGAAATGCCTTTTAACGTGAGAAGAAGAGTTAATTTTTGGTTGGTTAAATATTCAGGCGCTACTCGATTAGAGGATTAAGCTTAATGAACTTTCTGAATTAGCCTCGCTAATTTTGCTTCTCAAAACTCATCTATCAAATATTATTTAATAGTTTAGTTAACAATTACTATTAAACAAACATCAAATAATTTTTCTGTAGCTACTTTGACCAATCTCAAGAATTTAAGAGGAATGGTAGATCTCCTACCTTCTCAGAGTCAGGGCTGGCAAAAGGTCGAATCAATTGCACTTGAACATTTTAGTCGAGCTGGGCTTCAAGAAATTAGAACACCTATTATTGAACAAACTGAATTGTTTTCTAGGGGCATTGGCGAAAATACCGATGTGGTTGGCAAAGAAATGTACACTTTCGAAGATAGAGGAGGTCGTTCTTGTACATTGAGACCTGAAGGTACAGCTTCTGTTGCAAGGTCAATTGTCCAGCATGGCTTATTAAATAATGGTCCTCAAAGGCTCTGGTATAGAGGACCAATGTTTAGATACGAGCGCCCTCAAGCAGGAAGACAAAGGCAGTTCCATCAAATCGGAGTTGAATTTGTTGGATTGGCTTCTGTCATGAGTGACGCTGAGGTCATTTCAATAGCTTGGGATTTTTTAAAGGATGTTGGTCTGAATGATTTGACCTTAGAAATTAATAGTCTTGGAAGTAATAAAGACAGAAATGTTTTCAAAGAAGAGTTGAAAGATTGGCTTATTCAGAGATTTGATTTATTAGATGAAGATTCACAGAAAAGAATTAACCTTAATCCCTTGAGGGTATTAGATAGTAAAAATAATTCAACAAAAGAACTTTTATTAGAAGCTCCATCTTTAAATGACTATTTAACAAATGAGAGTAAAACTAGATTTGATTATTTACAGACGTTCCTCGATAATCTACATATACCATATAAAATCAACAATAACTTGGTAAGGGGACTTGACTATTATTCTCATACAGCTTTTGAAATAACAAGTGATCACTTGGGTTCTCAAGCAACTGTGTGTGGTGGTGGACGGTACGATGGTTTGATAAGCGAATTGGGAGGGGTTCAAACCCCTTCGATTGGCTGGGCTATTGGAATGGAAAGACTAATAATTCTTGCTGGAGAAAAGATTTTGCGATCAAAATCTCCAGATGTTTATGTGATTCATAGAGGTGAAAGAGCTGAACAGGTTGCTTTGGAAATCACTTGTAAGTTAAGGTCACACAACTTAAATATTGAATTGGACTATTCAGGCTCATCTTTTTCTAAACAATTCAAGCGCGCAGATAAAAGTATGGCCAAATGGGCCATCGTTATAGGTGAGAATGAGGCATCTAAAGGTCAATTATTGATGAAGAAATTAAGGGATAAACAAAAGGATGTGGAGACTAAGGAATATATTTTTTCAAAGGAGGATCTTGATCATTTAATTAAAAAACTGATTGATTAAGAAAAGGATGAATAGTTTTAAATGAGCTCTACTAAAATCCAAAAAATATGTTGTATTGGCGCTGGGTATGTTGGTGGCCCAACTATGTCTGTTATTGCAGATAAATGTCCCGATTTAGAAGTGAGAGTCGTTGACATAAATAAACAACGAATTGATGCATGGAATGATTCAGATCTCAATAAATTGCCAATATTTGAACCTGGATTAGATTTGATAATTTCTAGAACAAGAGGGCGAAACCTTTTCTTTAGTACTGAAATGGAAAAGTCAATATCTGATGCTGATATGGTTTTTATATCTGTTAACACTCCTACAAAAACAAAAGGTCTTGGGGCCGGACAAGCAAGTGATCTTAGTTGGGTTGAAGCTAGTGCAAGGCAAGTAGCTAAATTTTCGAAAGGACATACAATAGTAATAGAAAAAAGTACTCTTCCAGTTCGTACGGCACAAGCAATACAAGAGATACTCGAGACAACAAATAGAGATAATCAAAAAAATGAAATTTCAAAAACTTTTTCTGTTTTATCGAATCCTGAATTCTTGGCTGAAGGGACAGCAATAAATGACTTGGAACAACCTGATAGGGTTTTAATTGGTGGAGAGGATCTGGATGCTGTTGATGCACTAGTAAATATTTATTTGAATTGGGTTCCAAGTGAAAAGATAATTTCTACGAATTTATGGAGTAGCGAGCTTTCAAAATTAGCTGCTAATGCATTCCTGGCTCAAAGAATTAGTTCCATAAATTCTATTTCAGCTTTTTGTGAAGCTACTGGAGCTGATGTTCAGGAAGTTGCAAAAGCGATTGGAACTGATAGAAGGATAGGCGATCAATTCCTTAGTGCTGGCCCTGGGTTTGGCGGCAGCTGTTTTAAAAAGGATATTCTGAATTTAGTTTATTTAAGTGGATATTTTGGGTTGCCAGAGGTTGCAGAATACTGGAATCAAGTTGTGGTTCTGAATACTTGGCAACAAGATAGAATTTATAAAATTGTCCTTGAGAAGCTTTTTGGTACAGTTAATGGAAAAAATATTGCGATACTCGGTTTTTCTTTTAAGGCAAACACAAATGATACTAGGGAATCTCCTGCAATAAGAATTTCCTGTGACTTACTCGAAGAAGGAGCAATTTTATCAATTTATGACCCTAAGGTTTCATTTGAGAGAATAGAAGAAGATTTTGAAAAGTTTTCATTTGATAATCAAGGGATTTGGAAAATGGCTAATTCCATTCCAGAGGCATTAAAAAATGCTGATGCAGTTTTAATTCTTACTGCATGGGATGAATTCTTTGGACTTGATTGGAATTATTTGGCTTCTTTGATGAGATCACCAGCTTGGGTTTTTGATACAAGATCTGTTGTTCATCGACAAGAAATTGAGAATACAGGCATAAATCTGTGGAAGCTGGGTGAGGGGAACTAATATATCGTCATAAAAAAAAATAAGTATACGATTGGTGCTTAAATAAATAAAATTGATTTTAAGTCTTTAATTAAGTTGATTTTATAAAAAATAATGCTCTTTAAATTCCTTTTCAAAAAGAAGAAAAAAAAACTCAAAGAACAACCTGATCAAAAATTTGATATTGATAATTGGATGAATTTAACAAAGGAAGAAAGACTTGAAATAGATTTTAATGAAAAGAATAAAATCATGAAAAAGAAGAAAGCATTGCTAAAATCAATCAGAGAAGAATACATAAAAATAAAAAAGGGAGATAATTAATATTTAAGTGTTGAAAAAAATGCTCAAAAAGTTATTTATTAGAATAATTATTATGAATTATTGAATTTTATGATTTGGCCGCCAGTAAAAGCATGGACTAGTAAGGAGAGCGTATATGGTTATGTTCATTTTGTTGCAATTAATTATGGTGGTGAGTTAATGAAGAGGTGGGTCGTCTTAATGTCTGTAGTTGACTCGAATGTGGTTGTAAAAGTTTCATGGTCCCAATTAGTTGATTTATCTGATTGGGAGCCTGGATGGGATGAAAGAAATCATTTAGAAATATATAAATTAACTAATGATAAAAGTTATTTTAAAGCCACTGACTTATCTCATCCATCCACTGATTCTGGTTTAACAATACCTATATCTGAAAATACTATTAGACCTTGGTTTGATAAGATTTAAGTAATACTTTATCTAAGATTTTAATTTGATTTAAGTATAAGTTTATTATTACTTTCTTTTCAAGCTGATATCTTTAGCTTTCTTTGTATGGCTTTCTACGTTAAAAAAAAGGTACTTGTTTGTTCAAGAGTGATGGAAGAATCAAAGTGGTTATCTGTAAAAGAAGCTAGTGAGGTTTTAAGAGTAAATGAAAAATCTTTAGAAGTGTTGAGAGAAAGGGGTTACTTAAAGCCAGGATCTCACTGGAGAAGTTCAAATGATCCTAAGCAATTACCATGGAAGCCAAAAGTTTTCTATTTTATAAGCGGATGTAAAGAAGTTATTGAATATTGGCAGAAGAATAATATTCTTCTGCTCAAAGATCAACCTATTCGAAAAATTAGGAGTTTTAGTAAGATCTTTAAGAAGGACTTTTAGGCTACTAAATTTTCACCTTTACAGTCTTTGATAGAAGTCTTCAAAATTGGATAAAGAGAAATCATTTTTCCGTATTCAGACGATGTTCTATAGACATTCGCTTTTTTTCTATAGTGGTCTTCTGTCTCCATTTCTAGACTATTATGTCGATTAAAATTCATGATTCATTATCCAAAAGTATTTAACTATTTAATAGTTATAAAATAAGAGGCCAAATTAATCTTTTATATTAATTACATATTTGGATGTATTTATATGGATTATGAGCTTGATTGGTCTCGAATACCTGATATGAATTCTTTTTATGTATCAATTAGTTCTTTAATTAAAAAGCCTTAATTAGGCAAAATGCGTAATTTTTTTTGTTATTTCTAATTTGATGTCAGTTTTTGATTGTTTAAAACCGACTCTTTTGATATTTTTTATTTGCATAGGATTTGAATAATAAAAAAAATTTACAGATTCTTTCTGTTACATGAGTATTCGATGAAATTGCAGTATTCTCTGTTCGGTTTTGAAAAATAGCACTTCTAATGCAGACCTATGGAAATTCAGCAGTCACCTACGGGTGGTGGGCTGGTAACTCAGGGGTCACCAACCGTTCAGGCAAATTTATTGCTGCTCATGCCGCTCATACCGGCTTGATTGCTTTCTGGGCTGGTGCCTTCACGTTATTTGAATTGGCTCGTTTTGACCCTTCCATACCAATGGGTCATCAGCCTTTAATTGCTCTTCCTCATTTAGCAGCTTTAGGTATCGGTTTTGATGAGTCCGGAGCTTTTGTTGGTGGTACTGCAGTCGTTTCAATTGCTGTGGTTCATCTGGTTTTGTCCATGGTTTATGGCGCCGGTGGATTAATGCATTCATTGCTTTTTTCTAGCGATATGCAGGAATCTTCAGTACCTCAGGCTAGGAAATTCAAACTTGAATGGGACAATCCTGACAACCAGACTTTCATACTTGGACATCATTTGATTTTCTTTGGTGTCGCTTGTATTTGGTTTGTTGAATGGGCCAGAATTCATGGAATTTATGATCCTGCTGTTGGTGCTATTCGTCAGGTTGAATATGACCTTAACTTGAGTCACATTTGGGACCATCAGTTCGACTTCCTTACTATTGATAGCTTGGAAGACGTAATGGGAGGTCATGCATTCTTAGCTTTCTTAGAAATTACTGGTGGTGCTTTCCACATAGCTACTAAGCAAGTTGGGGAATACACAAAATTCAAAGGAGCTGGTTTGCTCTCTGCTGAGGCTGTTCTTTCTTGGTCATTAGCTGGAATTGGTTGGATGGCAGTTGTTGCAGCATTCTGGAGTGCAACAAATACCACTGTTTATCCTGTTGAATGGTTTGGAGAACCATTAGCACTTAAATTTGGAATCTCTCCTTATTGGATAGATACTGTTGATCTTCCTAACGGAGCTCATACTTCACGTGCTTGGCTAGCTAACGTTCATTATTACTTTGGATTCTTCTTTATCCAAGGTCATTTATGGCATGCTCTTAGGGCAATGGGATTCGATTTCAAGCGAGTAACTGGTGCCTTAAGTAATCTTGATACTGCTTCGGTATCATTAAAATAGTTAAATAAATTTAACTTTGTAAAAAAGCCCCAAATGTTTGGGGCTTTTTTATTGGGTAATATTTATCAATAGCTCAATAACATCAATGAGTATTAAATATATTTCTTATTAGTTTATCTTTTTTAAAAAATTTATTTAACAAATCCCTAGGTATAGATTGATCTTATAGTTACTAATAATTAGAATTAATTAAATGATTTGATTGAGATATGATAAGAATCTAATTTGCTATCGATGTTAAATATTCATATGGGATATTATTTTTTAGGAATTTTCTTTTACTTCCGTAAGCTCGTTAATAGATGAGGCTTTCGTTTTTAGGTTTGGAAGACCTATATAAAATTAATGCAATCCCAACGTTAGTCCTTTCCTTAGGTTTGCTTGGAATTATAGGAATTCTTCTAACCCTTGGTAGAAGATTGGATTCTGCAATGAAGTTGGAAAGATTTGGTATTCCCATTGCCCTTTTAGTTGGAGCATTAGGTTTTTTAATTGGTCCTTATGGACCTTTTTCTGTATTACCAGAAAGGGTTCTGAATACTTGGATGCAATTACCAACTCCATTGCTTACGTTGGTTTTTGCGACCTTAATGCTAGGAAGACCTATTCCAAGAATTAGTGCTTTATGGAAACCAGTTGCTTCGCAAGCATTGCTTGGCCTTTTGTTAGGTTTTGGTCAATATGTTGTTGGTGGGATAATTGTGTTGTCATATCTGCTTCCTTATCTAGGAGTAGATCCACTGATGGGATGCATTATTGAAGTTGGTTTTGAAGGAGGGCATGGAGCTGCAGCAATAATGGGAGATAGTTTTATGAATTTAGGCTTCCCTGAGGGATTAGATCTGGGATTTGCAATGGCAACTGTAGGTTTACTTGCTTCTACTTTGTTAGGGAGCGGTTTAGTTGTTTTAGGTAGGTTTTTTGGATGGCTTGTACCTGCTGAACAAGAACTCACAAATGATTTAAATGACTTTGAATTGGAATTTAAACCAATTGAACAACTTAAGTTGCTTTTATATAATTTTGCTCTAGTAGGATTAGCGGTATTGGTTGGAATCTTTTTACTCTATTGTTTAAGGTTATCTTCTACTTATTTAAGTGATATAAGTAAGCAGGTGATATTAGCTTTTCCAGTTTTCCCGTTGGCTTTGATGGGTTCATTTTTAGTAAGATTCTTATTAGAAAAAGCTGGTAAGACTAAATTAGTCTCATCACTTTTTCAACGTGAGATTGGCATACTTTCAACAGATTTACTAATAATTACCGCCATGGCCGGATTGAATTTACCTTTATTAATTAACTACTGGGTTCCAATAACGATTTTAGCCATAGGTGGATTGATTTGGAATCTTTTAGGGATGTTGATTTTTTCTAGATTATTTTTTAGAGAAGAATGGTTTGAAAGAGCAATAGCAGAGTTTGGAAATTCAACTGGAGTTGCAGCTAGTGGACTATTGCTTTTGAGATTGGCTGATCCTAGAAATTCTACTAATACTTTACCTGTATTTTCTATTAAGCAATTATTTTTACAACCACTTCTTTCTGGAGGCCTAATTACAGTAATAGCTCCCTTGTTTATTAGTAGTTTTGGGCTTAAAGGGTGGACAGAATTTTGTGGATTAATTTCATTGTCTTTATGCGTAGTAGCAATATCTTTGCAGTCAAAATATAAAAAGGCATCAGCATGACAATAAATATACTTAACTAAAGTTATAATTTTATAAATATTAGTTTTAATAAAACATTTGTCTCTTTTACATGAACCGAGAACTTTACAAAGAAATCCCTCCTCAAGAATTAAAAGAAAAATGGTTTAAAAGTCATCTACTTGGAAAAGAGGTTGAATTAAGAGAACTCTATGATTTACCTCAGGACCAGTTGGATTTAATCATGGCAGAGACCGCAGAGTTTAGGAGCGATATAGGAAATAGAGATAGAAATTTAGGTAAATTTTGTACAGCTGGTTATTTTTTAGAGTTATCAAGAATCATTGACAAAAGAAGGGCCTCAGAATGATTTTCTACTTTATTGTCCAAAAAATAGAGGTTCATTTTGCTTGCTCCATGGTTCATTTTTTTTCATAATTATTGGGTATTTCTCATGCGTAAAAAAATAATTTAACCAACTTCTTAAATGTTTGATTTCATGGTTCTGATCAAACTTTTTTATGTCCGCTATTCTAAATTGCCTTACAAATGGCCAGATAGCCCAATCGGCTAAGGTTTCTTTTGCATCAACAAGAAATAACGGTTTTCCTTCGTTTGAAAATACTTTTAATCTGTTATTTAAAGATAAAAGTATTTTCATAGCTTCAGCGCGATGACTTGCTGATTCTTCAAAATTAAATCTAGATGCATATTTAAACCGATCCAAATGATATTTAAATACTTTATCATTTGTTTCTATAAGGCTAAATATTACTTCTAACTTCTCATTATTATTATCACCAAGTAATTCATGCATATTTGATCTTTCAATACTCCAGATCATTATTTCTAAGCTCTCATCAATTACTTTATTCAATCTAGTCTGTAAAACAGGTACAGTTGCTTTTTTAGAAATTTGAATTAGTTCAATAGGTTTATTCTTTAGTTCGACCTCTCTTAACTCTACTACCTGATTTGTATTTAATAAAGCCCATCTAGCTCTAATTGCGTAAGGACATCTTCTAAAGCTATATAGAATATTGTGATTCATGATTTTCCTGTTAAAATCATCTTGTTCCCTATCCCTAGTTATGTTTAGTTAATTCTATAAATAGTAAATATATTATGCTTAACAAGTATATCCCTTATAATTTATTTTGGATGTTACATTTTACTATAAAATATAATCCATTATTCTTATATTCCAAAAGCTTCATTTCTTAAGAAAATAAAAATTATGTCAGGATTTGTTTATTTAATGAAAAATGGTGATTTGTATAAACTCGGATCTACCACTAATTTGAAAAGTGAGGCTAGTAAAATGAAGCCAGGTGAAATAATTTCTTCTTTAAAAACTAGTGATCCCAAATCTTTTGAGGTAAGATTGCTAAGGCTTTATAAGAAAAAAAGAATTCCGGATACGAACTATTTTCGTTTATCTGAATCAGAAGTTAATGATTGTAAAAAACATTTAGAAGGCAAAAGCAATTTCCCAAAAAGCTTAAATGATGAGTTAAGAATAGGATTAAATGGATCTTTGTTTTTTGCAGCCATAACTTTTCTGGTTTCATTCCTTATTAATAAGATGTATATATATAGTTTCTTTCTTTCCATATTATTTGCCTCACTCCCCATGTGGTCACTTGCAATCCTTGGTAGTTTTGGCGGCTACGATACAGATGACCTTGCACTTTTCTCGACAGTTTCTAATAGGTTAAAGGGCCTTTTGATAGCTATTTCTATGGTTTCCGTTGGATATGTTCTATATACTTTTTCTCGCTTTTCAATTGCCTTTTAATCTAAACAATAATTTTTTATTTCTATACATATAATTTATAAATTCTTGCTTAATTATCAAATTATAGCTATAAATATATTTAATAGGTAATGAGCTTTGGCGAGTATGAACATTTCTGATTATCTTCAATTCTTAGAACCAATACAAGAACAGCTTAATAAGTTTTACTCAATTGCTTCTTTAGCTTTTACCGTTTTAATTTGTTTATGGCTCTTTAATTTTATAGTTGGTCTTATACAAAGAACGTATTCAGTAGGTAAAGCTATAGGAAGTTTTTATAGAAATTATATTCATAAGTATCTTCGTAATGCAATTCTTGGAGCGTTGAACACATTTAAGAAAACCAGTAATCCTATTTAAAAAGCATGGTTTTTCTTCTAAATGATTGTTTCAAGTTGACAATTTAGTGCAATTTCAAAAGGAACAGAACTGTTTGGTAGACCCAGTAAATTTGAACAAATAGATGCAATATCATTTGTCTGTGTCATGTCTTTTTTTGGAAAATGATTTATTTCTTTTGCCATGTCTGTATTTACCCATCCTGGACAAATAGCTGTAACTCTAATACCTTTTTCCCATCCTACATTTCTCATGGTTTGACATAAGCTCATTAAAGCGAATTTACTCATTGAATAGCTAGCCAAGTTCCCTTTTGAGCGTTTTCCACTCATCGATACCAATACAATAATTCTTGCTGAATTACTAAGGGATAAATACTTCCAAGCATGTTTTGTTAATATCCACGGTCCCATCACATTAACTTTCCATAGATCTTCAATATCTTTAATTTCATCATCATTAAATAATAAATTTGTCTTTTTAAATATCCCAGCACAATGAATAATAGTATCAATATGTTTAAAAGTTTTGACAGTTTTCTCTACCCATTCCTTTGATGAGTTTTGATCAGTTGCATTATAGGTATGTACTAAGAATGTATCTGGATTTTTAGATCTTGGATCTAAGGTTGTATTGATCAAATCCTTTTTTTCCCTAACTCCCAAGCTTAATGAATGTCCTTCTTTAAGTAATTTTAATGCTATTGCTTTGCCTATACCTCTACTTGCGCCACTTATAAGGATTTTTCTCATTTATTATTAACTATTAATGCTTTAAATAATAAATTTAATTCTCTACCATGCATATTCATTAAGCCTTGTTTGATTGTCCAGGGTGATTTCCTAAACATCTTCCACATTGCGGATATTAGTTCTTTAAGGCTAAGTGTATTTGTAAGGAATCCATACCATTGTTTATTAGGTAAACTAAAAAATTCTACAAAAAATCCTCTTAATAACTTCTCTTCGAATCGCATCAGTTTTTCTAATCCAAATTTATAAATAGCTTGTTTCCTTCTCAGTTCTGATGGCCATAATGCTTCCCAACCTTTCTTTGCTAGTGAAGCTGAGGATGCTTTTGGGTCTTTCATTGCTAATGAAAGGACTTTTGCAACTTTAGGAGCTCTTCTTAAAAGGCTGCCAACCATGTATCCAGATGCGGGATGTACCATTCCAGCAGAACCGCCAAATCCAAGGATCGGCTGTGTTAGATCAGGAATAGGCATGTTCATTGGCAGATATGAACCATGCTCTTCATGTACAAGACTTTTTATTTCTAAACCCCGAGTCTGTAATCTTTTTTCCAGTCTTCTTTTTAACTCATCAAGAGAGACTGGAGGAAATAGTCCTAAGGATGTTTCTTCTAAGAAAAACTTTCCATCTCCCATATCCATGGCATATAAAAATGTTGGAGCTTCTTTTCTCTCCTCTGGATTCAAGTGGTCGCAGCGATAATCCATTAGAACAAATTGATCCTTCTCGACAGGGGGTGCGTTGAACTCCCCTACGATCCCGTAACAAGTTTGCACTGCTACTGGCCCTTGGTTAGTAGATTTAATAAAAACAGGTTTGTAGCCAGTTGCGTCAATTACCAACCGAGCCTTAAGTTCCTTGCCCTTAGACGTTTTAACTGTGCTGGTTAATTCATTCGTTTCTAAGTTGAGTGCAGATCCCTTATGCCATTCTATTTCAGCCTTATTGCATTGCGCTAACCAATAAGCTTGTAATTTGTTTTTATCAAAAAGTCCATAATCTCTATTATGTTTCGTAACCTCATTTTTTTTTGAATTTGGATCCTTGTCTCCTTCACCAAAATAACTAATGGTGTTTACCCATCTATGTTCAAGTAAATGACTTAGACCAAGTTCGTCAACCTCTTCACCCCAAATTCCATAAGTGAAGGGCCAAGGTTCCTCTGGCGATTGCTCCGATAAGATTTCAACATTTAAGTTTTCACTGGCTAATGCTGCCGCTATTGATAAAGCGCCTGGGCCCGAGCCTAGTACTAGAGCATCTTTTAATGCACTTGTACTCATAGATCCCCTTGAGGAACATAGGTATTTCCTTTTACTTGGAGTCGAAAAATAGGATTTAATTTCTTAGAATAAAAATTAGTTATTTGATTGCCTTCCTGAAGTACCACTTTAAACACCATTGCCTATAGAATCAACAATAGCTCGTGAAGGCATTAACAATGAATTGTATTAATGTTTTTTATCAACTTAAAGATTTTATTTTGTTTTTAAGTATTTATGAAGAGTTTTTGATTGAAAATTGAAATAATAAACAATTTAATTTAATTCTAAAATCATCCCATATAAAAATGAATAATTTATGAAAGAAAAATCAAGTATTTCAAAAAAAGATAAACCTTTAACTATTTTTATAACAGGTGGTTCATCAGGTATTGGTTATCAAGCAGTATTAAAATTAATTTTCCTTGGTCATAATATAATTTTACCTTGTAAAAATATATATAGAGCAAATGAAGTATTGACTAATATACTTAATCAATCTCCAGCTAAATTATCTAAGAAAGGTGAGATTTATACTCCCATAATGGATCTTTCTGATTTTAAAAGTATTGATTCTCTTTGCTCTGAACTTAAAAAAAAATGTGTTAATATCGATGTTTTAATTTTGAATGCCGGTCTTCAATATACCGGATCAAAAACACCTAGAATGTCATCTCAGGGGGTTGAATTAACTTTTGCAGTTAATCATTTATCACATTTCTACCTAACACAAAAGATATTACCTTTAATAGATATAAAAAATGATCCAAGAATAATTATTACCTCTTCAGAAGTTCATAATCCTAACAGTGGTGGAGGTAAAGTAGGAGCCAAGGCAAGCTTGGGAAATTTAAAAGGATTAGAATCTGGTGTAGGTTTTGAAATGATTGATGGAAATAAATTCAATGCTGACAAAGCATATAAAGATAGTAAATTATGTAATATTCTTTTTGCAAGAAAGTTAAGTAATAATTTGATAAGCAAGAAATTGCTAATCCCAGTTATTGCATGGGCTCCAGGCTTGGTTATCTCTAAAGATAATTTAGGATTTTTTAGGTATAGTAGAAAATATAATCAATTAGGACAAATATTATTTGCTTTTGTAGCTAGAGATATTTTGAGAATAACCACATCAAATAAAAATGCAGGTTTACTTTTAAGCAATCTAACTTGTTTATCTAAATATAGAAAACCTGGTTTCAATTATTATAGTAATAAAATTATTTCATCAGGTAAATTTATTTTTGAAGAAACTGATATCAGTAACGAAGCACAAGCAGGAGAATTATCAGATAAATTATGGGATTTATCTCAATCATTAATAGATAAGATACTTAGCTAAATATCTCTTGTTTATTTACATGAATAGTTTGGGTTGGGTATGCAAAGTTAATGTTTTCACTTTGAAACTTCTTCATTATTTCTAGATTAATTTCTTGCTGAGCTGACATTGCTTGAAGATAATCACTTGTGGGAATGTAATAGACAAGTTCAAAGTCAAGACTGCTATTTGCGAATTCGATAAAATGACATCGGTCGAAGATCGCATTTTCAGTTTTATCAACGATATTTTTTATAATCATAGGTATGCTTTTTGTTTGTTCATATGTGGTTTCATAGACCACACCTAATTTATGAACCAATCTTCTTTTCTTCATCTCAGCATAATTTGAAATTACTCCATTTGTGAGTCTGCTATTACTCATTACTATTGCTTCTCCGTTAATACTTCTTAAGCGTGTGGATCTGACACCTACACTCTCAACTTTTGCCCAAATTCCATCAATATGAATAAATTGTCCACTTTGAAATGGTTTATCTAGCAGGATCGTTATGTATTCGAAGAACTCTTGAACTGGTTCTTTCAAGGCTAGTCCAGCTCCTATACCTCCTGCACTTAAAAGAGCCCAAATAGCTGCCATTTGGACACCCATATTTTGAAGATAAAAAATAACGCCTAGACTCCAAACAGATGCCCCAACCATAGGACTAAGTGAACGAATCATTTCACTGATAGATTGATCATTTATTTTGCTTGCCCATCTTTGTATTATTTTTAAGAAAACTCTATTTACAAATCTGACAATATAAATAAGGCATAGAAACTTACTAATACCAATCAATGTCTTATCTACTATTCCACCAATTAGTAAGACTTTCCATGCAACTATGAAACTTAGGATAAATCCTAAAGGTTTTATAGTCTCAATTAAAAGAGTAGCTATGTAGTCATCAGTTTTGCTTTGTGTTGCAGAGGTTATTCTTCTTAAAAGCTTTTTTAGAATTTTTGGACTTACTAGGGAAATAATACAACCTACGCTAAAAGTTAGTAATGAAATAATTATGTTTTTATAAAAATCATCCATGATGTCAGATTACTTTTCTTCAGATTGCCTGAAAAAAATCATTTGTCTAGATATTTTCTAATTATTTAATTTGAAAATGAATTTTTTAAAATTTTACTAACCTCCCTAAATTCTTTTCTATTAGAGGTCTTACATAATTCACATATTAGACTTTCAGTCGTGGATGCAACTGCACCAGACAATATCAGCCGTAAAAAAGCAGTATCATTATCTATTTCATTTCTACTTCCAATAGCATCTCTTGGGATTAGAATGTTTAACCCTTGTTGTAAAAGATCAATCGATGTCTGAAGAATACATATATGACTCTCAATTCCACAAACTATTATATTTTTAAAATTATATTCATTTACATAATTTATAAAGTTCTTTTTCTTACTACAACTAAATTCCATTTTCTCAAATTTAGGATATTCATTATTTTCTGCAATTGGTTCTATGGTCTTCCCAAGCTTCAATGGGTTTTGTTCCGTAATAGCGATACGAACATTAAGTAAATTACATGTATCGATAAGCTTTTTAATGTTAAATATTAATAATTTATTGTTTTTGATATTGTTAATAAGTTTTTGTTGTACATCTACTATAAGTAGTAATGTTTCATCCTCTAATAATAAATCATTATTATTGATTGGGCTGCGATTATCTTTTACAAATTGATCCATTTTAGAATTTTTTTGTTTATTTAAATATAAATCATCTAATAAACTTAGGCACTATTTATATCAAAAGCCCTGAGGAAGCTTTCCCTTGTTGCAGGTTGTTCTCATTACGCTAAACTATTGAGAAAACAAGGCTGATATTGGTTTCTCCCTCTTCCTATCGTACTCATTCCTCTCCTTTTGAAACTGGCCTTCGTTCAGATGGTAAAAGAATGACACCACAGAGGAAAAAGGTTCTTTCTTTGTTTGAAGAGATTGGCTCTGGAATTCATCTTAGTGCGGAGGAGGTCCATTCCAAATTGACAAATTCTGGGGAGAAGGTTTCTCTTGCAACTATTTACAGAACCTTAAAACTCTTGGTCAAGATGACCTTCCTTAATGAACTTGATTTAAGTGAGGGAGGGAATAGGTTCGAATTGCTTAGTCATGATCATCCAGATCACCATCATTTGATTTGTATTCGTTGTGGAAGAACAGAAGAGTTTGAAAATAATGATGTCATTAATGCTGGTAAAGCAGCAGCTAAAAACTTTGGATTTAAATTATTGGAGTCATCGTTAAACGTAAGAGCATTATGTCCAAAATGTTTTAACAAATAAACCTTGTTTGTTAAGTTAATTCTCCACCACAACTTGAACCAGCTCCAGCAGTGCAGCCAAAACAATGATTTCCTATTGAAATAGGATTATTCTTTAAAGGGACAAGCGGAATCAATAGATCATTCAAATGCTTGACTTTACCTTTTCTCTTCATTCCAAGTTGTTGGTTAAAATCACAATCATATAAATAACCTTTCCAATCAACACTCAGAGTTGTTCTGCACATTACTGAATTAAGATTTACTGGATTATGATTATCTTTAAGTAATTTATTATATTCTTCTAGTTTACCAATTATCTTTAAATAGTTTTCATATCTATTAATTGGCATATTAGCTAAAACAAATAAATTCGAGAAAAAAATACCATACCTTTCTTTTAGTTCTATTCTATAAGTATCCTCTAATTCTTTTTGGGATGGTGGAAGTTGTGGACCGCTTGGATTATAGACTAGATTCAAAAGTAGACCTTTATCTTTTTTGCCGTAACCCAAGGTGTTAAGCTGTTTAAGAGCTAATATACTTTTTTCAAAAACACCTTTTCCTCGTTGTTTGTCAACATTATCCTCGAGATAACAAGGAAGTGATGCAGTTATTTGTACTTTTTTTTTCGCTAAAAAACTTGCTAAATGTTCATAGCCTGGCTCTGTAAGTATTGTTAAATTACATCTGTCCATTACTTCAACATTAAGGCTACGTACTTCTTCTACTAATTTTTTAAATTTAGGATGAAGTTCAGGGGCTCCTCCAGTAATATCTAGTAGCTTAATATTGTTAGATTTTATGACTTTAGGTATAAGATTAATAATATCATCGCTCATCATCTCTGTTCTACTTGGACTAGAATTAACATGACAATGACTGCAGGCTTGATTACACTTATAACCTATATTTATTTGCAAAGTATCAAGATAGTCTCTCCTGATTTCTGGGAATTTTGTTTTAGCTATCTCCATAGTGATCTATATCGCTAGCATAATCTTTGATTATAGTTAAATATTTATCTCAGTGTGAATATTTTATATTTTTATTACTAATTAGCTAATAGTTGCTAGCTAATTGTTTAAACCACTCTATATATTCTTTCGGGCCATCATTAATAATCATATTGAATTTTAAATCATCATTAGGATCACTTATGCCTTTCATATCAGTTCCACTAATTCTTGGTCTTAATACCTGATCGTTGCAGCTATTAACAAATACAACTTGATTCTCTTTATTATATGATTCGCCCAGCCTTTGGATCAATGTTAAGAAACCTCTATCACTTCCACCTCTTAACCAAGAATTATATTTAATATCTTTAACAGAGGTTACTGTATCGCCAACACCTATTAGAAGTGGCATTTGATTACTAGGAATTTTATCTCTGCATAGCTCTATTAATTTATTATGTGTCTTTGGAGCATTCCTAACGTTGAAGTTTTCACCGAAAGGATAAATTCCAGTTTTGTTTGCTATGTATTTATTTAATAACAATAAAAGACCTGCTTCTTTTATTGCACCCTTGATAATGAACTGAATATCTGTTGTCCCGAATTCATTTTGAGTTGAATATTTCATTATTTCTTTGCCATCTCTTATTCCTAGATTTGGCATCAAATGCAGATAAAAAGAATTATCTAAGCCAAAATTTTTAGAATCTTCTAGTAAATTATTCATTATTTTTTCCATAATTAATTGCAAATCTTTTACTTTTTGAAAATCATTTTTAACGTAGCTAAAAATTTCATTAAAGTTTAAAGTGGGAGTAAAGCGTGTATCACATACTGCCACATCAATTAATTTATTTTTTATTTCATAAGATAGATTTGGTAAGAATTTTCTTAATTCATTAGTTAACATTGATCGCATCATCTTTGGAACTTCTGCTAAAAAGTTAATCTCATTATCTTTGAGCCCT
This sequence comes from Prochlorococcus sp. MIT 0916, assembly GCF_047305155.1. GTDB lineage: Bacteria > Cyanobacteriota > Cyanobacteriia > PCC-6307 > Cyanobiaceae > Prochlorococcus_B. The sequence goes on from NZ_CP138980.1 coordinate 1,409,612, forward strand.
GGATGGGATAGATTACTAAATCTATCTTGAAATTCAACTCCACACGCCGCCAGGCCAGGTAAGTAAAGGCCATTTTCTTTTGCTGTTGTTTTTGAATTAAGTGCCTTCTCTACTAAACGATTAACTCCTCTTCTGCCTTCATGCTCCCCGCAGGTTAGGACTGCAAAATTCTCTCTTAATCTTGCAACGTCTTTCACATACTCTTTGTTGATTTCTCTTTTAAGTGGGTCTTGAACTAGTGGAATACAAACACCGTCAATATCCTGAACTATTAGAACATTTTTTTCATTTATTATAGTATCAATAACTTCTTCTTTAGTCTTAAACATTTTCATAAAAGAAGCCTTTAATGTTAGTTTACTCTAGTTGAAATCAAGATATAATTTCTTGATAGTTCTTATTTTTAAATAAGTATATAAATATATATTCAACATAATAAAAAATTATTTTTAAAGGTTCTTATTATTGTATATAATATTTTGGAATGCATATAAACTGTGTTTGATAAGAATTTAACTAATAGCTTTTTTGCTGAGCCTTATTCGAGTGAGCCTTTAGCTATAAGAATTAGAGAGGTATTGAATGGAAAAGTAGGTTTTTATAGTGTCGGCTTATATCCTGCCTCTCTTGCTTATAACTGTGCGTTGCAAAATGAGGGCTTCAATATTCTTCTAGCACCTAGGGAAGGTCGAGAGCTTTTCGGTGCCTTTTCTGCTATTGATCTCTCTGAAATGGATAACGGTATAAAAAATAAAATTGAATCTATGGCAATTTCAAATGATGATAAAGCAGGAGGATATAATACTCTTAAGGATTTAATAATTAACTGTGAATTAGTTGTTTTGAGTTCAAATAGTAAACATATAATAAAAGACGTTAATTTAGCATTTAAACTCAAAAAAGAACTTAATCGAGATAATGTTTTAATTGCATGCTTGGTTGGTTCATTTTGTCATGATTATAATTTGAATGAATCTTTTGTATTGTGCGAAAAATTAAATAATTTAGCTTTCTTTTCAGGGTTTCATCGACACGGAGCTCTTCGAAACCCATTAGATAGCTTTACTGCTAATTTTTGTCATCCAAATGCTATGAATGCCATATTAGGTGCAAAGTTATTAAATAAAATCTCACCAAATATTCAAGTTTCTGCAGGTATTCATAACGTTGAAGGTCAATATATAAAAGCTGCTAAAAATATATCTTCAATCTTAGCGGGTTTTGGTCATACTTTCCATAAGAATAATCCTGGATTGTTGCCAACTTTATTAACACTATTATTAGATCAATGCCTAGATCAGGCAGCCTATGTTTCCATGAGTCGAAAAGATAGGGAGAGTTTATATACAAAACAACCCTTCCCTATTACTGAACTTGGGTATAGCGTACAAAGCATACATGCATCCTATCTTAAGGATGGAGATTTTGTTCAGGTAAGAGATCATACTTTTACTCAATTGACAGCCATGGTTGCCGATGTGAGAGGGAGCATGATGTTGCCTGTAAGTGGTAAACCAACTAGGAATTTTCAAGCTGGTCAAATCTTAGCTGAGAAGATGATTGAGTATAAAAGATGTCCAAAAGGTGTAGATGAGTTTATAGAATGGTGCGAGAGTTCTGGTCTTAAACGAGGAGCTTTAGAAGGAATAAATTCTTTATATTATTGGCCAGATATCTTAAGAAAACATTCAATACCCTTGAATAGTTCCTCTATGATTAATCTTTTATATATGTGTACAATGGGCCCTCCTGAGATTAAAAAATATATTTATAATGTTATGTCAAGTAGCCGTGAATTAGCTAATTATTGTCAAGAATCTATTAAATCATTACAAAGCAAGAAAATATCTGATGCACTAAATAATTTCCATTTGAAAACTTCGATAGATTTTGTAACCAAGTCATTAATTGAACAAGATCAAGCATTTTTTGAATTGAATGAGACTGGAATTGATAATTCAATTGGACAAGAAGATAAGCCAATTTATAATAAAGTTATTGATTATATTCAAACTTATTTAATAGAATCTAATCTATAAAATAAATCCTATGGATTTTGATCAAATAAATTTGATTGCTGACAAATTTTTTGATAATAGTATACTTTTAAATATACATTTTATAGATTCTGGCCTTGTAAACAAAACATACATTGTTGAACATTTAATTAATGGTAAAAAGTCAAAATTTGTTTTGCAATGTCTTAGTAATATATTTGTATCCCATGAGAGAGTTAATATGAATCATAAATTAATAACCGATCATATCAAATTAAAAATAAAAAAAAACTCTCATAAATCTGATAATAAAAGATGGGAGGTTCCATGTTTAATTAAATGTAATTCTAATAACCTTTTTGTGTTGCCTTTTTACCCAGGCTATTGGCGAGCTATGGAATATATAGATGATACGATTAGCTTTGATATTTTAGAAGATAATAAAATGGCTTATCAAACAGGTCTTGGTCTTGCTAAGTTTCATGAAACATGTTCCGACATTGATCTTAAAAAATTAGAAAACACTATTAAGGATTTTCATAATACAAAGAATTACATTGAACAATTTAATATGATTATTAGAGATTATAACTTTATTAAATTAGACGGTAATATAAATAAAAGAGTTCAAAACTTAATTTTTAGCTTATCTAATCATATTTTATATGTTGAATCTTTATTAGGTTATTTAAAGAGAAAATCAATACAACCTAGTTTAATACATGGTGATCCTAAGTTAAGTAATTTTCTTTTTGATATTAAATATAGATATGTTGTTTCTTTGATTGATTTAGATACTGTATCATCTGGTTATTTGCTTACTGATTTGGCCGATTGTTTACGTTCTATTTGTAATATTGCTGGTGAGGATCCGGATAATATAGAGAATGTACACTTTGATATTAACAGTTGTAAGTATTTTCTAAATGGTTATTTCTCATTATCTAATCAAAACGGTGATTACTTTTTTGGGCTTATTCCAGAATTCATTTATATGATAATAGTTGAATTAACCATTAGATTCCTGACTGACTTTTTACAATCAAATAAGTACTTCAAAGTAAAATATCAAACTCAAAATTTATATAGAGCAGAGGTTCAATATCGATTACTATCTAGTTTCGTTACTCAAATCTCCACTTTCTCAAACTCACTTCACGAAATGGGGATTTCTTCAAATCCATCTTTTATCTCTCATGTACAAAAACTTGTTTAGGGTTTCACATAACCCAACTTGTCACTAAAGTAAAATTGATATTTATTTTTTCTTGTGGCAAAGGAATTAACTCATAGGGCCGAAGAGCTTAAACAATTAGGTTGGAATCAGGAAGATTTGTACAAATATATTGAATTATGGGATTACAGGCAAAGGTGGGGCTCTGTAAATTTAGAGAGAGAAGATAGGTTGTTTTTAAGAAAGGCAGAATCTTTGTTGCCTGAAATTTCTAAAAACAAAGTTTCAGTTAAGAAACCTCTCAAGGAAAAGTCATATTATTGCTGGATTCAGTTTTTTCTGAATGAAATGAATGATTTTGAGTTAAATGCAAATTTAGACGAAGGTATGAGAGGGATTTGGCCTATTTTTCTAGAGGAGGAACTTCGTGTAATTGATTACTTTGAACCAGTCCTAGGCTTACCGGATACGATAAAAGCTAAATTAATTGGTCCAATTAGAGAGGATTTAGTCAAAACAGCTTTGGAAATCTATAAAGAATCACTTATTACAAAGCAATTTGATTTCCATGGGGCTTTGGCTAATGCCAAATCAAGGGGCGAAAACTCTAGTTGGCGATCTCTTAGAGATGGTGACTATGAAAGCAATAAAGACTATCAAATAATTGCTAAAGCAAACGTTCTGGAATTTCGTAAAACAGTCAATGAAAAGCTTTTATCATTTATAAAAGACAATTTACCTTCTCTAGCTAAGTCTGATAAATCTTTACCTCCTAATGATTGGATAAATTAAGTAGCCAATTCTCAACTTATGTGGCTAAAAAGAAAATAGAGATAATTAATTCTTTGACTTCCCAACGTTTTGAAACTCTTCAATTGCATGCAGGTCAAGTACCAGACCCTGTTACCAATTCTAGGGCGGTTCCTATATATCAAACAAGTTCATATATTTTTAACGATGTAGATCATGGAGCGAATTTATTTGGTTTGAAGGAATTTGGGAATATTTATACCCGCTTGATGAATCCTACAACGGATGTTTTTGAAAAAAGAATTGCGGCACTTGAAGGAGGAGTAGCCGCTTTAGCTACAGCATCAGGACAATCTGCACAATTCATTGCTATTACAAACTTCCTTACTGCGGGAGATAGCTTTGTATCAACATCGTTCTTGTATGGTGGCAGCTATAACCAATTTAAAGTTCAATTTCCACGTTTAGGAATCAATGTCAAGTTTGCTGATGGTGATGATGCAGAAAGTTTTGAAAAACAAATTGATTCATCTACAAAAGCAATTTATGTTGAGTCCATGGGAAATCCTAGATTTAACATCCCTGATTTTGAGGGACTATCGAAATTAGCTAAATCTAGAAATATCCCTTTAATTGTTGACAACACTCTAGGCGCTGCTGGAGCTTTAATTCGTCCAATTGAACATGGCGCAGATGTAGTTGTGCAAAGTGCTACAAAATGGATAGGAGGTCATGGCACTAGTCTTGGAGGTGTGATTGTTGATGCAGGAACTTTTGATTGGGGAAATGGAAAATATCCTTTAATGAGTCAACCCAGCGCGGCTTATCATGGTTTAGTTCATTGGGATGCTTTTGGATTTGGGAGTGATATTTGTGGAATGCTTGGAGTCCCTGTAGATCGAAATATTGCTTTTGCTCTAAGAGCTAGGTTAGAGGGGCTTCGAGATTGGGGGCCTGCAATTAGTCCATTTAATTCATTTTTATTACTTCAAGGATTAGAAACTTTAAGTTTAAGAATAGAAAGACATTGTTCTAATGCTCTTTCATTGGCTAAGTGGTTAGACGATCATTCAAAAGTTGATAATGTTAGTTACCCAGGATTACCATCGGATAATTATCATTCAAGAGCCTCTTCTTATATGACCAAGAGAGGAAAAGGTTCTATGTTGATTTTTTCTCTAAAAGGTGGCTTTGATGATGCTGTTATGTTTATAAACTCATTGAAACTTTCGAGTCATCTAGCAAATGTAGGCGATGCAAAAACATTAGTAATTCATCCTGCTTCAACTACTCATCAACAATTATCTCCTGAAGAACAGTTGTCCGCAGGTGTCACTCCGACTATGGTAAGAGTGTCTGTTGGTATAGAACATATTGATGATATTTTAGAGGATTTTGACCAGGCCCTTAATTTAATTTAATTTACTAAGGAGGTGTGTAGATATGGCTTTAATACTTCCTCGTAGTTATCATAAAATTTCATCAATTGAAAAAAATCACATATCATGGATTGAGCCTGAGTTAGCAGAAAGACAGGATATTAGACCTCTTAGGATTGGGATATTGAATATTATGCCTTTGGGAAAACAATATGAATTTAATTTATTACACCCGTTAGGACTTTCTCCTCTGCAAATAGAACCTATATGGATAAGATTAAAATCCCATTCATACAGAACTTGGGATCTAGAACATTTAAAAAACTTATATGTTTATTGGGAGGATGCGATGTCTCCAACTCCTCTAGATGGGTTGATTATTACCGGAGCGCCTGTGGAGCATCTCTCGTTTGAAGAAGTTAATTATTGGCAGGAATTAGTAAATCTAATTGAGGAAGCAAAATTAAAATGTGCAAGTACCCTAGGATTGTGTTGGGCTGGCTTTGCAATGGCATATATGGCTGGGGTTGAGAAAAATAATTTTAATAAAAAGCTTTTTGGTGTATATCCAATGAGGAGTCTTGTTCCTAGTCATTCGTTAATGGGAACCCAGGATGATGAGTTTTTCTGTCCTCAGAGTAGGCATGCTGGTTTGCCTGATATTGAAATGGAAAAGGCTGAAAGGAAAGGCAAGCTAAGATTATTGGCTCATGGGAAAAAAGTAGGTTATACAATTTTTGAAACTCCTGATCAAAGACAATTAATGCATTTAGGACATCCAGAATATAATGTTGATAGATTGAAATCTGAGATGGAAAGAGATAAGAAAAGAGGCGACGTACCTCCTCCAGAAAATTTTGATTTGACCAAATTAAACACTTCATGGCGATCACATAGAAACTTATTATTTCAACAATGGTTGTGGTTCTGCTATCAACGTGTGAGCCTAAGTGTTTAACTTTCTTAGATTTATAACGATTCGGGTTTGAGGGTAAAAATCTTTGACTATTTTAAAGGGGGCATTACATTTCTTGGATCATGAATGGCTTTGATTTCTTGTAATTTTGGAAGCCAATCTTTGAATGCTGATGATAATTCTTTTTCATGCCATCCTAAATGTGGATGTGTTTGCGCAAGATGCACACCAGGGCATATAAATTCTAGATTATTCCAACACTCTTTCATCCATTCAATGGATCTTTTTCTCTTTGATTGGTCGAAGGCTTCCCAAGCACCATTAATCCAAGGTTTCCAGATCGCATCGCGATGAATAAATGAAGTTTCATGATCATTTAAATGTGTTACTCCTCCTAGTTGTTGAGAAGCTATATAGCAACTTTTGTTAGGTCTTTTATTTATTAATTTTTTCAGATTTTTTAATACTTTTATATTCTTGTCTTGCCAAGCAGGACCCAGCAAACCAAGAACTTCGGAATGGTTTGAGTTGTTGTTTTTGTTATTTCCTAAGTGTAAGTTTGGTAATGAGTTCATATCGGAGAATTTATTAATGACTTTATTTCGCAAGAATGGTAATCTTTCCAATAAATTAATCAATATATGTTCATCATCGGTGTTTTTAACTTCACCAATTGCATGAGCAAAGATATTTTCTCCATATATCCATTGAAAGCTAAGTGAGTTAGGCCAACTTTCGGCTTGATTAATACATTCAGATAGCTGAGAAAATGAAAGGTTTGCTGTCCAACTTAATAGCGGTCTTAATGGCTGAGTCTTTAACTTTACTTTTGTAATTATGCCAAGAAATATAGCGGCTCCACAAAGGGCTTTCCATTCAAAAGTTGATTCTATTTTTGTATTGGGTCGTAATAAATGAAATTCTTTTCCATTTCCCCAAAAACCTTTAATCTCCATTATTTGGTCTATGGCTAATCCTTTGCTTCTACTAAGTGGACTTATTCCACCTGTCAAGATATATCCCATTCCTGTCTTTCCAGAAAGACCAATTGGAAAACTTCTTTTATGTTTTTTTAAAAAAGAAGTTAACTCTCCCATCGTTACCCCAGCTTCAATTTCTACGTGCTGTTTTTCTAAGTCAAAAGATATATTTTGGTAGTTTTTTCTTAGGTCTAAAATCCAATGCTGATCTGCGGCGGCTCTGCTAGTGGTTCCACCACTAGATACTAAAAATGGTATGGAGGTTGGTTTGGAGGATTTTAGTGATTGAAGAAATTCTGAGTTGATACTTTCAAAAACTCCAAGGACATTACTATCATTGGAATTCTGATTTGGAAGTGAGATTGAATTTTTAATAATTTGCTCCTTTTTCTATAATAAATTTCTTAAGTTGATATTTTATAAAACTATATTCAATTAAAGTAGATTATTGGTTAAAAGCGTTTTGATTTCTTTGGCATCAATCAATAATAAAAATCCATCTAATATTGGAATTGTTCTATGTGGACATGGGAGTAGAGATCCTCAAGCAGTAGAGGAGTTTATTAATGTTGTCGATAAAATAAAATCTAGAATACCTAATATTCCAGTTAAATTTGGATTCCTAGAATTTAATCGACCAATAATCAGTGAGGCATTAGATCAACTTAAAAATATGGGAGTGGAGAGAGTAATTGCTTTGCCGGCTATGTTATTTGCTGCGGGACATACTAAAAATGATATTCCTGCTGTTTTGAATAAATACTCTGCTGAAAATGGACTTCCCATTCAATATGGTAGGGAGCTTGGCATAAATTCTTTAATGATTGGAGCAGCAGGTGCAAGAATTCAAGAAATAATTGATAGTAATCCAACATTTCCTAGCTCTGAAACATTACTTGTCGTAGCAGGAAGGGGGTCCTCAGACCCAGATGCAAATTCAAATGTTTGTAAGATTACAAGGATGCTTGTTGAGGGATTTGGTTTTGGATGGGGAGAAACAGTTTTTTCAGGAGTAACATTCCCCCTAGTTGACCCTGGCTTGAGACATGCTCTTAAATTAGGTTTTAAAAGGGTAATTCTCTTACCTTATTTTCTTTTCTCTGGTGTTTTAGTTAATCGTGTTAGAGATCATTCGATGATAGTTGCAACTGATAATCCTGATGTTCAATTTTTAAACGCAAGTTACTTATCAGACCAAGATTTGGTTATTGATACTTTTATAGAAAGAATTCAAGAGGTTTTTAATGGAGAGAATTTTATGAATTGTGCTTTATGTAAATATCGCTCTAATTTACTAGGCTTTGAAAGTGAGGTTGGACATGAACAGATCAGTAACCATGATCATGTAGAAGGTTGCCTAGACAGTTTTCCAGAAAATAAAGTGCATAATCACTCTCATGAACATTTTCCTTATCCACATGCAGAGCATCCTTTAGGACCTGTCACGCTTCGCTCTTAAAATACGAGCCAAATCTAAAAAAATTAGGTTTAAATTAAAGAATCATTTGTCTCTTTCTTGCTTGGGACGCAAGGGACTCAGTATTTATACATTTTTTTAATGTTTAGTTTCGGCTCTTTTCCCCAAGTGATTTCCACAGCTAGTGAACAGTTTTCCACTAAAAAAGGCTAAAACCCTAGTTTTCGTGAAGTACTTGTGGGATTCTATAGATATTTTAATAGTAATTTACACTTAGATACCTTAGGCGGATAAAACCATTTCATTTGTGCCGTCTCCTTAAGAAGTCTTGGTATGAGATGAGTCTACGGTAGTCTCGTTTTTTTGGTATAGCTTTTCTTTATCTTTGACGTTTCATTGAAAATTTAAGATCCTTATCTCGTAGATAGCGAACTTTTAAAAAAAGAAATGGAGTTTAATCAAATTGAGAGTCGTGTTGATGAAATAAAAAATGATGAGGCTAGATGTTGTGAAAATGACTTGGCCCTAATGTCTATATCTCTTGAAGCTGAGGTACCTGAAGCTCTTTACGTAGGAATGAAGGATTTTATAAGTGGAAACACGAATTGGGATCAATCTAAGCTTATTAGCTCAGCTATTGCAAATTTTCTTTTTCAAAATGGTTCTGATGATAGGGCTGTTACTGAGAAATATTTAAATGATATTTTTAATCTTTAAAGTCAATAATTGCCTTTTCGCAAGCTCTTTTAGTTATTGCCATCATTGTTAAGGTTGGGCTTTGCCAAGAAGAAGTTGGCCAGCAAGCTCCATCAACTACCAATACGTTGCGGCATTCCCATAGACGATTCCAACTGTCCAAAACACTTTTTTCCTTATCATTTCCCATTGGTGCTCCTCCTACTTCATGTATGTAATACCCAGGGGGTGGAGCATCGTTTTTAGTAGCAACTGATTTATTTAAAATTTGTTTGGTGAATGGAATATTTAGTATTTCACTCACTGGAACAATATTTCCATTTCCAGAATTGATGATTAGTTCAATCATTCTGTTCATTTCTGTGACCATTCTCTTTTCATTTTCACGCCAAACTATTGATACGTGAGGAATAGCCATATCATATAAGTCTGTTTTTTTTGAGAGAGAAACAGTGTTTTTGTTATTTGGGAGTACCTCTCCATGACCGATAAGGAATCCAGTTTTTGTATCTTTATATTTTTTTAAAACATCTGGTGGTTCAAATCTATCGATTCCTCCCCAGATTCCATATCCTCCGACAAAGTTATTTTTAGTTGATTGGTCTCTACCAATAGGGATAAAAAAGCTACCAGCACCTGTTAAAAGATTAGTATTATTTTTATTTGAATAATCAGTCAAATTCTTATCGAATGGGACAGTAAAAAACCTACAGGTTGAGATATGATCCATTAAATTCTTTCCCAGAGAATGGGAGGGATCAATTAGACCATTTGAATTATTGCTTTCTTCGGAACTTAATAAAATTCTAATCGTATGGATTGTTGACGAACATAATATGATTAATTTAGCTTCTAGTTCACTTCTTTCTCCGTTCTTTTGGTTTATCAAGATAACACTTTTCGCAGACTTTCTGTCATTATTCAATACTAATTTCTCTACAATATGGTCTGAAAGTAATTCTACTTTCCCCGATCTATAGGCTTCCTCTAACGTGCTTCCTAAACTACTATATCTAGGCCATTTCTTTTTATCTTTATTAGCTCCAAAACCTCTAGAATGTATAAATGGAACATTTAATTTTTCTTTTACATTGGAGGCGAATCTTTCTTCACTTTTTGTGAATGGAAGTTTGCCAATATATTCACCATTAGGTAGTTGATCGAGATCATCTTTGTTGCCATATATCTTTAGAAAATTCTCTATTTCTGAATAATGTGACTCAAGATCTTTATAACTAATAGGCCATTCAAGGTTGTATTCTTTATCTTTTGATGCTTCAAAATCTTCGTTGGATAATCTTAAGGTTATTCCTCCCCAAGTAAGGCTCCTTCCTCCAACTTGATTTCCTTGCGTCCACATGAATGGAGCTTGTGGAGGGTGGGTGTAAGGATTTACTTTTTTGTTTGCGTATAGTAAGGGATTTGATTTCCAGAAACCTGGATGTTGGGGTTGATTTTGATACTTCCCAGTCGTTATTCCAGCCAGTCTCCGAATCATATTGCAAGGCTCTGTTCCGTTTGCCTGGTTGATTTTCAGCTCAGGACCTCTTTCGATTACTAATACTCTTACACCTGCCTTGGCCATTGTTAGAGCGGCCATCCCTCCGGTTGCGCCGGAGCCAACAATTATGACTTCATATGGCTTTTCAATCATTTCTAGGAACTTGTTTGTTTTTGAGATTGGTTGATTTTAGGAATGAATTTTTTAATATATAAAATATATATTAATTCATAGAGGGTATTCTTAGGTAGTAAGAAAATTTGATTAATTTATATTGTTTTTGCTTTCTCTAATAAAGATTTATGATTAAATATTTTGTATTACATTATATTTGTATAAAGTAATTAAATAATTTAGTTACTTTGATTTGTTTATTGTGATTTAAGAGCGTTTATAGCAGTAGTTTTTCAGTTGTAATATATATTAAATTAATTATTTAACTTTTATACCCTTTTGAATTAAAATATAATGATTGGTAGTTATTAGGAACTTATGTTTGGAAGTCTTCTTGTTTTTTTAAGCTCGGTTTTATTTTTCTTTTATTCTCTGCCAACTTATGCTGCTTTGGACTATGGGAAGCAAACCTTGATAGGTGCCGATTTTTCAAACACAGATTTAAAAGGTGCGACTTTCTATTTAAGTGATCTTCAAGATGCTGATTTTTCAGGCAGTGATCTTCAAGGAGCTAGCTTTTTTGATGCAAAGCTTGAAAACGCTAATTTAAGTAATACAAATATGAGAGATGTAACAATGGATGCGGCAATACTTAACGGAGCAAACCTTTCAAATAGCATATTAGAAGGTGCTTTTGCTTATAATGCTAAGTTTGAAAATGTTATAATTCAGGGTGCTGATTTTACTGATGTATTAATAGCAAATGATGTTAAAAGCAAGTTATGTATTATCGCAGATGGTATAAATAGTGTTACTAATAAAAAAACAACTGAGACATTGGATTGTTAGTAAATAGTATGCCTATTAGGAAAAATATTAATTACTCTAAATATATTTTTTGGATTTCAGTTTTATTTGTATGGATTATATCTACCTTGGCAGATCGTTTTTGGTGGAATTCTTATAGCACTACTCCTTCTTGGGATCAGGCTGACTATCTAAATAGTGCACTTGATCATGCCCGTGCACTTTCTTTTTTGGGGGGAAATGGGGCAGCAGACTTTAGTTCTTTCCTAGATAAATCTCCAAAGATTCCTCCTTTGGCTTCAATAATCAATGGAGCAGTAATGGCTTTCGCTGGTGAGGCTCCTCATGAAGCTGCATGGTCCTTAAGTCTTTGGAACGGGTTTTTGATCTTTAATATCGCTTCATGGGGACTTTATCTTAGAGGAAAAAATTTTGCTCTGCTTGGGGTTGTAATTAGTGCATTTTCTCCTTTCTTATTTCATCTAAGAACTGATTATGTATTGGAGTTACCTTTAATCTCCGCTATTACATTTTATTTGTTTCATCTTGGAAGATGGAGCGATAAATCAATTGGAGGTAAATGGATTCAATTGATAATCGCTTCTTTTGCATGCGCCTTCTCTTTGTTGATTAAGCAGAGTTCTCTATTAGTTATAATACCTTCTTTGTTATTTATTTTTATTCTTTCTCTTAAAAGAGATAAACAATTTAGATTACAACTTTTATGCTTACTTATTATTAATCTTCTAATGATCTTACCTTGGTTTTATCACAATTGGATAATGATATTAAGTGGCACTTATAGAGCTGTTTTTGAATCAGCAGCGAAAGAAGGTGATCCCTCCATTTTTGGATTTAAAAGTGTTTTGTGGTACTTCCCGTTTTTAGATAATCAGTTTGGAAGGGTTACTTTTCTTTCTGGATTATCAGGAATGATATTAGCCTTATTAAGCTATATAAGATCTTTTAGAACTTCAATAAAATTAGTGGATATTTTCAATAAAAATAATTATAAATGGACATGGATTTATTTTAATCTAATAACATGTTGGACTTTTACAACCTTCATACCTAATAAGGATGAGAGATATATTGCATGTACGATCCCCTTAATTATTTTACTATTAGCCCTTGGATTATCTAATTGGAGTGATTGGCTAAATACTTTTTTAAAATTCAAACATTATTATTTACTATTGATTCCTCCTATAAGCTTTTTGTTTTCCAATTCTTTTAACAAGTTTAACACTTTAGATAATAATTCAAATATATATTATCCTGTTAGGGACATTATATCGATAGTCAAATCTGATCAGACTTTCGATGAAAAGGAAACAGTTATTGTTGTACCTAGTACACCTGAAATTAATCAGCATAATGTAAGTTATTTCGGGAAAATGCAAGATGGAAATATTTTAGGTAGACAACTTGGGCAATCTCTTTTGCATATAGAACCTGTTCTTAAATATTCTAATTGGGTTGTTTTGGCTGAAGGAGATCAAGGCTCAGTTTCAAGTAATTCAATAGTTCTCGATAATGCGATTAGAGATAGTTCTCTTTTTATGATGGTACGAGAATTTCCTAGAGAAAAAGAAGGAAGCTATTCTTTATGGAAGCGAAGAACAATTTCACTTAAGCAAAATGAATTTCATAATAGATTTATTGAATTAGCAAATGGAATGGAGCGAGGTCCATTAGGTATTAAGTTGATTTTTGATGAGATAGAAATAGAACATATGCTTGATGGGCATTTTAAATATCAAAGTATAGTTAGAGATAAGGCCTTATCCAAAATAAGTTCAGACCCCGAAAATATTGAATCTTTATGGTCTCTAGCACTTCTGAAGATACTATCGAATAGACCTTCAGAAGCAGATATTTATCTAAGAAACTTAGAAATTTTGTTGTCTAATAATCCTTGGCCAAGTGCTTATAGAACTATCGTTAACCTTTCGACTTGGAATCCATGGAAGGCATCCTCGATAGCAGATAGAGCTCATAAGAGGAATCCACATTATTTTCTAAAAAGTTTGGGCGACACTAGTGCAATTTTTCGAGGTGCTTTTTGGCGCTTGAAGTCAGCTTCAAATAGTGTTCCCAATGCAATAAAAAATATTGATGAAGTTTTAAAACCGATAGGAAAATAGAAGTTTAATGTAAATTCAATCTCTACTTGCAGGATTTAAAGTTGATCTCTTTCAAATGTTTTTGTTATCTCTTTTAGAAATTCAACTATTTGGATATTTGTATACCCAAGTTCAGTTCTAAGCCCTTTGCATGAAGAGGTAATCTCTTTCCAAATGTCAGCTCTTACAATTGCTTCTCTGTCTTTTAAGTAACGCTCTTCTTTCATTTTGAGTATGTTAAATAATTTATGGGTTCCTGAGCTTTTAAGAAAAACAATCAATTAAATCTTCAAGATTTACTAGTTTGATTTGATTGATATCAGATCAGTATCTTAAAATCTAAAAAACACCTATTACGACTTTACCTTAACGAAAAAACATAATAATCATGAGAATTATGGCATTATTTTAGGTATCAAATATTTGGTTTACTTATCTTAGTAGGCAGAAAAATAAATCATTTTTAAGATTCTTTGATTGATTTACCTAATATTTTGGCTTGTTTACCATAAAGTAGAGGCAAAAATATAACTAAATACTTCCAGTCTCCCCGATAAAGAACGGAGAGTGGGGGATTCGAACCCCCGATGGAGTTGCCCCCATGCTAGTTTTCAAGACTAGAGCCATAAACCACTCGACCAACTCTCCACTTAAAATTTTACCCTATTATCTTCTGAGATCTTAAAAAAAATTGCTTAAACACCAAATTCATCCCTATTTGCAATTAACTCAGTTTCTAAAAGAATTAATTTTAGACCTCTAAAAATTTCAGAACCTATAGATTCTCCCTATGCATAATTATCAATGAGATTATTTGTGCAATAATTTCAGACATTGGTAAATCACATTCATGGCAAGCAACAAGAGCCCACAATCTCGTTTCCTTGGAGACCTTCCTATGGAGGGGGGGATTACTCAAAAAGAGAAATATCGTTATGTAGCTCATTTGATGTTTTTTATTGGATGCGCACTGTTCTCTTTTGGAATTTGGGCTCTCTCCGGCTTTACTGCTTCAAGCGGGGCAACAGGACCATTCCCTTTCTAAAATGAGAGGAATATAGAATTGATTTTAGATTAGTAGATCTAAAATAAAAGGTTATTGAACAGACAACTTATTTATAGTATTTTCTCTATCTTCAATAAGTGTAAGGAGCCATTTTGATCCTAAAGCTCTAGATATACTCCTGTTTTTTAGAAGTTCACAAATTCTTTTATATAGTTTTTCTGATTCAATATTGGAATTGAACCATTTTTCGAATTTCAAAATTTCATCTGGGTTTTTACAAGCTCTCAGTTGATCTATAAGTGCATCATTAGTACTTGCTCCACTTATATTTAATGGTTTATTTGTCGTAGTCATTTGAATTTTATGGACACAAGGTCTATTTAATATTTAGCTAAATTTTCTAATTTGGACAATTATTTTTAAAACTTCTTTGAAAAAGTAAACTTTTTTATTAATTAACTAACTTCTTTCAGCTTTTAGAAAAATACCCGCACTAAAGATTTAATTACTGATCTTAAGATGGTTTAGCAAGCGGGAGTAAGCATTTATCAGAATCGCATCCTGCTGGTCCTGCTTCAGTAAGCTCACCTTGATCATATCGACTTAGAGCATCAAAGAAATCACAATTATCTCTTCTTTTTATGACCTCCGATTGCAATTTTGTGTAGCAGTCTTCGTCAATAGGTTCAAAAGGAAGTCTAGGGAAGGTTGCATTTGCATCAAACCTTGCTAGCAAGGCAGCTGAAATATAGCCTCCATTTTCATTAATTGAGCTATACAGAGCTTTAGCTAAACCCTCTATCTCATTTTCTCTGAATTCAATTGTCGCAGAGGTATTATGGTCTGTGTAGTTTGCCTGAACTTGCATATAAAAATCAAATTGTGCAAGAGCTGAGAAGTTATTGATATCTATTTCATCTGCACCAGGTATGTTTGCCCAACTCACTTCAGTCGGGATTTCAACTAGCCACTCGGTACATTTTGGATCAAATGGATTGTCTAGTAGTTTTCCATTTTCATCTTTATCTGACTGAGAAGGAACGATTGTGTATCCATAATCCATACAAGCTAATGCGACTGGATCGTTCTTTCTAAAAGTAATTCTTCTAATAAAACGCTGAGCTTTTGGGGGATGCCAGCCTGGAGAAGCTCCTGTCAGAAGACTTTTCGTACCTGCAGGTTGAACTGTTGTACAACGACTTGGACGGCGAATATTATGTTTGTCACAATAATCAAATACTGTGTCGTTGACGACCTTCCTCCATCGACTCAAGAAAGTAGCTTCTTTGAGTTTAAAATCCTTTCCTTCTTCTGTCTCAGGCCGTCCGGCTTCCCACCATTTTAACCATGTAGTCCCAAAGGCATGAACAAAAAAGTCAAAAAGTCCTGTGAAGCTGACCCCAACAATAGGATCCCATTCGCGACTTTTTCTGTATCGTTCTACTTCGAATCTATGATTAAGGAGGCAAGCGACTGACAAAGCTGCTGCTTTGAAAGCATCTTCTTGTTGATTTATGTCTAATGGATCAATTTGATTAAGATGGATTTCTGCAAGATTACAGTGAAAATCTGAACCTAGAATCTCTCCGCAAGGATTAAGACCATATCTACTGAGTCTGTGAAAAAGTTCTTTATCATCAAATGGACCGTAATTTGATTGAATCCATTTAGATGCTTCTTCTTTCCCTTGGTCGCAATAGATATCTATAAATTCATTCCTGAGTTCTATTGTTGAAAGTATGTCAGCGTTTGAGCGGGCAATTGCTTCTGGTGCAAATTGGATGGCTCCCTCACCTGAATGAAATTGTTTAGTCACTGCATCAACAAGAACTTCTAATTCAGGCTTGGTGTGGTAAACACGAGTATGGTTGGCCATTCTTAATGCATCCTTCTCTGGGTCAATACTCCAATTACCATCAGAGTCTTGCTTCCATAAATTTTCTTTAGCGCCAGCGGCTTCTAAATCTTGCGCAGAAAATTGTCGCATACCTGCACTTCTTCTGATGTTGCCAGCAACGATTGTGACTGCAGCTTCGTCGATGAGTAGACAACATTCAATTGAAGTTAGTTTTCTTCCTACTGCTTTGTTTAAAAGATTTGTTACTCGAGGATATAAATCTTTGAGTTTTACAGGGTTCGCCATGCCTCCGAATCCTTTAAGTGATTCACCTGCGGGCCTTACGTCTTTTAAATCAATAGACACATTAATAACATTAGAATTAAAACTATTGTCACTGCTTAATTCAAGGATTTTTTGATAGCTGTCAACCCATCCACGTCTACTATCCCCTACTTTTATCAGTACATTATTATCTTGAATAGAAAATGTAGTCTTTTCATTTCTTTCTTCAGATGGGGTTAATCCAATATCTGAAACTTTTTCAATATTGATTGTATTTGTAACCTCTGGTAGTTGATCAATCAAATGAGGTTCAATTATTGCACCCGTTCCGCAACCCATCATGGCTAAATCCATCATAAGTCCAAAGGCTTGCCAATCAACAAGATTTGTTGAGGTGCAATTGTATGCTCCAGAAAAATTCTTCTCTTTTTCAATCCATTCTGTTCCGCCTATCCAAAGCCATCTACCTGAGGGAAGAGCTTTTTTCTCATGTTGCATTCTTTGCATTAAATTTATTTCTGCTTCGTTTAAGCCCCCAAGCTTCTTTAGACCATCCAAGTTTCTTTTATTAACTTGTTCCCAGCTTTCACGACCGGCTGGAAGTTTCCTACTATAGGTTCTGTAAAAGACAGGATTAGCTGCAGGTGCAGTTATTGGAAAATCAGTCGTAACATTTTTTTTACCCGATGCTGAATTATTGGTTTCGGGCTGGCTTGTTGCGATTGTCAAAATCTTTGTATCCCTTTAGATAAGTTCTACAGTAACGCCATGTATAGCGTTAGCAAGTTTTTTTAACACCATCTACAGGGCTCCGAAGAAAAAACAAATTTTTTCTTTTAGTGATGAAGAGAACACCTGAACCAGAGCTCATGCAAATCCCTTCGCAGGTAAGGGCTTATGCGGATGCGGATTTCTCAAGGAGTGATTCTATGGTGGCTAAATCCCTTGAAAAATATTTAAAAAAATTAGGAAGAACTCTTAATAAAGCTGATTTAATTTTTGACATGGCATGTGGCCCAGGAAATATTGCCGAGAGAATTGCCAAGAATTGGCCCTTAGTAAATGTTGTAGGAATTGATGGCTCAAAAGAAATGTTGAATGAAGCAGAAAAGAAACTTTCCGAAAATCTTACTGAGAATCTTTCTTATCAATTGATTGACATTAATTCAATAGCCACAGGTGAAATACATTTTCCTTCTAAAGCTGATGTCCTAGTCAGTAATAGTGCCTTGCATCATTTCCATGATCCATATAAGTTTTGGGGTGCATTAAAAAAACTCGGTAAAACCAAGTGTATTCATATTCATCGTGATTTAATAAGGCCTACTTCTTTAAAAAAAGCATTTGAGATAAAAGAAAAACATCTCTCAAATTCTCCAGAAATTCTAAAAAAGGATTTTTATGCATCTCTCAAGGCATCATTTACAGTTGATGAAGTAATTCAACAGCTAGTTGATGCAGGCTTATCTCAATTAGAGGTTTTTCAAGTTGATGAGCTTTATTTTGAGATTATTGGGTGTATTTAATCTTTTCCCTGAACAATTGAACAACCAAAAACAATAATGAAATCAACTCCCCAAGACAAGACTAAATTAGAAGAAGAATTAACTGTATCTTTAAGTACAGAGGTTGGTAAAAGAAGAAATTTTGCTATTATTTCACATCCTGATGCAGGTAAAACTACTTTAACAGAAAAACTTTTACTTTATGGCGGAGCTATTCAACAAGCAGGAGCAGTAAAAGCGAGAGGAGAACAGAGAAAAGTTACTTCTGACTGGATGGAGCTTGAAAAACAAAGAGGCATATCAATTACATCAACTGTTTTACAATTTGCTTATAAAGATAAGACCATTAATTTATTAGATACTCCCGGTCACCAAGACTTCTCGGAAGATACCTATAGGACACTTGCCGCTGCTGATAATGCTGTAATGCTTGAGGACGCTGCGAAAGGTCTTGAACCTCAGACAAGAAAGCTTTTTGAGGTTTGCAGAATGCGTCAAATACCAATTTTTACATTCATCAACAAGATGGATAGGCCTGGTCAAGAACCGTTGGAATTATTAGATGAGATAGAGTCTGAATTGGGATTGTCAACCTTTGCAGTCAATTGGCCAATAGGAAGTGGTGAGCTTTTTAGAGGTGTTGTTGAGCGCGCAACCAAAGAAGTTGTTTTGTTTTCTAGAGCGGAAAGAGGGAAGCAATCTAGTGAAATACGTTTAAAAATTGATGATCCGGAACTTAAAAATTTAGTAGAAGAAGAACTATTGACAAAAGCACTTGAAGAGATTGAGATCCTGGATGAGGCTGGTTGTGAATTAAATCAAGAATTAATCTTATCTGGCGAATTAACTCCTGTGTTTTTTGGATCTGCAATGACGAACTTCGGGGTTAGACCATTTTTAGATAATTTTCTGGATCTATCTCAGGGACCCGTTGCTCGAAATAGCTTCGATGGCCCAATAGTTCCTACAAGAGAATCATTTAGTGGATTTGTATTTAAATTACAAGCAAATATGGATCCAAAACATAGAGATAGAGTTGCTTTCGTGCGTGTATGTAGTGGGAGGTTTAAAAAAGATATGACAGTTCAACACGCTAGGACGGGTAAACAAATCAGGCTCTCAAGGCCCCAAAAGATTTTTGGACAAGATAGAGCCGTTGTTGATGATGCTTACCCTGGGGATGTTATTGGTTTGAATAATCCAGGGATGTTTTCGATTGGAGATACATTATTTATTGGACCTAGAGTTGAATTTGAGGGGATTCCATGTTTTAGCCCCGAGATATTTAGCTGGTTAAGAAATCCAAATCCTTCAGCTTTTAAGAACTTTAGAAAAGGTGTCAATGAATTAAGAGAGGAAGGAGCAGTCCAAATTCTTTACGATAAAGATCAAAGTAAAAGAGATCCAATTTTGGCCGCAGTTGGTCAGCTTCAACTTGAGGTAGTACAACATCGACTTGCTAGCGAATATGGAGTGGAAACCAGGCTTGAACCAATGGGTTATCAAGTCGCTAGATGGGTAAAAGGGGGTTGGCCGGCTTTAGAAGAGGTTGGTAGAATTTTTAATTGTAAAACGGTTCAGGATGCTTGGCTTAGACCAGTATTGCTTTTTAAAAATGAATGGAATCTAAATCAGTTAAAGGAGGATCATCCTGAAATGGAATTAAACTCAGTTGCTCCAGTTGTCAGTGGTGTTGATCCTGTTTCTCTTTAAAGTAGATTAATATCTAATTAATAAAGATAGTTCATAAATCTTTCTTTAAAAATCTATGGATTCTGGTACTAATTCACAATCAAATTCAAACTCACAAGATCCATATTTGATACTTGGAATAAATGAGGGTGCAAGTTTTGATGCTATTCAAGAAGCAAGGGACAAAAAGTTAATTGAGGCTGGAGATGACCAAATCACTAAAGCAAAATTAGAAGCTGCTTATGATTCATTACTAATGGTAAGTCTTAAGTCAAGACAACTTGGTAATGCAAGTAACGAGGCAATAACTGCATCAAAGAAAGAAAATGAAGCAAAGAAAGTTGGTGAAATAGGACCTAGTTCTCTTCTCACTAGGTTGAAAAATTTAAATCTTCCTAAATACGAGGCATCAAAATCTAATTTCTTACCAAGCTTAGAGTTGCCCTCTGGACAAGAATTGAATTTAAGGATTTCTCTTGGATTATTGGCTTTTTTACTTGTTTTAATTGTGCCTTCTGAAAGTGTTGAATTAATACTCTCATTCTCAACAATAGGCTTATTCGTTAGTCAGTCACGTAGAGGTAGGCCTTTCTTTTCCTCTATCCTCTGGTGCATTCTTCTTCTTAGTATAGGACTTCTATTTGGTGCATTACTTTTAGGTGGGGCCCAATCATTTATTGATAACGCTGGATCATTGTCGACAGACAAATTTGAGGCGATACCCGCAGTATTTTTACTCTGGTTAGGAGTGGTTTTCTTTGATTAATCCCTCAATCGATTAAAGATATCAATTCATCCTCGTTAATAAGATAAACATTTTTGCAGAATTGACATGTTAGTTCTGCTTTCCCATCCTCCTTTATCATTTCCTGAAGTTCTTTTTTTCCCAATATCTTCAATGCTGATAGGCTTCTTTCTCTTGAGCATCTACATTTAAAACGAACTTCTTGAGATGTGGTAATAATATCTGAATGTGATTGATCAAGATCAGGAAAAATTTCTTCAATTAGAGAAATAAGGTTACCCCCTTTTTTGTTTAATAACTCACTAAAAGAGTTAATTTCTTTACATCGATCTTCAAGTAGGGCTATCAATGAATAGTCTCGTTCTGCTTTAGGTAGTATTTGTGCTAATAGTCCTCCGCTACAAACTATTCCATCCTGATTAATTCTTTCTCCAACAAACACAGCTGATGGAGTTTGTTCAGAATGTAATAAATAGGAAGCTATGTCTTCCCCTATACCTCCATTAATTAATTCAACTGTGCTGTTGTGTGGCTCACCTTTCCCATCATCTCTAATAACGTGAAGATAGCCAATACCTGTTGCTTTTTTAAAATCAAATGTATAGTTATTGCTTTTATTTTTAATTAGGTCTAATTCAAGACTTGGATCGCCAACATAACCTCTCACACTTCCATCTCTACCCGCATCAATAGTTAATCCTTTTAGTGGTCCATTTGAGCTTACCCTCAAAGTTACCCTTCCATGATTTACTTTCATTGAGCTTGCAAGCAAGAGGCTTGCACTCATGGCCCTACCTACAATTGCAGAAGTTAAATATGAAAGAGAATGTCTTTCTTTTGCTTCTTTTGTTGATTCTGTTGTTGATACGGCAACTAGCCTGATCCCTCCTTTCGCAGCAGTAGCTCTAACTAGTAAATCTGTCATTGATTAGTTGAATTGATTACTCAGGGATAAGTTGACCATTGTTCAACTCATAATTGTCGGTATTCAAATCTTTAAAAAGTTCGGGTTCATGTGTAACTATTAGGATAGTTTGCTTGTCTTTAAGCTTTGCGAGTAATTCTATAATTCCGTTTCTTACTGACCAATCTAAACCTGCTGTTGGCTCATCCAATAAAAGTACTTTTGGACTTCTTAATAATTGAACAGCAATAGCTAGTCGTCGTTGTTGTCCTCCACTAAGAGATTCTGGCGGCTTCTTTAAATCTAAGTTGATCAACCCCACTTTTGTGAGAACTGAAACTTGTTCTTCAGTGGTTAACCTCTTATGTCCAATGCGTAATTCTTGAGCCACCGATAATCCAAGAAAATATCTTTCTGGAAATTGAAAAACCAATCCACATAACCACCTGCGCTGACGTGCATTTAGAGTTTTGTTGAACCATGTTATCTCTCCTTTCTGATATCCAGATATACCGCTAATTATTTCTACTAATGTAGTTTTTCCGCTTCCACTGGGTCCTCTAACTATTGTGATTTTTCCAGCATTTGATTTTAAACACAAATCTTTAAGGATTGGCTTCTCTGCTGTTGAGGGATGGTAAAAAATATTTTTTAAACTAAGCATTATTTTTCATTGAGGCTTTGATCAATTAAATAAAGATTTTTCAATTTTCTTTAATCAATTTACATTAGATTATGTTTGATATCTTTTAGTTTTTCTTTTTTAAGATCTATTGTTTATGGAAGTTCGATTTCGTGAAGTTGATCCTTTCAATTGTTGGATATGGCTTAGATATTCAGATGTCCCAAGTAAGGGAGAAAAAGAATATGTCGATGGTATTTTTGATTCTTGGTATGTTCTAGGCAGACTTGGGGGATTTAATTCTGAAAATTTGCAAACACACGAAATGGGTTCTGACATCAGTTGGATGAGCTATGAAAATGACGATACCTCCTCTAGTCTTCCATCATTAATGCATAATCTTGGAGAATTTGAATTTAATGAGTGCTGGGCTAGATGTTGGGTCGATTTAGGTACTTCTGACCTGATTGCAATTGATGTTTTGATAAATGTGCTAAAACAAATGGATGTTGATGTTGTGAAAATAGAAGAACTAATTATCGGAGGAGTAAATCAAGATTGGCCAGTAGAAGAGCATCCTGATGCAATTTTTTCTTCAACAGATTAATTTTCTATGGCTGAGAAAAGAAGATTATTTATAAATCCAAATCGATTAAGTGACGAAATCGATTCAAATGGAGAGTTGATATTGACCTCTAATGAATCACATTATTTATCTAGAGTTATGAGGATGAGATCGAGAGATCTTTTAGAGGTTATTGATGGAAAAGGTCATCTTTGGAACGCAAAAATTGTTGAAAATAAAACTATAAAACTTACCAATGCTTTTGATAAACCCTTTCAAGTCGTTCCAAGAGAGAGACCATTAATAGGCATTGCTGTAGTTATTCCTAAAAAGGGGTTTGAAAACTTTTTGCAAATGAGTTGTGAGATAGGAGTTGACATTATTCAACCATTAATTTCAAAACGATCAGTAGTTAAAGAATGTAGTAACGAAAAAATTATTAGATTTCAAAAAATTATTCATGAAGCCGTTGAGCAATCTGAAAGACTCTGGTGTCCAAAACTAATGCAGGTTTTGACTTTTCCTAATTGGATAAATGATTTGCCTTCCGAAGCTCAAATAGGATTTGCCACAACACGCATTCAAAACTTGCAAGATTGTGTGAATTGGTTAAAAGAAACACCACATAAAGTCAATCAAGTTTGGGTGGTAGTTGGCCCAGAGGGAGGCTGGAACAAAGATGAAGAGGCATTAGCTTTTGACTCTGGCTTGTCTGGGGTATCTATGGGAGAAACTATTTTAAGGACATCAACAGCTGCCGTAAGTGCCTGTCAGTTAATGACTTCATGGAGAAGACTTAAATCATCGCTTTAAGATTGAATATTTTTGATCATAAAACCGTCTATTGTTTAGAAATAGGCTTGCTGGCTAGGAACGATGGCTAACTTCTCTTCTATAAGCGGTATTTGGATTAATGCTTTTCTGATTAATTTCTTGTTGATATTTGTAGGACATAGGCTTCCATTTTTAACTAAGAAAGGATGGATTCATGCTGGAATACTTGGAACACTTTTATTAGGATCTATTGGTTGGAATGGTTGGATATCAGTTTGTGTCTATCTCTTGTTGGGAACTTTAGTTACAAAAATTGGATACAAAAATAAGGCTTCCCGAGGGATTGCTGAAGCAAGAGGTGGTCAACGTGGCCCTGAAAATGTATGGGGGTCTGCAGCAACAGGTTGCTCACTCGCCTTATTAAGTTGTCTTTGGCCAAATTTTTTAAATTTATTCATGGTGGGTTTTGCTTCTAGTTTCAGTGCAAAACTTTCCGATACCTTTTCAAGTGAAATTGGCAAAAGATTTGGTAAAAGAACTTTTCTAATTACGACTTTAAAGTCAGTATCACCAGGAACAGAGGGGGCAATAAGTATCGAAGGTTCAATAGCTGGTTTGTTAGGAAGTTTTATCATGACTATTTTTATGCTTAATCTATCGATTATTTCTGGACTATCTGTTGCTTTTATAGTCTTCTTCTCTGGTTATTTAGCAACATTTTTGGAAAGTTATATTGGAGCAGTAGTTCAAAATAAGATTGATTGGATGACTAATGAATTAGTTAATTCTATCCAGACATCTATAGCCGCTATTATTTCTATCTTTTTATATTTGAATTTTGTTTGAAATGTTTATTTTAAATCAGCCCAATTCTTCAGTGCTGGCCATTCGCTAATTTGGTCATAAATCCATTTATGACCCTTAGTATTTAGATGTATTCCATCTGATGAGAGTAATTCTTTAAATGATAATAGGTTGATCATTTTCTCATGGATAGATAAAAACGGAACATTTAATTCTAAGCAAGTTTCTTCAATTTTATTTTCATAATTAGAACAGGCTTGATTTGAATACCAAAGACATTCTGCAAAAGGCATTGAGTCTTCATTAACAGGTGTTAACCCAAGAACCATTATATCTACTTCATTCTTAATTTCGTTTACTAATTGTTTTAAGCCAAATTTAAAAGCATCTTCGGAAAGTTGGGGCCTGCCATCTTTTCTTCCAATTCTAGCTGTATCATTTAATCCGATTGATAACAAAATACCTTCAGGGACTTTTCTCCTTAACTCTCCCCTTGATGCCCACTCATTCTTATATCTTATAGCAACTTTCTCTAATCCATCGCCTCTTATTCCAAGAGAATAAATGATAGGTGCACCATCTAAATTTAACCAGTTTTGTCTTAATCTCTCAGACCATCCCCCTCCTTCTAGATCTCCCCATCCGTAAACCCCACTATCTCCAATTATGATTAATTTTTTCTGATATTTATTCATAAGTCGATATGTTAAATAAAATAACTAACTAATGAAATTGTTGGTTGAATTCTTTAACCAATAATTTTGAGAAGTGTTAAATAAAAATTCTCCTGATATTGTTAATAAAGAGAAAGTAGCAGTTATTATCATGACTTGTGCCCAGTCGAATGAGCTTAGTGATTCCTGTAATTGCCACCCTAATCCTACTCCTCCGACTGCACCTATAATTGCTGTTTCCTTTAGAATTACGTCACTTCTATATGCTCCATAAGCTAAGTAACTATTACTTTGGGGGGCTAATATTCCATAAAGTGTTGCTGATTTCTTACTTGAACCATTGCTTTTAATTGCTCGATAAATATTTTTTTCTTGATTTAGTATATTATCTGTAAGCAATCTTCCCATGACACCCATATGTGTAATTCCTAGTGATAATGCGGCTACAGATATATTAGGATTAGTAAAAAGAAGAATAAGTATAGTGGTCAATGGAGGAGGTATCAATCTAAAGAAGATCCAAATAAGATTTTGAACTTTTAGAAGGAATTTACCTGGGAATAATACTAGTAAAAGTGGAGGTGTCCCTATTGCAATCCCAGACGCGAAAAAAGTTATTAAAATTGTTGTAATGATTAGTTTACAAAGAGGTAAGGCATTAAATCCATTTCTTATATCTACGAATGAAGGTAAATTTAAATACGAAAAGCTTAATGGAGTAAATATCTCAAAATTTAGATTATAAAGCCAACTAATACCCAAGGATAGAGATAGTGAAAATATTGAGATTGAAATTAAGAAAGAATTTTTCAAACTAATATTTTCAGATAAATAACTTCTTAAATATCTTATAAATTTCTCTAATAAAATCATAACTAACCAAAGCATCCACAAACAAGTCCACATTTCATTGAACTCAAAGGATTTTAAAGTTAAATATAGTTCTGTTCCTATACCTCCTAATCCAAATATTCCAAGTAATGTTACACCTCTAATTGCACATTCAAATCTGTAACTTCCATATGTAGATACGATAGGTATTAACTTTGGTAATAGAATAGTTATAAATGAGCTTATAAAATTAGATCCAGTTTTCTTAATTGCTATTAGAGGTTGTATGTCAAAACTATCTAGTTGCTCTGAAATTACTCTTGCTGTTAAGGCTGAATAGGGAATGACTATAGATATAATTGCCACCCAAATACTTAAACCTAAAATTTGTATAAATAGCAGGCCCCAGACTACTTCATGTATTGATCTTGGAATTGCTAATGAGTATTTTATGAATTTACCTAAATAAGAAAATTTAGGAATACTTTTCCAAAATAAATTTGTAGATAGTATACCTAAAAGAATTCCAATAAGCATACTTATAACCCAGCTAGTTAAAGCAGTAGCAATTGTTATTTGAAGTCCTTCCCATGCGCTTTTAACTACTTCTTGATTGAAAGATGGTTTTATTGCTGAGCTTATGAATAGAAATATGATATTTAGACCCCCAATATGAAATCCTTTGATGATTTCTATGAGAATGGGAATGTAGGCTATTGATGGGATTAATGTTAATAAAGTTGATACTGGTTTTATTAATTTCATTGTGAATTAAAATAGCCAATCAAGCTCTGATTCATTGATATTATAAATTTCTCTATCTATTACAATCTCTCCATCTTTTAACCCAATAACTCTATTGAAATTATTTATTAAATTAATTTGGTGAAGACTTATAAGTATGGTCTCAGGGATTTTAATTCTAAGATAATGTTTTTGTTTAATAAATAAATTTAAGATATTTTTTGATAATAGAGGGTCTAAATTTGAGAAAGGTTCGTCTCCAAGAAGAATCTCTGGTTCTTGTCTTAAAAGACGTGCAATTGCTATTCTTTTTTTTTGCCCACCAGAAAGTTTATTTATATAGGAATAAATAGTTTTTTTTGGCAGAGAGACTGCTGCTAGACATTCTTGGCATAAACCTTTATCTAAGACTCCGAGAAGATTTTTTAAAGCCCATATGAAATTGTGTTTACCTAGTGCACCGCAGTTTATATTCTGAGCGACATTTAGCTCTTCTATCAAAGATAAATCCTGCCATATAGTTCCTATTTTTGACGACTCAATATTTGAAATATTGTTAATGTGAGAACCTTTCCATATTACATCCCCTTCGTTTGGGATTAGTGATCCATTCGCGATCGAGATTAATGTACTTTTGCCAGAGCCACTCTTGCCAATAAGCGCTATCTTCTCACCTTGATTTATTGTTAAATTAATACCTTTTACTCTAATACTTTCTTTATTGCTATGGCTTATATTCTTTAATTCTAGTAACTTAGTCACTTAATCTTTCCAATTTTTCTACCTACCTTTTCTATTTTATTATAATTCTCATTTTTTGATATTATAAATTTCTTTGCGCTAAATAATTCGAGAATTTGTTTTTGTTTTATTGACTTTTCATTGAAACGTAAAAATACATTTTTAAGCTCTTTCGTAAAGTCTTTTCTGAACTTTTTATCTAGGTTTCCTTGAGCAAGCCAATGATAATTATGATAAGAAGGAGTCTTCCAAATTACAAAGACTTTTGAGGGGTCCACGCGTCCTCTATCAAGATTTCTCTTCCATACCTCTTCGCTAAGAGCACCTGCCTCATATGAACCACTTTGCACAAGCATTAATGTTGAATCGTGGCTACCACTAAAGCCTGGGCTTGCACCTTTGAAATCTTTAAGTTGAACACCTGCTTTGTTTAAAAAATATTGTGGCATCAATCTTCCTGATGTTGAACTTTCAGAGCCAAAAGTAAAACGCTTGCCTTTTAGTGTTTTTAAGTCATTTATGTTATTTATTTTTTGGATTGAACTTTTCTTGTTTGCAATAAAAATACTATGGAATTTTTCATCAATATCTCTTTGTGCTATTACCTTGGATCCATTGCTTTGAAGTCTTGCTTGTAAACCCGTTAAAGCACCGAACCATACTAAATCTAAATTCCCAGTCCTAAAAGCTGTTACAGCTGCAGCATAATTAGTAACTGGTTTATAACGGACTTGAACATTGAGCTGCTCGCTTAATTCAGAGGATAATACTTTATATAGACGATTTAAGTGCTCTGGGTTTTGATCTGGTATCGCCCCAATGCGAAGTATTTCCTCTGCTTTTAATGAACCAATATTATATAAATTAAATATTGATAAAAGAGCAATTGTTATTTTGGTGAAATTGATTGATCTTGGCATTTGATTGATTTTTTGATTGTTTTTATTAAATTTAAAAATCGTTTAATAGTCTTTCTAATCTATCAACTCCATCGTTGATCATTTCATTTGAAGATGCATATGAAATTCTTATACATTTGTCATCTCCGAAAGCAATCCCTGGAACGATTGCTAGGCCAACCTTTTCTAGTGCCAATTTACAGAAACTTATTGAATCGATATCATCTAGATTAATTTCTGGGAAAATATAGAAAGCTCCAGTAGGAGGGACAAAAGAAATATTTTTTATTTTTTTTAGTCTTTCTGTTATCAGTAACCTCCTTTTGTTATAAATTTCTGCCATTTCATGAACGCAATCTTTTGAGCCCTGAAGTGCGGCAATAGCTCCTTTTTGAGCAAAACTGCATACATTGCTTGTACTTTGACTTTGTAAAGCAATGGCTTTCTTTATTACCTCTGTATTTCCTGTTAGGTATCCAATCCTCCAGCCAGTCATTGCCCATGCCTTGGCAAAACCGTTGACTGTGAAAATTCTATTTTTTAAATCTGGTGCTATTTTTGCGAAACTGTGATGAACTTGATTTGGAGAGATAAGAAATTCATAAATTTCATCACTCATTAAAAAAATTCTTGGATGTCTTCTTAAAAACTCAGCAATAGTATTCATTTCTTGTTCGGTTAAAACGCAGCCTGTTGGATTACTTGGAGAGTTAATGATTAATAACCTTGTTTTTTCAGTTACGTTCTCTTCTAGAGAATTGATATCAATTTTAAAATTATCTTTAGTTGAAGATTTGATTTTAATTGGCTTCGCACCAGCCAAAAGGGTTATTTCAGGATAGCTAAGCCAATAAGGTGAAGGTATGAGGACTTCATCTCCTGGATTTAAAACTACTTGAAATAAATTGTATATTGCTTGTTTTCCTCCATTCGTTACTAAAACATTGTCTGCTTTCGTTGGAACTTTATTAATAGTTGATTGTTTTTGCGCAATAGCCTCTCTTAATTCAGGATCTCCAGCGGCTGGTCCATAGCGCGTTTTTCCATCTTTTAATGCTTTTAGAGTTGCATCGATAATAAATTCGGGGGTATCAAAATCAGGTTCCCCTGCGCTTAAACTACAAATATTTTTCCCTTCAGCTTTTAAAGCCTTAGCTTTTGCGCTGATCTCAAGAGTTAGAGAAGGTTTTATTGAGAGAGCTCTTATAGATATCTGTGATTTGTCAGTCATCTTCGAAGCATAACTTCAAAATGTTTTTCTTAGATTCACTTTTAAAGTGAATTGATCTAATTACAAACTTACTACTTAATTAGATGCTTGCATGCCTTTGATGAACATAAACTTTGTAATTGCTTCTGAAAACCCTAAAGAATTGTCTGATTTTTATGCCAAGGTCAACTCTGACAAGGCAAATAAAGGTTTTAATGCAACTCATTATTTTATTTCAATAAATAATCGATCCAAAATACATTTTTATCGACCTAATGAGAATCATGAATGGCAAAGGAAAGGAAATTCAACCTCATTATGTTTTCAAGGTGAACCTTCTAAAGATCCATCAAAAATGATTGAAAGGTGGATTTCTGAGATATTAAAAATAGGAGGTAGTGTTATGGGCATAACAAAATTGGCAAACTTTGGAGCTGAGCAATGGATTCTTGATCCAGAAGGTAATAAATTCTTGATTTTAGTGCCGTACCTTTCAAAAGGATCAGATTTGGATGCTCTGATGTGAATAAAAATAGCACCCCTGATAAAGACTTTTCTGAAGTTTGTAATTTAAGCAATTCCAAAAACAAAATTGTTGTATCTAGGGGTAACCCTTTCGCTAAGTTGATGATTATTGGAGAGGCCCCAGGCGCAAAGGAGGAGGAACTGGGAGAACCTTTTGTAGGAAGGTCTGGAAAATTACTTGATAAATTGCTTCAAAATGTAGGAATTGATATTAACCAAGATGTTTATTTTTGCAACGTGGTCAAATGTAGACCACCCCAAAACAGACGTCCAACAAAGGCTGAAATCCAAGAAAACCTTCCCTGGTTGTATCAACAAATAAAACTTGTAAATCCAAGGGTAATAGTTCTAGTTGGAGCAACAGCACTAGAAGCGATTTTGAAAATCAAGTCTCGTATTAGTATTCTCAGGGGGAAATGGATCGATTGGGAGGACAGACTTGTTATGCCTGTTTTCCATCCATCTTATTTACTTAGGAATCCATCAAAAGAAGAAGGTAAACCGATGAGTCTGACTAATTCTGATTTCCTAAAAATCAAAGAAAAAATTGATTTTTTATAATAGCCCTTAAATATGTCATTCTTACTAATTAAAGAGGCTCAATTGTTAACTCATGATTGCGACCCTGGAAAAGAATATGGAAGAAAATAATCTCTCACAGCGATATAGCACCAGAATTATCCGTAGAGATACTAGGACTGTAATGGTGGGAGATATTGGTATTGGTGGCGATAATCCAGTTCGGGTTCAGTCAATGATTAATGAAGATACGATGGATATTGAGGGCTCAACTGCCGCAATAAGGAGATTGCATGAAGTTGGATGTGAGATTGTCAGATTAACGGTTCCAACTCTTGCAAGTGCAAAAGCTGTGGGGGAAATCAAGAAACTTCTAGCTAGCACTTATCAACCAGTTCCATTGGTAGCGGATGTTCACCACAATGGAATGAAAATAGCTTTAGAAGTAGCTAAGCATGTAGATAAAGTTCGTATCAACCCGGGATTATTCGTTTTTGAAAAACCTGATCCCAATAGAACTGAATTTACTAAAGATGAAATTGACGTAATAAAAGAGAAAATTATACAAAAATTCGAACCAATTGTTAATACTCTAAAAGAGCAAAATAAGGCCTTAAGAATAGGCGTTAACCATGGCTCTTTGTCTGAAAGAATGTTATTTGCTTATGGAGATACTCCCTTTGGAATGGTTGAATCAGCTATGGAATTTATTCGAATATGTCATTCATTGGATTTTCATAATATTGTAATTTCGATGAAGGCTTCTCGAGCACCAGTGATGCTTGCTGCTTATAGAATGATGGCGGACACAATGGATAAAGAGGGATTTAATTATCCTCTTCATTTAGGTGTAACTGAAGCGGGAGATGGGGATTATGGAAGAATTAAAAGTACGGTAGGGATAGGTACATTGTTATCTGAAGGTATTGGAGATACCATTAGAGTTTCTTTAACAGAGGCGCCTGAAAAAGAAATACCAGTTGCATATTCAATTTTACAAGCGGTTGGTTTGAGAAAAACTATGGTTGAATATATTAGTTGTCCTAGTTGTGGTAGAACATTATTTAATTTAGAGGAAGTTGTAGCAAGAGTTAGGGACGCTACTCAACATTTAACGGGTTTGGATATCGCTGTAATGGGTTGCATCGTTAATGGACCTGGAGAGATGGCAGATGCTGACTATGGTTATGTAGGTAAAGGTGTTGGAACCATTGCGCTTTATAGAAATAGAGATGAAATCAAGAGGGTACCTGAGGATGAAGGAGTTCAGGCTTTAGTTGATTTAATTAAAGAAGATGGTAAATGGGTAGATCCTTAAAAATTGAATATACATTTTAATTGTTTTATTATTAAAAAAGTTATTTGATAATTATGTTGAAGAGATTTTTAAAGATATGTTTATTAATAGCTGTTTTTCCTTCGCCATCTTTTTCTTTCCAGGCGAACACTTCTACTTTGATTACTAATAATCCAAAGGAGATTATTGATCAGGTATGGCAAATTATATATCGCGACTTTTTGGACTATTCAGGAAAATATAAGGCAGAAGATTGGATTAAATTAAGAAAAGAAATACTATCATCCAAATATTTTGAAAATAACGATGCATATATTGCCATAAAAAACATGTTGACAGGACTTGATGATCCTTATACAAGATTTTTAGATCCTAAAGAATTCGATGAAATGAGAATAGATACAACTGGTGAATTGATGGGAGTAGGTATTCAGATTTCTCTAGATGAAGTTAATAATCAAATTGTTGTTGTGTCACCAATAGAGGGGACGCCAGCTTTTTTAGCAGGAATAAAACCAAAGGATATAATTGTATCTATAGATGGCAACCCTATCAAAGGTCTAAGTATAGATAGTACCGTTAAACTTATTCGTGGTAAAAAAGGAACAAAAGTTGAACTAGGTATTATTAGAGATGATGAGTTCTTAAATGTCTCATTAATACGAGATAGAATTGAAATTAATGTCGTTGATAGTCGAATAAATAATACGGTTTTAGGTGCGAAAATTGGATATCTAAGATTGAAACAATTCAATGCAAAATCTCCAAAAGAAATGGGTTTATCCATTAATAAATTAGAAAAACAACAACCTTTTGGCTATGTATTAGATCTTAGAAGTAACCCTGGTGGTTTGCTTGAGGCAAGCATTGAAATAGCTAGACAATGGATAAATACAGGAATTATTGTTAGTACTAAAACCAAAGATGGTATAACTGATATTAGGCGAGCAAAAAGTAGAGCCTTAACTAATAGACCAGTTGTAGTTTTAATAGATGAAGGATCTGCGAGTGCCAGCGAGATTCTCTCTGGAGCAATTAAAGATAATAAAAGAGGATTATTGGTTGGTAAAAAGACTTTTGGTAAAGGTTTGGTTCAGTCAGTAAGGTCTCTTTCTGATGGCTCAGGTCTAACAGTTACAGTCGCTAAATATTTAACACCAAGTGGTAAAGATATTAATAAAAATGGAATAGAACCTGATATTAGAGTAGATCTTTTGTTGAATGATAAAAATAGATTAACAAATTCAGATCTTGGAACTTTAAAAGATAGTCAATATGTTGCGGCTGAAAATATATTACTTAAAAAGTTTAAAGATGAAGGTAATAAAAATTCTTATAACCCCTTAAAATCTAATTTAGTATACGCACTGCATAAATAGTTAGAACTTATCAATCCTTCTATATCCATACCAGTCAGGAATAAGTTTTTCATTTCTCTCTTCAGGGTCTGGTATTAAATTTATTTCCCAACTCTTTATTTTTATAGGATGAAAATCGTCAACTTGTTCCAAATGATTTATACCTGAGTAATCATCATTATGTTTATTTTTTAAATTTGACTCCCATTTTATTTTGGCTTTTTTCTTTGCCTCAATAGCTTTTTTTGCGACAATTAGATTGAATTCATGTTCTTCATACATTTTTTTAGGATTGTACCCACCTAAATTAACAAACCAAAGTTTCATGTCATCTATTCCGGGGGGATTTAATTTATCTTTTTTAGATTTAGAAATGACTATTTCATACCCCTCTACATATTTAATACGCTTATAACTATCAATATGTAGTCCGTTAGTTTCACCTAACCATTGTGCTCTAAGTTCTGAGAATGTATCCTCAATTGATTCGCCTATAACCCATCTTA
The DNA here is from genome assembly GCF_047305155.1 of Prochlorococcus sp. MIT 0916. Classification (GTDB taxonomy): domain Bacteria; phylum Cyanobacteriota; class Cyanobacteriia; order PCC-6307; family Cyanobiaceae; genus Prochlorococcus_B. Next base: position 1,443,512 of record NZ_CP138980.1, read on the forward strand.
CATCGTGTAGTTCTATATTACCTTTTAAACTTCTTCCCCCTAAAACAACAATAAAAAGGGATAAATTCATTAGCCAAGTTAATTACTCATATCAAGCATCTTTTTTAGTGGTTTGTAGGCCATTGATCTTATTTGTTCGTCCATATGTAACTCTGGATTCATTTCTTTTAGACAATTTAATACTTTTTCTAAGGTATTCATTCTCATGTATGGACATTCATTGCAACTACATCCATCTATTCCAGGTACTTCGATATATGACTTTAAAGGGTCTGATAATCTCATTTGATGAATTATCCCTGGCTCTGTTAGAACGATAAATTTACTATTTTCACTATTTTGAGAGTAATTCAGCAATTTGCTTGTTGAACCTATGAAATCGGCCAAATCTAATAAATTTTCTTGACATTCTGGGTGGGCAAGAACTTCAGCGCTTGGGTGCTTGATTTTTAACTTTATAAGAGATTCTTCATTAAAAGTCTCATGTACTAGACATCTGCCAGGCCATAAAGTTAATTTCCGACCGCTCTGACGTTCAACCCATCTACCAAGATTCCTATCTGGTGAAAATAATATTGGTAGATCTTTGGGTAATTTGTTGACCAGATCAACTGCGTTACTACTTGTACAAATTAAATCACTTTTTGCTTTTACCGCTGCACTGCAATTTATATAGCTTATAGAAAAATGATCAGGATGTTTGTCTAAGAATTTTTGGAAGTCATCAGGTTGGCAATCATCTGCAAGTGTGCATCCAGCATCAAAATCAGGAAGAAGAACAGTCTTATTTGGGCACAAGATTTTTGCTGTCTCAGCCATAAAATGAACGCCACAAAAAACAATTACGTCTGCATTTGTCTTAGAAGCTTTTCTGGATAATTCAAGTGAGTCTCCAATAAAATCTGCAACATCCTGTATCGCAGGCTCTTGATAGTAATGAGCAAGAATTATTGCGTTTCTTTGTTTACGCAAAAAATTTATCTCATTAATGAGATTTGTTCTTTTATTTGAGACTGATATATCAGTCTTGTAATAGGAAACAGTAGTAATTAGTTTCCAAATCAATGTGTTGGGGCAGTATAGAGGGTAATTTCCAAAAAAATCTGACAGATATCCGAATTGCTATCGCTGGAGACTTACATGGGTCATGGAGTCAGGATGATCTGGATTTACTTTTGGAACTAAATCCTGATGGTGTTTTATTTGTTGGCGACTTGTCCGATGGTGATTTAAGAATTGTTCGGGCAATAAATAAAATTTCTATTCCCACTGCAGTAATACTTGGAAATCATGATAGAGGAAGAGATGGATCTGGCGATGTTTTAAAAGCCCAATTGGATTTGTTAGGTGAAAAGAATTGTTCATGGAATTTATCAAAATGGGCATTAAATGAACTTTCTGTTGTTGGAGCTAGACCTTGCAGTGGTGGTGGAGGGTTTTTCTTAACAACAGAAGTTAAGTCTGTATTCGGGGAGGTCAGCCTTGATGAATCTGTCTTTAGGATTGTGTCTGCCGCAAAGTCTGCACCATTAGATTTCCCTTTATTAATACTTGCTCATTCGGGACCGGTTGGCCTTGGATCTGAGTCTTCTAGCCTTTGTGGTAGGGATTGGAAATTGCCATCAATGGATTGGGGAGATAAAGATCTTGGTATCGCAATTGATCAAATTCGTAAATTTAGGGTTCCAGAATTAGTCGTTTTTGGCCACACTCATCATCAATTAAGAATTGGGGGGAATCGAACCAGAAAAACTTTTGCTAAAGATTTATGGGGAACCTCATATTTAAATGCAGCGTGTGTTCCACGAAGAGGTATTGATTCTGCAGGTGAGAATTTGTGTCATTTCTCTTGGGTTGAATTCTCTAATAACAAGCTTGTTCATGCATCGCACAGATGGTATAGAAATGATGCATCAATTGCATATAAGGAGATTTTATTAAATTCAAACAACTAGTAGTAAATAATTTTATTGGCTTTGTATTTCATTGATTTTAAGTTTCGTTATTAAAATCGGGATCCTTAAATTTTCTTTCTGCAATCAAGTAAGCACAAATTGCAGAGCCTATAAATCCCAAAATATTTCTCATTAAAGGCAAAATTTCATTAGTTCTTGTTACCACTGGAGCAATGCCAAAAATTCCAAATAACATTATCCAAAGAGGCGAAAGTAGCAGAAGCCATCCTATTGAGAATGATTCATTTTCTTTTCTTGGCGAGGCTGCGAAACCTGCAATAATCCCTCCCAATAGAGATGTCAATAAAGTCCATTGCCATTGTTCCTGGGGTAAGCCAGGTACAACTTCACAACCACCACGGTCTAAACAGGTCTCAACCGCTTGTATAGAAGCTAAAATTGCACCGTCTTCACCATTATCTCTTACATAAAATTGGTTACCAAACCTGGTTTGTAATTCCACCCAAAATATTCTGGGCATTAGTGCAAAATAAGCATCTCCAACATTAAAACTCAGTAAATTCCCACCTCTTGGATCAGCAATTATAAGTAAACTTGTCTCATCAAGATTCCAAAAGTCTTTGACTGCTAAACCAGGGGTTTTTTCATATTGCGACAAAACTCTTATTTTCCAACCAGTTTCTTGTTCATAAGAAATTAGCGATTCCTCCAATTCTAATCTTTGTTTCTCACTCAGGGTTTTTGCAAGATCTATTATAGGTGTTTGTTCTTTTGGTAATAATTCAGGATTATCGTAAGCATATGCGCCTCCTACCATTGAAAACATTATTACAAGTCCCAAACAAAAAATCATGGCTCTGTTAAATGATTTCTTCAGCATGTGCTTGATCTTCTCTGGGGGTATTCTCCATCATGATTGACCCGATCGCGAGATGTCCCGAATGGTTGATTGATCGAATCGTAAATAGTGGCGGTTCAATTAGTTTCTACAAATATATGGATTTAGTTTTAAATGATCCTGAAAATGGATTTTATTCAACTGGAAAGTTAAATATTGGTAAGGACGGAGACTTTTGTACTTCACCGTCTTTGAGCAATGATTTTGCTCGTTTATTAGCTATACAAGTTGTTGATTGGATGCTCGATTTAGAAAAATCAGAAGTTAATTCCAAGATGTTGTCTCTTATTGAGATTGGTCCGGGAGAAGGGACTTTATCAAGAGATTTGATAATGGCCATTGCTGAAATCGCACCTTCTTTAATCAATAAAATTGAGCTTATTCTAGTTGAATTAAATGTAGGGATGAGAAGACGACAAGAAAAAGTAGTTAATAATTTGAAGGGGATAAATTGTCGCTGGAGCAATATCGATGATCTCATTTTAAACCCAGTAACTGGTGTAGTTATTGCCAATGAGGTTTTGGATGCATTCCCCGTAGAGAGGTTGGTTTTTTGCGATAAAAAAGTTTTTAGGCAGGGAGTCTCTTTAAAAAAAACAAATTATGAATATTTTTTGGAGTTTGTTGATCTTGAGCCTACTTCTGAGATTATTGAATTTTTGAATGAATCCAATAGTCTTTTAAAAATTGCGTTTCCACCAAAGAATATTTTTAGTAGATGGGTCACCGAATGGCATTGTGATGTGCCGAGTTGGTTTGGGAAGTTGTCTAAGGTTTTAATTAATGGCTCATTATTAATTGTCGACTATGCGATGGAATCGAAGCGTTACTATAACGCAATGAGAAAAGACGGTACTCTTCTTTCCTATAGAAATCAAGAAGCAAACTCTAATGTTTTAAAAGATGCTGGCTTGTGTGATTTGACAGCACATTTATGTATCGAATCAACAATTAATTATGCTCTGACTAACGGATGGAAGTTTATTGGTGAGACTAGACAGGGACAAGCTCTCTTGGCCCTTGGACTTTCAAAGTTTCTTTTTTCTCTTCAAAATACAAGTAGTAATAATCTTTCAGCGGCATTAAATCGAAGAGAGTCATTGTTGAGGCTAGTTGATCCCATGGGACTAGGGAACTTTAGGTGGTTGGCTTTTCAGAAGGATAATAATGATGATCTGATTTTAGGAAAACGTTTTCTTGAAGAGCCAATTAGCTAATTTTTTGCAAGCATTCGTTTATTTCTTTATTAGAAATATTATTAAATAATTTTACATCACCAATTTTTAAAGGCATAACAAAACTGACCTTGCCGTTTTTCACTTTTTTGTCTCCTTGAAGTGAGCTTAGAACACTCTCTATCTCAAGCTTGGGCCACTTAGATGGTAAACCCGCTTTTTCTATTAATCCTTTCTGCCTCTCTGAGTCAATTTCTTTCCATAGTCCCCTCTGAACCGCTAACTGGCCGACTGCAATCATTCCCATTGCGACTGCCTCACCATGAAGCCATTTCCCATAACCACAAAGATTTTCTATTACGTGGCCAAATGTGTGTCCATAATTTAAAAATGCCCTAAGCCCACTTTCCTTTTCATCTTTTACAACAATTTCTGCTTTAGATTTAGCAGAACGCTTAATTATTTCTATTAATAGTCTCTCTTTTATTGTTGAAAAATCAGAAATATTATTTTCTCTCTCTAGAAGTTCGAATAGTTCTAGGTCTGAAATAACGCCATACTTTATTATTTCAGCCATACCCGCTCTAAACTCTCGTGATGGAAGCGTAAATAGTGTTTTAGGGTCTATTAGCACTAATTTAGGTTGATGAAAAGCACCTATAAGATTTTTACCCTTTGAATGGTTTATGCCCGTTTTACCACCAATAGAGGCATCAACCATGGCAAGTAATGTGGTAGGGATTTGGACGACATGAATTCCACGCAACCAAGTAGCAGCTGCAAAACCAGTCATATCTCCAATTACGCCACCTCCAAGAGCAATCATTAATGATCCTCTTTCTAATCGTGCTTCATATGCCGCATCGTAGATTAAATCTATAGATGATTGATTTTTTTGGTCTTCGCCTGCTTTTATTATTAAAAGTTTTGGATTGAAGTTATTTTTATTCAGACTTTTTATTATGCAATCACTGTAGTGATCAGAGACTTCCTTATTAGACACGACTAATACTTTTAGTCCTTTCTTAAAGCCAATATTACATAGCTCATCTCCTATGCATTCAAGACTGTTTTTCCCAATAACTATTTCGTATGGGTTGCTAGTTAGGGAGACTTTAATATGGTGGTTGTCTTTATTCACAATTGTGAGGATATAAGATATTTAATGGCTTTACTATGTTAAATCATAAATATAGAACTAATTATATGGTTGACGAAGAAGTTTCATAAGCAAATAATATGTATTTATATACGCTCATTATTTATTCTCAGATCAAAATAATCAAATAGTTGAAAATTCTTTGGGTTGTGAATTAAGGATGTTTTTATTAAAATCACACTTCATACAATATTTTTATTTGTTTGTTCCCGATTTTGTTATTTGCCTGCAAGTGAGAAAAAATCTAAAAATGAGGTCTTTAACTAAATGATTGGGGTCGTGGGTGGAGGACAGCTGGCAATGCTTCTTGTTGAGGCTGGAAAGAAAAGAGATGTTGATGTCGTAGTTCAGACGGCAGCTAAAACTGATCCTGCGGCTAAAAAGACAGATCAAGTCATTTTGTATGATCCTACTAATCCAGTGGGGACAAAACTTCTTGCTGAAAAGTCCTGCTTGATAACGTTTGAGAATGAATGGGTTGATATTTCAAGTTTACTTTCTCTTGAAAATAATGGAGTTTCTTTTGTCCCTAGACTTCAATCCATAAGACCTTTAATTAATAAAATCACTCAAAGAGAGCTATTAAATAGTCTTGATATTCCCTGCCCTGATTGGTTACCTATACCTTTAAAAAAATCATCAAATATTGATCTTCCTGAAGATTGGGAATTCCCATTGATGGCAAAAGCTGCCAAAGGTGGATATGACGGTAAAGGAACTAAAATTATTAAAAATCTAAAGCAACTTCAAGAATTTCTGGTAGTTGAGACAGAAGAACAGTGGATGTTAGAGAAATGGATTTCTTTTGATAAGGAATTATCCATTGTTTCTAGTAGGGATTCAAAAGGCGTTGTACGTAGCTTGCCTATCGTAGAGACATATCAATCTAAACAAATATGCGACTGGGTCCTTGCTCCAGCTGATATCAATCATGACGTTGATCTTATGGTGAGAAATGTCGTATCCTCTTTGCTTGCTGAGTTGGACTATGTAGGAGTTATTGCGATTGAATTTTTTTATGGATCTGAAGGATTACTTGTAAATGAAATAGCTCCAAGAACTCATAACTCAGGGCATTTTTCTATAGATGCTTGCAGTAGTAGTCAGTTTGATCAACAAATATGTATTACATCCGGTATAAATGTCCCCATGCCTCAGATGCTTGTTAATGGCGCGTTAATGGTGAATTTGCTTGGTTTGCAAAGTAACTATCCAATCCCACTCACTCAGAGGCTGGAAAAATTAAGGGATATCCCTGGTTTGAATGTTCATTGGTACGAAAAAGAAGAAGAGAAAACAGGGAGAAAGCTGGGTCACGTTACTTATCTCTTGAAAAATGAAGATGCTTTGCTTCGAAAAAATGAAGCATTAGATGTTTTAAAAACAATAAGGTCAATTTGGCCTACCTCTTGATAATATTTTGTTTAGATTGTTTAGTACTGCCTTGTTGGTATTGGCCTTCTCAAGTGCTCTGATCTGACTCTCTTTCGATATGGGGAAGCTGTCGTGAAAGTAACGTAGACCAGCTTGTTCTGGAAACGAAGCTTCACTTTGAATCCCCCTCTGGTTTTTCCAGGTCGATGCTTCTTGGGCCATACGGCAAGGTGGTACTAACTCTTAATTAATGAATTTCTTTTTATAATTGGTATTGATAATTAAAGTTGAATATCGATGTTTATTTGATCTTTAGACCTTAGGTTTTTGAATAACTAAATAACTGACTTCAAGAGGTTAATCCTTTTGCTTCGCGGGCTTTTCGAAGTAGCTCATGATCCTCTCTTGCTTTCTTATCAAGAATGGCGATGTCTCTTCTGGCTTTCTGATCAACTTTTTGAATGTCTTCTCTTGCTCTTTGGTCTAGAAGTGCTACATCTTTCCTTGCTCTTTGATCGATGTTCTCAATGTCAGCTCTAGCTCGTTGATCAACACTCTCTAAATCGATTTTTGCCCTTTCTACCATGCTAGTCATTGAGTCGACCATCATTGATAAAGCTGCGGGAACCTTTTTTCCTGAAGCTGAAAAAGGGTACCCTTCATTAAGACTAATACTAGTGTTTGCTCGATTCGAAGCCATAAGTTTAATTAAAACAGGCTTTCATTAATTTAGAAGCCATTTTTTTATCATCCTATTATCTCTTTTTATTAGCACAAAAAATCAAAATCTTCAGAAGAAAAACGAGATGTAATAGAAATTGTTTCCTATTGCCCAAAGAGCTCGTATTCCTTCGTTTTATCTCATTTAGACTTTTGAATAATTCTAGGTTGTTCAGAGAATTAATAAACTATTTAAAAAGCCATAATTAATTGTGATAACAGAGGTTACTAAATTTATATCTAGTTTTATAAACTTTGGGCATTTTTTATGAGATGATATATTTGTATTTTTAGTATTTGCCTTTCGGATAAAGTTTAGCTATACGTTGCTTTTGAATTTCTTTTTCTAGTATTTTCCTATTTCTATCCTTGCATGAATAGTCTTCTTCATTAAGCCTAAAAAAGACAAAATAGAACATAACTCCAGTAAAAATTAGTCCTATGAATAGGACCCAAAAACCAATTAATCCTGTGGGAGATAAGTAGTTAAGGTTAAAATAACTATTGTTCATTTCTATTGCAAAAAAATTTTCTCTTATATTATCTAGAATGAATAAAAAATGAAGGAATGGATTTCGTTCATGAAAAATAATTTTCTTTGATTTAAAAGGTTTATTTGGCATGAATGAGAGTTTTTACGCATTAACACATAGAAAAATTTATTTAAAATTAAATGTATTATATTTTTTTAAATGGAAGAAACGCATAACTATGCTATGAACCTTGTTATTCCATTAATGGGAATTGCTCCACTGTTAATGCTTTTTATCTTGAAAGGCGAGAAAAAATCAAAAGTGAGAAAAAATTGGACTAGATCAACAAACTAGAACAACGAAAAAGATTATTTATTTGTTAAGGATTCAAATTCATATTAAAACTATATACAATATTGCTTATTTTTTAGATTCTTTTATTAAAGAAAATAAATATATAATCTATACTAATTATTATCTATTTTATTTGTTTTCTATCCCTATATTTTTGCTCTTTATCTAGTTATTGAATGATAAGAATTCATAAAAAGACTTTATACCGTTCAAACCTTTAAGTAGGAATTGTTCGGTTTTCACTCACGTTATCTTACAAGATTTGCTAAATTATTCGAGACTTATTCCCCTAGGGATTGAGTAAAATTTGCTATTCAAATTATTTATTATTGATGCAAAAGCCTAAATCTCAACAATTTGCGAAGTTTTTTATTAAAGACTTAAAATCCAAAGCACCAAAATATCAAGATGAAAAGTCTGATTTAGAAAAATTAATTTCTTCATCTGTTAGTTAATTGCTTAAATTATCATCCTAATTTTTTTAATATCTAGTAATTTCTTACTATTCATCAAAACCTTAGATGTAATAATAAACACTCAAGGATATTAAATAAATAATAATTCAAATCTGATCCACAGTCCTCTAGTAATCTTGTGATTTATACCTATATATCTGCAAAAAATAAAATAAATCTAAAAGAAAAAAGAAAAATAAAAAAAATCATGTTATTTGTATCTTAGTTTTAGAGAAGTGACATGATCAAACCCATTCAAAGAAAAACCACTCTTAAGTGGAGTTCCGATGGAGAACTATCTTCCATTGATATGGCTAGGATACTTCAACTTCTTGCTAATAAAGAATTGACACAATGTGTGTTAGCCTGTGATGCTAATAAAAAATCTTCAGAGATACTATTTCATTTAAAAGACCGTAGATAAGTGCATTTACCTAAAAAAGTTTTGTTAATTTCTAATGAAATATAGTCTTGAACTAGTAAGTTTAGTTATTAATAATTTTAAAAGTATGAAAACAGCACAAGACAGATATTTTGAATGTTTAGAAGTTTGTATTGAAGATGAACAGGGAAAATCTTGTCGTCAAGTATGTGCTCCGATATTAAATGATGATCCTTTCGATCACCCTACCGTTCCAATTGTTAATAACAATTAGTAATTAACTTTATAATAGTACTAAATCTTTTATATTAAATTTTTAAATAATTAATTCTAAATAGAATAAAAACTTAATTTTTTTTAACTCTATCTTTAAGCAGTTTATAGACACTTTTTTGATTGGAAGCGTTGTTCAAGAACTAATTTAGCTAGGATTTATAAAATTTAAAAAATTCATGGATACTCCTATTACCCATATCAATTTGTTTAATGCATTGTTAGCCCTATATGTGATTGGTTACCAAATAACCATATGTTCAGATTGGAGTTGGATTCCAATGAATAAGGAAGATTATCAACTCCCTTATCAAGATAAGTGGAGCAGTATCAACCAATAGTTGATTTGATTAAATTATTATATTATTCATAATTACGTACTATTTGATAAGAACTACGTATATATATTATTAATTTAAATTGGATTATTTGACAAAAGATTTTTACGATTTATTCATTAATATAAAAATCTGATTTTCAGATATTTTGTACTACGTGAAATAAGCCAAATGAATATCCCCCAATAAGTATCCAACCAAGTATTGCCGAGATTATTGTTGACCTTCTATTATGCCGTCTTATTGCATTTTCTATCATTTCATTTACGTCATCTCTATTTATTAAATTAGTAGATTTTGGATTGGTGGAAGTCATTAGTTTTAAGAAAATTTGGTGCTTTTAGTAAATCCAAATCTGAATAAATTTATCTTGAGATTGGATTTGCGTTTATAGCTGGAATTGCCATATGGAGCAAAGACTCAACATCTTTATTGAAATGGCAGGGCGAAAAATGACATGTGAATATTTGTTACGACTATAATGGATTTTTTTTTAAGCTGTGTAGGTAAAATCACTTTAATATGATTTTGTCTGCAAGAGTGTATCCGGCAACTTCTATTTGAACTTATCTAGGATTTCATTTGTTCAACAATTAAAGTGAAAACTTTAAGATTAGTAAGCAAATTAATCATGATTTAGGTTGTATTAAAGTATTTATGGCTACTTTTGAACTTCTTAGTTATTTAACAAGTCTATTTTTATATCCTTGTAGATTCTCATTGATTCCTATCATGTTTTTGTACTATGGAATTTTTAGCAAAAATATTTAAAATCACGATATATATACAAATAGCATAATTTAGTAAAGCTATGACTATGATCACTAAATTCTCAAATTATTGATGATAGAATATATAAGATAAAATATTAATTAATTATATATAATTAATATATAAATAGGGAGCTAATTTGTATCACTGTAGATACCTCAAATTAAGTTTAAAATATCCAAAGTACATCTATTTCTTTATATTTATAGACTATTATCGTTATTGTCTGTTTCTTCTTTTTCTAGGAGTTTACGTGTTAAAAAGGAATATGAAGCTTGATGTTTTTCCTTCCACTCTTTGTGTTCTTTTATCTGTTTTTTTAACTTCTCTAGACTTTCTTTCTCTTCGGGGTAAACCCTTTCTAAATATTCAGGGCTTAAATTTATATTACCTTCGAATTCATATACCATCTCCTCGAATGACTCCGATATTCCAAGTATATCTGCCATAAAGTCCTCGAACTCATCAACATTTATGTCTTGAAGTACTTTTCTTAGTTTACTTTGACTCGATTGTTCAGGCTCCCATTCTTTTTTTAATACATGTAGGAGATTCAGTTGGCCAATCCTATCGAGAAGATCCCACTTGGAGGCATCATCAGCCGAATAAAAATAGGAGCCATCTCCAGATTGATAAAACTTGCCTCTTTCTTTATCCATTTAGATTAAAAGGTATATGGATTAAATCATTCCTAATAGGTTTAATGTAGAAGATCTTTTTAATCATTTTATTTATCACTAAATTAGATTTTTTAGTAATGAATTAAAATTTTAGTATGATTTTCAATTTTACAATAGCATTTCTTTTGACATACTTCTAAGTTTTTGATTCTTTTTAGATTTTTATTTTTTTATATTCACATTATATTCTTTGGGATGGAATAATATTTTTAATCAAAGAAATCCAATGGAAAGGGACCAACAGTTTTTGAGATAGATGAATTTTCATAATTTTGGCAACTTATTAATATACCCTCTCCCAATCCAAATTCAACTCTAGCGTGAATTTCTCCTGTTTTTTGATTCGCTTTTAAAAATATTGGACCTTCTGACTTTGGTAATGTGATGCATTTCATCTCTTGATATTCAAATTTTTCTTCTATCTTTCTAACGGCATTAATTCCTTTTTTAATTGAAGGTGACATTACTCCTATTGTTAACCAATCTGATTTGTAAATAATATTTTTAAGTTCATTTAAAAGTATTCTTGATTGATTTTTATCTAGTTTTGGTGCAGATCTGAATTTCGTAAGATCTTCTATCTTGTTGATATTAATATCTTTTGTTGACATTTTATTTATAATTTTGTTTATTTTATCAGTATTAGCAACTTTTTTAGTATAAGCTTGCATAGTATAACTTTGTGTAATTTTTTCTTAAGAATCTTTGGTTGATTTTAATAATATATTCTACTTAAAATAAGTAACTAATAATGTATTCTTATAAATTGTTCGACTTAAAGGTAAGAATATATGTCTTTTATTTTTTAGTTCTATTATTCGATTCCATTTTGTATCTGCTTAATTAAGATTGTTCGATTCCTTAATTCTTCTGGATTCATGGAGTTGTTCCAGTTCATTATAGATTTCACGTAAGGTTTTTTGTATGTTGTCTGTATCATCGGTCGCACCAAGGGAGTTCATCGCTCTTATAAGGCTTTCTTTCGCTTCTATCAAACCTCGACATTGCGTGCTACCAGCTTCAGAGGACATTTTCTTTGATTTGTTGTTTTGTAATTATTATATAGATTCTTTCAACTTTTATAAATAATTGACTTTTTATTTCTTTAACTTCACTTTAGATTCTTAGGCTTGACGAACCTTGCTTTTTTATTTAAAAACAAAATTAAGACTTTGTTTTTAGATGAAAAAAGTAGAAAACTTAGAAGCCCCTATTGGATGGCTTAAGGATCCTAACAATAAGTGGGTTATTCATTTTGGTTTTAAAAAAGTGTCTAATGAAAAGATCACTACTGATTTTACTATTGATATGTGGGGGATCGATCTAAGCGGTAAGCCTATGGAATTCAAAAGCAGAAGAAAGGTCACAAAGCAAGACTCATTAAAGACTTGGAAGCAGTTGATTGAATCCAATTGGGTTGAATTTGATTGTGATATGAGTATGACTGCATAAAATGTAAAAGCCTTAATGGGCATTTTAATTTTTAATAGTTATCATGAATTTGTGTATTTATTATTTGACAAATTGCTAAATATTTTCCATAAAACTTTTAAGTTAGCTCTTATTTTTTCAGTAGTAATCACTTCTTGGACTTCAATTGTTTTGTTGTCTAATACAACATTTAATTTAGAGATTAAAGAATTAATAACCAAAATGTATTTCAATCAAAAGAATTTCATTAGCAATATAAAGGATCTCTCACTTTTATTAGTAAAAGATGCTAATGAGCGGTTTTCTGAAAACAACAAAGGCGCAATACGCTTGAATAATGGAAAAGAAAATATCAATAAATTAGATCCTTAGCATTTTATTTATAAATCATTTATTGATATTATTAAATTGTATTTTAGTAAATCTAGAGATTAGAAAATTGACAAATAAAACACTTTACCTGGCCTCTCCATATGGTTTCTCTAGTCATTCGCGATTAAAACTTCTACCAGAATTTATTGCAAAACTTGAGTCTATGGGTGCAAGAGTCTTGGAACCTTTTACTCGTAATAGTAATACCGATTTTTCAACTCTTGGTTGGGCTAATAAAGTCGCTTGTTCAAACCTAAACGATTTGAAGCGATCTGATGGCTTATTCGCAATAGTAAATGGGACGCCTCCTGATGAGGGCGTAATGGTTGAGCTTGGTGTAGCTATTGCCTTAGGTAAACCTACCTTTTTATTTAGGGATGATTTCCGCAAATGTACTGACTCTGATGAATATCCACTTAACCTAATGATTTTTCTGGGAATTCCTTTTGATTCATGGAATGATTATTATTACAGTTCTTTTGATGAGATCGATTGTAAAAAGAAAGCTATTTATAAATGGTTATTTAATTAAATTTAAAATATTTAAAAACTACTTTAATTAAATATTTTTTATACTAATATAGCTTTTATTGGCTTTTATATATTTTTATATGATATAATTTTATTAAAAACTTTTATTTTTAATAAATGAAGGATATATTATTTAAACTGAATAATATAAGGGTTGAAATATCATTTAAATCATTAAATGACCTTCGTTCAATGTTGTCTTTTTATCAGAAAAATAATTTGTATAAAATTAATATACCTTGTAAAAATACCTTGAAAAAAGATTTTCTCTTAGAGTCAATTAAAATTTCTAGAGAAGAGTTTCCAAGTATAGATATTATTCCTCACTTTAGTATTCTTCATGAATTTAGAAAGAATAGAATTAATACACAGAATTCTTTTATTAAATTTCTTGAGGTTACAAAATCTTTAGGGTGTAATGAAGTTCTTCTTGTATCTGGTTCCCAAAGAAGAACGACATTAGACTCTGTTTCTATGCTTAATTTCCTTAAAGATATTTCTTCATCTTATAAAAGATATATTGATATTGGAGTGGCATTTAATCCTTATTTACCAGCCCTTTTGTTTAATGAAGAGATTAAAAGATTAGAGAAAAAGCTTCAATCAGGTAATGTGAGTTCTATTTGGATTCAATTTGGCACGGATTATAAACTTCTTGAAAGTAGAATTAAAATACTAGAAAATCTAATTGACTCTATTTTTAATAATACATCAAAATTATCAAATATTAATCTATTCGGGAGTATTTTTATTCCTTCTACCCAATTTTTAGCGAGGTTTAAATTTAGACCATGGAAAGGAGTGTATTGTTCTAGTGAGTTTTTAGAATCAGTAGATGTTGCTTATTATCTGGTTGAAAAGTTATTAAAAATTTATAAAAAATATAATATCTGCCCAATAATTGAAACTAATATTTATTCAGATAATAATTTAGAAAGTTTAAAAAATATCATGGGCATATGTACATAATTTCTTTATTAAATTATCCATAATAATATTTTTTCTACCTGTGACTGCCTTCTTGATTAATCATAAGTAGAACTATATTAATTAAATATACTTATAAACTAAGTTTATTAACTCATTCTTGGGACATAACAAAATGTTCTTTTTCGTACCAGTTGATTTAGATGATTCATTATCTTATGTAGTACGTTTCTTTCTGATTTTTACCTCGAAAATTCGTTCATCTATTTTTTTTATCTATTTACTTTCACACTATCTTTTCCTGTTTGCCGTTTTTAGTTGATTAAGTTCGTGGATTCTTCGCAGTCGAAGAAAAATTCCATTAATTTAATTATTGTTTGATTTTTTAAACATGTTTTCATCTAGAAAAAAAACAGTCCAAAAGAGTATTCCTGAATCAACTTCTTTTGCTGCTGATACCTTTTTACTTAGAAGAGGATCTGAGGCTACGAGATATAAACTTGCTGCGGTCATCATGTTTGTTGCTGGATTCGGGCTACTTACTCTAGGTACTTGGGTACTTAATGATTTTAATTTTCTTACCTTTGCTAATTAAACAATCAAGTTAATATTTTTTATGTATTTAAGATCCCTTTGAATGTGAATGATTGACTTCCTCGTAAGATGTGATTTTATATTTCTTTTCTTCTAACACTTTAGTGCTAATAATGAACTTTTTATTAATCTAAAGACAAAAGCAGACTTTTAAAAAATGTCAAATTCCTGGGATGGATATTTTTCTCACTATTCTGACTGGGATGAAGCTCATTGTTTTAATGTTAGAATTGATCTTAAATTTGAAGAGCATATAAAGAATTTAGGCTACGTTGAATACATAAATAATGATGATATGTTCCTAATTGATAACAACTTATCAGATAAATTTCCACCTATTAGTAAAACTTATAAAAAAGATATGAATGAGATCACACTCTCTTTTGAAGTCCCTTACGATTGGTCAATTGATACTGATTGGGAAGATAAAGCTCTTGTTCTTCTTGGAATAAGCGACGAGTGGGTCATTGACTCTTCTGTTGAAGACGATTGATAAAAATATTTTAATTTTATCTAAGAGTAGAAAACAAGTGCAAGCCCTTTTTGAGTTAAATAAAATTCTTTCTCTTCTCTGCTTAAATCCATTGCTAATTCCTCACCTTCTTTAATTGCCTGTTCATAAGGAGGTTTTACAGGCGAAATTCCTTTATAAATTGCGGCAATTCCTAATGGGGTTGCATTCCATGCAAAATTAGCAGTTTCTCCAATAGGAGGTTGATCTAACGCATCTTCAAGGATATTAGATGAGTCTGATTTTGGACGACTTGTTGTGGATGTCATGCTTATATTTAAAAAATTTTATAAAAAAAACTTGTAGGTGATCCTTAGAAGAACTATTACCACCACTTTCTAATCCATTGTTTTGTTTTATGTGTGCTTTTTGTTGATCTCTGCATTCTTTAGAATGATTGAGTCATGTAATTATTTTATTTATCTTGTATTCTTTTTCTTAACATAATAAATTGTTTAAACTGTTCAAATAGTTCTTCATTATATTTTTCATTTGGTTTAGTTGTATTATCACTTAAACCCTTATTGTATGTTTTTGTGTTGTAAGTTATACCTTTGTCAGAGATTAATTCATCGAGCTCGCTGTAGTTGAAAGATGAATTATCCATATTATTTCTCTTGTTATAAAAATTTTTTCTAATTAAATGTTTTGAATTTTGAATTTCTAACCCAGCTCTCGCTCTTAATGCTTCTTCTACTAAGATTCCTACGACTTTTGATTGGCTTAATTTTTCTTTATGTGCAATTTTAGTGATTGTTTCTTGAGCATTAATTGAAGGAAGATAGCCAATCCTTTTTCTTATGGAGGGCATATATATTTATTAGGTTAAAGTTTAATTTACTTCACCTTTAGATTGGATATAAAAGATTTTATTTTTTTTTCTTGAAGTGAAATTTTAAAAAATCCAATCATCTAACATTATTTGGGCTTTGTCCAATTCATTATGGGCTTTAAGCTCATTTATTTTTTTTATAGCCGAATATGCCATTTCTCCTTTTTTCCAAAAGCGAATACGACTCATAGGACTTAGAAGATTAGATTCAATACCAGAATTTTTATTTTTCTTATGCATTTTTTTCAAAAATAGGTATTTATTAACTTGAATTAGAATAATATTGCTCAATTCTAGAATAGACTATAAACCTGCTCTTATATTGACAAAATAAAAATAGAGTTAAATAAATTCTTCAGAGATATAGGTAAAAATATTGATTTTTTGAATAGGGTAGTTTGATAGAGGATTTTTAATGTTTTTTGTCTTCAGGAAATTCTGGTTTGTCTTTCTTTTTTCTCCTGCCGTCTGAAAGTTCTAGTAAAGTTGAAAGTTGTTCATATACTGATCTTAGGGATGATAATTCTGGTAGTAAACCATCATTCCTTAGGTCTTCGTCCATATATCTAAGCTCTTGTCTCACGTAGGAGAGAATAGATTTTGCTTCATCTCTTTTTGGGCCAGCCATATTTTTTTATTTTTTAAGAAAGATACAACAAAAAAGAATTGAATTAAGGTTTAAACTTGGTATCAAGACAATGTGATTCTAGAAAATCTTATTTACTTTAACTTAACTCATATTCTTTTATGATTTCTAAAAATCTAAGTTTGATTAAATAAATAAAAGTTGTAATTAAATAATTTATATTTTAGTTTTATTAAAATTTAAATTATTAGGAAATAAAATCTGATGATATCTGATCTTGTCATTATCGGTGGAGGTGCCTCTGGTTTTATGGCAGCAATTACTGCGATTAGTAATGGTCTTAGATCTGTTGTGATACTAGAAGGCACCTCAAAAGTATTAGAAAAAGTTAGAATTAGTGGTGGTGGTAGATGTAATTTAACCAACTCATGTTGGGATATTTCTAATTTAGTAAGAAATTATCCTCGAGGGGCAAAGCAACTTATAGGCTTGTTTAATAGATTTTCTACTGTCGAAGCTTTTGATTGGTTTGAGAGCAAAGGACTTAGTCTTAAAATAGAGAAAGATGGACGTGTGTTCCCTTCTTCTGATTCTTCTCAAGATGTAATTAAATGTTTAACAGCTGTTGCAAGAAATTCGGGTGTAAAGGTATTCACTAATTCTCATGTACAGAAAATATCAATAACAGAAGAGGGCTTTAAGTTATTAGTTAAAGGTAAAAAATATTTTGAAGCAAAAAATATTTTGATAAGTACTGGTGGTCATCCTAGTGGTAGAAGATTGGCAACCAGTCTCGGTCATTCAATTATTCAACCTGTTCCATCTCTTTTTTCTTTTTCTACCCATGACTCCTCATTAAAATCTTGTTCTGGAATAACTTTAGATGTTCAGACTATACTTACTGTTAACAAAAAAAAATATAAAGATAAAGGACCACTTTTATTAACCCATAAAGGTTTTAGTGGTCCCGTCGTTTTACGTCTATCTGCATTTAGTGCTAGAAATCTATATGAAAATAAATATAATGGTGAGTTAAGAATAAATTGGCTTTGTATGAATGAGGCAGAGGTTAGGTCAAAACTTGATTTATATAAATTTGAAAATGGTAAGCAGATTATATTAAATCATAAACCTTTTAATCAGATTCCAAAAAGGTTATGGAGGGCACTCATGTTGAGCATAAACATTGACAATCAATTAAAATGGGCGGATTTAACTAAATACCAAAAGGAGTCTATTGTAAGATGTTTATTAATGAAAAGTTATTTAATAAACAGTCGCGGTCCTTTTGGAGAGGAATTCGTAACTGCTGGTGGAGTATCTCTTAATGAAATTAATTTTAAAACTATGGAAAGTAAGATATGTGAGGGCCTATTTTTCGCAGGTGAGGTTTTAGATATTGATGGGATTACGGGCGGTTTCAATTTTCAACATTGCTGGACAAGTGCTTGGGTTGCTGCGAATGCAATGTCAATTAAATAAATACAATATTTATTAACTATTAATTGTAAGTATTTATGGATATTAGTTTACAAGCGAAGCAATCAAGGCTGGTAATGCAACTAGTATTATGCCTATAGATGCCGTAGCTGCAAGGAGTGAAGTATTCACTAGTAGTAATTTAGATAAACCAACATTAATAGCTTGCTTGAAATCTAGTTGTGAGTATTAATACTATTTGAAGTGATTTTTTTTTTCTTTTTTTTCTTCTTCTTCTTCTTGATTTTAAGTTGCTTAAAGGTTTGAATTCTGCATACCTTGATAAGTCTTTTCACATCTTCCTATTAAGAGACTTATCTAAAAAGATTTTCAACTTTTTCACCCTTACCAAAAAAGCGACAAGCCCTGGATAAGCATTAATACTTATCCTGCTGTCTTAGTTTGTTCCTGTCCACGCTTTGTATGCTTCTGCAATTAAAGTTCAAAAAAACATTAGGTTAAATTGCTTAGTACCATCCTCTATAAAACAATTTTTAAGGATCTAGCCATTCTTCTTTTGAGAGTTTTTACTGGTGTGCTTCTCATACATCATGGTTTTGAAAAGTTAAATGACATAAATAACTTCGCTGATGCATTTGTACGTCCCCTTCACTTGCCTTTCCCTGTCACGCTTTCTTACATAGCTGCGGCTTCTGAAATACTTGGAAGTTGGTCATTGATTATTGGACTTGGGACAAGATTAGGAGCATCTGCCATTTTAGGAACAATGAGCGTTGCTATCTATCATGCTCTAATTACCTCAGGCTTTAACATTTATTTGTTAGAACTTCTCGCTCTATATTTCTCATCAGCTATTTCAATAATATTTTTAGGCCCGGGAAGATTTTCGGCTGATTATTTGATAAATGAATTTTTTATAAATAAATTAATACAAGTTGATATCAAATCTGAGAAAAAAATAATTGCGAGGTTAAAGCCTTTGAAGAAGAATATAAATTTAAATAAATCTAAGAAATCAAAAGTTTTTGAATTCCCTTTCTCAAGTTTCTTGTCATCTTAGTTATCTCTAATAGATTTAATTTTCTTCCCTTTTTTTCATTGACCAGTAAAACCACATCCATGTTGGTAAAGTTATAAAGAAGCCAATTAAAAATATATAACTTTTTGTCGTATCCCAGGAAGCTTTGTCACAGGATATTTTGATTTCTCTTGAGTTTGAAACTTTCGAGCTTAGGCTCCTACAAATATTTAATCCATGAATACTAAGAGTGCCATACGTGATGGCTGTAGGTACAGTAGCAAGAAATATTGCAATTATTAGATTGCCTAGCCTCAGATTGAGGTCTTTTCTTTTTTTTGGATCCATATATATATTCTTAACCATCTCATAGAGATTGCCCAGAATAATTCTTATTTTTTTACAAAATAGGAATTATGCACTCCTTATAATCTTTTGATTTTATTATGCTGATATATAGAGAGATTTATTTCTGCAAATTTCCTTGTAATCTGTATTTTATTAATTATTAAGTATGTTAAAAAAACTTTTGATTTATTCTAACTTTATAACCTTTGTAAAAATTTAGATGCTTAATATACTTGTCTTAAGCTAAAGTAAAAGATATATGCAATTTAATTTGTTTTATAATGTCTACCAGTAAGAGAGAGGAAGTTAGTTCTCATTTGCGTTATATCAGGCAGGAGCTTCGAGACTTGGATCAAATGCTTGGCCAATATGGCTTGTTGCCTGAGTTGTCTGAGCTTAAAGAGGTATATAATTCCCTAGATGCTCTACATCAATTGCTTTCAGGTAAAGTTAAAAAGAAACCTAAGCCGGAATTTGATGATTGATTTTTTTAATTACTCTTTGAATAGTATTTTGAGCTCCTTCATTGAGAATTAATTAATTTTGAGTTTTATATATTGAACAATAATTATTAGGACTTGCAAAAAAAAAAAACTACTAACAAAATATATATAGGGATTTTAATTAAGCTAATGCCTGAAGAAGCTTGGAAAAACCAGTATAAGAAATGGAAAAATTTAAAACCCTATCAAATCAGATTGATTGATGATGGCCCTAAAAGTCAATCTCAGGCCTGGCTTCTAAACTCAATGTGGTGTGAATGGATGGATTTGCAAAGCAGAAATTTATCGGAAAATTCAAAAAAAGATATTTCTTCATGGACTGATCCCTGGGATGCATAGTAATTTTTACATAATTATCTTTTTCTTTGGGTTTGAGTAGAAAAATATTTTTTTTCTAATATGTCAGTAATAATTACTTCTTTCACAAAGACTTGAATTACTACAGCCATTGGTATTGCTAACAGCAAACCTATTGGTCCAAAAAGAATAGTAAATATAAATTGAGCAGTAATTGTTAGCCCTGGAAGTAACTTAACTTGTTTGTGCATTATTGAGGGTGTTATTACATAGCTTTCAATATTTTGAATTACTATATATAAGCCTAGAACAGCGAGTGATTTCCATGGAGTATCAAGTAATGCAACGGAAACAGGAAATATAGTACTTATTGTTGGACCTACATTTGGGATAATATTTAAAAGACCAGCTATTAAAGCATTAGCAATTACTAACTTTATTCCTAATAAATACAGTCCAATAGAAGCAAATATTGCTACACATAATGAGCTAAGTACAACTCCAGCCATCCAACTACTTAAGGCGTTACCACAAGTAAATAAAATGGTTCTTGCACGTCTTCTATAAAAAGAGGGGATTAATAATATGGCAACTTCTCTATATGAGCTTGGCTGTAAAGTTATCATTAATCCAACAGACACTATGAATAAAAGTTGAAGAATTCCTATCCCAACATTACTGACTAAACTGATTAATTTTGTTATGCTATCTGTTACACCACTAGCTAATGTAGCTCCATCTGGGATAATACTAAGCTGATCTATTAATAATGATCTATCAGCTAAGTTTGGAATATTATCTTTATAAATAATTTCTGCAAAATCAAAAAATGTATTTATTAAAAGCTCCCATAGCTTGCTTACTGCTGTTGGTATCTGATTGATTAGCTCCTGAAATTCACTGGTGAACTGAGGTATTATTAAAACTATTAAAATACTTGAAGTTAGTATTATAGAAAATATTGTTATTCCTAAAGATATCCATCTTGGTATATGAAAAAAATCACGAATTTTACCAGTAATTGTGCAAAGAGCCATCGCTATAACTATTGCAGCGAAAAATAGTATAATTATTTCTTTTAAACTCCATAAAATCAATATAGAAATGATTAAAGATGTAAATGATAGTAAGTTAGTTATTTTCAATTTTTATATTTAATTTCTAGTCAATGAATTTGCATACCTTTTAGAAAAACGCATGAACCTTTCAAATTCTTTTTCTGAATTCCAGCTATAGGTAGAAGTTACTTCTTTAATAAGATTTTCTGAAATAAATAGATCAATCTTTTTTATTAAAAGCTCACCTTCTTCATCAATTAAATACATTTTTTTTATTGATTCAAAATTCTCTAGTGTGATTGATGTAGGGTTGAAAAATTTATATACTGCTTTACCTTTTTTGCCATCACAATCCCTAAACAAACGTATTTCAGGATTCTCTTTTTCATTTTCCCCTTTAATAAATTGAATAGCAACAGTCTCGCTGATTTCTGTCATATCTTCAATAGTTGTTATTAATAGATATCCTCTTATAGAAAACTATAAGGGATTGAGGTTCTTATTTAAGATTTTAATTAAAGATAATTTTAGGCTTAGACCACTAAGATCAATCGAATCTATTATTTTTGTTTTTTTAAGTTCGTATTCATAGCATCTATCGTAATAATCAAGCATAGCTTCACATGCTTTTGACCATTCTTTTTGCTTAATCGCAACTAATGCTTCTTTTGTTCTCTGTGGCCCTAATCTTTTTTCTATTCTCTTTACAGCGTTTTCTAATTCATTTTGAGTGTTTTGACTATAAAGATTGACTAGATTTTTTATACGCTCATTCTTCGTTTTTATTATTTCCAGTATTGGTGCTTTTTTCATTTTCGAATACAACATATTTGGTATGCGACATTTCCCTAGACTAGAACTTTCAGCTTCTAGCCATATTTCAATAGCGTTGTTGTTTTTGTGAAATTGATCAAGAGATTCTGCGAGGATGTTTTCGAATTGTTGAGTTGTAGGTTGCTTCTCCATACCTAATGAACCAAAACTACTTCCTCTATGATTAGCAATTCCTTCTAAATCAATGACATGTATATTTTCTTTATTTATGAAATTAAGTAGATCTGTTTTTCTTGTACCTGTTTTACCTCCGATAAGTCTTATGGGTAAATCAGCCTCAAACTGATTTAAAACCCATTTTCTATAACTTTTATATCCACCTTGTAATAAATAGGTCTTAATTCCAATGCTTCTTGCAAGCCAAGCAAAAGCAGCTGATCTCATTCCACCTCTCCAGCAGTAAATTCGTAATGATTTATCACCCCCCTCTTTTTTTGTAATTGTTTTTACAATCAATTCCAAAAGTTTTGTAGTGTTTGGAAGGGTTACTTTTAAACCTATAAATACAGCTTTTAAGCGGCTTTCTCTCTTATAGCTTTTTCCTATAGTTTCTCTTTCCGTATCAGAAAACAAAGGAATATTGATAGCGCCTGGCCAATGACCTTCAGAAAATTCGCTAGGACTTCTTACATCAACTATTGGACTGGTTAAATTCCGAAAATCCGTTACGGGATAGCCTGAATTGGTAGCTTTCTCTGACATAGTATTAGTGCCTAGGTCATTTTAGGCCAGCAGTAGATCATGACTGAAGAAAAATCAAATCCAAATAAAGAAAGCATAGAAGAGTTCCTGAAGTCTTTCAGAATGGCTTCAGATAGGAAACGACTTGGCTTGTTAAATGTTTTAGAAGAACGAGTGGAGGAGCTTCTTTCACTAGGAGCATCTTTAATGTCTAACTTTGATCCAGGTTCATGTGACTGGGTGGCGGGTTTTATTTTGCAACTTATTCACAAAACAGATGACAATTTTATAAAAACTAATCTCAATTGCGAAGACCTTTGTTGGTTCAACGCCTCATCAGAAGTTGGTTTTGATTATTCGCCTTTACAGCAATATTTATTAAATGAAAGTTATGAAGAGGCCGATCGTTTCACAAGCTCAAAACTTAGAGAGCTAGCAGGAGAAAAGGCTGTAAAAAGAGGATATGTTTATTTTTCTGAGGTTGAATTAATACCTAATATTGATATCTCAACTTTAGATAAATTGTGGATAGTTTATTCTAGAGGAAAATTTGGCTTCACTGTTCAAGCAAAAATACTAGATTCACTAGGAGGCCGATATGACAAACTTTGGCCTCGAATAGGTTGGAAAAAAGATGGAGTTTGGACTAGGTATCCTAAATCATTTAATTGGTCAATTGAAGCACCAAATGGTCACATGCCATTAGTTAACCAGCTTAGGGGAGTTAGATTGATGGATGCTTTGTTAAATCATCAAGCATTAACAGAAAAAAACTAAACATTTAATGATGAATGTTTAAATTTTTTATTGAATCCTGTTTATGACGTAAATTTAATATGTATTATTTATATATAGGCTGTTTTTTTGATCAAAAGATTAATTTACTAAGAATTTTTAATTAATTGTGAAGCCTTCTAAGAACTGGGCTGTATTTATTCATCCCTCTACTTTAAAACTAGCATCATTTGTTGAAACTCTTTTAGAGCCTGTAATATGTAGAGAAACTGCAAAAAAAATTGAACTAGGGTTGCATGAGGCTCTTGTTAATGCTGTAGTTCACGGAAACTTATCGAACCCTAATAAAGTTGTTCGCGTTAGAAGAATTCTCACTCCAAACTGGTTCGTTTGGCAAATTCAAGATGAAGGAATAGGAATAGTAAAAAATAAAAGGTTAAGTTCTTTACCTCTAGAGATTGATGCCAATAGTGGAAGAGGAATATATTTAATTCATAAATGTTTTGATGATGTTAGATGGAGTAGCAAAGGTAATAGACTCCAGCTTTCAATAAAGAAATAATAGCTTAATGGCTTTTACATCCTTCATCTTTTATATCTTCTTTTATCCATAATATTGCTTGATCCAGTAGGTTTTGTATTTCTATTTCATCTCCATCGTTAATTAATTGTGAAATTGCAGAAATAATTAATTCACCACTTCTTCTTTGTTTATTTCCCCTAAATTTGTGCCAATTATAATTATCAAGACTGATTTCATTATGAAGTTCTTTTGCAAGTGACTTTGCTTTCTCTGACCAAATTGTTTTATTTTTTCTGATCATAATACTAGGTTGGTTTTAAGTGTTTTGAAGGTATTCTTGGAAATCTTTTAATGAAATTAACTTGGTTTATTTGCTTTCCATACTTTAGTCATGAAGTGTGATTCACAAGTTATTGATGAAAACCCACTTTGATCTAATCTTAAATTTATATCGTCTATAATGTAGTCCCTGTAATAAGGCTCATGGAATATTTTATGAAAGTTTTCCATAATTGAAGTGAATTTTGGAGAATCCTCTATCTGTATGGAGTCGGCAAGGACAAGAGTACCGCCAGGTTCTAGTAATCTATAGCATTCGTTCAAAACATTTTGTCTTGCATCTCTAGGAAGCTCATGAAAGAGGAAAACACAAGTTAAAGCTTGAAAACTGTTTGATGAATAAGGCATGTTTTCAGCATTCCCCTTTGTGAGTTGAACAAGATCACCACTTCTGGAACTTAAATATTTACTTGCTTGTTTTAGGTACGAACCTGATAAGTCCAAACCATAAAGTTCTACTTGTGGTAACGCACTTTTTATTTGCTGGAGAGTTCTTCCTGTCCCTGTCGCAATATCTAAAACTTTTACTTTCTTTGAGCTTTCAGATAAATATTTTTTTAGACCTCTTTTTAAAGGAGACAAAATTCTTCTTCTCATAGAATCGGCTGTTCCGTTAAAAAGAATCTCAACTTGTAAGTCGTAAATTTCAGCGGAATGATCACTAAGGTATCCATCCGTTTGATGATGAAAATTTTGTAAATAGTAGCTTGGGTAATCTTCCTCTTTGATATTTCTAGGGATTTCTCTGGTTTTATTTTTTTTACGTCTCTCCCATGTTTTTGGCATGTCAAGCCAAATTAAAGGATATTTCTTTGCCCATTCCAACCAAGGAGCTTCAAAAAGTTGAGATTTTGGATAAATGCCTGCCTCTGCTTCTTGCCAATCAATTCTTTCAAGCTTTTCCATCGATCTTCTAACTTCTTTTATTAGATCTTGATTGATTGGAAATTTGCCCGGAGCAGCTTCTGGTGCAAAAACTTCCATTAATTTTGTACTCAACTCTTTATGAGCTAATCCAGCCAGTGTTTTGCCCTGTTGAAGAGTGTGATATGCAATTTTTTTAAGGCTTGGCTTTGCCATGAACCATTGACTAAATTTTTATTATTATCTAACAGATTTGATTGATTAGTGACCAGATAACTAAAAAAAATAAGGTCTACGAACAATTTGAACGTAGACCTTATTTTTAAGTACCAGTAATTAATTCAAGGATTTAGTCTAGGCGTCATAGTACATAGTGAATTCATGAGGATGAGGCCTTTGTCTTAACTGTTGAACTTCTTCGTATTTAAGATCTATCCAGTTATCAATGAAATCATCAGTAAATACTCCCCCTTCAGTTAGATATTTGTTGTCACTTTTCAATGCCTCTAATGCATCATTCAACGAGGAAGGAACAGTATCTATTTTTGATAATTCCTCTGAAGGAAGATCAAAAAGGTCAACGTCAACTCCATCACCAGGATCAATTTGGTTCTTGATTCCATCAATACCTGCCATCATCATTGCAGAGAAAGCAATGTAAGGGTTAGCTAATGCATCACCCGATCGGAATTCAAGCCTCTTGGCTTTAGGACTTGGCCCAGTCAAAGGAATTCTTACAGCTGCTGATCTATTACCCTGTGAATAAACTAAATTAACTGGTGCTTCAAATCCTGGTACTAATCTTTTGTAACTGTTTGTAGTTGGGTTAGTAAAAGCAAGGAATGAAGGAGCATGTTTCAGGATTCCTCCTATATACCATTTAGCAGTTTGAGATAAATTGGCGTAAGTACCTTCTCCATAAAATAGAGGCTGACCACTTTTCCATAAACTTTGTTGAACATGCATTCCTGTTCCATTGTCATTGAAGACTGGCTTGGGCATAAAAGTTGCAGTTTTTCCATATTTTTTAGCTACATTCCTTACAATGTATTTGTAAATCATCACATTGTCTGCAGCATTGATTAGTGGTGCAAACTTCATCCCCAATTCATGTTGTCCAGCGCCTGCTACTTCATGGTGATGTTTTTCAATAGGTATTCCTAGCTCCCCCATCAAAAGAAGCATTTCAGATCTCATGTCTTGCGCCGTGTCATTAGGGGAGACTGGAAAATATCCTTCTTTAAGTTGAATTTTGTATCCTAGATTGCCACCCTCTTCAACTCTTCCTGTATTCCAGGGTGCTTCTATGGTGTCTACGCTATAAAAACTCCCACCTTCCCCTGAGTTATATCGAACGTCATCAAAAATAAAGAATTCTGGTTCAGGACCAAAGAATGCAGAATCTGCAACACTTGTGCTTCCTAAATAATCCAATGCTTTTTGTGCCAAAGCTCTAGGACATCTGGCATATGGTTCTCCACTTCTAGGCTCCTGAATTGAACAAATCAAGCTAAGAGTTTTGTGATGATAAAAAGGGTCTATCCAGCTTGTTGATGGATCTGGAACCATTGCCATATCTGATTCGTTTATGGCTTTCCATCCACGAATTGAAGAACCATCAAAAGCAAGTCCTTCTGAGAAAGAACTTTCTTCAATGAGCTCTGAAGCTACGGTTAGATGTTGCCACTTACCATGTAAGTCAGCGAATTTTAAATCTATTAGCTCAATGCCCTCATCCTTAATTTGACGAAGAACATCTTGAGAGGTCTTGCTCATGATGAATTTGATTTACAACAGAGATACTTAATTATGAACGTAATAAGCGATTGCATCTCTTTTTGTATTAAGAAGCACTTTTTTTAGACTTTTAATAGAAAACCTTGATTATTTTTTGTCTTCTAGGGCATATCAAGCAAATTCCTATTGCAATCCCTAAAAAAAACACCCCGACTTTGCCTATTGCCTTTTAGGCTCGGTAGATATACAAAAAGATCTGTTTTCTTGGCCACTCAAATTCTTCCTTCTGTTGATAATCAACATCGTAAAGATTTTGGTCCAACTGTTTCTCCTGAAAGGTTATTGCTTGGGCCAGGCCCATCAAACGCAGATCCTGCTGTGTTAAAAGCCCTTTCTCAGCCTCCCATTGGTCACTTGGATCCCTTTTATGTGGACTTGATGAGTGAGGTTCAAGAGTTACTGAGATATGCATGGCAAACTAGCAATCGATTAACACTTCCAATGAGTGGTACAGGTAGTGCAGCAATGGAGGCAACGTTAGCAAATGTTGTTGAGCCAGAAGATACAGTTTTAATTGCCATCAAAGGGTATTTTGGTCATCGACTTGCAGATATGGCTGGAAGATATAAAGCGAATGTTAAGACCATTCAGAAAGATTGGGGGAATGCATTTTCTCTCAATGAAATAGAAGATGCGCTGAAGGAACATAACCCAGCTGTATTAGCAATTGTTCATGCAGAAACTTCAACAGGTGTTTGTCAACCTATGGATGGAATTGGTGATTTGTGCAGAAAATATAATTGTTTACTACTTGTCGACACAGTGACTTCTTTGGGAGGTGTTCCTCTTTATTTGGATGAGTGGAAAATAGATTTAGCTTACAGCTGCAGTCAAAAAGGATTAAGTTGCCCTCCTGGATTAGGTCCTTTTTCAATGAATGAGAGAGCTGAAAATAAAATGTCTAATAGAAAAGATAAGGTCCCTAATTGGTATCTAGATGTTTCTCTATTAAATAAATATTGGGGTAGTGATCGGGTATATCATCATACTGCTCCCGTAAACATGAATTTTGGAATTAGAGAAGCGCTTAGATTGTTAGCTAAGGAAGGATTGGAAGTTTCATGGGATAGACATAAAAAAAATGCAAAATCACTATGGAATTCGTTAGAAAATATTGGTTTGGAATTACACGTTAAAGAAGAATTACGCTTGCCAACGCTAACAACAGTAAAGATTCCTGATGGTATTGATGGTAAGGCATTTACCAAGCATTTACTTAATAATTTTGGTGTTGAGATTGGAGGCGGACTTGGTGATCTTGCTGGAAAAGTATGGAGAATTGGTTTGATGGGTTATAATTCTACTTTTACTAATGTAGATAAGATAATAAACATTTTTGAAACTGAATTACCTAAGTTTAGACAATAAATTTTTTCTAGATAACCCCCTTTTGTCTTTGAACCAATTTACGATTATTTTTCTAGATTCTTCTTCCATTATTCCTCTTTCAATCACCATATTATGATGAGCACTTTTATGTTCTGCGAGATTAATCGTTCCACCTAGTGCGCCTCTTTTGAGGTCTTCAGATCCATATATAATCTTCCCCATCCTTGCTTGTATTAAAGCGCCTGCACACATTGGACATGGCTCCAGATTTACAATCAATGTACAGTCATTAAATCTCCAATCATTATTTATCCAAGAAGCTTGTCTTAGCGCTACTAACTCTGCATGACCTAAGGGATCTTTCATTGACTCCCTTCTATTCCCTCCATAACCAATACATCTCCCCCTTTTGTCAAGAATGACTGCAGCAATTGGGACTTCCCCTTTCTCGCCTACTAGCTTTGCTTTGGATAACAATCTTGTCATCCATTGTATTTTTTCTTGCTGACTCAGTGCGATTAGTTTTGACAATTTTTTAAATGTTTGGAGAATTATCAAATAAAATGTTTATCTAGAGATTAATCATTTTTTTTGGTTTGAACTGGATCATCAAATACTACAAATAGAGCCTTATTTTCTTTGGAACCTTTTGCATCACCTCACAATTTAGATAGAGAACTTCATTCCTTTCTTGCTGAAGCCTCAAGTAATCTTTGTGATTGGTTTGCTGAATCAGGCAGTCAAGGTCCAATGCCTGATTCATTTGATTTGCCTGAGGCCTTTCCTAATAAAAAAGGTGCATCCAATAAGGTTTTATTGAATGATCTTCAATTATTAATGAATGGTTCTTACCGGCCATCTCACCCAAGGTCTCTTGCTCATTTAGATCCTCCTCCTCTGTCAGCATCAATTGTTGGAGAGCTTATTTGTGCAGGTTTAAATAATAATCTTTTGGCTGAAGAATTATCACCTAGCTTGACATCTTTGGAAAGGAACCTGTGTAAATGGTTTTGTCAGAAATTAGGTCTTGGTGATTTGTCTGGAGGGGTAGCTGCTAGTGGGGGAAGTTTAAGTAATTTAATGGCATTAGTTATTGCAAGAAATATTGCTGGTCTAGAAAATGATCCAAGTGCAGTATTTTTTGCAAGTGATGATTGCCATGTCTCATTTTCAAAATCTCTAAGGATTATGGGACTTAAACAATCATCTTTGCAAAAAGTTCCTACTGATGCAAAAGGTAAATTAGATATTTCTTACTTGTCATCAAATTTAAGAAAAATAAAATCTCAGGGGAAGAAATGTTTTGCTGTCGTGGCTACAGCAGGAACTACTGTAAGAGGAGCTATTGATCCACTCTCTGAAATCGCTAAATTTTGCAAAAAAGAGAAAATATGGCTTCATGTTGATGGCGCAATTGGTGGAATTTATGGACTATCAACAAAAACCTCAGAAATTGTTCAAGGCTTAGATTCTGCAGACTCCATAACTGTTAATCCACAGAAATTATTGGGTATCGCAAAAACTTCCTCTTTATTACTGTTAGCTAACAAAAAACATCTTTCTTCTACATTCGCAACTGGACTACCTTATGCCGAACCAATTACAGGAAATGATTTTCATGGAGGAGAGCTTGGAATTCAAGGTACTAGATCCGCAGAGTCCTTAAAATTGTGGATTGGTTTAAGACAATTAGGCGAAGAAGGTATTGAGAAAATACTTTTAGAGTCTATTGAAAGAAGATGTTATTTAGAATCAATAATTGATTCATCAAAATTTAAAATAATATCTGGACCTCTTCATCTTTTAGCTTTAACACCGATAAATTATACTTCTTCTCAAGCCACCGATTGGTCTATAAATACGAGAAACACTTTATTAGCCAATAAGTTTATGCTTTCAAGACCAATATATGGAGATAGATATTATTTGAAAGCTGTTATGGGCAACCCTAATACTAAATTTGAAGATTTAAAGTTCTTAGCTAATCTTATTAATAATTCAATTATTTGATATAAAAATGAAAAAGGATTTTTTTAATAAAAAAAATATTTTGGCTTTTATAACAGCTTCAATATCAATTTTTATAGGCCTAATATATTTGGCATTGGTTTTTATTTTAGATTTTAGAGGTCCGATGAGCCCTCCACCCTCTGAGGCCTTGATCTCGGCGGTAATTTTTTAAATTTTTTTTCAACTAAAGGATCAATAACCCTCTCATAAGCCCTTCTAATAAAACTTTTAAAATACTCATCTCTTTTATTTAAGTTGTAATGATATTCAACAACTTCTTGTATTCCACCATCTCCCCAGTTTTGGTTTTGTTGGAAATAAGTTATAAAACTTGCTCCTGCAATTCTAGTAAGCCAAGATACACTTACACCTTGTATTACTTTGCTAACAACTAATGTAGGAAGTGAAAGACTTAATGTTGAGCTTATTAGTGAAACACCACCTTGAACTAAACCCATAGTTGCAAGTGTTTTTCCTACTGAAATTGCTAAATTCTTAGCTCTCTCTTTTGTGATTTCAACACCATAGATTTTGGCTATTTCAATTACCATTTGTGCATTCACAGCCGCTGCTGCGATCATATCGATAACAGGTAATGGTGTTAGTATTAATGCTCCGCTACTGAGCCAACCATACTTGTCAACACATCTTTTGGCTGATTGACTTCTTTGTTTAGCTAATAATTTCTTACCTTCTTTCCCAAGATTGCTGCATTGAAGTAATATATTATCTGCGATTAGTTCTTCACCTTCTTCATGTAGTATATTTGCTAATCTTCTAATTAAACTATTGATTTCAGGGCTTGGTTGATAGGGCTTTTGGCCAGGTATTGGAATTGACTGAGGTGATGCGGATGTACAAATAATATCTTTTGGCTCAATAAAATCACTACATCTGGAGTTTAGAATTTCGATTAATCTTTTTTCCTCATTTTCTCCTCTTAAATCTATTTTATTAAGAACAAGTAAAAGTCTTTTACCTGATTTAGATAAACTCTTGATTGTTCTTGTTTCTTCAGAACGTAAATCTCCTTCTATTACTACTAACATTAAATCAGCTTTGCGTGCTTCTATTAACGCATCCTTTTCCCTTTCTCTGCCTCCTTTACCTGCTTCTAATATTCCAGGTGTATCAATGATTCTTATTCCTCTTGTAAGTCCTTTAAGTTTCATCCGGAAGGTTTCTTTTTCTCTTGTTGATCCCATTTCAGAACTAACTTTACCTACTATTCTTTTTAAAAGAGCTCTTATTAGTGAAGTTTTACCACTTGATCCAATCCCAAATACTACTAAAACAATATCACCTCTATCTAACTCTAACGAAACTCTATCCTTTTCATCTTTTAGGGCCTTGGCCTTGACTTTATCATTAATTAATTTTAGTAACTGATCAATACTTTTTAATGATTTATTTGCAGCTTCCTTTTTGGTTATTAATGACAAATCTATTAATTTATTCTCACTCTTTATTTTAAATAACGATTGTAGACTTTTTTGTAACCAATCTATTTTCTTTGAATAACTTAAACCACCTATTAATAATACTGTAATTAATACAGCAGGTATATTTATTAATCTAATTATTGCCCCCACTAAGCCTACAAATATCAAGCTAATGAAAATCAACAAAATATAAAATATTATTTTTCTTGAATTATAGATTTTCATATAATAAAAACCAATTGTTTAATATTTTATTCTTGATTTGTCTTTAGTTATATCAACTATAAAACATATTATAGCAATGTTTATTGATATATCGGCTAAATTGAAAATAGGAAAGTTAATTGGAACTAGCTCTAAAAAATCAAGAACATAACCTTTGAATAGTCTGTCAATTCCATTACCTACAGTCCCGCCTAAAAGATATGCAAGTCCAATAGAATTCCAATAGGATTTTGTTTGGTAATTCAAAATAATAGTAATTAAAAATAATGAAGCCAAGACACTTGTAATAGTAAGTAAGTTTGTTGAGTTACTAAAAAGACTAAATGCAGCTCCTTTGTTCTTAATTAGGGTGAAATTTAATAAATTAGGAATAATATTTTTAGACCTTTCAAAGCCTAATATATTTAATACTAAGAACTTGCTAAGCTGATCTAATGAAATAATAAAAAGTGAGTATGCTATTATTTTCAATTTTCTACTCTTAAATGAAATCATTTTAATATTAATATACGTTTTAATAATATTGATAATAGACTTATTGATATGCATAGTAATAATTGAGATGGAAGTGGTATAAAAGTATTTATCAAAATAAGATCGGATAAAGAATATAACCAATTTCCAAATAACTTACCAAAAACTAGATAAATAATACCTATAATATGAACAAGGCATAATGATATAACCGTATAAAATGAATAATTTATTAAATTAGCTTTTGAAGTATTTTTAGCTAAAAAACCACATGTCCAAGCAGCAGGAATAAATCCTAATAAATATCCAAATTCATGAGTTAAGATATAACCTACACTTCCTCCCCCATGAAAAACAGGTAAATAGAATAAGCCTATAATCAAATACGAAATTGCAGAAATTGTTCCTATTTGAGGGCCACAAAGCAATGAAGTTAGAAGGAGCCCTTGGATTTGCCAATTGCTATGAAGTGGGATATTCGAGAGAGATAGGTCTTCTTGAGGAATAATTATCGATGATGGTATCATGGCGCATATTATGATTAACATTACGCCTGTTATTGCTTTTACTCCGCTACTAAATTTCTGCAATGAATTTAATTAGCGTATCTTACACATTATTATTTACAAATTGATTGATATGTCAATAAGATCATTTAGATTTACTTAGCCATAATGAAATTTTCAGTTGGAGAAAAGGTATCCTTACAAGTTCCTTTGTCATATTTGAAGACAGCAGATTCTATATCAATGCTGAGACCGCCAGATCTAGTCTCACTCGATGAGATTGGCATAATTATTGGAATAAGACCTAATGATTTATTAGAAGTGAAATTTAGAATGGGAAATTTCTTGATTCCTTCTGAAAGACTTAAGATTTTGAGTAAAGACAGCTGATAATTAAATTAGCCTTGATTAGGTTTGCCAGTTTGTAATTATTTTCTGAACAACTTCTTTGTTGCTGCAAACGCTTAGCAATGGGTCCTTTAAATGTTTATTAGCAGCATCCTTGATTTCTTTACTGGTTATACTTTCGAGTCTTAGAAGAATTTCTTTATCGTGATCCTTTGTTAGACCAATTCCTAAAAGATGTGCTTTATGCTCAGCTCTTTGACTAATACTCTGCAAAGAATGTGCCATTTGGCCACGAAATTTTATCTTTACAAGATCTAATTCTTCAGGAGAGATTTCACTAATAATAATTTTTTCCCAACACTCTTTAAGTAATTGAAGAGTAAGGGTTGCTTTATCTTCAGTTGTAGACGCGTGCATAATAAATGGTATTTGATTCTCTCTAATAGGATGATAAACTCCTGCTTCATAAACTACTCCATATTTTTCTCTCAGAACTTTAAATAATAAACTTGACATGCCATAACCTAAGTAACATGATAATAATCTAAGTAAAATATCTGATTTATTATCATATCTAATTGTGGGCTTTCCTAGTAGAAGAATGACTTGTTTTGTATTTAATGATAGTGTGCAAATATTAGCTGTTTCTTTGTTTTTTATTTTAATTTTATTATTATTTTTATATGTTTTAGTTTGATCATTAGAAGTTTCAATAATCCCCTTAAATGCAATAGAATTTTCTATATAATTTTTTACGTTAATTGGGATTTTTCCTGAAATTACTAAGTTCTTTTTTCTATAAATTAATGAGCGTGCAAATGGCAATATATCTTCTTTATTGATTTTATTAATAGAATCTATTGATCCCAGTGGATCATGTCCATATGGTCCATTACCATAGACCATTTTTCTCCAGCCATCAAAAGCTAGTTGATATGTACTCTCTTTTTGTCTTTTAATTGCTTTTATCGTTAGATCTTTTTCCAATTCAAGTTGATCTATTTGAAGTAAAGGTTTTGTAATCATCCAACCTATTAAAGGAAGAAGTTTATAAGCATCATTTTCGACACATTTAAGACTGATTAGAAGACCGTCTTCGTATGTATCACAGTTTAAATTTGCTCCAGAACTTTCTACGATTTCAGCTATTTGTTTATTATTGTATGGTCCACAACCTCTAAGTATTGTCGAGCATAAAAGTTGATGGATCCCTTTTTTATCTTTTGGATCATTTCTACTACCTTCTTCTATCCATAGTTTTGCGGACATTATATTTTTGCTATAAAGCTTGTCTAGAATAATGTTCATACTTACTTCTCAGGTTCAGCAATTAATGTAAATGCATTTTCTGGATTAAATAATGGAAAAATAAATTTATTTAAGCGTGAATTTGTCCAATATGAAATATCATCTATTGTTTTTAATATTGCTTGGTGTCGACCCCATAGCGCTTGATTTCCCAATGTTGAGGCGATTTGAGTACTCAACTCTAAACCAAAATAAATATTATTTATAACTAATTTTTTTGCACGTTCCAAATCCTTATTAGTAACTAAACCTCTAGTTAATTCATTAAGAATGAAATTAATTTCACTTTCGGCAATTTTAAGATTTTCCTGTTGACAACTTACATCTAAAAGAATCAATCCACCCTCTTCAAGGATTTGTAAATCTATATCTATTGATTCAATAATACGTTTTTCTTCTCTTAATTCCTTAACAATAAGGCTATTTTTACCTTCGCATAAAATTGTGGCAACTATTTCTGCTCCTAAAATTAAGATCTGCTCTTTTGCAGGTGGAAGTTTCCAGGCTTTTAATATTCTTCCTCCCTCAAGCCTTGGAATAGTTTCTTGTTTATAACCTTTATTAAAAGTAATTTTGTTACTTAAAGCTTTCTCTTTTGAGAATGCTTTTAATTCCTTAAGTTTACTGTTGTTAATTATTGAATAAATTTCCTTAGGCAACTCTCCTACTATACATAGTGTACAGTTTTTACCTACATAATGATTTTTGTGGAATAGTTTCATTTGTTTAGGATTTATACTTTTAACAGTTTTTTCATCACCTAGTATTGGTTTGGAATATCTGTGAGGTTTTAAACATTCCTTTAGTAATTTCCTATAAATAATTTCATCTGGTTGCTCAATATTTTGTGCTATTTCCTCTAAAACTACTTCTTTCTCCATTTCAAAGGCATCTTGTTCAATTCTAGGAGATAATAATAATTCTAATATCAATTTTAGCCCTTCTTCTATTTTTTCTGGAGGTACTAGAACGTGATAGTGAACATCGTCTAACCCAGTTGCTGCATTACTACTTCCCCCGAGTGATTCAATTTTTAAATCGAATTCACCTTCTTCAAGGTTCTTACTCCCTTTAAATATCATATGCTCTAAAAAATGTGCCATCCCTTCTTCACCCTTCATTTCACAAAGACTTCCTCCTTTGCACCAAAAGTCAATACAAGTCAACGTTGATTGTTCAATATCAGCTACAACACATGTAGCACCATTAGGTAATGACCAATGATTTACTTTCATTCTAAATATCTTAAAGCACTTTAAAACTTTATGATATATTAATGTATGCTAATATGATTTAGAAATTTAGAATTATGTGATTTTAATTTCTAAATTGTAAAAGATTAATTTAATATTTATATGATTTTTATATCTATATTTTATTTCATATATAAATTATCATTATTTACTTGTTTTGTTCTTAGTACCTTATCCTTTTTTCCTAGAGTCAACGTTTGAACCCTTTATGCCTATTTACTTGCCCTAGGATAAAAATTTCTTTTTTAGTTATTTTGAGCCCTAATAATCATATAATGTTGTATAAGTACAGTTGTAAATAAACAGTCTCTATGAATCTTAGCCAAACCCTTTTAGCTTGAGTTATTAGCTTTGGAGTCAGTTTTTTGCAATCAAAGTAAATTGAATCCTCTTTTGCTTGAGGCTTTCGAACTTATAAAGAATAGAATCATTTCGTTGACTGATGTAGAACCTCTATACATTGAACCTAAGTTGAGCAAGATTTACAGCGAACTAAGTAAAGAGGAATTATTCATTATTAACGAGTTTTATCAAGCTAAAGGATTTAGAAAAATTCATTTGGAAGTTGCAAAGCTTGGAAAATCGTTGCAAATACTCCATTGTGTCTTCTTCCCTGACCCTTGCTATGAACTTCCCATATTTGGTGCTGATTTAGTAGTTAATTCAAATAATATTTCCGCCGCCATTGTCGATTTGTCACCTGTAGGGAAACATTTACCTGATTCCTTGATTTCTCAAATGAGATCATTAAAAGTCCCTAAATTCAATGACCCTAGGAAGCTGCCAGAATGGGGATTTATCTTTTCTCCGTTTGTATGTTTTATTCGTCCAGTTGATTTTATCGAAGAAAAATTATTTTTAGAACTCATTGATCAATATTTGTCACTACTTTTATCCTTATTAGTTAATGTAGGTGAAGATGAAATTAATTCGTTGGATACTACCGAAAGACTTAATTATCAAAAACGATATTGCCTAAATCAAAAACGTAATGAAAAAACCAGAGGTATTTTAACTAAATTTTTTGGTTCGTCCTGGGCAGATGAATACGTAAATAAAATCCTTTTTGAATGTTAGTTATGTTGAAATATTTATCTTTTAAATTTTTATTTCTTCTAGGTATCACACCTTTATGCGTGGTGTTTATTAGTGGTTGTAATAATAAAGATTTAGATGTTGATCAAACTCTCAAGGATATTGAAGTAGTTGATAGGATTGATGGGGTAGCTGCTTTGGGCCAATTAAATCCTTTTGGCGAAGTAAGAAAATTAGCAGCTCCAACAAGCGGAAAGGGTGGTACACCGAGACTATCTAAATTATTAATTCGTGAAGGTGACGCTATTATTAAAGACCAAATCTTAGCTGTTTTTGATACTCGTCCTAAACTCGAAGCTAATTTGAAATCAGCGCAAGCTAATTTAAATATACTAATGAGTGAAATTAAGATAAAAAAAAGGGAAATTAATAGATATCAAACTCTCTTTAATAAAGGAGCAGTTGCTGAAATTGTTTTAGATAATATGAAAGACGATTTGTTTATTTCTGAGACCAGGATTTTGAAGCTTAAATCTGATATTGATGTAATTAACGTTGATTTAGAACAAACACAGTTAAAAAGTCCAATTGATGGGATTGTTTTGCAAATTTTAGTTCGTGAAGGTGAGAGACCAAATTCGTCTGGTGTGATTAATGTTGGCGCTAACCAATTAATGGAAGCGCTTATTGAAGTGTACGAATCAGATATAGATAGAGTTCACGTGGGTCAAACTGTTGATTTAATTAGTGAGAATGGAGGATTTAATGGATCTTTAATTGGTCAAGTTAGTTTGATCAGCCCACAAGTCAGGCAAAGAAGAGTGCTTTCAACCGATCCAACTGGAGATGCTGATGCAAGAATTGTTGAGGTTAGAGTCAAGCTTGATAATTCATCAGCTAAAAAGGTTTCTCACCTAACTGGAATGAAAGTCATTGCTCGTTTTCAGCCTTAGTGGAATTAAATAATTTTTTAAAAAAAAGAAAAATACCTCTTGCTTGGCTTTTGCTGACAAGACAACCCTTAAGAATATTGGTAGCTATTGCAGGAATAGCGTTTGCTGGCATTTTGATGTTTATGCAATTAGGTTTCAGAGATGGTTTGTTTGACGCAAGTGTTACTGTTCATAAGTTATTTGACGCAGATCTGGTATTAATTAGCCCACGCTCAAAAAGTTCAATAAGTATGAGCGGTTTTCCTCGAAGAAGATTAGTTCAAGCAATGGCTCATAAGGATGTGATTGGAACAACGGCGGTTAATTGGAATTTTCTGCTCTGGCGAAACCCTGAAAATTTATCAACAAGATCTATTCTGGCTTTAGGCTTTGAGCCAAGTAAGCCATTGTTGATTGATTATGATTTTGAGAGAAAGGCTAAAACCTTAAAAAACAAAGGAAGGGTTTTATTTGATGATCTTTCCAGAGATGAATTTGGACCTATATCATCATGGTTTAAATCAGGACGTATTGTTGAAACTGAGGTTGCAGGGAAACGAGTTAGAGTTTCTGGAATAGTTAGTTTAGGTCCTTCCTTTGGCGCGGATGGGAATTTAATAACTAGTAGCGAGACGTATTTAGAATTATCTCCAGGTAATCCTAATGGAAGTATTGAAATTGGTTTAGTAAGGTTAGAGAAAGGATCTGATATAGAACAAGTTGTTCGCTCTTTGAATATAAGTTTGCCTAGTGACGTTAAGGTTATGTCTTTGAAATCATTTATAGATTTTGAAAAGAATTATTGGAAAAGTAGTACTTCGATTGGATTTATTTTTACATTGGGCGCTGCAATGGGATTTATTGTTGGTTGTGTAATTGTTTATCAAATTCTATATAGTGATGTCAGTGATCATCTACCCGAATATGCAACCTTAATGGCTATGGGGTATAACTTAAGAAGCCTTTTAGGAGTTGTAGCTAGAGAAGGATTCATTTTATCAATAATGGGATATCTTCCTGCTTATGTTTCAGGACAGGCTTTGTATGCTTTGGTTAGGTCATCAACTAAGCTACCTGTTGAAATGAGTTTTAGTAGAGCATCGATTATATTTTGCTTAATACTTTTTATGTGTATGGGATCAGCATTAGCAGCTATGAAAAAATTGGCAGATGCGGATCCTGCTGAGATATTTTGATGAATAAATCCAATGTTTTAAATTTAAAAATTTATGAAAAATATAAACAATAATACTTTAAATATTGCTTCTTTGAATCACTGGTATGGGCATGGAGAAATGAGAAGGCATGTTCTCCAGTCCATCTCAATGGAAATTTCCCCTGGCGAGGTTGTTTTATTGACTGGACCTTCAGGTTGTGGAAAGACTACTCTTTTAACTTTGATTGGAGCTCTTCGTAAAGTTCAAGATGGTGACCTAAAAGTATTTGGTAAACAACTTTTTGGAGCCAGCAGAAAAACTAGACAGAATCTTAGAAAAAATATTGGAATGATTTTTCAGGGGCATAATCTTTTGAGATGTCTTACCGCTGAACAAAATGTCCAAATGGGAGCTGACCTTTTAAATGGATTTTCATATAAGGCTCGCAGGGCTCAGTCTAGAGAATGGCTTAGAGCTGTTGGATTAGAAGACCACTTATCTAAGCTGCCGCATGATTTATCAGGTGGGCAAAAACAGCGAGTTGCCATTGCAAGAGCTCTCGCCGCTAGACCAAAATTATTACTAGCGGATGAACCAACATCTGCATTAGATAGTTCCACTGGTAGAGAAATTGTTGATTTGTTAAAAAAACTAGCTTTAGAACAAGCCTGTTCAGTATTGATGGTTACTCATGATCCAAGAATATTGGATGTGGCAGATCGTCTCTTGCGAATGGAAGATGGTCAAATATTGCCCTCTGTTTAGTAAATTAGTTAGATATAAATATCGAAAGAACTTAGTATGTCAAAAAGACGAAATCTTAAGAAAGAGAAGCAAGAGAGAAATCGAGCGTATGCCAGGAAATTTAAGAAACGTAAGCTTCGCAATGATGGTAGAGGAGAAGGTGCCGGTAATGGGGTTACTGGAACTGCAAATAATGGTGGGGCTGCTGATTAATAAATCGAGATTCAACTCGAAAAATATTTTTTTTAAATCCTTTAATTTAAAGTGTTTGAAGAAAAACTTGACTTTAATTTAGAATGTTAATTAGCGTTGTCATACCCACTTTTAACAGACTTCCGATACTAAGAAAGTGTCTAGATGCATTAGAAAATCAAGTTTTGAATATTGAGACTCATAATTTTGAAATTGTAGTAGTAGATGACGGATCAACAGATGGGACAGTTGATTGGCTGAGAAATAATATCGAGACTTATCCTCACTTAAGACTTTTTGAACAATCCCATGGAGGGCCTGCTCTAGGAAGAAATCTTGGAGTAGAAAGGTCAAAAGGTGACTTAATTGTTTTTATAGATAGTGATTTAGTTGTTGATAGATATTTCCTAAGGAACCATATTGATTCATTGTTTAGAGCCTGGAAAAAACTTGGTAATAGAAAATGTTTTACCTATGGATCTGTTATAAATACCTCTAATTTTAATAATCCGACTTCTGAACCTTATAAACTTCAAGACTTGTCTTGGGCTTACTTCGCTACTGGAAATGTTGCTATTGATAAAAATGTTTTAGAAATTTCAGGACTTTTTGACACCTCTTTTAGGCTCTATGGTTGGGAAGATTTGGAATTAGGAGAAAGACTAAGAAATATGGGAGTAAAGCTTATTAAATGTCCAAGAGCTATTGGATATCATTGGCATCCAGCATTAGCGCTTGATCAAATTCCTAATTTGATTCGAATTGAAAAAGAGAGAGCAAAGATGGGGTTAATCTTTTATCGGAAGCACCCAACTTTAAGAGTCAAATTTATTATTCAATATACCCTGATTCATAGATGCCTTTGGGAACTTCTAACTTTGGGTGGGCTTGTCAATACAAATTCACTTAGACCTCTTTTGGCTTTTCTGATCAAAAAAGGTCAATCGAGTTTAGCTATGGAATTGTTAAGACTTCCTCTTAATTTGATTGGCGTGAGACAAATTTTTAGAGAAGCATCACTATTAGGACTTCGGTGAACGATGGTTTGTTAGATTAGTGAAGTAAACACAAAAACGCACACTTGACTGTTTCGGGTGATAAAAAAGTTTTGATTTATTAATCATTATTTTGTTTATCCCTGTTAGGTGGAGGCGAACCCGGAACCCACAAAAAACATGGCTGTAGTTTCTCTCTCAGAGATGATGGAAGCTGGTGCTCACTTTGGGCATCAGACTAGAAGATGGAATCCCAAGATGTCTCGTTACATCTATTCTGCTCGTAATGGGGTTCATATTATTGATCTCGTCAAAACCGCTGTTTGTATGAACAGTGCCTATAAATGGACAAGAGGAGCAGCAAGAAGCGGTAAAAGATTCCTTTTTGTAGGTACTAAAAAACAAGCTTCAGAAGTCGTTGCACAAGAGGCAGTTAGATGCGGAGCATCCTACGTTAATCAAAGATGGTTAGGAGGGATGCTTACAAATTGGACAACAATGAAAGCAAGAATTGATCGACTAAAAGATCTTGAAAGAATGGAATCAAGTGGTGCTATTGCAATGCGACCTAAAAAGGAGGGAGCAGTATTGCGTAGAGAATTAGAACGATTACAAAAATATCTAGGTGGACTAAAAGGAATGAGACGTTTGCCTGATGTAGTTGTTTTAGTTGATCAAAGGCGAGAGACAAATGCTGTTTTAGAGGCAAGAAAACTTGATATTCCATTGGTATCAATGCTTGATACAAACTGCGATCCAGATCTTTGTGAAATCCCAATACCATGCAATGATGATGCTGTACGTTCTGTTCAACTGGTGTTAGGTAGGTTGGCTGATGCTATTAATGAAGGAAGACATGGAACCAATGACTAGATAACTTACTTGATTTATAAATTCTTATTTAAACCCCTTTCTCACTACCCCTAAATAAAATGTCGGAAATAACAGCAAAACTCGTAAAAGAACTGCGAGATAAAACATCTGCAGGAATGATGGACTGCAAGAAGGCCTTAATTGAAAATAATGGTGATATGGAAAAGTCCATTGAGTGGTTAAGACAAAAAGGTATTGCTAGTGCAGAAAAGAAATCAGGTAGAGTCGCTGCCGAGGGTGCTGTTGGAAGTTACATACATACAGGTTCTCGTGTCGGAGTCCTTTTAGAATTGAATTGCGAGACTGACTTCGTCGCAAGAGGAGATTTATTCCAAGGCCTTTTGAGAGATCTGTCGATGCAAGTAGCAGCTTGTCCAAGTGTTGAGTATGTGAGTGTTGATCAAATACCAAATGCTATTGCCAATAAGGAGAAAGAAATAGAGATGGGAAGAGATGATCTTTCCGGTAAACCTGATCAAATAAAAGCTAAAATTGTAGAAGGAAGAATAGGAAAGAGATTAAAAGAAATGGCTCTCTTAGAACAACCTTTCATAAAAGATAGTTCAATAAATGTTGAAGAGCTAGTAAAGCAAGTTGCTGGTAAGATTGGAGAAAATATTAAAGTTCGTAGATTTACAAGATATACTCTTGGAGAGGGAATTGAGGTACAAGAATCTGATTTTGCAGAAGAAGTTGCATCTATGACTTCAGATTGATCTTGTCTAAAAATAATTATTTATTAGATTCTGGCTTTGATCCTTTAGATCAAATACACTTACTTAAAGAAAAATGTAATAATATAGCTCCTTATTTATATAGGGTAATTTCAATCTATCTTGAGGAACTAAGAAATTTACTCCCTCAAACTATAAGAACTTCATTATTCTCTCTCATTACTGATAGGCCTGGAGATGATTTTGGATTCTCAACAATGACTTCAAGAAAAATATTTCAGTTGAAAATTGATAAATTAGTTTCAGATAATATGTCTCTCATAACAATTGAACATTTATATGAGTTGGCTCAAAAAATTGATGAAGAAAATATTCGTCATTTAAATAATGCTAAAGATGATATTGCTAATGCTCTAAATTTGAAAAATGATTCTAAAAGTTTAGAATCATCTAATACTGTTAGTTCTATTAATATAAGTTTATCCCCGCCATTGGAAAACTTATCAATTAGTGAAGGTTGGAATGCAGAAATAATAGCTCCTTACTCGATTGAGGATAAAGAAATTTGTATGAACAGTAAATTACCTGAAAATGAAAGCCTAAATAAAAATACTAATAAGGAATACCAGTCAGATAAAGATTATAATAGAAATAATAGCGATACTTTTAATTTAAAAAGTAAAGATATTGAAATTTTGCAGTCAATATTTGCATTAACAGATGAGTCTAATCCAGGTGATTTAGATCAAAAGAAAGAAGATTTAGCGCATGACACCAATTTTTGTGACGGTGTAAAAAATAATAGATATTTACCACAATCGCCAATTGGATTATATGAGTGGATTTTATCTATAGAAACAGCTTTGGTTCGAAGATTGCGTGATCTTTCACATTCCATTAATACTGAGCTTTTAAAATCAGGTTTAGTAAATACACTTATTCCAATCAATATTTTAGATGCTGCTTTGGCAGGTCAATTGATTTCTTCTAAATCTATATCTAATATTCTTACTTTTAAATTACCAACTAATAATCCATTGACTTCTGCTGGATTAGATATTGATTGCTTGCTAATTACTCCATCAGATATGGAATTTGATAATCCAAGACTTAGAAAAAATAGAACTAACATTAAGCATTATCAAAATGTACTCTTAGGTATGATTAAACAACAACGCT
The DNA here is from genome assembly GCF_047305155.1 of Prochlorococcus sp. MIT 0916. Taxonomy (GTDB): domain Bacteria; phylum Cyanobacteriota; class Cyanobacteriia; order PCC-6307; family Cyanobiaceae; genus Prochlorococcus_B. Next base: position 1,487,377 of record NZ_CP138980.1, read on the forward strand.
ACTGGCAAGGTCGCTCTTTAGCAGAAGAGGTTAATAAAGAATGGTGGAAGGACACAACAAAGATATAAGCATCAATGATTCAAAATCTATTCCTGATAGTAAATCGAATGACCTAGTATCTTGGATTCGATCTTTACAACAAGCTTTAACAGTTGAGGTTGATCATGGTTTTATTAATATTCAAGGAAGAACAAACAAATTTTCTTATTTTGTAAGTGGATACTTATTAAGCTGCCCTTCCACAGCTGTTAAACAAAGTGATTCTTCTAAATTAAAGGAATTAGCTTTAGATTATAAAAAATATTCAACTATGTCTACAGATGAAAGACGTAGAATAATAGTTCAGACTAGACAGACACTTCATAATCTATACATATATCAAGAAAATGGAGAAAAAATAGACTCAAAAAACTTAAAGATAAGATTATCACATGACGCATTTGCCCATAAGAGAAGTTTATCGACAGATTCATTAGGTTTAGGAACCTCGATTTCAGCTATTAAAGGTGTGGGTCCAAAACAAGCTGAGAGATTGTCTTCATTGGGTCTTATTTTAATTCGAGATCTTATAAATTATTTTCCTCGTGATTATGTTGATTACACTTCATTAAAAACTATAGATAAATGTCAAGTAGGTCAGAATGTAACGATCGTCGCAAAAGTTAGACGATGTAGTTCATTTAAAAGTCCTAAAAACCCAAATCTTTCAATTCTTGAGTTGTTTATAAAAGATAAGACAGGAGGAATGAAAGTTACTAGATTTTTTGCAGGTCGACGCAAAAGTAGTATTGCCTATCTAAAATCTCAACAAAGTTTGTACGCTGTTGGCGCGACTGTTGCGGTAAGCGGGCTAGTTAAGGAAAGTAAATATGGAAAATCATTAAATGATCCTTTAATAGAAATAATAGATAGCCCTAATAGTTATTTGAAATCTAAATCAATTGGTCAAATATTTCCTGTTTATTCCCTAACTGAAGGAATTACTGCTGATAAATTCAGAGATCTAGTACAATCAATTCTTTTTTTGACATCTGAAATAAAGGATCCGCTCCCTAAAGATACTCTAATAAGACTAGACCTCCCTTCGAAGAAAGAAGCTTTTTTTCATATTCATAATCCTGAAAATCCTAAGACTTTAGCTAATGCAAGAAGAAGAATTGTGTTCGAAGAGTTTTTATTGTTGCAGCTTAGTCTTCTTTTAAGACGTGAATTACACAAGAAACGTCATTCCCCTCAATTAAGTATTGAGGTAAGTAGTAATAGCCTAGTTAGAAGATTTTTGAGTATTCTTCCTTTCTCCCTCACAGATGCTCAAAAAAGGGTTTTAAAGGAAATTGAATCAGATATAGTCAAAGCTGAACCAATGTCTCGACTCTTACAAGGGGATGTTGGGAGTGGAAAAACTGTTATCGCAATTTCAGCACTCCTCACTGCAGTTCAATCAGGATGGCAGGCTGCTTTTATGGCACCAACTGAGGTGCTTGCTTCACAACACTATCAAACATTAAGTAAATGGATTCCTCAACTTGAATTAAACGTTGATCTCTTAACTGGTTCTACCCCTAAGTCACGTCGTAAAGAAATTCTTACTGATTTAGTAAATGGATCTACAAAAATTATTGTAGGAACTCATGCTTTATTTGAAGACCCAGTTGTCTTTGACCGACTTGGTCTTGTAGTTGTAGATGAGCAACATCGCTTTGGTGTTACGCAAAGGAACAAACTTTTGAATAAAGGCTTGCAACCTCATTTGTTAACGATGACTGCTACACCCATTCCTAGAACTTTGGCGCTTACTTTGCATGGTGATCTCGATGTTAGTCAATTAGATGAACTTCCCCCTGGTCGAACTCCCATAAATACTCAGCTGATATCACCTAAAGATAAAAACTATGCATATGATTTAATAAGGAGTGAAATAAATAAAGGACATCAAATTTATGTTGTTCTACCTTTAATTGAAGAATCCAAAAAACTTGAACTTAGCTCAGCTGTTGACGTATATCATCAATTGTCTACTGATATTTTCTCAGACTTTACTGTCGAATTACTTCATGGAAGAATGAAAAGTGTAGAAAAGCAAGAGGTGATTCGTAATTTTCTTGACAAAAAAAGTGACATATTAGTTTCTACTACGGTTATAGAAGTAGGTATTGATGTTCCAAATGCAAGTGTAATGCTAATAGAAGATTCTGATCGTTTTGGTCTTGCTCAATTGCATCAATTAAGAGGCCGTGTTGGGAGGGGGGCATCAAAGTCATATTGTCTGTTGAGCCATCAAAACAAAAATAAATTATCTCGACAAAGATTGGAAGTTATGGTTAATTCCAATGACGGATTTGAAATTTCAGAAATTGACTTGCGTTTTCGTGGGCCAGGACAAGTTTTAGGTACTAGGCAATCGGGGTTACCTGATTTTGCCCTGGCATCATTAGCTGATGATGCTGATGTCCTTGAACTTGCGCGGAATGAGGCTCGAAATATTTTAGATTCTGACCCTATTCTTACAAATAACTCTATGCTTCGTTCGCTGATAAAAGAACAGTGGGAAAAGCTTAAAATTGGTAATAAATTAAATTAACTTTTGAGAAAGTTCTCACTATTGAACTCATTTGATTTTTGGATAGACTTAAATATATAAGTTTTAACGATTAATATTTAATACTTATATTTTTACAAATGACAAAGTTGAAACCTTGGAATAATATCAAAATAAATGAATGTAATGAACCTTTAATTTCTATTCCAAAATCCATATTTCGTTTAACACCTCATCCTTATATGTCGTTAGGTGCTCCATATCTAACTGGAGCAGATCCATGGGTTTTACGTAGAAGTGTTTTAAAAAGATTAATACTTGCGCAACAATACCTTTCCGTGATTAATCCCCAATTAAAGTTGGCTTTGTTTGATGCTTGGAGACCTATCTCTGTCCAAAAATTCATGTTTAATTATACTATTCAAGAAACTTGTAAGTCGAAGGGGATTGATATTAATGATTGTTCTGTCAATGGAGACCTCAATGATGTAATTGAGGAAGTTTGTCGTTTCTGGGCAAAACCATCTTCTGATCCTCTTACACCGCCTCCTCACAGTACAGGTGCTGCTATTGATTTAACACTTGCTGATATGACTAGTAAACCATTAGATCTAGGTGGAGAAATAGATTTTATTGGACCGGAATCTAGCCCTGACTTTTATAAGAAAGACTCTTTTAAGATGACTTTTTCAAAATATCAGGTTTTTCAGGAAAGAAGATCACTATTGTTTTCAGTTATGGAACAGGCTGGTTTTGTTCAGCACCCAAATGAATGGTGGCATTTTAGCTATGGAGATCAGTTATGGTCTTGGTTAACTAAGAAAAGTAATGCTATTTATGGGGTTGCACTTGAGGTAAGTAAAGACATTACTCTTTTAGAGCCGAGTTTAGTTACATGATCTCCAAGACTAGATGAGGTTCCAGTATCTTTCCAGCTAAGCAATAAAGGCTCTAATGTCTTCTCTAATTCATTGCTAGGCATTTTTTGTAGATACGGAGTCGCCAATCTTTGTAAATTAGTGCTACCACCAAGCCATAGTTGGTATTGATTTAGACCACTACCAACTAGAGCTAACTCTGCCATGTATGGTCGAGCACACCCGTTTGGACAGCCTGTAACTCTTACGAGTATTGATTTGTTAATCTCTAGAGTTTTTAATTGATTGTTTATTCGTTCCAATAGCTCTGGTAAAAATCTCTCTGCTTCTGTCATTGCAAGTCCACATAATGGTAGAGCTGGACAAGCCATTGCATGTCTAACTATTGGGTCAGGGTTTTCTGGATTATTAAAACCAATATTGATAAGAGCATTTTTTACACTGCCTTTTTGATAATTACCAATATTACATAAAAGTAAGTCTTGATTAGGTGTTAAACGTACATCCAATGCATATTTTTCAACTATATTTCTAAGCTCTTTCTTTATCTCTCCGGTAAGTCTACCTGATAATAGTGGTAATCCAACAAACCATAACTTTTCAGATTGTTTATGCCAACCTAAATAATCTTCAAGTATTGTGTTCCCTTCGTGCCTTAAGATATCAATCTTTTTTGAAAAATATTTGGTTGTCAACTGTTTCTTAAACCAATCGATACCCATGTCGTGCAAAACATATTTAAGTCTTGAGTGTCTTCTCGTTTTTCTATCTCCATAATCTCTTTGAAGAGCGAGAATAGCTTGAACAAGCTCTAATACGTGTTCCCCTTCTACAAAACCAATAGGATCTGCTACTCTCGCGAATGTCGTATCTAAGTTGTGTGTCCGCCCCATACCCCCTCCAACGTAGACATTACATCCTTCTAGAGCTCCTTTTGTATTCGTGAAAGTCACTAGACCTATGTCATGAGTAAGAATATCTACAGAGTTATCTCCTGGAACGGTAGTTGCACATTTAAATTTTCTTGGCAAGTAAGTTGCACCATACAAAGGTTCATTTTTGTCTCCACTAAAAACACCAGGATTTTGTTGCAGCTTTCTGTTTTTTTTGACTTCAGGCGAAGGCTTGATAGCGTATTTCATCTCACCATCAACCCATAAATCAATATATGTTTTCTCTGCTTTTTGGGGTGATAAAACATCGGCAATATCATTAGCTAATTTTCTCGCAGCAGGATAAGATCCTTTTTCGTAGGGGGCTGCTGGAGCCATTACATTTCTGTTGACATCTCCACAAGCCGCGAGGGTTGACCCCATTGACTTCACTATTGTTCCTATTACTTCTTTAATATTCTCTTTTTTAATTCCATGCATTTGGAAGCATTGACGTGTGGTAGCTCTAAGCGTTTTATTCCCTAGGCGATCAGAGAGATCATCTAATGCAACAAACAGAGGACCTGGCACAAAACCAGCTGGATTTCTTAGTCTCAGCATCATTTGCCAGTCTTTACCTGTGCCGCCTTTTTTTCTATGTTCTCGATCATCTTGTTGGTAACTACCATGAAATTTTAGTAGTTGTACTGCGTCGTTTGTAAAGTGATCACTGTCGTTAATTAATTCGCTTTGAAGAGGTTCTTTTAAGTAATTACTATCGGCTTTAAATTGTTCGAATTTTGCTCGAGGGGAATTATTAGCTATGCAAGGTGAAGGAACAGTCTCTTTTATTTCTCCAACATTTATACTGTCATTTTCTTCGAAATTCATTAGAGCTTCAATAGCTGCATTGCTGAATCCAGCATCTTTTAAGTCTTTCTCTATGTTTTTTGGAGCTTCTTTTGAATTACTATTTTTAACCGCCTCGAGTCTTATCCCTTTAGGTAATGTTTTATTGATCTGACTTGCCTCTTCTTCTCTAAGCTTTTCATCGAATTTTTGTTGAATAGCTATTTCCGCTGATCTTATATTCTTTTTGGCTTCTTCTTTAGTGTTCCCTATTTTTTTTACTACATCACATGTTCCAAAGGCCTCCCTTAATTTACCTCTTGGTACAGCAACCCTTAGGTAAAAACCTGATCTTCCAGGTATTTCTATGATCTTGGGCAATGGTACCTACACTGGTACCTACACTGTATCATTTTTCGTGTTGGTTGGTGTCTAATTGTTCAAATCAACCCATGGCTGATTAAATATCGATATATTTTATATTAAATTTTTTCTAGGACACAGAATGTAGAAGTAATTCGAATTTAGATCTAATCTTGTTAAGAACATAAGGAAATTTTTTTGTCTACTTACCTTTTGGAAATCGGCACTGAGGAACTGCCAGCTGATTTGGCTGAATCTGTTATTTCCCAGCTTGAGTTAAATGTAAATAACGACTTGAATTCTTCTCAAATAAAATTTAGTGAAATAAGAGTTACAACTACTCCTAGAAGAATTGCATTAACCATTGAAGGGATTAGTCCTTTTTCTGAAGATAATATTTCAGAACAAAAAGGTCCTCCTTTTTCTCAAGCTTTTCATGATGGAAAACCTACAAAAGCAGCAATTGGTTTTGCTAAAAGATATAACCTTTCTCCTGAAAAATTAGAAATTAGAGAAACTCCAAAGGGGACATTCGTTTTCGCAAAATTAATTGAAAAAGGTAAGCCGGTTGAGAGCTTATTAGCTGACTATTTACCTGGATGGATCAGCAAAATTCAAGGAAGAAGGTTTATGCGCTGGGGTAAAGGTGATTTTCGCTTTTCGAGACCTATCCGTTGGATTGTTTCTTTGATTGATTCAGAAGTTTTACCTTTTAGGATTTCAGGGTGCGATCCAAAAATTCAAATTTCTAATATCTCAAGACCACATAGGTTGTATGGCTCAACATTAGAAATAAAGAACGCTAAAACTTATTTTGAACAATTGCAGGATGTCGGAGTAATAGTTGATAGGAATAGTCGCCTTTCAAGTATTAATAATTTAGTTCTTAATCATGAGACAAATAAGAAAGGTAAGCCTGACCTGACTGAAGCCCTTGTAAAAGAGCTGACCGATTTAGTTGAGTCTCCTTTACTTGTGACTGGGAGTTTTGATGAATCTTTCCTAGATTTACCTCCTGAGGTTTTGTCCACAGTGATGAAGGTTCATCAAAGGTACATACCTTTGTACAAAGAAAATGTTGAGTTTGATCCATTATCACTTGACTCAAGAGATATTTTACTCCCTAATTTTTTGTGTATTAGTAATGGATTATCTTCAGCGAAAGACAATATTATTTTAGGTAATGAAAAAGTATTAAAGGCAAGATTTTCAGATGCTTCATTTTTTATAAAGTCAGATTTATTAATCAAAAGCTCTTCACGTATTAATAAATTAAAAGATGTAACTTTTGCTGAAGGATTAGGTTCTTTATATGGGCGTGTAAGTCGGATTGAATGGCTTGCTAAATTGTTGACATCAAAACTTAAATTTGATCAAGAGGATATTAAGAAATCCGTGAAAGTTGCACATTTTTCTAAACATGATTTAGTTAGTAGCATGGTTGACGAATTTCCAGAATTACAAGGAATTATTGGATCTAAATACTTACTTCATGAAGGTGAGTCCAGAGATGTATGTCTTGGCGTTTTGGAACATTACAAACCTAAAGGAACTGCAGACTCCCTTCCATCAAACAACCTTGGTAATGCAGTTTCATTAGCTGAGCGTTTTGAATTGCTTTTCAGTATTTATGCTAAGGGTGAAAGACCTTCCGGCTCATCTGATCCATATGCTTTGAGGAGGGCTGCTAACGGAATATTGCTTATTTTATGGAATAAAGATTGGCAATTAAATATTAATGAGATCCAAAATGAGTCACTAATTTATTGGCAGCAACTTTTCCCTTCTCTCCCTTTTGATATAACTAGTCTTTCGAGCGAGTTAAAGGAATTCTTTCGTCAAAGAATGATTAGTTTATTAGAAGAGAAAGAAATCGATTTTGATATCATTCAGGCAATTGCAGGAGAAACAACTTCAACATCAAAATTATTAGATGATCCAACTGACGTTTATTTTCGCGCTTCATTGTTAATGGAAATGAGGAAAAATAATATACTTAACTTGTTGCAAGCTGTAGTGACTCGAGCCTCTAAATTGGCAACTAAAAGTTCTATTACCGAAAATGTGGTAGATCCTTCAGGTTTTGTCGATAAGTCACTATTTGAGAAGGCTTGTGAAAGTGAAATGTTTAATGTATTGGAGAAATTAAAACCTCTAGCTATAAATGGTGATCGTGTTAAATATAAATTGTTAGCTGATGGCCTAGTCTCAAGTGCTGAAATACTAGCTAAATTTTTTGATGGAGAAGGAAGTGTTATGGTAATGACTGATGAAATTAATCTAAGAAATAATAGACTTAATTTATTGACAATCCTTAGAAATCAGTCTTTGAAGCTTGCCGATTTTAGCAAGCTTACTTAATTAATATTGGTATTATTTCTTACTGGTTTTTATACCACCTTTAATTGAACTTACCGCTAACATTTTATTAACTTCTTTATCGTCTCTAACTGCACTTGGTACTGGCTTGTATGTGCTTGGTGCGAGTGCCTTCCCTCTTAAAACAGAGCCAATTGTTAATAGAGTAAGTTTTAGTTGTTGAAGTGGTTTCATCGCAACCACAGTTTTATATAGATAGCTATCAAATGTAAGTCTTTGAACATCCATATCACCACACATCTCTACAAAAGCTTCTCTTGCTCCATCACTTGTATAGAAAATTCTTTGGAGAATATCTAAAACTGTATATGTAGTTCCATACTTTTTATCCCATTTTTTTAAATATTTTTTTAGATCATTCTCTGTGGGTATTATTTTTCCATTTTGACTTGATTCTACAATTTGTTCAGCACACATCCTCCCGCTTTTGGCAGCAAAATAAATTCCTTCTCCTGAACTTTTGGTTACATAACCAGCGGCATCTCCAACTAGAGCCATTCTTCCAACAACTCTTCTTGGCCTAGGATGCTCAGGAATTGGATGAGCTTCTACTTTTATAACTTCTCCATTAACTAGTCTCTTTTTTGCTCTCTCTCTGACACCAATCTGTAGGCTTTTTATCAAACCACCATTCTGTTTCATTGTTCCTGTTCCCGCTGCAACATGGTCGTATTTGGGAAAGACCCAGCCATAGAAATCAGGTGATACATCTGTGCCTACGTACATTTCGGCTCTGTCTTCGTAATACTTCATTTCCTCTTTAGGAAGTTTTATCCTTTCTTGAATTGCTACTGCATAGTTGTAATCACCAGCATCCATTGCTTTTGCAACTCTGCTAGTTGCACCATCTGCCCCAACAATTAAATCCACCTCAAGTTGCTTACCTTTCTCTTCAGATTGGTCCTTCAGTATTTCCGTGTAATGAAGTGTATATGGACCTTGCTTGTTAGTACCAGTTTCTATTTTTGATACCAATCCATTTACTAATGTTGCGCCAAGTTCTGCGGCGCGATTTCTCATAAAAGAATCCATAACTTCTCGCCTCAACATGCCTATGTATTCTTTGTCGCTTCCTGGATAAATATCATCCAAAATAATATCTACTTCTCTATTTGATGGAGATATCATTTTCATGTTCCTGACTTTCCTATCAATAATTGATTCAGGAAGATCAAATTCAGAAACCATACACAATGGAATCGCTCCTCCACATGGTTTTGCATTATCAAGCTTTCTCTCGAAAATCCAAGTTTTAATTCCCGCTTTAGCCAAAATTTCTGCAGCGCATGATCCACTTGGACCACCACCAATAACAGCAACTCTTAACATCTTTGGATGAAAAATTTAGTTCTCTATATATAAAACTTACATCCTTATCTCATAGAAAGTATAAAGATTGGAGATACTCGTTACTATCGAAACATCATTTTTGTGAATTCCAATTGTTTTGACCATAAGTAGAACGTATGAATTACCAAGATGACATCCCTCTGGCAAAAAGGATTAGATCCATCAAAACCTTTACTACCAAGTCTTTTTTGCGTTTAGGACTTCTATTTGTTGGATTTGGTATATCGTTAACGTTTTTAGTTGATAAATCCTTTTTACGCCAAACAAAATCTTTAGATGATTCGATTAAGTCACTTGAGACAAATCAAAATAAAAGTTTGTTGGGCCATCTTCCTTACCCTGAGGCTTTAAAAAATGAGTTAATTCTTTTCTCTCCAGGTATTTACGTTCATAAGGAAATTTATGAAAATTTTAAGGAAATGCAATTTATGGCGGCCCAAAGAGGCATTTCTTTACAACTATTAAGTGGTTATAGATCAATTGATTTGCAAAGAGATATTTTTTATGAAAATAAATCTATTAGAAATCAAACTGCTGTAGAGCGTTCTATGGTTTCAGCTCCTCCTGGCTATTCTGAACACAGCACAGGATATGCAATCGATGTTGGTGATGGGAATTATCCAGATACTCATTTTGAGGTTGAATTTGAACAAACGCCTGCCTTTAAATGGATGAAGAGGTTTGCCCCTAAATATCATTTCGTTCTCTCTTTCCCACCTAATAACAAACAAGGAGTAACTTATGAGCCTTGGCATTGGAGATTTGAAGGGACTGTTAATGCTTTGAGGAAATTTGAAGCTGCCAATAAAATTACAAAATTCAAATAATTTTGATTTAATTTTTTTTATTTCTAATTTTTTATTCGATATTTTAATTGGCATTTAAAACAGCTAAATGAAGTCATGGTGAGATATTCTTTAAGTTTCTATTAAACAAAGAAATTTTAATTTTTTTCAATTATGAGTTTTGATATACAGTCCATAAGGAATATCGCAATAATTGCTCATGTTGATCATGGTAAGACAACTTTGGTTGATGCACTTTTAAATCAATCTGGGACTTTTCGCGATAACGAGGAAGTCCCAACTTGTGCTATGGATTCAAATGATTTGGAACGTGAAAGAGGCATAACAATTCTTTCGAAAAACACAGCTGTTACATATAACGACACCCGTATAAATATTGTTGATACTCCAGGTCACGCTGATTTTGGAGGCGAAGTCGAGAGGGTTTTGGGTATGGTAGATGGCTGTCTCCTTGTTGTTGATGCCAACGAGGGACCAATGCCACAAACTCGATTCGTTCTAAAAAAAGCTTTAGAGCAGGGCTTAAGACCTATTGTTTTTGTGAATAAAATTGATCGTGCAAGAGTAGAACCTGAAACTGCGGTAGACAAAGTTTTAGATCTTTTTTTGGAATTAGGAGCTGATGATGATCAATGTGATTTTCCTTATTTGTTTGGTAGTGGTTTAGGTGGTTTCGCAAAGAATGAAGTCAAAAGTGAAAGTGATAATATGAAACCTTTATTTGAAGCAATTATTAGGCAAGTTCCTCCTCCTGTAGGCGATCAGAATAAGCCATTACAATTACAAGTCACCACTCTTGATTACTCAGATTTTTTAGGAACAATAATTATTGGAAGAGTGCATAATGGTGTGATTAAAAATGGCCAAAGGACCTGTTTGATAAAAGAAGATGGAAGCTTGAAAAAAGGAAGGATTAATAAACTATTGGGATTTAAGGGATTAAAAAGAATTGAAATAGATGAAGCAAATGCTGGAGATATAGTTGCCTTAGCTGGATTTGAAGATGTTTCTATTGGAGAAACCGTAGCCTGTCCTGACGAACCGAAACCTTTACCACTAATAAAGGTAGATGAGCCAACATTGCAGATGACTTTTGTTGTAAACGATTCTCCATTTGCAGGGAAAGAGGGAAAGTTTGTAACCAGTCGTCAGTTAAAGGATCGTTTAAATAAAGAACTTCTTACGAATGTTGCATTAAGAGTCGAGGATACAGATTCACCTGATCGTTTTTCTGTTAGTGGGAGAGGAGAGTTACATCTAGGAATTCTTATAGAGACAATGCGAAGAGAGGGGTATGAATTTCAAGTTTCTCAACCACAAGTCATTTTTAGAACCATTGATGAAATTAAATGCGAACCGGTTGAGACCCTTGTCCTTGATGTTCCTGAAGCTTCTATTGGCGCATGTATTGAAAGCCTTGGAGTGAGAAAAGGTGAAATGCAAAATATGGAAACGGGTACTGATCATCGAACTCAACTTGAATTTGTCATCCCATCAAGAGGCCTAATTGGATTTAGGGGTGAGTTTATTCGTGCAACAAGAGGTGAAGGTATTATGAGTCATTCGTTTTTTGAATACAGGCCATCAGTAGGAGATTTTGAACAAAGGAGAAATGGAGTCCTTATTTCATTTGAAGAGGGTGTAGCTACTTTCTATTCCTTGAAAAATGCTGAAGACCGCGGACAGTTTTTTATTACTCCTGGAGCTAAAGTTTATAAAGGAATGATTATTGGAGAGAATAACCGTCCACAAGATCTTGAATTAAATATTTGCAAGGCTAAACAACTTACCAACATGAGATCAGCTGGTGCAGATGAATTAGATCAATTGCAATCCCCAATTGAAATGACATTGGAAAGAGCTCTTGAATACATTGGACCAGGGGAGATGTTGGAAGTTACTCCTGAATCTATAAGGCTGAGAAAAATTAATGCAAAGAAAAATTCGAAAAAATAATGACTTTTATAGATAAACAAGATGACTTATTTATAAATGATTCTCGTTTTGAAATAGGAATGAAATTATTTAATTCTTGTAAGTGGTATAAATCTCACGATGTTTTTGAAGAGATATGGCATGACACTGGGGGAACTGAAAGACAGTTGATACAAGGTATTTTGCAAGTGGCTGTTGCACAAGTTCACCTAGAAAATAGCAATTTAAATGGAGCGACGATACTTTATGGAGAAGCATTGGGTAGATTAAAAAGATTTCATTTAGGGAATTTTGGATTAGATATTGAAGGGCTTTCTAATTGCGTTTCAAGGAGATTGGAATTTCTACAAACTGGTAAGGACCTATCTGGTTGCAGCGTGCCCTTTCTCAGTTTTCTTTAAGTATTTTGTTAAGTCTCTTACATTTTTTCTATTGAAAGAGAGATGATTTCATATTATTTTTCTTGTTTTCCTCTTTTGCTTAGCTTCAATTTGATCAATCCAAATTATATAGAACGACATTTTGCATAATCAAAATGGAATTTAAAAGAATCAATCAAATACAATTACCTGATCAGCGTTTTTATGAGATATTATTACCTATTTTATTTATAATAATCGGTCTAATTGGTGCATTTAATCATGCTCTTTGGAGAGATGAGATGCAAGGTTGGCTGGTGGCGTGGCAAAGCGATAACTTAATAGATTTATGGAAAAATAACGCACCATCCGGACATCCTATCCTCTGGTCATTACTAATTTATTTTTCGAAAAACATTACCGGCACACCCATAAGCATGCAATTGATGCATTGGTTTTTAGGTAGTTCCGCGATTTTGATTTTTTGGAGATATAGTCCTTTTAATTTAACTACTAAAGCTCTATTTACTTTTGGATATTTTCCTTTTTGGGAATATTACTTTGTTTGTCGTCATTACGTTATTGCAGAATTAATAATATTTACCTTTTGTTCTATTTATCATTTAAAAGAGAAAACATACATACCATTTTCTTTATGTATTGGCCTTTTGGCTAATACACAAGCTTTGTCCTGGTCATTAGCATTTGCTATTGGAATGACTCTAGTCTTGGATTGGATCTTAAACCCTAATCAAAGAAAAAATTATAAAAGCAACAAGAATTGGATTCTTGATTTGACTTCTAGTATCGCTATCTCTTCTACACTATTGTGTTTTGGAGCTTTTAGTCTTCTTCAAGTAAGAGATTCAGTTAAGTTACTTTCTTCTTTTATAGATTTCCGTCACTTTCTTAGAGTGATAGGACAGCTTTTTGGAGGATATATGCTTATTATTCCTAATTCAAGTAGATTTTTTGATTTAGTTTTATGTGCCTTAATTACTTTGATTTTGCTTGTCAGTACAGTAACATTTATTAAATTTTATCGTCCTGCATTAATTTACTTTTTTAGCGGTTTTATATTTTTGTTTATTTTCAACTATTTTTTATTTTTGGGTGATGGTTCAAGACATTATGGATATTATTTTCTATTGATTATCTCCTCAGTATGGTTAGCACTATCTAATCAAGATCAGCAACTTATATTTTCTACTCACCAAAATTTATTCACTAAAGGTAATTTATTTCATTTCCCTAGATTACTTACCATTTGTTTAACTATACATTTGGTCGTTGGGATTCATATGGTTATCAATGATTTTCGGATACCTTATTCTAGTGGAAAGGAAACTGCTCAATATATTCAGAATAAAGGATGGGAAGATCTCCCAATATTTGCTACTAGAGATGTTGAAGTAGCGACAGTTTCTGGATACCTTGATAGAGAATTCTACTTGCCTGAATTGAATGGATTTGGAAGTTATGCTCAGTGGGCTAATAGGCTTATATTAGACAGGAGTAATACAAAAACATTTGATGAAATTCAAGTTTATTTAGATAAATTTCCTAATGTAGATAAATTATTACTACTTTTAAGTAATCGATCATCTATTAAGAATTTGGAGCCAGGCGATGAACCTCTTTACGTTGAAAAGTTTAGTGTAATTGCTGATTCAAAATTTGAGAACTCCTTTCATGATTCAGAGAAGTTCTACTTGTATTGGGTTCAAAGAATTGTTGATTAACCTTATATATGAGAGTTATGGTTTATTATTAGATAATTTTTATGGATAAGCTTACCTCTTATAGGTTCTATTGAAATGACTCTACTTATTGAGAGTTTGGACTTAACCTTATCCAATAAAAATATTGTTAAAAACGTTAATTTAAATGTTAAACCTGGGGAGGTCGTTGGACTTTTGGGGCCAAATGGTGCGGGCAAAACTAGTACTTTTAATATGATCGTGGGTTTGATTAAGCCAAACAAAGGCAATATCTACTTGGAGGGAAATAGCATTAAAAATTTTTCGATGACAAAAAGAGTTCGATTAGGAATAGGTTATTTACCTCAGGAACCAAGTGTTTTTAGAAATCTTACAGTTATTGAGAATTTGGATATTGCGCTTTCTCAAGCCAAGTTATCAATTTCTTTATTTAGAAAAAAACGTGAAGAATTGATCGAGGAATTTAATTTGGTCTCTTTTCTTGATCGTTTGGGACATCAACTTTCCGGTGGAGAAAGACGCAGATGTGAAGTAGCAAGGGCCTTAGCTGTGGGACGTTTAGGTCCGAAATTCTTACTTTTAGACGAGCCTTTTGCAGGAATTGACCCTATAGCTATTAATGATCTACAGAATTTGATTAGGAAATTAAAAAATAAGAATATAGGTATATTAATTACTGATCACAATGTTAGAGCAACATTGGCCATAACCGAAAGATCTTATATTCTTAATCAAGGTGAAATTCTTGCGAATGGATCTTCAGATCAACTTACAAGAAATGAAGTTGTTAAAGAGAGTTATCTTGGAAATTTATTTGATTAATTAGTATGATTAATAATCTATTCTTATTATCTAGATTTCGAAATTTAGTAGAAAGGATATGGAAAATATTTCCTTTGTTAGATAGATGGATACTTTTTGAATTATTGCCGCCTTTATTTTTTTCGATAGCCGCTTTTACCGTCGTTTCTCTTTCTGTAGGAGTTGTTTTTGATTTAATTAGAAAAATAGTTGAGATTGGACTCCCTCTCTCTATTGCTGTTCAGATTCTATTTCTAAAACTACCTAGTTTTATTGTTATTTCTTTCCCTATGGCAATGTTACTTTCAACTTTATTGGCCTATGGAAGTCTAAATGATAATAGTGAAATAAAGGCATTAAAAAGTATTGGAATATCTATATATAGGCTTATTTTACCAGGCTTAATCTTATCGGTATTTATGTCATATATGACCTTTATTTTCAATAATAATATTGTTCCAAGTACAAATAAGAATGCTGAAATTATCTTAGCCAATTCTTTAGGTAAATCTTTTACAAATGAACAGGGAGAAGATATTATCTTTTCAAAAAAAGGAGAAATTTTAGATCCATATTCAAGTTATAAAAAAAGAGGAGTTACTCACCTTTTTTATGCCTGGAAATTTATTGATGGACAGATGTTGGATGTCACAGTAATTGATTTTTCAAAATTGGGCTTTACTCAAATGCTAAAGGCAAAAAAAGGAATTTGGAATAATGATAAAAATAATTGGGAATTTTTTGAAGGAGATATTTTGACACTTAGTCCTAATGGAAGTAATACAAGAACAAAATTCTTGAGTTTTTTATATCCATTAGGTACTGAACTTACAAGTATTGCACAACTGCCAAAAGATGCTAATGATATGAATCTAGGAGAGGCGAATACGGCCATGGAGTTATATCAAAGTAGTGGTAATATTAAAGAAGCAAGAAGAATGAAAGTAAGAATTCAAGAAAAATTTACTTTGCCAATCGCTTGTTCAGTTTTTGCTTTGATTGGTTGTAGTTTTGGAGTAATGCAAAAAAAAGGAGGGGGTCGAAGTCAAAGTTTCGGTTTAAGTATTATTTTGATACTCATCTATTACATTTTGAGTTTTAGTTTTAGTTCTCTTGGAGTCAAGGGAATAATAAATCCTTTCTTTGCTGCTTGGTCTCCTGTTTTTTTGTCTATGTTAGGGGGAGGTTTCTTGTTAAAACAGGCAAGTAAATGATCTGATCTTTCTAAATAATCTCTAGTTGCTTTTATCAATGGTTGATTTTCAGTTAAATAATTTTTCTTTTGACCCTGTTGTTTCTCTTGGGTTCTTAGCCTTTCTTTCCTTATTAATTGCATTGCCTATTGCTTTTTGGTCAGTTGCTGGTAGCAGTGATTCCTCAAAAGCTAGGTTTTTAGTCGCGATTTCCAACCTTTTTCTAACTAGTCAATTGATTCTGAGATGGTGGCAATCGGGACATTTTCCAATTAGTAATCTCTATGAGTCTCTTTGCTTTTTGACTTGGGGTTGTACCTTGACTCAACTTTTCGTTGAAAGAGCATGGCGCTCCCCAATAGTTTCTGCAGTAGCGACTCCTCTCTCACTACTTTCAATAGGTTTTGCTAGTTTTGTTTTACCAGAGAATCTGCAAACTTCTACCCCTTTAGTTCCAGCACTTCGCTCTAGTTGGTTGGTAATGCATGTGAGTGTAATTATGTGTTCTTACGCTGCATTACTAATAGGTTCGATTTTGTCTTTCGGTGTCTTTCTTGTTGATGGAACAAAGCAATTTAATATCCGTAATAGCTCGTTAGGCTCTGGTTCGTTTAGGCAAATTTCTGAGCTATATCTTGATGACCAAAATAAAAACCTAAATTCAATACAGCCGGTTGAATTTACAAACGCTGAGCAACTTGACTCTTTAAGTTATAGATCAATAACTGCTGGTTTTTTATTGCTTACAGTAGGTCTTATTAGCGGTGCTGTTTGGGCTAATGAAGCTTGGGGGAGTTGGTGGAGTTGGGACCCTAAAGAAACTTGGGCATTGATATGTTGGTTGGTTTATGCGGCTTATTTGCATACTAGGCTAACAAGAGGATGGCAAGGTAGAAAGCCTGCATTACTTGCTATAGCAGGCTTTTTTGTTATTATTGTTTGCTATATTGGAGTCAATCTTCTTGGCGTTGGCTTGCACAGTTATGGTTGGTTCTTTGATGCTTAATAGTTGATTGACTTTGTTTATTTCTCTACAATTATTCCATTCTGTGCATCATTAGCAACTTTTCTTAGTGCATCACAACCTTCTTTAAGTGTTGGATAAGCAAACATACCACTTCCTGCTATGAAACAGTTTGCTCCAGCAGCGCAACATTGAGATAATGACCAATCTGCTTTTATTCCTCCATCAACTTCTATGTCTACGTTGTATCCATTTTCTAAAATTATTTTCCTTAATTGAGTTATTTTGTTGAGCATTGTTGGAATATAAGCTTGTCCGCCAAATCCAGGATTAACTGTCATTACTAGTATGTGATCAACCATATCAAGAACATCCTTAACCATATCCATTGGAGTATGAGGATTAAGGGCTACGGAGGGAGACCCGCCTAGCTGACGAATTCTTCCAAGTATTCGATGAAGATGAACATTAGCTTCAGCATGAGCAATTACAACTCCTGGCTCTCCGTTTGAACCTTTACTTGCTTCTACATATCCCTCAAGCATGGTTTCACAATTATATTGACTAACCATTAACTGAGTCTCAAATGGAACTTTGCAATACTTTCGACATGCGGAAATCATTTCTGGACCGAATGTGAGATTGGGAACAAAGTTCCCATCCATAACATCAAATTGAATTCTGTCTACACCTGCCAATTCAAGATCTTTTACGCACTGGCCCATATTTGCCCAGTCTGCTGGCAAGACTGAAGGGATTATTTGAACTGGACGGTGTTCAGAAAAAATTGCTGAAGAAATGGATTGGATCATTGTTTTTGTCTTTTGGCAGAGATTCTATTAATTCATGGTCACAAGTTCTAGTGTGACCATGCACTGATACAGTAATTATCACTTATCAACAGATAATAAGTTTTTTGTGAGTACTTTTTTCTGAGCATTCTTCAATGCCCTCAATTACTTACAATATTGTCTGCCTTAAGGCGTAAATTTCTTTACCTAGCTGCAAAAAGTGGATCGTACTCTTGTCCAAGAAATTCTTGAAGTAGTTGAGCAAGCCGCAATTGCTTCAGCTCAATTGACTGGTTTGGGTCAAAAAGATGAGGCTGATGCCGCTGCCGTAGAGGCAATGCGAAAGAGAATGGGATCGATTCAGATGCAAGGAAGGATTGTGATTGGAGAAGGAGAAAGAGATGAAGCTCCTATGCTTTATATCGGAGAAGAAGTTGGATCAGGTACAGGCCCTGGAGTTGACTTTGCTGTAGATCCATGCGAAGGAACAAATTTATGTGCTAACAGCCAGCGAGGATCTATGGCCGTTCTGGCGGCCTCAGACAGGGGTGGTTTATTTAATGCTCCAGATTTTTATATGAATAAATTAGCTGCTCCACCAGCAGCTAAGGGCAAGGTTGATATCAGAAAAACACCCACAGAAAATATAAAACTATTAAGTGATTGCCTTGGTATTGCAATAAGTGATTTAACTATTGTTGTTATGGATAGAGCTAGGCATAAAAATTTAGTTTCCGAAATTAGATCTACTGGTGCGAGGATTCAGCCTATTTCAGATGGTGATGTTCAGGCCGCAATTGCATGTGGATTTGAGGGGACTGGCACGCATTGTTTAATGGGAATTGGTGCTGCTCCTGAGGGTGTTATTTCTGCCGCTGCCATGAGAGCACTTGGGGGACATTTTCAGGGACAACTTGTTTATGATCCAGCTATTGCTCAAACATCAGAATGGGCAGACTATACAAAAGAAGGAAATATCAAAAGATTGAACGAAATGGGCATAACTGATATCGACAAGATCTATGAAGCAAATGAACTTGCTTCTGGAGAAAATGTTGTATTTGCTGGTAGCGGAATAACAGATGGATTGCTTTTTGATGGTGTTAAATTTGAAAAAGATTGTACTAGAACTAGTAGTCTTGTCATTAGTACGCTTGATCAGACTGCAAGATTTACCAATACGGTTCACATCAAAGATGGTGCTCAAAGCATCTCTTTGAAGTGAAGTTTAATTAAATGAAGTAAGGGGCTATTTATGCATATTGCTGTCGTCGGTCTTAGCCATCGCACGGCCCCAGTAGAAGTGCGCGAAAAGCTAAGTATCCCGGAAGAACTCGTTGAAAATTCTTTTAATAATTTAAAGAAAATAGATCAAATACTTGAAGTCTCAATATTGAGTACATGTAATAGGCTGGAGATTTATAGCCTAGTAAAGGACCCGCAATTGGGAATAGAAGCAATTAAATCTTTTCTTCTTGAATTTTCGGGCCTTGAGGATGAGATTCTTTCCCCGCACTTATTTAACTTTGTCCAAGAGAAAGCTGTGTCTCATGTGATGAGAGTTTCCGCTGGTTTGGATAGTTTAGTTTTAGGTGAAGGACAGATCCTTTCTCAAGTAAAAAAGATGGTCCGTCTTGGCCAAGACCATCAAAGTCTAGGCCCTATATTAAATAGATTATTAACTCAGGCAGTTAGTACTGGTAAACGCGTAAGAAGCGAGACAAATCTGGGAACGGGAGCAGTTTCTATAAGTTCTGCAGCTGTGGAACTTGCTCAATTAAAACTCGGTCAAGCTCATGGAAAGGATCAGTTGATGACTTTAGAGACTGAAAAGGTCGCTGTTGTTGGTGCTGGTCGAATGAGCCGTTTATTGCTACAGCATCTTCAATCAAAAGGATGTTGTGCTCTGACTCTTTTAAATAGAACTAAAAAAAGGGCCGAGGATCTTTCAGCGGCGTTTCCAGATATTAAAATTGATTGTCAATTAATAGATGAGCTTGATAATTGCCTCTCGCTTAGTACGCTTGTATTTACCAGCACAGCGGCTAATGAGCCAATTATTGATGCTGAAAAATTGATAAAAATAGATAGAAAACCTTTGTTAAGACTTATTGATATTGGAGTTCCGAGAAATATTTCTTCTGATGCAAAATCAGTTTCTGGAATTGAATCTCATGATGTTGATGACCTTCAAGAAGTCGTTTCAAGAAATCAAGAGGCAAGACAAAAGCTTGCCCTAGAAGCAGAAGGATTGATAGAAGAAGAATGTCGTATTTTTCTGGAATGGTGGGATAGTTTAGCGGCTGTTCCAACTATTAATTGCCTTAGATCTGGTTTGGAGGCAATTAGAAAAGAAGAACTTCAGAAGGCATTAAGCAGAATGGGACCTGATTTCTCTGCTAGAGAACGAAAAGTTGTAGAAGCATTAAGCAAAGGCATCATTAACAAAATACTTCACACTCCAGTCACAAAATTAAGAGCTCCTCAATCAAGGAATGATCGCAGAGATGCTCTTGATGTTATTGAAAAACTTTTTAATCTTGATGTTTCTAGTTCTTTAAATAAGCCCAAAAACAACTGATATTGTTATTTACTTTTGAATTTCTTACTACATATCACTTTTTTCTGGATTAATGAGCACTCTATCCAGTAGGTTTGCTCCAAATAGCCGATTAATAGTGCCTTCATGAAGAGAGTACTTGCCATCATTCTTGGCGGTGGAAAAGGATCACGCCTATATCCATTAACGAAAATGAGGGCTAAGCCTGCTGTTCCATTGGCGGGTAAATATAGACTTATAGATATTCCCATAAGTAATTGCATAAATTCGGACATCAGTAAAATGTATGTTCTTACGCAATTCAATAGCGCTTCACTTAATAGGCATATTGGTCAAACCTATAACCTCAGCGGACCTTTTGGGCAAGGTTTTGTTGAGGTTTTAGCTGCTCAGCAGACACCCGAAACACCATCTTGGTTTGAGGGGACGGCTGATGCTGTAAGAAAATATCAATGGCTTTTTCAGGAGTGGGATGTTGATGAATACTTGATTCTCTCTGGAGATCAGCTTTATCGAATGGATTACAGCTTATTTGTTGAACAGCATAGAAAAACTGGAGCAGATTTAACAGTTGCAGCATTGCCAGTTGATTCAGCTCAAGCTGAAGCATTTGGTTTGATGCGCACTGATGAGTCAGGGAATATTAAGGAATTTCGTGAAAAACCAACTGGGGACTCTTTGAAAGCAATGGCTGTGGATACTTCCAGGTTTGGCTTGGAAGCAAGTGAGGCTCTAGAAAAACCTTATTTGGCTTCAATGGGAATTTATGTTTTTAGTCGCTCGACTCTTTTTGACTTATTAAATAAGTTTCCCTCCTATACAGATTTTGGAAAAGAAATTATTCCTGAAGCTTTAGGAAGAGGAGATAAACTTAAAAGTTATGTATTTAATGATTACTGGGAGGATATAGGAACTATTGGGGCATTTTTCGAATCAAATTTAGCTTTAACTCAACAGCCTACTCCTCCATTTAGTTTTTACGATGAAAAGTTCCCTATTTACACAAGGCCTAGATATCTGCCACCTTCAAAAATTGTAGACACACAAATAACTGATTCAATAGTTTCCGAAGGGTCAATACTTAAATCATGTAGCATTCACCATTGTGTATTGGGTGTTAGGAGTCGGATTGAAAGTGACGTTGTTTTGAATGAAACCCTAGTTATGGGATCTGACTTTTACGAGTCTTATGAAGAAAGAATAGCTTTAAGAAAGGGAGGAGGAATCCCATTAGGGGTTGGACAGGGAACAACTGTTAAAAGGGCAATCCTCGATAAAAATGCTCGAATAGGTGACAATGTCACGATAGTCAATAAAGACAATGTTGAAGAAGCTGATCGCGCAGAACAAGGCTTTTATATTCGTAATGGAATAGTTGTCATAGTTAAAAATGCCACAATTCCTGATGGAACTATTATTTGATCTATATTTAATGTTCTAGAAATTTAATAAGACTAGTTTTTGCAAGATTTTATTATCAAATATTTATTGAAAGAATCCTTCATCCCTGACATTGAGCTCTTTAATGCAGCGAAATGATTCCATAGTCGTCACACTAGCTCAAGTAGAAACTTATTAACTTAATGACCAAGGCACATTTTGGATTAGTCGGTCTTGGAGTAATGGGAGAAAACCTAGTTCTTAATGCA
Source organism: Prochlorococcus sp. MIT 0916 (assembly GCF_047305155.1). Classification (GTDB taxonomy): domain Bacteria; phylum Cyanobacteriota; class Cyanobacteriia; order PCC-6307; family Cyanobiaceae; genus Prochlorococcus_B. The sequence continues at coordinate 1,509,386 of NZ_CP138980.1, forward strand.
GAGCGAAATGGTTTTTCTAGTGTGGTCTATAACCGTACTTATCAAAAAACTGAAGATTTTCTTTTGGGAAGAGGATTAAATAAATCAATTCAAGGAGCGAAAGATCTTCAAGAATTTGTATCAAAGTTGGAACGTCCAAGAAGAGTATTGATGATGGTTAAAGCTGGAGCAGCTACTGATGCTGTCATTAATCAAATTTCACCTTTCCTCGAGGAAGGTGACTTGCTCATCGATGGTGGGAATGCCCAATTTATGGATACAGAAAGAAGAGTAAAAGAACTTGAGAGCAAGAGTTTTGGATATATTGGAATGGGTGTTTCAGGTGGAGCAAAAGGGGCATTGGAAGGCCCTAGTATGATGCCTGGTGGGACAAAGACTTCTTATGAAGCAATAGAGAGTTTATTGAACAAAATGGCAGCGCAGGTTGAAGATGGACCTTGTGTGACTTATATCGGCCCAGGGGGGTCTGGACATTTTGTTAAGACCGTTCACAACGGAATTGAATATGGTATTGAACAAATTTTGGCTGAGGCCTATGACTTAATGAAGAGAGTTTGTGGAATGAGTGGTGATGAGATGGCATCTGTTATGGGCTATTGGAATAAAACTGAAGAACTTTCCTCCTATCTTGTTGAAATTACTGAGGCATGTTTACGAGTTAAAGATCCTGACGATAGTTCCGATCTTGTCGAAAAGATAATGGATAAGGCGGGTCAAAAAGGTACTGGCTTATGGACAGTTGTCAGCGCGCTTGAACTTGGAGCTTCTGTCCCAACTATCTATGCATCTTTGAATGGAAGGGTTATGAGTTCGATGAAACACCAAAGAAATTATGCAGAAACAATTTTGAACGGTAATAAGCCTTCGTTTGTTGATTTTGGAAAGCCTTCTGATGGAATGCCCTTGCTTATGGATGCAGTTGTATTGGCTACAATAGCTAGCTATGCCCAAGGTATGGATATTTTGCGACTTGCTTCTGATGAATATAATTACGATCTTGACATGCCCTCCATAGCTCAAATATGGAAAGGTGGTTGCATAATAAGGTCTACTCTTTTGAGTCGTATACAGGATGCATTTAAGAAAGATCCGAAGTTAAGCAACCTTGTTCTAGATAGTTGGTTTACTGAACAGGTAAATAATCGTCTTTCTGGTTTGACTCATGTTGTGTCTGCTGCTGCTAATGCTGGAATTCCAGTTCCGTGTTTAAGTAGCACTCTTGATTATTTAAACAGCTTAAGAACCTCTAGACTTCCCCAAAACTTGGTTCAGGCCATGAGAGATTGTTTTGGCTCTCATACTTATGAGCGCGTAGACAAAGTTGGATCATTTCACACTGAATGGATTGATTGATACTAATGACTAAATATGAAATTCAAGTTTCAGAAGATAAAAACTCTCTCGCTCAAGCTGCCTCTGATTTGATTGCTCAGATTGTTGAGTCAACTTTAAAAATTAAAAATAAAGCAAAAATTGCCCTTTGCGGTGGTTCGACTCCTAAGGCTGCTTATTCTTTATTGGGTAAAAAAAATATTGATTGGATGAACGTCGATTTGTTCCTTGGAGATGAAAGATGGGTTGACAATGAATCTCAAGATAGCAATTGCTTTCTATTGAATAATTCATTATTTAAAGAAGGTAACCCTTCCCTACAAGCATCATTTTTTAGTGTTTCAACCGTTGAATTAGCATCGCCAGAGGAAAGTGCTAAAGATTATGAAAAAATTTTGAAAAATAATTTGGATGGGGATCCACCAAAATTTGATTTAATTTTATTGGGCTTGGGAGATGATGGGCATACAGCCTCTCTCTTTCCTGGCTCGGATGCATTATTTGAAAGAGATAGCCTAATAACTGTTGGTGAAGGTAAAGGTCATAAAAGAATTACCTTTACAAGTAAACTACTCAGTTCAGCAGACAATGTGGTCTTCCTAGTCAGTGGATCTGCTAAACAAACGGCTCTTAAACGTCTACTTGATGAATCAGAATCATGGGAGCGAACACCTGCAAAATTAGTTTCACCAAACTCTGAAATTATTGTCTTAGCTGATAAAGATGCTTACCCATCTTCCTAATTAGATTATTGTATGAGTAGAGCATACTTCTTAATTGATTCCTGATTCACCACCGACTGAAATTTCAATAACTCCTCTCATACAGGGGGCAGAATTTTCAGATTGGAAATCTCTGAATGACACAATTATGGGCGGATCAAGTCTTGCAAAGTGCCGTTCTTCAGAGAAAGGCTTATTTCTTGAGGGTAACTTAGTAGAAGAAGGCGGTGGCTTTGTTAGTTGCCGCTCTCCAATTTTTGATAAGCCTTTTAATCTTTCCAAATATTCTGGATTAATTCTTGAAGTTGAGGGAGAAGGGAGAACATTGAAATTTGCAATTGCTTGTGAAAAGAAACCTTTATCACTATCAAATCTTCTAAAAGGTGATATTCGTTGGGTGGCATCAATACCCACAAAGAAAAACGGAGTTAGTAGTATAAAAATACCCTTTAAAGATTTGGAACCGGCTCGTCGAGCAAAGCCTGTTCGGCTACCGCTTAGTTTTGATCCCACTTGTATCAATAGATTTCAAGTACTCCATTCAAAATTTGGTCAGCCAGGCAAAATGAACTCAGGGTTTTTTGCTGGTCCTATCAAAGTCTTAATTAAGTCAATTAGTGCATACTCCTGATTCGAAAGATAGCTTGATAGCTGAAGTTGCCAAAGCGGCAGATCTTTGTATGAAGCCATATGTTCATTCTGTTTGTTTAGAAAATCAATTAGATGATGATTCTGATGACTTGATTTTTAAAATTCAATCTAGAAATATAGACGGCGAAAGAGAAGAATCTATGGATATTGAACTTGAAGTGTATAAAAGTGGGAATGATGTAAATATGACTATATCTTGGAAATCATTAATTGATAGGCCGATATTATGGCAAGGGAAGCATGCTGTTTGGATGGATAGCTCATCTGGTGTCCAATGCGAAACGCCTTCATATGGAAAACTTTTTGAGTCCCTTGCGAGAAAACTCAGGACAGTTTTTAAGGCTTCGTTAAACTGAACTATATTTGATCGGTTGTAGCTCCTTGGCTTGATGAACTTACTAGTCTGGAATACTTTCCAAGAATGCCTGTCTTATATCTAGGCTTTGGCTTCTTCCATTTCTCTTTCCTTATAGCTAGTTCTCGGTCTTCCACATTTAACTGAATTAATAATTTATTAGCGTCAACAGTAATACTGTCTCCTTCCTCTACTAATCCAATTGTTCCTCCAACGGCTGCTTCTGGAGCAACGTGGCCGACCACTAATCCATATGATCCCCCACTAAATCGGCCGTCTGTAATTAGAGCAACTTTCTCTCCCAACCCTTGACCTACAATTGCTGAAGTTGGAGAGAGCATTTCTCTCATCCCGGGTCCTCCTACAGGCCCTTCATATCTAACGACTACTACATCTCCAGCTTTGACTTTATTGTCTAGAATTGCAGCTAAGCATTCTTCTTCACTCTCAAAAACCCTTGCAGGCCCAGTTAAAACAGGAGTTTTGACCCCACTGATTTTTGCGACACTTCCTTCACTGGCTAAATTTCCTTTGAGAATAGCTAGATGTCCTTTCTTATAAATAGGATTTGATATTGCTCTGATAACATCTTGATTTTCTTTGGGCTTTGAGGGGATATCTCTAAGAACTTCTTTAATTGTTTTACCTTCAATGGTTTTGCATTCTCCATGAAGCATTCCTGCATCGAGGAGTAATTTCATTACTTGAGGAATCCCCCCGGCTTGATGTAAGTCTACCGTTACGTATTTACCGCTTGGCTTGAGGTCGCAAATTACAGGAACAGTTTGTCTTATACGTTCAAAGTCATCGATTGTTAAATCAACTCCTGCAGTCCTCGCTATTGCAAGTAGGTGAAGGACAGAATTTGTTGAGCCACCAACAGCCATGATGACACTGATCGCATTCTCAAAGGCTTTTTTTGTGAGTAAATCTAATGGTCTGATGTTGTTCTTAACTGCATTGACAAGCACCTGAGCACTCTTGGCAGCGCTCTCTGCTTTTTCATCATCTACAGCTGCCATTGTTGAACTAAATGGCAAACTAAAACCCATCGTTTCAATTGCCGCAGACATGGTGTTTGCAGTGAACATGCCACCACAACTACCAGGACCAGGGATAGCATTTTTTTCTACTGCTATTAAACGTTCTTCGTCTATTTTCCCACTTGTTAATTGACCGACAGCTTCAAAAGAACTAACTACGGTTAGGTCGCAACCGTCTAATTTCCCGGGCTTAATTGTTCCTCCGTAAACAAAGATTGAAGGTATATTCATTCTTGCCATTGATAACATTGCGCCGGGCATATTTTTGTCACACCCACCTATTGCCAATACACCATCCATGCTTTGAGCGTTGCAAGCTGTCTCAATTGCGTCAGCAATAACTTCTCTTGAAACTAATGAATATTTCATCCCTTCTGTTCCCATAGAGATGCCGTCACTAACTGTTATGGTCCCGAATGTTTGAGGCATTGCACCAGCCTCTTTTAAAGCGGCCTCTGCTCTATTAGCCAGATCCATTAATCCCATATTGCATGGGGTTATTGTGCTGTGACCATTAGCGATTCCAATGATTGGCTTATTAAAATCATTATCATCAAAGCCAACAGCTCTAAGCATTGCTCTATTAGGTGACCGCTGAATACCCTGTGTTATCGCATTTGATCTAAGCATTTGATTTCTATTTAATTGTTTAAAAATTAGAATTAATTAGAAGATCCCAGGTCTTCTAATTGTTTCCGTACGTCTGCTATTGCCGAATTAAGCTGTTCAACACGTTGCTCAAGGTGTTCGTTGGTTTGATTCCCTAGAGTATTTGATTCTAATTCAGTTGCCTCAGAGCCATCTTGAATTCTTGGTGCATAAAGCATTGCCTTTTGCTTTCTGGTTTCTTGCCTTTTCTCGGCTTCAGAAAGTAACCACCAAGCTAAACCTGCAGCTCCAAGTACGGCACCACTAATTAATGATGCCAAACTTCCTGAATTTGAATCTCGATATTGGCTCATGGTTTGAATAACTTCGTTAAATGCTAGTCCGATGAGGTGACTCTGGTTTTGATACGTAATGATGGATCACCAATTCCAGGTGATAGTTCACTTTCTGATATTAATTCAGGATCTATACAAGCACAATAAATATTCAAATCTTGAATATTTTCACCGATTTCTTTGAGTCCTTGATTAGCAGCTAATGCTGTAATCACTCTTATCCTTCTTGTATCAATTTTTTTATCTTTAAGATGATTTAAATCTTTTAAAAGTTGTTTACCGGTTGTTATTTGATCTATGTAAAAAATAATTCCTGCATTTTCCTCAATTTCTTTAGGTAGCCCGCCAATACACAAATTTGAATTAGGAATTAAATTTCTAGCACCTCTAAAGAGCTCAAGCCCTGCAGGCAAATAAGGAATTGCCAAAATAGGAATATTTGGATCAATAATTGAACATTCAGTTGTTCCTGCTGAAGTAGTGATCTGTTCTTTTTTACTTGGGATCCAATCTCTTAGAGCTTCATAAGTGAGCCAGGTGCCAAGTTGTTCTAGGCCTGTTGCATAGAGGATTTCTGGGGTAGTAGGGTTTCTTAAAATAGTTAACCAATGTGATATGAGTGGGTGAGGAGGAACTATTACTCTTAAGCTCATTGACATGATTCATTCTTGGCCCTATTTGCCATAACGTGAATAATTAAATTACCTGTTAAAAGTCCTTTTAAGCTCCAATGAACAAAAAAACTTCTTTCATCTCTGATTTTAAAGCAATTGTTTTTGCTGCATTACTTATTTTTGTTTTGATTTTTCCTGGTCAAAGTGTTTTTGCTAGAACGCCTGCTGAGATTCGCAATCAAGAAGAACTCAATATTTCCCAGGATATGTCTAGCCAGGATTTAAGTGGAAATGATTTCGTAAAACTAGATCTGAAGGGCATAAATTTCAGTGGATCAAATCTGACAGGAGCAGTATTTAATAATAGTAAATTGAATGGAGCAGATTTGCATGGTGCGCAGCTAAATGACTCTTTGGCATATGCAACTGATTTCGAAGGAGCTGATTTAAGGGATGTCGACTTCAATGGTGCATTATTGATGGAAAGTACCTTCACAGATGCTCTTATTGAAGGAGCTGACTTTACAGATGCGGTGATAAGTCGAATACAACAAAAAGAACTATGTTCTATGGCTTCTGGAACAAATTCAAAAACCGAGGAGGATACAAGCTATAGTCTTGGCTGCTGACTTGTTGAACAAAAATAAAGATGAGTGATAGTCGTCTACCAGTTACTGTGGTTACGGGGTTTTTGGGCTCTGGCAAAACAACACTCTTGAGACATCTTTTAAGTGAAGCTCATCAACGTCTAGCTGTAGTAGTTAATGAATTTGGAACAGTAGGCTTAGATGGAGACCTTCTTAAAACCTGTGGCTTTTGCTCTGATGATGAAGTAGATGAAAGAATAGTTGAATTGAATAATGGCTGTTTATGTTGCACTGTTCAAGAGGACTTCTTACCTGCAATGGAAGCTTTGCTTCTTAGATCAAATCAGCTTGATGGAATCATTATTGAAACCAGTGGTCTTGCTTTGCCAAAGCCTTTACTGCAAGCTCTTAATTGGCCTGCAATAAGAAGTAAGGTTTTCATTAATGGTGTCGTAACTTTGGTTGATGGATATGCTCTTTCAAACGGAAGTCCAGTGGGTGATTTAAAAAGTATTAATGAACAAATAACAAATGATAATAGTATTGATCATTTAACTCCAATAAATGATCTTTTTAGAGATCAATTGATTTCTGCTGATCTCGTTTTGATTAGTAGGTCTGATTTGCTTTCTGCAAAAAGCTTTTCATTGGTTAGGGATGAGGTAAAGAAGCAAGGGAATTCCATTACTAATATTCTGCCAATATCTAATGGAAAAATTGAACCTTCAGTAATTCTCGGCCTTTGCAAAGAACAAAACAATATTTCTCGATCAGATCAAAATGACCATGACCATGACCATGACCATGACCATGACCATGACCATGACCATGTTGATGTAATAAGTGAGCATTTAAGATTTGAATTCCCAATTAATCAAAATTTATTGAAAGAAATACTTTTAAAACTTGTTCCGGAATATCAAATTCTTCGAATAAAAGGGAGATGCTGGATAGAGGGTAAGGCTTTGCCCCTTCAGATCCAAATGGTTGGATCTAGATTTAATTCATGGTTTGAGAGCGCGAATGATAATTCTTGGAAACCTTCTAAGGCTGGGATTGATTTAGTCTCTTTGAGTCTGAAAGGCGGAGTTAAAAAAGCTTTTGAATCTTCTTTTTAATTAATCGGTTCAAATTATTATATTTATATTAAAAATAGGTTGTATTTTTATTTTTATCCGCGATTCTTTGTGAGTTAGGAGATAATTCTCTTAAACCAATTTTTTAATAGTTTCTAACCGGACTTTTTGTTGTGAGTCAAGCAGTTTCCACTACCGAGAAAAATGAAGTTCAGATTGTTGCCAATGCTTTGAATCTGAAGACCTGCAATAAATGTGGCGGTAATGGTTATATGAAATCTAGCCCAAATTGTTATCACACTTGTCTGACATGCCTAGGTAAAGGATTAATAAGTGAACAATGAGAAAGTATCAATTAGAAATTTATCAAATATTATCTACAATAACTTTGTAACCTTCTTTCTTGGGTTAACTAAGGGAAGGCAGTAGGAAATCCCATTGATTTTTAAAAGTGTCTTTATTTAAAGCAAGAGTTTTTGTTCATTTAAGACCTTCTGTTTTGGATCCGGCCGGAGAGGCTACTAGGTCAGCTACTAAGAGATTAGGAATAGAAGGAGTTACTCAACTAAGAATTGGTAAATCTATTGAACTTGAGATCGAAGCGGCAAATAAGGAGGAAGCTCGATCGAAGATTGAGTTAATGAGTGATCGATTGCTCGCAAACCCTGTTATTGAGGACTGGTCTTTGGAATTTAAGGACGAACAGAAAACTCTTACAAACTAAATAAATGAATATCGGAATTATTGTTTTTCCTGGATCGAACTGCGATAGGGACGTCAGGTGGGCTACTGAAGGATGCCTGGGAATTCCTACAAGTTTTCTATGGCATGAAACTACTGATTTAAGTGGTTATGACGCAATTGTCATTCCTGGGGGTTTTAGTTATGGAGATTATTTACGTTGTGGAGCGATAGCAAGATTCGCACCTGTTTTAAATTCTTTAATCTCTTTTGTTGATAAAGGTGGAAAAGTCCTTGGTATTTGTAATGGGTTTCAAATACTTACTGAACTTGGTCTCTTGCATGGAGCTTTGACAAGAAATAAGAATCTACATTTTATTTGTGATAAAGCAAATTTATCTATTGAAAGTACAAAATCATCTTGGATGAAAAATTATAAAAAACATGATTCTATTTCACTACCTATTGCTCATGGAGAAGGGAGATATCAATGTAGTAATGACGTCTTGAAAAAATTGCAGGATGATGATTCGATTGCTCTAAGATACGCTCATAACCCAAATGGATCAATCAATGATATTGCTGGAATTACAAATAAAAAAGGAAATGTTTTGGGGATGATGCCACATCCTGAAAGAGCTTGTGATGATGCTTTAGGTAATATTGATGGCAAGTCAATTCTTAGTACACTTCTTTCTTGAATTTATAAATCAAGGCATTAAAAAAGCTGCTATCAAAATGATAGATAGCAGCTTTTTATTAGCTTTTTTAGCTTAGTACTTATATCCAGCTACAAATAGTTGTTCATCAGAAGAAGGCTGAGAACCAGCAACATACAATCCTTTTGATGCCTCAGAGTTTGCTTGAGCTCTAGCTATGAGTGCTTTTTGTCCATCAGCAGTGTTCGAGCCTTTCCATGCTTTTAGACATGAATGTTGTAAAGCACGACCATATGAGAATGAAACATTCCACTTAGCCTTTCTGTCGATCTTATTCATCAGATTTAAATAAACTGATGCAGCTTCCTCGCTCAAGCCACCTGAAAGGAAAGTAATACCAGGGACACTTGCAGGTACACAGCGTTCCATTGTACGGATTGTCATTTCAGCTACTTGCTGAGGATCAGCTTTTGTTGAGCTGTCAGCACCTTGAACCGTCATTGATGGCTTTAGAAGAGTTCCCTCTAGAAGTACTCCGTTTACTTGGCAAGCTAAGTAAACTTCTTTGATTACTTCTTCTTGAACTGCTGCTGTCTTTTCAATTGAATGTGAACCATCCATTAAGATTTCTGGTTCAATAATTGGAACCAGACCAGATTCTTGAACTGATCTAGCGTATCTTGCTAAACCCCAAGCATTTTCTCTAATAGAAAGTTTAGAAGGACAACCATCGTCTGTTATTTGAAGCACTGCTCTCCACTTAGCAAATCTTGCACCTTGCTCGTAATAATCAGCAGCTCTTTCAACAAGACCGTCTAAACCTGAACAAAAAGTTTCTACATCGTGTCCACCAGCTAATGGTCTTAGACCTTTATCAACCTTGATTCCTGGAATTATTCCTAGCTTCTCAAGCTTTTTAACCATTGGCTCACCATCTGGATGGTTCTGGAAAAGAGTTTCTTCAAAAAGAATCGCTCCGCTTATGAAGTTTCCAAGACCTTCTGTGGTGAAAAGCATACCTCTATATGCTTTTCTGTTGTCCTCAGTGTTCTCAACACCTATTGAAGCAAGCCTTTTACCTACTGTTTTCGTTGATTCATCAACAGCAAGAATCCCTTTGCCTGGCTGGGCTATGGCACTTGCTGTTTTCTTTAGTTCTTCTGCGTAGTACGAGAGTGCCATTTATGCAACAAAAATTTCATTAAGATTATTCCATATCAAAGGCCCTTTTTGTGGCTTATTACACCTAAAAAAATTTTTTTAATGAACCTCTCTAATTGATTTCAAGCTTCATTCCTATCGAGTTTGATTCTTTGACCTTGTCACAAACTATTTGGCTGGCTAATCCCTCAGCTAAACCTGGAATAACAGGTGTACCGTCTTTTATGCTTTGAGCCCACCAACTTTGTATTCTCGCTACTGGGGCAATGCGTCCATCTGTCCAAATTTTTGAAAAGGTGAGATCTGAATCCGGTTGAATATTTTTAAGAACTTCTTCTTTAGTTGAGCACCACAGGCCAAATCCGTGGACATAATCGTTCTGGTTATCGCTGCTAAGAATAAGAGTTCCATTGCTCCCATAGATTTCTAGACTAAAGCCCCTGCTTTGTTTTGTTACTGCAGAGAGATTTACTTGGACTGGAATCAAATTATTGTTAATGCTTTTTATTAGTAGTTGAGAAATGCTTACATCTTCACTTGTCACTTTTTTAGTAGTTTTTGATTTTGCACAAACTCTTTGTTTTATTGATGTTGAATTTATTGCGCTTAAAGAATGAGTTGGACCAATTAGCCAATGAATCATGTCAAAAGCATGGGTGCCTAACGCGCCCAATACTCCCCCCCCAGAATCTTCATCTGAATACCAATTCCATGGCCTGTCTGGATTAGCTCTGCTACTCATAAGCCAATCTAGTTTTATAAGATATGGTTCATCTAGTTTCTTCTCGTCAATCATTCGCTTTGCTTGCATGAAAAGAGGTACCGCTCGATATTCGTAATCGACAGCTATTTTTAAATTTCTTTTGAGGGCATTTCTTTGAAGCTCTTTTACCTCCTCAGAGTTTAAGCAAGTTGGCTTTTCTAATAAAAGATGTTTTCCTTTTTTAATTGCTTCTAGTGCAAGTTCATATCTGGGTGCTGGTGGAGTGGCTATGATTATTCCATCTATTTTGGAATCATTGACTAAATCCTCCCAGGTCACGTAGGCACGAAGATTGTGCTTATCGCAGGCTTCTTTAAGCCTTTCTGGTCGAGGATGCCACAACCCCACAAGCTCAATATTCTTGTTAGACAATGATGCAGGAATATGAACACTTTCACCAAAACCTAGTCCTGCAATTGCTATACGCAGAGGATGATCTGTTTTGATCATTCTTTTAAACAACTGATTAGTTTAAACATTTTCGCAGCTATCTGAAATCACATCATCTAATAGTTTATCCCCATCGGGGTCTTCCCATTTTGCGGTTAAATTCTTTTTCCCATTAACTGAAATATCTTTGAATTTATTAGTCAAACAATTGATTTTCATTATATATATATTCTCCTCTATTACCTTTGAATTGTTAGAGTCGATTTTTAAGTATTTTGTGGTCAGTTCTATTATTCCTTTCCCTTTGATATCAATACTCTCTCTGTCTAAATATTGAATTCCTGTAGGCGTTTTGCTAACTTCAATCCAATTAATATTGGCTGCATATACTATGTTTTTCGTATTGAATAAAATTAATAATATTAGGACTAAGATTTTCAATAGATTATTAAGTTTATTTTTTATTGTTTGATTTATTTTATGCATTAGTTTCTAACTTTACTTCTTGTGTCTTATGTAATCGAAGTATCTTTGCCAAAGTTTCTTTAAGTTCTGTTCTAGGGACAATGGTATCTACGAAACCATGATCTTGAAGATATTCTGCTGTTTGGAAATTATCAGGTAGTTTTTCTCTCAGCGTTTGTTCAATTACTCTTCTTCCTGCAAATCCAATAAGTGCTTTGGGCTCTGCAAGTATTAAATCTCCAAGCATGGCAAAACTAGCAGTAACTCCTCCAGTGGTGGGATGTGTAAGTAAAGGCATATAGAGCAATTGAGCATCTCTATGTCGTTCAAGCGCCCCTGAGATTTTTGCCATTTGCATTAGGCTTAACATCCCTTCTTGCATTCGAGCACCACCTGATGCACAAACGATTAGCAATGGTAACTTTTCTTTGGTTGAGTATTCGATAAGCCGTGTGATCTTCTCCCCTACAACAGACCCCATTGAGCCACCCATGAATCTGAAATCCATTACGGCTAATGCCATTGGAATAGAATTTACTTTGCATGTCCCTGTTATGACTCCATCTTTAAGCCCGGTACTAGCTTGACTTTCTCTTAATCTATCCGCATAAGCTCGTCGATCTTTAAAACCCAGAGGGTCAACTGGCGTTAAATGATTATTGATTGGTTTAAATGTATTTGGATCAGTAATTAGTCTTATTCTTTCTTGGCTATCTATTCGATTGTGATGCCCACAGTTACTACAAACACTGCAATTATCTATTAAATCTTTTCTGTAAACTACCTGCCCACATTCTGGACATTTTTCCCATAGGCCATCACTTTCTTCAGATTCCTGAGTGACTTTGCCAACAAATTGGCCTTTTCTTCTATCAGCAAACCAGTCGAATAATGACACTGCTATTTAGTGATTGAATTTAATTTAATACCTTGAGTGCCTTTAAAGGGATTTGAAAGTTTAAATCTTATCTATAATCCATGAACAAAATATCCCAATTGATATAAATGGCGCAAATGGATACTGTTGAAATGGTATCAACCTTTTAGTAAACTTTCCATACAAGCTATATATAGCTGATAGAGAAAATGAAATGCATAATGATAAAAAGCTCAATTCAATACCAATCCATATTGTACTAATAGAAGAGAGTTTTATATCACCCATCCCTAATGAATTTAATCCAAAAATTTTATAACTAATATAGCTTATTGAATACATTATTATAAAGATAATAAGCATTGAAAAAGAATTATTTATTATTAAATCTATACTATTAATTTTTTCGTTTAATATGCCTAAATATATCAAGTAAACAAAACCTGATATGGCCAATATTTTTAATTTATTATCACTTATTAGCATTGTTTTTATGTCTTCTATCGATACGGAATATAAAATATATAGAAGTATCAAAGTAAAGAATATTATAATTGGCATTATTTATTAAATTCTTCTATTAATGATAAATTTTATTGCCTTGTATTGATTTATTATATTATCCTGCAGCTTTTTTCTCTTCTATCATTTTATGAATAATAGGTGTAAGAATAAGTTCCATAGCGAATCCCATTTTCCCTCCATTAACGACAATACTTGTAGGGCTTGACATGAATGAATCATGTATCATTCCTAATAAGTACTGGAAGTCAATTCCCCATTTTTCTCTTGAACCTTTTCTGAAATGGATAATTACAAAACTTTCGTCAGGTGTTGGAATGTTTCTGCAAATAAATGGGTTTGACGTATCAATTGTAGGGACTCTCTGGAAGTTAATATCTGTTCGACTAAATTGCGGGCATATGTGATTAATATAATCAGGCATTCTTCTAAGAATCGTATCAACGATGGTTTCGGCTGAGTATCCTCTTTCTGCGTTATCTCGATGTATTTTTTGTATCCATTCAAGATTGGTAATTGGTACTACACCAACAAGTAAATCAGCGAATGAAGCTACATCATAATCTTTTCCTACTACTCCACCGTGTAGGCCCTCATAAAACAAAAGGTCGGTTCCTGTTGGAATATCTTCCCAGGGAGTGAATTGCCCTGGATCTAATTTTGTTCCTAAACGAGTGTTGTGTTCCTCGGCTTCTTCTGGGCTATGTAAATAATATCTTTTCTGACCTCCGCCAGTTTTTCCGTATTGACTAAATAGATCTTCTAATTTGTCGAATAAATTTGCCTCTGGTCCAAAATGAGAAAAGTTTTCACCTCTTGAAAGAGCCTCAGACATTGCCTTTTTCATAGGCATTCTCTCAAAACGGTGATAACTATCTCCTTCAACAACTGCAGGAACAATCTTTTCACGAGCAAATATATGCTCAAATGCTCTTTTAACGGTGCTTGTTCCTGCTCCTGACGAACCAGTTACAGCTACTACTGGGTGAAGCTTTGACATCGACTCTTATGTATTGACTTTTATTTTTACAGGTCGACTGACCCTCAAAGGGAAACTATTCAAAGAGTTTTTTAATTTGTGAACTAATTATTTTAATTTTTCTGCCAATAGTTTGCCCATTTGAGAGCAACCAACCTTTTTAGTTGTCTCATCGCTCATTAAATCTGAAGTTCTATATCCTTCATTAAGAATTTCGTTGATTGCATTTTCTAAATAATTTCCAGCTTTTGTTTCATTAAAGGCAATCTTTAACATCATTGCCGCGGATAAAAGCATTGCTATTGGATTAGCTATATCTTTCCCTGCTATGTCAGGAGCTGAACCATGAACAGGTTCAAAGACGCCTGGACCATCAACGGTTAATGAAGCAGAAGGAAGCATGCCAATTGAGCCTGTAAGCATGGCTGCAATATCGCTAAGAATATCTCCAAATAAATTACTTGTAAGAATCACATCAAATTGGCCTGGATTTCTAACTAATTGCATTGCGGCATTATCTATATATTGATGAGTTAGTACTATGTCTTTGTAATTATTAGAAACTGATATTGTTTCCTCTCTCCATAATTGACTTACATCTAAAACATTAGCTTTATCAACCGAGCAAACTTTTTTCTTTCTTTGTTTGGCTAATTTAAAAGCAATTTCTGCTATTCGATTTATTTCCTCGGAAGTGTATTTCATCGTATTGAATGCACGTTCTCCCTTTTCTGTTTTTATCCTTCCTTTTGGTTCTCCAAAGTAAATACCGCTGGTAAGTTCTCTAACTACTACTAAATCAACTTCTTTAACAAACTCTTCTTTCAAGCTACTTGCTTTGGTTAAGGATGGAATTATTTTTACTGGTCTTATATTTGCGAAAAGATCCAATGAGGATCTGAGATTAAGCAAACCTGTCTCAGGCCTTTTTTCTCTAGGCAATCCGTCATACTTTGGGTCTCCTATGGCCGCTAACAAAACGGCATCAGAGTTCTTACATTCTTGAAGAGTTCTATCTGGGAAGGGAATACCATCGGAATCTATAGCTGATCCACCAAAAGGCATTTCTTTGAATTTCAGTTCAAAGCCAAATTTCCTTGAGACGAGTTCAAGGATTTTATGTGTGACATTTGTTATTTCTGGACCAATCCCATCGCCTGGCAATAATGTTATTTTGTAAGACTTCATTTGTTCTTGTTAATCAAGGGAAAAACTTACCTGGAGTTTCTGTGATCTAATTGACGAATAGCTTTCGCTATCTCAGGTAGTTTTTTGAAATTAGCAGAGCATCTCAACCATAGTTTATTTGGAATAGCAGGGAAGCCGCTAACAACCTTTCCTGCCTCAATATTTGATACTATCCCTGTTTTTGAACTTGCTATCACTCTATCGCCAATTTTAACTTTATTACTGACACCAACTTGTCCAGCAAGAATAACTGCGTCTCCAATCTGAGCTCCTCCAGCTATACCTACTTGAGCAGCCATAGCGCATCCTTTACCGGTAGTAACTCCATGACCAATTTGAACTAGGTTATCAATTTTTGTATCTTCACCAATTATTGTTTCCCCGACTGAAGGCCTATCAATGGTTGATCCACTACCAATTTCTACTTTGTTTTTTAAAATAACTATTCCCACTTGAGGCATTTTTTTCCATCCATTTGATGTGGGCACGAATCCAAATCCTTCACCACCAATAACAGCATTAGCATTAATTACGCATTGGTCTCCAAGTATTGATCCAGAATGAATAACAGTATTTGCATGAATTAAATTTTTATCACCAATACTTACGTTTTTATAGACAACAACACCTGCATGAATAATAGTCCCAGCTCCAATGTCTGTATTAGCTCCAATATAAACATTGGCTCCGATAGAAACTCCGGGACCAATTTTTACATTTTCACCGATTACAGCACTTTTATGAATACCTTCTTTTTCTATCTCAGAGGGATAGAGAAACTCTAGTGTTTCAGCAAAAGCAATCTTGGGCTCTTTTAATAGGATCCAATTAATTGAAATTTGCTTTGCTATTTTAATAATAAAATCATCATCAGCTGGCAATAACAGAGCAGATGCTTTTGATGTTTTGATGAGATGCTTAAGATTTAATTGACTATTATTATCTAAAAAACTTATATCATTTTCTTTAGCCTTTTCTAAAGAAGCAGCAGCCAGGATAACTGTATTGTTTGATATTTTAAAGTCAACAACACCAGATTGACCTTGCTTCAGTTTTTCGACAATTTCATTGAATTGCATGATTTAACTTGGGAAGAGAAAATTACTATTTTTGTTTGAGTTATTCATTTGTTAGAACCAGAACATCTCGGTGAATAACTAGAGGAGAACCTGTAGTTGAAGATTTCGAAATAATTCCTATTTTTATAGCATCACTGCTCATAGAGCAAATTCCTTTAGCAATTTCTTCTCCATCAGTGTTAATAACTTTTACAGGTTGATTAGCTATAAAATTCCCACTCACCTTTTTTACGCCAACTAATAGTAGTGATGCGCCTTTATTTTTGATAGCTTCACTAGCACCTTCGTCTAACTGTATTTCTCCAACTGGTTTAATTGCATGTGCTAACCAACTTTTTCTATTCCCGATAGGGTTTGGATGAGGGTGGAAAACAGTGCCTATTTTTTTTCCATCAAGTAATTCTCCCAATATTTCAGGAGATCGACCATCTGCTAATAGCACTTTTATCCCGCTTTCAGTAGCGATCTTTGCAGCAGTTAATTTTGTTTTTATTCCTCCAGTCCCCCAAGAAGTTTGTTCATTTGCTAGTTCTAAATTATCCAATTCTTTGGTATTGTTAATATCTTTGATTGGCTTAGCTTTGCTGTCGGTTTTTGGATCAGAAGAGTAGAGATGGTCGATATCAGTTAACAATATTAATTGATCAGCAGATATTGCTGTTGCAACTAATGCAGATAAAGTATCATTATCACCATACTTTAGCTCTTCATCCGAGATTATATCATTTTCATTTACTATTGGTATAACATTCCATTCAATCAATTTTTTTAATGTTTGCGAAGCAGATTTATAACTATTTCTCGAGCCCAATTCTGACCTAGTTAATAATATTTGTGCAACATTATATCCAAAACTGCTCATAGCTTTTTCATACAAAGCCATTAAATGAAGTTGGCCTATTGAGGCAGAGGCTTGAAGAGAGATTATCTCTTTAGGTCTTGTTTTGAAGCTCATTTTATGACATCCAAGTCCTACAGCACCACTAGATACCAATATTACTTTATCGCCATTTCTTTGAGCTTTTGATATGTATGAACAATAATTATTAATAATATCAAAAGTTGTATATTTATCGTTTCCCCTTAAAAGACTTGTACCAATTTTGATTACCCAGGTTGTCATAATAAGTCTCCAGTTATAATCCTTGCTATGTATCTTTCAATGGATTGAAAGTTGTTTTTTTCAATTTTGTTTCCATAATAATCTACTGAATCTACCAATATTGTATACATTCCTAATCTATTGCCTACAAGAATATCTGTAAAAACTCTATCTCCAATTATTGCTACTTCATTTGATGAATATGGAATTTTATCTAGGATCTTCTGTAATTTTCTTTTACTTGGCTTGCTTCCAGAGTATGTAAATTCTATATCTAATTCATCAGCAATTAATTTTATTCTATTTTTAGATGGATTGTTGCTGAATAAGTAAGTATAAAAGTATTTTTTTGAATTATCAATCCAACTTTTTATTTCAGTTGATAATACTGGCTTGCTTCCAGAGATTAATGTTCCGTCTACATCAAGTATTAATGCTTTAACATTTTTCGATAATAAATCATCTATCGAAATCTTTGAAATCTTATCGTTTACTTTCCAATGTGGAATAAGTAATTCTTTTATATTTATTCTGATAATCCTCTTTCCTCAAGTTCAGCTTCAATTCCTGATTGTATCTTGTCAAACTCTTCACCTTCAACAAGCTTAACTTCACCATCCTCTAGCTTTCCAACTATGAAGAAAGGGTCAAGCGGAATGTATAGACCATACTCATTATTATCAACTCTAAAATTGACAAGAAGTTCGTAAGTCTCTGACTCGTCATCAATTTCTTCTTCTTCAATTTCTTCTGGTTCGGGCTCATCTAATTCCCCTGAGACTGTAAGTGTGATAGCTGAGCGAACAAGTCTAAGATCATGTTCTTGAAGGACAACATCGGCTACTTCAAGTATTGGTTCATTCTTTTCAATTGTTTCTATTAACATGGGATCTTGATCTTCAATTAATTGAAAAAGAGATACAGGAGTATCTACAGGTGTTAAAAGTGCATATTCATTACCTTCTAAAGGCACCACTTGTTCAAGAAAACATAGGAGGTCTGAACCTTGAGAATCTTTAACTAAAAGTGTAGGTACTTCGGCATTTTTATTTGTTGATGACATAGTTAAGTTTTTATTAGTCAGTATCTGGTTTTATTTGGTATGTTTTTACATCATATTCAAAATTTAATTTGAGTCATCCAGATCAGGTCCCTCAATAAGCCATTGTTGTAAAAGTATAGCGGCAGCTGCACTATCTATTTTTCCAGTTTTGTCATTTTTTAAAGAGAATTTTTCTTTTGCCTCGACGGTTGAACAATGCTCATTGATAAAAGCCAATGGAAGTTTTAAACATTTAGCTAATTTGAAGCCATATTTTTTACATCGAATAGATTGATTAGTCTCCTTGCCGTGCATATCAAGAGGATTTCCAACAATGAGACCTTCAACTTTACGATCAACACATATTTTCCCGAACTCTTTTAGATCTTTTTCAAAGCTATTTCTAAAAATTGCAGGGAGATGAGTTATCGATATTCCAAGTGGATCACAACCTGCAATACCAATTCTTTTGTTTCCAATATCGAGACTTAAAACTGAACAGGGTTTCGGCTGTATCATTTGTTTTTTCCGATTTGTATAGTTGAAGGCAATTCCGGTTGTTGTTGTAAATTTCCTACAAGATTAGTTAATAATTCATTTTCGATAGATTTTAATTTATATCCATTTTGTCTTTTCCAAACACTTCTTCCTAGAAGAACTCTCTCTTCTGTTATTTCCCAGTTACTTATATTTAAAATGTCATTAAGCTTGTTGTCTTCACTTGTTGTTTCTATGTAATACTTGTTTTGACCAACTTTCATATTATTAATTCTTTGAGGAATAGATTTATTTAGTCTCTCATCTAATGCTAATCCTCTTATTAGTTCTAATGAATATTTATACTGGGGACAAACAGATGGTATTAACCCTGCGATGATATTATTTTCTTTTGATTTAATAACACCAGTTAATGTATTTCTTTTTTCATAAATATCATGCCACTGCCTATCAAAAATCGACCTAAAGTTAATTGACTCCTTTGCTTGTTCAAGTCTCCATATTTGTTGGCTATTCTCTTCATTTAGTTTTTCCCATGTAAAATTATCTTTATATTCTTTTTTTCTATATTTAGTTCCCTCTTTTCTATTCCAATACTTTATTATTCTTAGCGGTTGAAAACCAGATTGTCTTATCACTGATAGGCTTTGATTGTCATTTGTATTTATGGAAATTAAAAAACTTTGTGTATTAATATTGCTTTCATAAAGCACTTTTCTTAATAGATTCTGCAATAAGTTATAACGACTAAAGGATATTGACTCCCCTATAAAGCATGGTTCTGAGATTGACCAACAAGTACCTCTGCGATTAATTGGAGTGGCTAAAATATATGCAATTATATTACCTCTTTCTACTGCTACTAAACATGTTGAATTACGAGTAGGAATTAAATTAGTAAAACTAGACTCTAGTGATGAAAACCATTTTTTGCATAATAGAATTTGGAATATTCCGAGGTATTTAGAATTATTGTTAGCTCTAAGCAGGGATAAATGCTTGAGCTTAAGTGGCTCAATTTTTAAATCTGAAGGTAATGCTTCATAATTTTTCATTTAATTATTTTATTATATTTTTAACTTTCATGCGACTTCTAACCTAGTTCATTTAACCTAATGAGTACTAGTGGTGTTTGTTGGTTAGCATTACCTGCTGGATTTGATGTTAAAGCTCTTTTTATTATTTCAGTATTATTATCATTATTTGTTGAAAGAATTTTAACTCTTCCTAGGTCATTTACATCTACAACAGCAACATTAATGTTTAAATATTTTGCGGCTTTAATACAAAAAGTTTGAGCATCTTGAGGTCCTAAAACAATACTTTTATCATAGGGTGGCGTTGTACCAGTAATGTCGTCAATTAATCTTGCTTGTTGTCCTGCTATACGATAAAACATGCCTCTAACTCCAAAGAATTTAAATATTCCTCCAATTAACCATGAAATTATTACGCGTGATGGACCAGAAATATTTATTAGGGTTTGCATTCCGGAAGCAGTGGCTAAACTACTAGTAGGGTGAAATCCTTTGCAAATAAACCTAGAAATTAGATTTGCTTTAATGTTTCTATAATCTATATATCTTCCTTGCATTATTGCTAAGGGTGACTCACCAATTGTAAGAATATCTGTAGGTAAGCAATTTGGTGGCATGTAGGATTTTAATATTCCAATAGGATCATCTAAACTACCAAGAATGTGAGTTTTAATTGGAACTATTGAATTAGTATTAGAAGAATGTATTTCGGATATATCTAGAAAGTTAGGCAATACGAAACCATCGAAACTTTTGAATGAACCGAATGGTCCGTAATTACCCCATTCAATATCTAGCCACAAACATTTAATATTATTTATGGCTGTATTTTTAATCTCATATTCGATTTCAATTTCGACAAATGTCGATCTTTTCGCCTTTAAGATATATGCAGACCAATAGTCATTTTTTTGTTCTTCCGCATCTGGATGAAGCGGTTTGATTTTTGTATTAATCTTTTTTATCTCGTTTGTAGATATACCAATTAAATGAGGATTAACATTAAAAGAAGGAATCATAACCTCCATTCTCTTCTTTGGATTTTTAATTTCAACTAAAATAATATATTTATGATTAGAATTTTCTATGATTTTTTTAAATTCTTTTGGTTTAAGAACTAATGGTGAATATTGTCTAAAATAATGATTTATTTCTATAAAAAGTAATATGATTATTATGAGAAAAAGAAAATTTAGTAACATTTCTAAAAAAGATATTTGATAATTTAATTATAAATCTATAGTAATTTCATTACATTTTTAACTACCTCTAGGTTTAGTATAACCATCTTTAGAGGGCTCACTATTGTATTCGTTAAAACTTTTGACTGTCAGATCAAAGTCAGGTTTCTTTAGTCCTGTTGCTTTGGTTATGGCATCATTAATTTCATCGAATGATACTTGACCTTCTTCATCTAGGAGAACATTACCTTTTCCGTCAAGAATCACTGTCTGTGGTATCTGCCCATGCCAGTAATAGCCTGGATCTTTAAAAGTGTTCTGGTTATCATTGTCTATTTCATCAATTGATAGAGGAATCAAATCGACAGATGAGCTCCACAATAACTTAATGCCTGAAACTACGGGTGCAAATTGTTTACTAGTAGCACTATCGTCTAGATAGAAAACTAAAACACTTGTTCTTTCGTTCTTTAACGACTCTGATAATGTGCTTGGTGGTGGAACTAATGATCCGTTACCGGCATAGATTGGGTAAATATTTCCGTCATAACTATCAGTATCTCTTGCAGAAAATACTGGATTAACAAATAGTGAAAAAAGTATAAGTAGTGATGAGAATATTCTTAACAAAATAAATGTAAAGTACTAATTTTTCAAATTCTAAAGTCTTAAAGCTAATCTAGCTATATTTATTAATAAATAAATTATCCTTTGGATAAATTTCTCCCCATACCTTGGGCGATACCTCTACCAATTAATCCTATAGATCTTCCAACAACTTTTGTGAGAATTAGAACTATTAAATCTCCTAAGTATTGAATTATTGCCTGTACTTGTGGAGCCAAAGCATCTCTTAATTCAATTAAGAATGCTATTTGTCTTTGGGTCCAGTCTAATTTCTTCAATTCATCATCTCTAGGTTCAAGGATGATAATCTTTTCAATTTTATTATTTTTTACTGTATAGTACAACCTTTTACTTTCGTAGAGTCTTACTGGCTTTTTGAATAGATTTTGAAGTTGATTATTTGTATTGATATGATTTCTTTTACGTTCTAGTTCCCTGGTTGAAATTAACTCTTGATTTAGAAAGTATTTACGTAATTCTGGCCATTCAGAGCAAGAAGATATAATCTCTTCACTAACTATTTCAGCTGTCCTGAATATCCAATTTAGAATGAATGTTTCTAATTGAATAATTGATCGAGGATCTTCTATTGATAAACATTCTCCATCGATGAGAATCGGCTTGTTATTTAATATTGGATCTATTATTAATGAAATTGAAGGTAGTTCATCATCAATTATCCCAAGCTCTGCATTATGTACTAAAAAGTCTGAAATAAAAACATCAACACCATTCTTTTGTAAACGATCATATGAATCTATGAAATTACGCAACGCATTAGCCCGTAATTCAGGAGTAATTGATTGTAAAATCTCATCAAACTCTTTTTTAGGATTATTGTTTGAAGCAAGTTTGTTGATAATAATTGATAACTCTTGCAGAAGAGTTTTCAAAAGACTAATTCGTTTGCTTATATTTAATGAATAAAGAGCTGCGAGTTCATCTGTTGAATTTAATAGATCATTTTGAAGTCTCTCCTTTACTCGTTTATAAATTACATTCCATAACTCATTAGCCGAGGTGTTTTTTATTGTTATGTCAGTACTATATTTTTTAATTAGATTTATATTTTTATTGCGAGTATTTTTAATTGGTGACTCTATTAAAACCTCTAGCGGCCCCCATAACCAGATAATTAATCTCTTTGCTGTTAATAGTTCTCTTCTTCTACCTAGAAATATGAAAAGATAAAATGCATTTGTTGATTTCTTACCTATCATGTGATCTATCGTATGTAGATCTTTATTTATTTGTGATAAACCACTAGTTAATAACCAATGTCCTAATCCATATGAATTATGAATTGAGTTGGCATTGTAATTTGTTTCATTATTAATTTTAAATACTCTGCCACCCCCCATCAAAATATTGATTGTATCTCTTAAAAGTTCAACAGTAGGATCTTGAATAACTCCTTCACTACCAAAAGTCATCAAATCGGCAGAGGATAATTTAATGCTTTTTGGTATTACAATTAAAATAGGAGATTGATCCCATCTTTCTTTTAACTTAAGAATTTCTAGCTTGATTGAGTTCGAGAGTTCTACTTCTTCAAGACAAAATAGAATAAGTTTAGGTAACCCATTTATATTTTTTTTATCTAGGATTATTTCTATATTATTATCCTGAGATGTTAGCTGCAAAGCCAATGACTCGCCCAAAAGTGATGGCGCTATCATTAAAATTTGTTTTGCTCTTTCTTCGATCAAGTTAAATTCTAGAACCTATCCTTTTTAAGATAACTTGATTTAAAAATACTTCCAGCCCTATCACATAAAATTAAAAGACCAATCATATTTTTTAAATGTTAGGCAAGAAATTTATCTTTCTCATTAAATAAATCTTGAAGATGAAGATTTTTTAGAGTTAATATCGCTTCTTTTAAATCTATTGAGCCGTCATATAGTGCTCTGCCTACAATTATTCCTTCAATACCCTCATTCTCGAAATCTGCCAGGGAAATTAAATCTGCTATCGAGCCTATCCCTCCTGAGGCAATTACCGGATTAATACTTATCTTGGCTATCTCTCTCAAGGCTTGAACATTGGGTCCTTTTAGCGTGCCATCAGTTGCAATGTCAGTTGATATGATTGCGGCTAATTCAAGAGCGTTAAGTTGTTTTGCTAAGTCTAAAGATGTTATTTCGCTTTCTTTTAACCAACCTCGCGTAGCCACCATTCCCTCTTTGGCATCAATCCCTACTGCAACTCTTTGTGGGTATTCTTCAGATAGCTTTTTTACTAACCCCGGATTCTCTATCGCAATAGTCCCTAAAATAATTCTGTCTATTCCAATATCGAATAATGCTTTTGCACGATCAATGGTCCTAATTCCACCCCCAAGTTGTATGGGTATTGTAATGGACTTTTTTATTTCTTTTATTGTTAGATCATTTATTGGTTCACCAGTCTTAGCTCCATCAAGATCTACAAGATGTAGTCGTTTCGCTCCCTGGCTTTCCCAAGTCTGAGCTTGTTTTACAGGATCACTATTGAATTTAGTAACTTCATTGTAATTTCCTTGATTTAATCGAACACATTTACCATTCAGTAGATCTATTGCAGGTATGATTTCCATCAAAAAAATAATTATTACTATTCATCTAACATCATTTATGTAGCTCTAGGAGATTATCTATAGGCTTTAATATAATTTTTTTAATAAAGTATCTTGAAAGTTCTTTTTTACGGTGGAACAAGGTTTGTAGGAAAAGCTCTTGTCTCGAGCTTGGTATCAAAAGGACATGAGATCTTTGTATTTACTCGTGGAAAATTACCTTTACCAAAACATATAACTCACCTAAAGGGAGATAGGTCAAATGATGAGGATCTAAAAAAGATATCTGAGCACTCATTTGATCTTATTGTTGATAGCTCTGGACGAAAATTGGAAGATACCCAAAGACTTCTGAAATTCTCAGGTCTTCCTAGTTTTAGATTTATCTATATAAGTTCTGCAGGCGTATATGAAAACACTCAATTATTTCCTGTTAGTGAAGAGAGTCCAATAGATCTTGAAAGCCGTCATATAGGTAAAGCAAAAACAGAGTCTTGGCTCAAGGCTGAAGGTGTTCCTTTTACGAGTTTTCGTCCGACCTATATTTATGGCCCAGGTAACTACAACCCTATTGAAAAATGGTTTTTTGATCGTATAACTAATGGCCGATCTATTCCTGTTCCTTTTGATGGTCAAACTATCACGCAATTAGGACATGTTTCTGATTTGGCCGAGGCTATTTCAAAATCTCTTGAAACAGATAAATCGATTAATCAAATTTATAATTGTTCAGGAAGTAAGGCAGTAACTTTTAAAGGCTTAATTGAAACCGCAATTTTAGCTACTGGAAATAAAGTCACTGATTTCAGTTTACGTTCTTTTGACCCTTCGAAACTTGATCCTAAGGCAAGAAAACTTTTCCCTCTAAGATTAACTAATTTCTTTACGGACACTTCTAAAATAAAAAAAGATTTATCTTGGGAGCCTAAATTTGATTTGTTAAATGGTTTAAATGATAGCTATAAGAATGATTATCTATTAGCTAAACATGAACAAGTTGATTTTAGTTCCGATGAGCTTCTTTTTGATTAAATATATATTTTATTGCTGAACTTAAAGTAAGAAATAGTGCTATCCAGAATGAGATATATCCTATTTTACTAATAATATATATTGTATAAGTTGTACCCCAATTTTTGGGCCATAACAATAGAATTATACTGACAAATTGGAATGTAGTTTTATATTTACCTTGAATTGATGCTGGACAACCTGAGGTTTTATCAGAACGCCAACTAGTTATTAAGAGTTCTCTCGATATTATTAACCAAATAGACCATAAGGGTACTAGATTCTCATGAACCAACCAAATCATTGGACCTATTAGAAGTATCTTGTCTGCTAGAGGATCTAACTTCGCACCAAAAACAGATTTATGATCATATTTACGTGCAAAATAACCGTCAAGAAAATCAGTAAGAGCCGCTATAAGGATTAGAAAAATAAAAACATCATTGTACCCATTTCTAAGTGAAATAATTATTGGTAATCCAATTATTATCCTTGAAATGGTTAGTCCATTTATAATTCTTGGCCAAGAAAAAAAACTTTTTGCATTGTTTATTTTTTTGTTCATTTAATTTTAATCTTATGTAGTTAGTTTGTTTAAAAATCTTTAAGTATGGAATATATAGAACCTATTATATTATAGTAAGGATTGATAGAGTGAAATTATGACTACATTTCTCATTTTCATGTTTTTCTTATCACTAGGCATAATGGCATTTATTGTAAGAAAATTAGAACAAGAATAACTTAAATGTTTTAATTACTCATAATTTTAATATTATGGAATATTTTTTTTATAATTTCTCTAGAGGAGTAGATGTTTATAATTCATTGAATGAGTTACATAGACATCATAACTCTACATCATTTTTAATAAGCGCTGTTGGTGACCTTGCAGCAGTTTCGTTTAAATGCCCTTTAAAAAATAAGCCGGTAATTTTTAAAAAGAATTTAGAAATAATAACTTTAAGTGGTTATATAAGATCAACCGAGTCTCATCTTCACATAAGTGCATCTGATGAAAATTGTAGTGTATTCGGTGGACATCTTCTTTCTGGAACAATTGTCCTCAAGTCATTAGATGTCTTGATTGGCGTTATACCTAATCTTAATAAGACTTTAATTCGCACCTTAAGAGATATTCCTTCAACTGTTGATATCTATATTCTGTCTGATTGTCCTTGGTCTAAAAGAGCTCTAATACTTCTTGATTCTTTAAATGTAAAATATAATTCTCATGTAATTACTAATGATGAAGAATTTACTAAAATTAGTAATGTAACTTCTATTTCTACTTTTCCACAAATATTTATAAATAATAAATTTATTGGAGGCTATTCTGAGCTTTCAGATCTAGCTGCTAAAGGTGATTTGATGGATCTTATTTCTTAACGTTTTTTTTTAATTTTTTTTTCGTAGATTTTTTCTTTAATATATGGAATCTAAAAATCTATTTTTTAATATTTTATTAGTGTATCAAAGAAACTTTCTTTAACAATTTATATTATATATATTACCTTTCTTGATGTTCTTTTTTGCACACATTTATAGATTTATTATTTATTTTTATTAGATTTATCTTTATTGTAAAATATATTTTATGGATGATTTTTTCTCTATTAAACCTCTGTGTGATGCAGATATTGATTTTGTTACTGAAATATCGAGAAAAGAAGGATTTGCTCCGGGAGTTGGAGATTTAGGGATATATAAAAATACAGACAAGCAGGGACTTTGGGTTGGTTGGTTGAATCAAAATCCTATTGGGTGTATTGCTGGTGTTCGATATAATCAACAATACGGATTTCTTGGATTATTCTTAGTAATTGAGAAGTATAGAGGGAGAGGTTTTGGCCTTCAGCTTTGGAAAAAGGCTTTAAGCCATTTAAGTGATTTACCATGTGTTGGTTTAGAGGCTGCTCCAGAGAGAATTACTGATTACTCAAAATGGGGTTTTACTATTTCCTCTAAAACAACTAGATGGCAATGGTTGGGTGATGGGAAATTACTTGAAGAAAACTCTATGAATGATGATTTAGATAATTTCAGTTTTGTTGAAGGCTCCTCAATTCCTAAAGATGCAGTAGAAAGATTTGACGAAAAAAGAGAAACAACTCCTAGACCTCATTTTTTATCGGATTGGCTGAATCATCCAGCTGGAAAGGTAATAGCAGTTGTTGATAAAGAAAACCGATGTCATGGCTTTGGGCGAATAAGACCATGTCTTTTACAAAACGGAGATGGATGGAGAATTGGCCCTTTGATGGCTGATACTCCAAAGCTTTTAAAAATTTTATTGAAGAAGTTAATTGAGAGCCATCCTGGATTGATAATTATCGACGCTCCGGGTCTCAATAAATCAGCTTCTGGAGTTTTTAAAAAACTAGGTTTCACATCAGAATCTGAAACTTTCAGAATGTATAGAGGTTTTCAACCTCCGGTTTCTATGAATGATGTATATGGTTTGGCCTGCTTAGAATTGGGTTAAGACTTTCTTTTTTCATGCATTGGAATTTAATTTTCCTCTGTGCATTTGTTTTTCTTCATTCAATTGAGTTTCTAATTGATCAATAAGTGTCGTAACTAATGATTGGAATTCTGGTTGGCATCCTCTAAATGCAGCTTTATGCCTTATTGATTCGTTTCTTGTTCTTAAATCAGTAAGCATTAGCTGCAACGCGTCAATTTTAGCATTGGTGTTCATAGTGAATTTAGGTTTTTATATTCAAATACTAAACGCCTTTATTGCCGTACTCATACTTGTTTTGGGATTCTCTTCGCTACTAGTAATCTCGATGATTTTTTTGATCGAATCTTTTGTTTTTAAAGCTTCTATACAGGCTTTTGCAACCAGTCTTCTGGGGATCGAGCCTTCTTCTTGAGTTTTTTCACCAGAAAACAAAATGTTCTGATTTTTTAAATTATTCTCATTCTCATTTAATCCTCCAGGACGTATGACAGTCCAATCTAGACCACTTTTTTGCAGAGATCTCTCACCTAATCTTTTCCATATAAGTATAAGACCAAATAAATTTAGAGGATGTATCAATTTCCCTGCACAAAGTGAACTAACAAGAACAACCCTATTTAATTTTTGTCTCTTACAGCTTTCAATTTGTTTTTTGATATTTAAATAATCTACTTTTGCTGGACCTGTTAAATCGATAGATGGTCTTGCACCTGTAGCTATAACTAGGCTCTCACAACCTTGTAATGCATAATCAAGTGTGGTTCCATTAGTATCTGACAAAACGTACCTTTCAAAACCTTTTATAGATTCAGGAATTTCAGACTGTGATCTAACTATCAATCTCACCTCATATCCGGCTGATTTTGCTTCCTCTGCTACTCGAAAACCAGTTTTCCCAGAAGCTCCTGTTATGGCTAATTTCATTAGAATTAAATTCCTTTGTTATGTTTCTAGCAAGAAATTGTCATTTTTGTTGAGATAATAAAATTATTAGATAATTATTAAGCCTTTATACAAATAATTGCTTTCTTCCGATTAGGGTAAAGTTCCTTGCACAAGTTACAGTTTGTACCATTACATCCTCTCGCTGAGCAATATTCTCTTCCGTAAAAAATAATTTGTAGATGTAACTTATTCCAAAGATATTTTGGAAATAATCTTTTTAGATCCTTTTCCGTTTGGACTACATTTTTACCTGAAGTTAATCCCCATCTTTGAGCTAATCTATGTATATGTGTATCAACAGGAAATGTTGGTATACCAAATACTTGTGACATAACAACACTAGCTGTCTTATGGCCAACGCCAGGCAGTGACTCAAGTTCTTGAAATGTATTTGGAACTATATTATTGAATTTTTTATGAATAATCTTTGATAAGTTATAAGTATTTTTTGCTTTAGTTTTTGCAAGTCCAAGTTGTTTTATATAATTATATATTTTTTGTTCACCTAATTTATACATTTTCTCAGCTGAGGGTGCAACCTTGAAAAGTTCTTTAGTTAATTCATTGACTTTCTTATCCGTAGATTGTGCACTTAATACAACTGCTACGAGCAACGTGAAACCATTTTGATGGCATAAGGGTATCGGTGTCTCAGGATATATTTCTTCAAGTCTCTTAATTATTATTTTTACCCTTTCATCTTTTTTCATTGAAGTATGAATATCATTGCTTTAAAATTACCTAATTAAAATCCTTTGCTTTGAAGCTAGAGGCTTTGATGAGGAATTGCTTGTATCATTTTATACGAGCCCCTGTGATTTTTGCTCATAGATTTTTTCTTTTGTGGTTACTTTGGTTTTAATGGATTTCTAGTGAATAGAATAAACAAAAATAGTTTTGGAGAATACTGAACTAGAAATTAAAAATTTATGGCATCAGTTTAAACCTAATAAAAATAATAATTGGGTTTTAAAAGATATTAATTTCTCTCTAAGACCTGGAGAATTAGTTGGTTTGTTAGGTCCTTCTGGTTGTGGGAAAACCACCCTTCTAAGATTAATAGCAGGTTTTGAAAAGCCTAAACGCGGGTTAATAAAAAAAAATGGGCAAATTATTTCAGATAATCATAATCTTCTCTCTCCTGAGCGAAGGCGAATAGGGATGGTTTTTCAAGACTATGCTCTTTTCCCTCATTTAAATGTATGGGAGAATGTTTGCTTTGGCATAAGGAAGAAAGAAAAATCTATAAAAAGAGCAAACTGGCTATTAAATTTATTGGATATTTATGAGTTTAAAAATAGATTTCCTCACGAACTTTCTGGTGGACAGAGTCAAAGAGTTGCATTAGCACGTGCCCTGGCCCCTGGTACTTCCTTGGTTTTATTGGATGAACCCTTTTGTTCTCTAGATGTTGAAGTTAGATCTAGGTTAAGGTCAGAACTATCTTCAGTTTTGAAATCCTGTTCGGCATCTGCAATTTTAGTAACTCATGATCCACGTGAAGCATTAGCTATTTGTGATCGGGTGGCTGTATTAAGAAGTGGGGAAATTCAGCAATATTCAACTCCTTTAGATATGGTTTCAAACCCATCAAATTATTTTGTAGGCCAATTTGTGCTTCAAAAAAATATTTTACCTATTCGATACATTAATGATTCCTATTCGACATGTATTGGTAAATTAAATTTTGCTAGTGATGCATCGATATCAAAAAAATCTGTTTGTATGTTTGATAAAAATGCTATTCGGATTCAAGCTTGTTCGAATGAGCTTTTTACTGTCATTTCAAAAGAATATCGCATTGATCATTATGTCTATACTATAATAAATGATGGTCTAAAGTTAAAATCAGAGATGAGTTTGGATACACATTTATCTATTGGAGATACATGCAAAGTTGAAACAATTAATGATAAAAGTTTTTTAGTTCTACCAGAAAATATTAAATCTAATTTTTAAATAGTTTAAGGCATAATTACATTACATATAACCTTTTTGACGCAATTGAGATTCATTATCAAAAAAATAATTTTTAATTTTTAATTTAATAAAAACAATATGATACAAAAAGAGTTATCATTTGATTAAACAAAAATTTAGTTTTTGCTTTCTTTGACCTAGCTTATTTTGTAATGCAATCAGCTACATCCAGTTCAATAGGTCTTAATGTTGGTCCTTCAGGCCGTGCAATTGCACAGCCCATGGATGTTGATCTTCTTGAGGCTCTTTATCAACATACTTCTCTTGAAAGGGTTTCAAGTGCACAATATTTAGCTATGTCCCTTTGGTTCTTAGAAAGAGAACTAAGAGGATTTTCTTCATTTTTCAAGAAAGAGTCTTTATCTGAGCAAGAGCATGGATTTAACTTCGCGAAATATATGATTGCTCGAGGTCAAACTGTTGAACTTGAAGAAGTCACTAAACCAATACAAGAATGGAAGAGTGTTCAGGAATTAGTTACTCTATCTTTTCAAATGGAGGCTGACGTAACGACCTCTGTTCAGCAGCTCTATTCATTGGCAGAGAGATCAAATGATACTCGTACTACGGTATTCCTTGATCCCGTTATAGACGAGCAAATTAAATCAGAAGATGAAATGGCTTATTTACTTGGTAAAGTCAAATTTGCTAATAATGATCCCTCTGCATTGTTCATTATTGATAATGAATTAAACATAAATTAAATATATCTTTTTGTTGAACCTATATTTGTTGATAAGTATTAGATCTTTTAGTTATTTCTAATAGAAATTCTATGGATAAATCACAAGAATTATTTTTGAACATACATTCAGAAATGGTTAATATTTTTAGTCTGTTTTTATTTAGATTGTCTAGCTCTAGCTTTAGTCTTTTAGATAGAGATTTGTTTTGACAATTCTTTAAAGAGCTATTGATATTTTTGGATCTAATCTTTATAAACTCTATCTCTTTACAGAGAGATATAACAATAGACTCGGAATAAGAAAATAGATTTTGATTCATTATTTATTACGCTGTTAACGGTGATGATTCAATGAACTCCGGCGAAAGACTTAGAGTTGGATCACCTGATGGCGCTTTTAGTAAGTCTGCTGTTCTCAGCCTTGAAATTAAACGAGTAGAGGTAACTCTTGTCGAGCCAATTAACTCCCCAATTCTTTCATGAGTAAGTCTGAATGGTAATTGGCACCAATCACCGCATCTTCTGCCAAGTCGGTTAACTAATAAAGCAAATAAAGCTTGTAATCTTTGTTCAGCATTACCTAAATGTCTAATCCTTAGAAGCTGAAGAGTCCATTCGTTGACTGCGTCATATCCTCCAGCCTGGGCTGAAGTTTCCGCATCACTTACAAAACAAAGAGGGGTCAAAGCTTCTACACATACACCTTCACTGCAAAGCCTATCTGTTCTTAATTGATCGCCTGACTGCAAGAAAGCCAAAGTCATTCCTTCTGTTTCTTCGCAAGGGCAATAAACCCTAGCTATTCCATCTAAAACTTCTAAGCAAGTATCTCCTCTTCTAGAGGAAGGATCTATTAGCACTGATTGCCCTGTCGCCATTCGAACGGCTGATGAGGGTGTTTCTGCGTAGCTTCTAAAGCTCATTAAACCTTAAAGGAGCTTGATGGATTTCTAATTTACACAAAATTTAGAGCTTTTTGCAACCGATTCTCAATAGCAACAAGCTCTTGAGATTTTTGTCCCAACTATGTATAAAAAATCACATCAATTGGATATCTTTTTTTCATTTATTTTGTTTTGAGTCAGTCAATTGTGACATTAGTGTGATTAGGTTTGTATTTAATTCTACGAAAGTCACCCATTAAAAAAGGGCCCGCCTGCGGGCCCTTTTTTAATTCACTAATGAAATTGAATTAATAATCAACCGTTAGTGATTTTTGCGTTTTCCATATTGTCGAACGCTTTGCCTACGCGTCTGAAGTCAAATCCCATAGCTCTTAGTGCATGCCAGAGATGTCCCTGAATGAAGAAGAAGCCAAGATAGAAGTGAACATTTGCTAACCAAGCTCTGGCTGTATGAGCGCCAGTTGCAAGTGATGAATCAGTATCAACAAAATAAGGAGCGAAATCAAACTTGAGTTGAAGTACATCTCCAAAGAATTCTGTTGAGTAAACTGTTGTATTTGTTGAACTCCAGAAAGCTGCAACAAGCGCACAGTAACCAACGCCAGCTAGTGAGTATGAAAGAACAGCTTCTGCTGAAAGAAGTCCTTTACCTTTGAATTCTGTGTACTCACCGAATTGCTTAGTGATGATATGGAATGCACCACCAATAATTTGGAAAAATGCTAAGAAAGCGTGACCGCCCATAACATCTTCTAAGCTTGTGATTTGAAGGAAATCAGCTTGGTGATTCCAAATCATCCCTAAATCTAGGTTGTAAGAAACTGTACGAGTAGCTCCTAAAGCAGTATCCCAAATACCATGATATTGAGCCCATTCAACGAATTGAATGTTTGCCAAGCCTAGGAAAATAAGGTGGTGACCAAGAATAAAAGTAAGCTTGTCTGGATCGTCCCACTCGAAGTCAAACTTTTTAGGACGGCTTCCTTCAGGATAGTTTCCTAAATCACCGTCATATCTTGTGGAGTGAAGAATTCCACCAGCACCAAGAACACCAGAGAAGATTAGGTGAAGTACAGCAATAACTGTGCAACCATAAGGTTCAGTTATTACTCCGTTTTCGATTCCACCTATTCCAAGTTGTGCAAGGTGAGGCAAGCAGATCAAGTTTTGGTTACCCATCGCAACGGATGAGTCATAACGAGCTAGCTCAAATAAAGTGAACGCACCTGCCCAGAACATCATCAAACCAGCATGGGCAGCATGCGCAGCGATGAATTTTCCGGAGCGATTGGCCGTCCCTGAATTACCCGCGTACCAGTCATAGGTAACGCTAGGATTCCCGTAGGTCTGCACGAGAAATAAACAAAGAACAGTAAGAGGATATATTTATAGGTCTGTAAGTTCCATATCCCTTCACATTGCTTATTGAAATTGTAGGTTTTGTACATATTTCAAGAACATCTGCTACTAAATAAGTTCTTCGTGTTAGAGCAAGATTCGAGTCTTAAAGCCCTTAGAGTCACTAAGATATTTACCAACCGACATAGTAAAAACCCATGTTTCAACGTCTGACTTTGTTATTTTGAAAACAAACTAAATGAATTAATGAATTATAAAAATGTCATTAAAGAGTTTTTAGGCAAAGAGCGAATTTTTCTGGATCAAAGAAAAAGTTTAATAGTTTTGCTTGGTTCTTTTGCTGATTTTGATAGTTTTGAGTATTCTCAACAATTATCAGCTCATTCAAATAAGTTAGCGAAGCATTCAATTGATTTGGTAGTAATAGGTATTGGTAGTGAAAAATCCAAAGAATATTTTTGTAAGTTCAATAAGATTGATATTAAAAATGTTTTTTCAGTAAGAAATGCTGACCTTCACAGAAAACTTAATCTCAATGCTGGGTTTGTCTCGCAAATGCCAGCAATTATTAATTTATTGATTATGTGCATGGGTTTTAATTCGAGAGGTACTATTAAGGAAGTTTTAAGAGGTTACCTTGGGGATGAAAATGCAAAGAGTTTATTCGCCTTTGATGAAGATATAAGATTAGGACCTTTCAGATTTTTGAAGGGTAATATGTTTTATATTTTCTCTGAAAAACAAAATTTACGTCCTTTTGAGCTGGCCACTAGGAGACTTATGAATATGATTGAGATTCTTTCTAATTGGAATATTTATGTTCCAGATTCTTCATTCTTAACGCAAAGAGGAGCAACTGTACTATTAAATGAAAAAGATGAGATCTTGTATGAATTTATTTCTGAAAGTCTTTTAGGTTATGCAAGCAAAATGAGTACACCATTATCATTCCTAGACGATATTTTGAATTAATTTAAATGTAATGATTTCAAAAAAATGCTTAGTTTGTGGAAGCTCTGATCTGAGGGCTGATCGCGCGTTATCTGGGAGATTGGTTTGTAATTCATGTGGAGCCCCTTTCGGAGTTGGTAGACGCGTAAATAATAAGATAAGTATTTACAATAAGCTTTCATTAAATAATAAATATTATCTCTTTATTTGTATATTTATACTTGCCTTTATTCTTGTGATTATTTAGTTATTTAATGGGACCATCCTCCAGTATCCTTCTTGTTCTATTACTTTAACTTGTATATCAAAAAGTTCACTAATTATTTTTGTATTGATTAATTCATAAGGGCTTCCATCATTTATTATTTTACCTTCTTTTATTAATATAACTCTATTGGTTTTAGGTAGAATACATTCTAGATTATGTGTTACATAAATTATATTTACTGACTGATTTATTAATTTGTTAATGTTGTGATTCAAGATTAAATTTGATTTTATATCTAAATTACTAAAAGGTTCGTCAAGTACTAGTATATTAGGTTCGTAAACAATAGCTCTAGCAATTAATGCTCTTCTTTTTTGACCATCTGATAATGATTGAAATTCATTATTAATAATATTATTTAGCTCCCATTCTTTTATTAGATTATTTATCTTTACTTTTTCTCTTTCTGAAAGTAAGCTTGAATATCTAGAATTAAATATTCCTGAGAATCCCGAACTGATTACATCATATAGATTGACTCCATTATCTATCCTTTGCTCCATTTCTCTGAACAGGAATCCAACCTTTTTCCTTATATCCCAAATATTTATGTTTTCTTTATTAAACAACTTAAATGAACTATGATTCGTGGCGATTGGGTAAATCGACCTGTTTAATAACTTTAGAAGAGTTGATTTACCAGATCCATTTGGACCTAATATTAATATATTTTCTCCATAATGAAAATTTATATTTATATCTGAAAGGACTTTTTTCTCATTAATATATACATTTATATTTTTAAAACTAGCCCAGTTTATTACATCCTTCTGAGATAGATCACTCATTTATTCAATCACTTACAATTATAGTATTTTCTGATTATATTAATAGTAGAATAAAACTTATTGGGAACAATAATCTAGTTAAAAGTTTGATAAGTATCTTTCTATTATTCTTAATCGCCATATTAGGATTTTCTGGAGGATATTGCATTCCTCTATCTTCATGGACTGAATTGGTTAATGAATTAGTTGGATGTAAGTCCCATGGCTTTTCCTTATTTAGAGCATTTTGTAGCCAATCCCAGTAGTATTGAACCATCTTATCTTCACCTAATAGTTTTACATTATCTTTTTGAATGTAGCCCATCTGCTCATTAAATGTTTGCGTTTTTAAGACTAAATAATCTTCAGTAAAAATTTTATAAAATGTCCTTCTTTGTAGATTACTAAATAAAACTAGATTTGTGAAAAGTTTATTTTTAAGGAATTTTCTATAATGCCTTACAATCACTCTTGCTTTGTTATTTCCTAGTGGGATATGATCAAGAACTTGAATATATCTTGTACTTTCAGGTGAGCCTTTATATATAAAGATCCTGCCGGGAGGTACAAATTTTATTCTAATAAACTCCTCTTGCCCATTTGTTTTATATGAATATATGCTTTCTATTTGCCTATTATCCCTTTTTATTTTTTGATTGAAACTAGTTATAGTTTCTCTATTTACGTTCTTATCTGGGATCGTGTCTCCATGCATCCAGAAGACATGCAATATATCCAGATGGTTTTCAATGATCCTTGCCCAATCTGCTTTGAAATCTACATAAACTTCTTCATATTCATATTCTAAGGATGGAAATCCGTAGGAATCAGGAAGTAGACTATTTATTGAAGATTTTATTTCAAAGTCTTCAATGTTTGCAAGTGGGATTCCAGTATAATAAATATATATATAGCCTTCTTTTTCTACACATGGATATTGAAAAAGTTTTATGCTTTTTGCGTAGTTATCATAATTAGAATCAATAATATGTTGACAAGTTATTCTATCTAAATTTGTACAACTACCTTGCGATGAGAACCTAGCACCATGATAAGGACAAACTAGTTGCCCATTTATTACTTCACCACCTAAAAATGAAGCTCCTCTGTGGGGACATACATCTTTTACACATCGAACAATACCTTCTCTATCTCGATACAAAACAAGTGGCTCGTTATAAATAGTGAAGTGATTTAATTTCCCCTCTTTTATTGACTCGCTGCTCGAAACAGAATACCAACCTAAAAGGCCATTCGTTAATTGATTGGAAGGTTTTGGAGAAATATTCTCAATGTCTTTTACACTTTCATTCTCATTAAAATTTGATCTAATGAGATTATTAGTCTCATATTCAAATGATTTATTATCTTTTCCTTTTTCTTCGTTCATAACCAAGCAAAACTTTTAGTGAGATAAATGATGTCTCATCAAAAGAGTATTCTCCTTATATGCTTAATGACCCAAAAAAAATAGCACCTAATGCCTTCTAGTATCGATTAAATTTACATAAAAAAACTTCAACGTTTGTTTACCGTTGAAGCCCATTCTCTTAAGTTGTTATTGTATTCAAGAAATCTCTTGATCAAAGGGTTTTGGGGGAGACCTCAATGCTTGATACGAATTCAGATGCTTCCTCAATATCATTGCAGAATTTACATGTACCTAGGTAGCAACCTAGGTATCTCATGAAAGAGGTTTTTCCCCCTGAGAGCTGATATTTATGAATAGTTCCCCCATATGGGGTTGATTTTACTAGTTGAGGTAAAGGAGCCATTAACCAAATCTTTTTTCATAATCTGCATTTAATATTGTTTTATAGCAATAGGTAAATTTACTAAAAACCCAAGGATAGTTAATTCTTTACTTTTGTTTTATTTTCCGTAAGTCAAGCTAAGCGAACTAATCTGCATATCCATCATCGTCTTCTGTATTGATTATTCTAGGTGTGTTTTTCATATGTTCATCCCATGGATGAACATATGAATCTTTATCAGAGTAAACCTCACTTTTTAATTCTTCAATCAAAGTTTCAAACTGTTTGATGATTCTCTTGAGATTGTCTTTTTTCATTTATATAGTTTTGATTAAAAAGATTTATATCATTATAGTGAGTATCTTCTTTGCTTTATATTTTTACTCTTTTTATTCAGCTTGTTATACACCGAATATAATAGTTTTTTCATAATCAATAAAATATCCTAGTTTTATTAGTAGTGATTTTACAAAATATGAGGTTAAAAAATCGTTAATCTTAAATTAGATTTTTACAATATCGAAAGATATCTAAGAAGGATTTTTATAATAAAGATAGCATCTAATTCAAATAGGTTTGAATTAGATGCTAATATGTAATTTCTTATTAATAAGAAAAATCCCTTCCATTTTTAAGTTGCCTTCGAGTGACTTTTGTTTACTAAGGTATAGCCACAGACTATTATGAGGGTTCTTTTAACTGGTGGTTCCGGATTTATAGGTTCACATATAGCATTATTGTTGTTAGAAAGAGGATTTGATGTTTTAATATTAGACTCATATGTTAATAGCTCATCTAATGTAATTAATCGAATTAAAGCTTATTTAGATAAAAAAGATTTAAATTATAAGTTAAAATCTATTAATGGTGATATTAGGGATAAAAAACTCTTAGATAATATTTTTATTGATTCTATTAAAGAAAAAAAACCTATAGATACCGTCATTCATTTGGCTGGCTTGAAATCTGTATCTGAATCTTTTTCTAACCCTCTTCATTATTGGGATGTGAATGTTATTGGAACACTTAATCTTTTGCTTACTATGAAAGAATATAAATGCTATTCGTTAGTTTTTAGTAGCAGTGCAACTATTTATGGCTTAAGTAATTCTGTTCCAATGGCAGAGGACCACAAAATATCGCCAATAAATCCCTATGGAAAAACAAAAGTAGCAATTGAAAATATGATTTATGATTTATATAATTCTAATATAAACGTATGGAAAATATGTTCTTTACGTTATTTTAATCCTGTTGGCGCACATCCTTCTGGTTTAATTGGTGAAGATCCTATAGGTATTCCAAATAATCTATTTCCTTATTTAACTCAGGTAGCAATAGGAAGACAGAAATCTTTAAACATCTACGGTAATGATTGGGATACAGATGATGGCTCTGGTATCCGTGATTACATTCATATTATTGATTTAGCTGAAGGTCATTTAGCATCAATCGATTATTTAAATTCCAAGGAATCATGTTTAGAATTTGTTAATTTGGGTTCTGGTAAAGGATATTCTGTATTTCAGATCATTAGACAATTTGAGTTGTCTACGGGTTGTAAGATTCCTTTTTCAATTGAAAGTAGAAGAGATGGTGATGTCGCTAAATCTTATGCAGATATTTCAAAGGCCAAGAAATTATTAGCTTGGACTCCAAAAAGATCATTAGAGCAGATCTGTTTAGATGGATGGAATTGGCAATTAAAAAATCCATATGGTTTTCAATAATTTTCTTTTTTCCTATCTTTAGTTCTTTAAATTAATCATGTTGCTTATAAGATTTAGTATTTATTATATGTTTATAGATGTATTACAAAAATAAACTTCAGCATAACTTGCTATAAGCTGTAGACTAGGATCTAAAAAGAAATCCCAATGGTATTTTTGTAACTTAATTATTTGTCCATTTTCTTTGTATTCAATTAGAAATTTATCGAACCAATCTTCATCATTATATTTCTTTTTATTAATATTAGCCGTTCTTAATCCTTCTGGATTATCTTTTTTTATTTTGATTATTTCTTTAGTTGCTCTAGTCTGAATATTCTCTATTAGTTTTTGGAATTTAGTTTGGGTTGATAAGAATCTAGCTGTTTCAATTACTTCTTTATCCCAACCAAAAGCAAGACCGATTATATTATAAAAGTTTTTTTGAAACTGTTGAATTGTTGTTTGCTCAACTATTTTATTGTGTGATCGCATCGACTTGCTCGTGATTCCCTTTGCTCTTTGTTCGCACTGAAAGTTTGGATCTTGTAATTCTTTTTGCTTCCTTCCTAGATGCCTAAAGTATCTTTTCCCTTCAATTGTCCTTACGTATGTCAATGGACTATTACAGTTTTTATTTGGACAAATGATCAGTAGTTTTTTGTTATTTTCAAAATCGTAATCTTCAGAGTCTATGACTTTATTGTTAAAGGCAGTAAGTGCAAATCTCATTGGGCTAATTTAACAGTTCGTTCAATTAGCTTTAGAACTATTTTTAATAGACCCATTCCTTTTAAATGCAGATTTATGAAATTTTCATAAAAGGAGGTCGGAATCAAATAGTAACAACGCAAGCGTTTAGAGAATAAAGCTTGAACAGAAATATTTTTTGAGTGAGACTTTTAATTTCGACCGTGGGCCCCCTCGCGCTAATGTGCTATTTAAGAAAAAAAAGACCTTATGCACTTCCTCGGAATGAGTCTGAGTTGGTAAATAATTAATTAGTCTGTTTTTAAAAAATCTAATATCTTTATATTTAATAAAGTTAAAAGTAAAATTAAAGAATTAAAAAAGCCTGCTAATGCAGGCTTTTGCTTGATTGGTGGCGGGGGGAAGATTTGAACTTCCGACCTTCGGGTTATGAGCCCGACGAGCTACCAGACTGCTCTACCCCGCGAAGTTTTAGAAGCATACATCTTTATGTGACGTAAAATACTAGTTTGTTTGCGTTAGGGGATCTTTAATTCTCCTTCAACTTCTATATAGATACCTGGCTTTTTCTGAAGGATGATTTCATCTAGTTCTTCAATTGCTGTTGGAGTTATCCATTCAAGTTGTCGAAGAAGATGTATTGCTACTGCGTGCTTTGCTCTTTTTGATCCATCCTCAACCTTTATGGATAGCCCGATACCTTCCCCTAGACGACCAATACATTGGATACCTTCACTCCCACCTTTGCTGATAATTTGATTGTGACCTCTTTTTATTAATTCCGAATCAAAATATCCTTCGCCAGCAATAAGGTCTGGATTATTCGTCATGGCACGAGTTATTTTTTCAAATTCAGGTTGGTCAGATTTAGATAAATGAGCATATAAAACCGCCATTTGAGATAAACGCAAAAGTAACGTTGGAGCACCACAGTCATCTCTTTCGGCAATTAATTCCTCGGCTGGTATTTTTAGTAACTCGGCAACTCTTCTAAAAATTTCTCTCTGCAGTGGATGATGTCCCATTAAATAACTATCGAGATCCCAGTCCATTTTTTTGCAGGTTGCGAGAAATGCTGAATGCTTTCCTGAGCAATTATGTTGAAGCTTGCTTTCTCTATTTTGAGGTGTTGGGCATTTCAGCTCTTTTATATCTATATCTGCATTCCAAAGAAGTTTGAATGCTGTTCTCGCTTGAACTGATGATCCACTATGAGATCCACATGCCAGAGCTAAAGCTTTACTGTCTAAATTATATTTTTCAGAAGCACCACTCGTAAGAAAAGGCATTGCTTGGAAAGGCTTTAATGCTGATCGTATGAAAGTTTCATATTCACATGAACCTGCTTTCATTAATGTCCTTCCTTTTGTGTCACAGATGGAAGCGTGGGCTCTATGAATGGATTCAACACTTGAGCCTCGTTTGACTAGAACCTTCAAAGAATTGTTGGTGTTATCTGAGAAATTGTTTTGTAAATTCATGTATTAATTCATTCCCGAAAGTATAAATAAAATTGAAAAAATGATAACTGATATTAATAGTACTATTATTACTTCTAAATGATTTAAAACTGGTTTGATTTGGTATTGAGCTATTAGTAAATCTTTTGCTCTCCAATCAATTGGCTTTTCCCAAGTCTGTCCATCATACCAACCAGATTCTTCATATTCAATGTTTTCTGAATTAAGTCTTTTATATATATATAACCAACTTAACCACTGCCTTATTAGTAGTAATATAGGAAAAGCAAGAGATGCAGTTAGGCTAATAAATATAAGTTCAAAAAGGTTGTTTTTGAGGTAATCACTTCCATAAGATATTGTGAAACAAACTGGTGTAATTATTAACCAACTAAATGTTAATTTCCTGTAAAAAATAATTCTTTCTAAAAAAGGCCAAGAGATTATCCATGAATTTCTAATGCTATTAAATTCATTTAATGGCCTTTGGTTTAGAGGCACAGGGCATATTATTTTATTCATCCATTAACGCTATTAATTTATTATTTATAAAATCATGGATAATGCCATTGCTCCAAAAAGACTCTAAATCATAGAATTTTCTTTCATTAGGTTGAAAAACATTGATTATTAGATCTCCATAATCTAATAACGCCCATTTAGCCTCATTTATTCCTTCCTTTCGAAGAGGAAGCAGATCTGCTTCCTCTCTGATTGTCTTTTCTACATTATTAACTATTGCCCTTACTTGAACATCTGAAAGTCCTTCAGTAATTAATATCCAATCAGCAATACTTGATACTTTATCAACTTTTAAAAGTTTTATATTACCAGCTTTTCTATCATCGCAAGCAACTGCTGCTAGTTCAACTAACCTATTACTATCCATATACATTTTCACTAGTAACTGATTTTTGAGATCCTTCTTGAGATGCCATTTCTGCGCGAGCTCTTTCAGCACTCTTTCTTAAAGCTTCTAATCTATCTTCATAGAATGAGCGCTTTTTTTTCTTTCTAGATTTTTCAACTAAATCTTTTAAAGCACCGCCAAGACTCTTATAAGCATTTGGAACGCTATATCCAAATCTGCATGCCAAATCTATAGCTCTTTCATCAGCAGATATTGCATCTTGTAATCGTTTTTCTGAATTATTTTTTAAGTAAAGCCTATAACCTGCAAAACCTGACAATCCGAGTGCCATTAAAAGTAGCAATCCATCTTGAACCCATAATTCTCCAATAGCACCACCAAGACCTATTGCAAGAGCAGCCATTTCCCAGCCATCTCTTGGGATGGTGTCATTTTGAATGCGTCCCACCTCATGCCAAAACAATAGATTTCTATGATCTTGAGCTAAATAGTCCCATTGTTCAAGGTCAACTTGAATCTCCACTTCATCGCGCCCAATTTCTTCAAGCGTGATTAGAGGAGGATCTATTGCTGCTGCGGCTTCAATGAATACCCAGCTT
The DNA here is from genome assembly GCF_047305155.1 of Prochlorococcus sp. MIT 0916. Classification (GTDB taxonomy): domain Bacteria; phylum Cyanobacteriota; class Cyanobacteriia; order PCC-6307; family Cyanobiaceae; genus Prochlorococcus_B. The sequence continues at coordinate 1,551,960 of NZ_CP138980.1, forward strand.
TGGTTCTCAGGTGGCAGCAGCCCTTTTAGGCGCTGTAGTTCGCTCATACTCTTTGTTTCTTATTCGGAAAGTTAGTTAAACTTTAATGGTAGTTTGCCGATCTAGACAGTAGATGATAAACAGATACCTAGAATGCGTGACATAAATGAAGTTTACAAGAAATTCACATGCCACGGCGTAAAGATATACGTCGGATTTTGATACTAGGGTCTGGACCAATTGTTATTGGACAGGCCTGTGAATTCGATTATTCCGGGACCCAAGCATGCAAAGCGCTAAGAAGCGAAGGTTTTGAAGTCATTTTAGTTAACTCTAATCCGGCTTCAATAATGACGGATCCTGAAACTGCAAACAGGACCTACGTTGAACCTCTTACAGCCTCAGTTGTCGAGCAAATTATAGAAATAGAGAGACCTGATGCTCTTTTGCCCACAATGGGTGGGCAAACGGCTTTGAATATTTCAGTTGAATTAGCTGAATCTGGGATTTTAAAAAAATATAATATTGAATTAATTGGTGCAGATCTTAAGGCAATTAAAAAAGCAGAGGATAGGAATTTATTTAAAATAGCAATGAATAATATTGGAGTTGAAGTATGTCCATCTGGCATCGCTTCTAACCTTCAAGAAGCTGAAATAGTAGGAAATGAAATTTCTTCATTCCCTAAAATCATTCGTCCTGCTTTCACATTAGGTGGAAGTGGAGGCGGTATTGCTTATAACCAAGATGAATTTTTAGAATTATGTAAAACAGGACTAGATGCTAGCCCTGTTTCTCAAATACTTATCGAAAAATCTCTTTTAGGTTGGAAAGAATTTGAGTTAGAGGTAATGAGAGATTTGTCAGATAATGTTGTAATTATATGCAGTATTGAAAATGTCGATCCAATGGGTGTCCACACTGGTGATTCAATTACTGTAGCTCCTGCACAAACTCTAACTGACAGAGAATATCAACGTTTAAGAGACTATTCAATTGCAATAATTAGAGAAATTGGTGTGGCAACTGGAGGAAGCAATATTCAATTTGCAATTAATCCCAGTAATGGTGAAATTATTGTAATTGAGATGAATCCTCGCGTTAGTAGATCATCAGCTTTAGCAAGTAAAGCTACAGGCTTTCCTATTGCAAAAATTGCTGCACTTTTGGCCGTTGGTTATAGATTAGACGAGATTATTAACGATATTACAGGCAAGACCCCCGCATGTTTTGAACCTTCAATTGATTATGTAGTTACTAAAATACCTCGTTTTGCATTTGAAAAGTTCTCAGGAAGTTCTTCAGTTCTCACTACTTCGATGAAGTCTGTAGGGGAGGCTATGGCAATAGGAAGATGTTTTGAAGAATCTTTCCAAAAGGCTATAAGATCTTTAGAAACAGGACTAAGTGGTTGGGGGTGTGATCGAGTTGATCATAATGTGTCTTCTATTGAATTAGAAAGACTTTTAAGGACGCCTTCACCAGAGAGAATAATGCATGTCCGATTAGCAATGAAAAATGGACGTAGTGATAATGAAATTTTTTCTTTTTCTAAAATAGACCCTTGGTTCTTATCAAAGCTAAGGAATATTGTAAATGCAGAGGAGCAACTACTTAAATATAAAAATATTAATCAATTAGAACCTAATTTTTTGTTGAAACTAAAACAAATTGGATTTTCTGATCGTCAGATTGCCTTTGCCCTAAATACTGATGAATTAACAATTAGATCTAAAAGAAATGACTTAAAAATATTACCTATTTTTAAGACAGTTGATACATGTGCTTCTGAATTTTCCTCAAATACACCATATCATTATTCTACATATGAAAGACCTGTCTACAGGATAGATAGAGACGGAAATATAATTAATTATCTAAATCTTAATGAAATTAAAAATGATAATAAAAATAAAATTTTAATTCTTGGTGGAGGTCCAAATCGTATTGGTCAAGGTATCGAATTTGATTATTGTTGTTGTCATGCTTCTTATCAAGCTCAAGAAGAAAACTTTACAACAATAATGATAAATAGTAATCCCGAAACGGTTTCTACTGATTATGACACAAGTGATATACTTTACTTTGAACCTTTAACTCTTGAAGATGTTTTAAATGTCATTGAATTTGAGAATCCTTATGGAATAGTAGTTCAATTTGGAGGACAAACCCCTTTAAAACTTTCTTTACCAATAGTCAATTGGTTAGAGAAATCGGAAAACTCAAAGTCACGAACAAAAGTATTAGGTACTTCCCCTATTTCGATTGATTTGGCTGAAGATAGAGAGCAATTTGACAAAGTTTTGAGGAGATTGGATATTAGACAGCCTAAAAATGGTCTTGCTAGAACTTTTGAAGAATCATTGGCTGTAGCTAATAAAGTTGGCTATCCATTAGTTGTTAGGCCTTCATATGTTCTCGGTGGTAGAGCTATGGAAATTGTTTATGAGCAAGATGAACTGGAAAGATACATAAAGGAAGCTGTAAACGTTGAGCCAGATCATCCAATCCTTATAGATCAATATTTAGAGAATGCAATTGAGGTTGATGTTGATGCTTTGTGTGATGTAAGCAAAAATGTTGTGATTGGAGGATTGATGGAACATATAGAGCCGGCTGGTATTCATTCTGGCGACTCAGCATGTTGCCTTCCTTCTATAACGCTATCTGCAGAATCAATTAAAACAATTAAGGATTGGACAAAATCTTTAGCTACTGAATTAGATGTGGTCGGTCTAATTAATCTTCAATTTGCTGTCAAGAGAGATGATGCGGGCAATGAGATTGTTTATATTATTGAGGCAAATCCAAGGGCTTCAAGAACAGTTCCTTTCGTTTCTAAAGCTACTGGAGTCCCTCTTGCGAAAATTGCTACACAGTTACTTTTAAGAAAAACATTAAAAGATATTGGATTAAATCAAGAACCAATTCCACCACTTCAAGCAATAAAAGAGGCTGTGATGCCTTTTAGACGTTTTCCTGGCTCAGACAGTGTTTTAGGACCAGAAATGCGTTCAACTGGTGAGGTTATGGGATCTGCAAAAACTTTTGGAATGGCCTATGCAAAATCCGAACTCGCAGCCGGTGAGGGATTACCGACTTCCGGGTTTGTTTTCTTATCTACTCATGATAGAGATAAACCTGCATTGATCCCAGTAGCAAAGAAATTAATTGAACTAGGTTTTTCAGTCTTGGCAACATCTGGTACTTCCAAGTATCTCGAGAAATTTGATTTGAATGTAGAAAGGGTTCTCAAGGTTCACGAAGGAAGGCCGAATATTGAGGATATGATTCGTTCTGGAAAGGTTCAGTTGGTAATAAATACTCCAATTGGACGTCAAGCAATTTATGATGATAAATACCTTAGAAAAGCAGCTCTTGACTACTCTGTACCAACTTTGACAACTTTAAAAGGTGCTAGCGCTGCTGTGAAAGGTATAGAGGCATTGCAGAATCAAATTTTATCTGTTTCAGCTTTACAAGATATTCATTCCTAAACATCATTTTGCTAATTTATTTAATTCAATATCTTTAAAATTTCTGTTTAAATTAATATTAATTTTGTAAATTTGATTTCCCTAAATTTTTAACTATAAATTTAAAAATCCAATTTTCACCTCTTTTTTAGTCGTTTTTAGCAAAGCTCTATTACTACCTGATTAAAAATTCACCTTTTTTTCAAATAAAGACATACAATTGTTTTCTTGCTTGATAATTAGGGATGACCGCAACAGCTTCTTCACCAAAACTAAGAGTTGATACACGCGGAACAAATGAATTGCCGCCACATTTAGATGAAAACCTTTTAACCCCTCGTTTTTATGTAACTGAATTTAAAAAAGCAGCTAAGACAGAATTAACTGATGCTAGAGAAGAGTTTGAAGCAATGCTTTCAGAAATGAAAGCAGACTATAACTGTACTCATTTTGATAGGAAGGCGAGTCTAGATAGATTACAAGAATTACCTCAGAAGGCTAAAGAGACTTATGAGAGTTATTTAGTTAGATCAGTTATCTCAGAGTTTTCAGGATTCTTACTCTTCAAGGAGATTTCTAATCGTTTAAAGAAAGAGGGAAATAGGGATCTTGGCAAACTATTTCAGTTTTTAGCTAGAGACGAAGCTAGACACGCAGGCTTTCTTAGCAGAGCATTAGTGGCAGAGGGTATTGAAGTAGATCTTCCTCATTTAGGCGGTAAAAGAGCAGCGACTTGGTTCCCCATTAGTTGGGTTATATATTCTGTTTATCTTTCAGAAAAAATTGGATATTGGAGATATATCTTGATGGATAGGCACCTTAAGGCTAATCCAGATCAGGCATTTGCTCCTCTTTTTGATTTCTTCGAACCATGGTGTCAAGACGAGAACAGACATGGTGATTGTTTTACAGTCATGATGAGATGTTGGCCAGGAATTACCAAAGGATTTAGAGGCAAGCTATTAAGTCGTTTTTTCTTGTGGAGTGTTTTCCTTACTCACACTTTGACAGTTTGTGAAAGAGGTGAGTTTTATGAATTACTTGGTATTGATCCAAAAGAATTTGATGAGGAAGTGATAAAAAGAACAAACCACACATCTAAAAATGCCTTCCCTTGGGTTTTTAACCTGGATGACAATAAGTTTTGGGAGTTGAGAAACAAAATTATTGAATCTTTTAGAGCTTTTGTAGGTGCTAAAGGTTTAACAAAACCAGTTAAATTTATTAAATTCGCTACTTTGATATTTAAGCAATTTGCACTCCCAATGGAGAAGACAAATGCATTGAGATATGATAAAGATGTCGATTTTACAGGCCAGGATATTTTAAATTTTTGGACAGACAAATAAGACTATTTAGAAAAATCAAATATCAAATGGATTACCAGCTTGGGTGTCCAATCCTTTGAAATATTTTCCGAATTGAGCGTCATAGACTTCGTCCTCATCTTGAGTCTCGCATACCAATGGTCCAATAGCTTTTGAAACGCATAACAAACCGTAACCCTTATTCCTCATCTCTTTTGATAGACCAATACAAGCTTGTTGATCCATTTCTCCTGAAATTATTTTAACTGCGCATTCTGAACAACATCCATTTCTGCAAGAGAATGGCAATGTGTCTCCGATAATTTGTCCATGTTCGTCTTTTGATTCAAAATTTCTCAATATGTACTCACCTTCAGGGACATCAAAGGTATATGTTTTTCCCTCCTGTTTATGATGAATAGTTATTTGGTGAATTGGTTTCATTGAATATCTATTTCGGCGGTGTTATATCTCTTCTTTCTGGAGGTTCAGGGGGCTGACTTGCATGTTGCCAAAGCTCTTCAATATCTAATGTTTTGGTTAATCTTTCTCCACCAAATCGAAGTTTTAACCATGCAATCGTTGTTGAATCTTCCGCTATAACTGCTTCATAACCTTCTTCTTCAGTGATTTTGAATTTGTTAACTAATGAAGAATTTAAGAACCACATAGGATAGTCTGCACCTTTGCGACTCCTTCTCTCATGAAAGGATTCTCTTAATTGTCCATTACCCTGTAATTGACCTTCTGGGGCTAGAAGAACATTTAGAGTTTTGGTCTCCGACATTCTTTAAGAATCAAAAATAGTCTTGATCTTAGGCGTGATATTTCCTAGGACCTTGATCAGATAACTTTAGTAAAAGGAATTACTTAGACGTAAATAGTTTGATAGATCTTCACAAGATCTTCTTGATTATCTGTAAGTAATATTCCTAATTATTTAAAAGGTCTATATATAAGGTTTTTCTTAATTGATAATTAATTATTTAAGCCTCTTTTTTGGGTGCCTCAGCCTTTGCTTTTAGAGCCTCAGCTTCTGCTGCTTTCTTAGCTTCTTCAAAATCAATTCTGTTTTGTAGTTGCCCTGATGCTCTCATCCAATCATTAACACTAGCTTCCTTGCCAGCGGCTTCACATTCCTCTTGATACTTCAAGAATGGATACCAATGATGAGTTGCATTCTTGGAATCTGTAAAATTAGTCAATTTCTTAAGTATTTAATGAATTAATTATCGCATCATATTTTCTTCTTTTGGCAGCATATTAATTTTTTATAGTAATAGTTCAAACCTTTGAAGTACTTATTACTGTTAGTTCGTTTTGAATAGAAATCTGATTTTTATGAAACTAGCTTTTATTGGTCTTGGCGCTATTGGGAAGCCAATGTCTGAGCGTCTTATTGATAATGGATATGATTTGAATTTATTTAAAAGAGATAAACGAAAGAATGTCGATCAAAAAAAATATTTTATTGACCCAGTAGAAGCAGCTAAAGACTGTGATGGCCTTTTGATTTGCGTTACTGATGATACTGCGGTTGAATCTGTTCTATTTGGTGATAATGGAGTGGCAGAATCACTAATGCCCAACTCTTTTGTGATTGATTTCTCTACAATAAGTCCTACAAAATCTATTTCTATACATAAAAGATTAGCAAAAAAAAATATCTTTTATGTTGACTGTCCAGTTTCAGGGGGGACAGAGGGAGCTCATAAAGGTTCACTGTCTTTGTTTATTGGTGCAAGTAAAGAAGAGTGTTTATCTTTTGAACATATATTCGAAGTCATCGGCAAATCAATTAATTACTTTAATGGCGTAGGTAAAGGTCAACAAGTCAAAGCTCTTAATCAGATATTAGTCGCAGGAACATATGCAGCAGTAGCCGAGGCAATGGAATTAGGAAAATTACTTGATTTGCCCATGGATGATGTGGTCGCTGCTTTAAAAGTTGGAGCAGCGAATTCATGGCCATTAGAAAATAGATCAAAAGCAATGTTGATTGATGAACATCCATTGGGATTTAAATTAGAGTTGCATCATAAGGATTTATCTATTGCTATTGATCTGGCCAACTCTATCAATATTGCTTTGCCAATTGCTTCTAGAGTAAAAGAAATAGAGGAAAGATTGATGCATGATGGTTTAGGTGAATTGGATATTTCTGTACTGCATAGATACATCTCAGGAGTAAAAAAACAAGGCTAGAATTACTGCTAATATTAGATTTATGTAACTCATTTATTTACAAATTGCTATCTATAGGCTAAATTAAAAAAAATTAAAAAATTATTTAGGTTAATTTATGAAGCTAGAAAAACAGCATGCAAAATTAATAAAGTTACAAAGCAAAGCTGAGTCTTGTCTCTCTCGTGATGAGGCTCAGAAGATTATACGTAAAGCCGAAAAAACTCAAATGAAAATTTCTGGCTAATTTTTATTTTTTAGATTGTTGAATAATATTCCTTCATGTTTTTTGAATTGAACACTCCATAGATTCGAGCATATTGATTTTAATTTCTCTATAAAAGTGTCTGTATCTCCACTATTAATCCAATTTGATTTAATTACTGGAATATTATTATGCATACTTTCAAAACTAATTTCTGCTAGTAATAATCCAGTTTCATTGTTTGATATTTTAAGACTACCTTCAGTGGTTCTTTGAAATAATCTTAATAATAAATCAAGTATTATCTTTTCGACTTCTTTTTTAGTCGATTGACTTAAAGTCTCAACTCCTGAAAAAGTTTTTCCTCCAAGAGGCATTAATCTTTTATTATTTTGCTCTGCAAGAGCTATCGCTATTACATATTTTTGTTCTTCCATTTAGTTTTAACAACCTATAGATTTTTCTTTAATTTGAGTTTATCTGCTATGTAGGCAAAAATGTTTTATCTTAATGTTGAAGCATTTGAAAATTAATTGCAAAATAATCCTAGTGACTTGATCGTTGTAGATCAGCTGAGTAAATATTATCGAGTTGCTAACAAACAGCCTGGGTTTAATGGTACTCTTAAGCATTTTTTCGATCGAAAGACTTATGACGTACCAGCAGTAACTGATATAAGCTTTAAAATCTCACCTGGAGAAGTAGTCGGATTTCTTGGGGCTAATGGAGCTGGTAAGACAACATTATTAAAAATGATGTGTGGTCTTATTCATCCATCGACAGGGTTAGTTGATGTTGGAGGTTTCTCTCCTCAAAGAAGACAAACGGCTTTTCTAAAGGAGATTACTTTAGTTATGGGGCAAAAGCAGCAGTTGATTTGGGACCTTCCACCCATGGACTCTTTGTATGTAAACGCAGCTGTATATGGTTTGTCTGACCACGAAGCAAAAGTAAGAATTAATGAATTAGCAGAAATGCTTGAATTAGGAGAGGAACTTACAAGACCTGTAAGAAAGTTGTCGTTAGGACAAAGAATGAAATCTGAAATTCTGGCTGCCTTATTGCATAAACCATCTGTCCTTTTTCTAGATGAACCTACTCTTGGTCTTGATGTAAATGCTCAAGCTAGAGTTCGTAGTTTTTTATCCGAATACAACAAAAGAACTGGTGCGACAATTTTGCTTACTAGTCATTACATGGCTGACATAACAGCATTATGTCCAAGAGTTATTTGTATTTATAAAGGAAAGCTTTTTTATGATGGTGACCTTGATTCTCTGGCTAATTCATTATCACCATCAAGAGAGGTAAAAGTTGAATTGAAAAATCCATGTGCAAGTGAACAATTTGAAAAATATGGTGAGATTCAAGATTTAAATGATCGTTTTGTCTGTTTGTTAGTTTCAAGGGATAGATTGACAGATGTAGTTAGTAATCTATTAACTGATTTCGATATCATCGATTTAGAGATTAGTGATCCTCCTATTGATCAATTAATAGGGGAATTATTTATAAAGGGAGAAGTCAATTGAGAATATTTGGATTGTCTTTCAAGGTTATTAAGACCTTACTTACAACACAATATGCATACATGTTGGAATATCGCATCGAAATAGCTTTATGGGCTCTATCTGGAGTACTACCATTTATTATGTTATCTCTTTGGAGTCAAAATGATGTTGGTAATTCATTTGGTCTGAATGATATTGGGTTGGCAAGATATTTTTTAAGTGCTTTTCTTGTTAGGCAATTTTCAGTTGTTTGGGTTGTCTTCTCGTTTGAGGAAGATTCTCTTTCTGGTCGATTATCACCATATTTGCTACAGCCTTTGCACCCTCTATTTAGATATGTAGCTTCTCACTTGGCAGAGCAGGCAACAAGACTTCCTTTTGCAATAGCCATAGCTATTACTTTTTTTATATTAAATCCATCATCTTTTTGGATTCCCTCACTATCTCATTTATTTCTCGCGTACTTATCTACTCACTTTGCTTTTACTATCGCCTTCCTTCTTCAAAGTTTAGTTGCTGCACTTTGCTTTTGGACTGAAAAATCTAGTGCTCTTGAAAGATTAATATTTGTTCCTTATCTTTTTCTTTCTGGTTTATTAGTACCTTTATCAGCCTTTCCTTCTAACATTCTAAAAGTAGCAATGTTAACACCATTTCCCTATCTAATTAATTTTCCAGCAAAGATTTTAGCGGGGATGCCAGTTGATATTTTAAATGGCTTTTTAGCTCAGCTCTTTTGGATTTCAATACTGGTACCCTCTGTAAATATTCTTTGGAAACTCGGTGTAAAAAGATATACAGCAATGGGAGCCTAATATGCAGCGTTACTTTAAAACTATTAGATTATTTTGGTCTACAGCATTTGCTTCTCAACTTGAATATCAATTAAATTTTTTGATTGAGTTGTTAGCTATGTTGGGAACTCTTTTGGGAAGTGTATTTATATTATCCCTTTTCTTTACTGGAGGAAGGCAATTAGGAGATTGGACTTGGGAATCAGCCTTAGTTATTCAGGGCGTTTATACATTTCTTGATGGTTTAACGAATGCTCTTTTACGACCAAATTTAACCGAAATAGTTAATTACGTTAGAGAGGGTACTCTTGACTATGTTTTATTAAAACCAATTGATAGTCAATTTTGGTTATCAGTTAAAAAGTTTTCTTTTGCAGGATTACCTGAAATCATTTTGGGACTTACCATTGTTTTTTGGGCGGCAATTCAATCAGGTTCATCTTTTTCGCTTTATTCATTTTTTGTATTCATAATTTCGTTATTGATTGGTTTTGTAATCCTTTATTCCGTTTGGTTCTTGATTGCTGCATCTAGTATTTGGTTTGTTAAGACATGGAATGCTACTGAAGTTCTAAGAGCTTTATTGGCTTCAGGTAGATATCCAATATCAGCTTATCCTGTTGTTTTGAGATTCATATTTACATTGGTTTTACCTGTAGCTTTTTTAACAACTTTTCCGGCTGAGGCAATTCTGGGGGAACTAAAATTTAATATTTTATTTTTTGGTTTGATCTTAAGTAGCTTATTCTTTATTCTTAGCAGGTTCTTCTGGAAGTTTGCTCTTAAACATTATACTTCTGCCTCAAGTTAATTATTTAATTAACTCCATTAACTCTTATTTTTTTTAACGATAGTTATAAATATTTGGATTATTGTCCGATACCAAAGAACGAATTGAAGATGAATAATAAACTAAAGACTGAGAGGAATGAAATACCAAACCAGCAAACTGTTTTTAGAACAATTCCATAACGAAATTGACTTTTTACTAATGAGCTATTCATAGTATCCATAGCCATCCAGGCAAACAAAGGAGCTGTCAGGAAACTACCTGTCATCGCGCCGAAGACATAGTCTTTAACTCCAATTCCTCCAGATTTGGCAATAAGAAGTGCACATAATGATGCCAAAACATGAAATATGATCCATTTTTTGAGACGTTTCTTTTCCGTCAAAGTAGAACTATTTCCCTTATCTGAGCGAGCTATTAAACCATGAGCTGATGAGATACTCCTTGGATATGCATCTAGACATGTAAGCGTGGTGCTAAACATTGCTGCAAAAGCGGCAGGTACAATGATCCACTTTGCCCATCCACCAATAGATTCTGTATACAAGCGGATTAGATTCTGAGCAAAACTAACTCCTGATCCTGTAAGCATTTCATCGCCAGTGCCATACATTGTGTATGCACCAAGAATTAGAAAGAAAATTGCAGTTAAAACAGTGATGAAATATCCAAGATTAAAGTCAAATTCAGCTTCTTTCAATGTTGCTGTGTGATCTGTCTCTTTCGCTCTTGAAAACATCCATAGTGATGGCCATATACAAAGCTCTACTGGACCAGGCATCCATCCCATAAGAGGAATGAGAAAACCTAGGTTTGAGAGAGTCCACGGAGAGGGACTGCTATTCAAGAATGAAATATTGATATCTCCAGCAGGCCCTTTAATAAGTAAAGATATAACAGCAAAAAATGTTAATAATGTAAGCAATAATACAAGAATTTTAGATATCCTATCAAGAGCTTTATATTGTCCTATAAACAATATTAATGAACAGACTATTAATATCCCTATAGCTAAATCTAGAGCAGGAAAGGATGAAAAAATTACTATATTTTTTAAAAGGAGTCCAGTTACAAAGCTAACGGCAGAAATAGTAAAGGTTCCTGTAATTAATCCAACAAATAAATATATAGGTAAATAAAATTTATTACATTTTTGAAATCCCTCTAAAAGGGATAATCCAGTAACAGCTGTAAATCTCGTTCCGACAAGTAAAAATGGATATTTAACAAGATTTGTTAATAAAATAAGGCCAATAAGCGAAAAACCAAATTTGGCGCCAGCTGTAGTCGATGACATTAGGTGTGATCCGCCTATGCATGCTGCAGCCAAAAGGATTCCAGGACCAAGGCTTTTTCGATAACCCATGCGTTTACTTGAGACTACTTTTTCCATTTATTTGGTAACTTTTTTTTATTTTTGCAATAAAAATAATTTTTTCAATTTAAGTACATAAAGATTATTATTTTATATTATATATCTTTTTATTAAATTGAACTTTGTTAATTCCTATTTATTGCATAGCATCTATAGAATTTAATTAATGAATAAATCTGTAAATCTATATTTGGCATCAGGTGTAAGTGAAGGAGTTGGTTTTTGGGTTATTGACTTTACAGAAGAGGAGAATATTATTAATTCTTTTGGTAGTAAGTTGCTTGAGTGTTATAGAAAAGAATTATTTGGTCTTGAGGGAGCTATTGAAGTTAAGGAAGCAATTAATAGAACATTAGATATCCTTTGTTTAGATTCGAAATATGATAAATGTAGATTAGATAGTTTCAATACAGGTTATTCTTACGAGATTCCAATTAACCTAATTGAGGATATCTTTGATCTATGGGCATTTAATTATAATAATGAGATTCTATGGAAAAAATATATTGGTTTATTGAACTTAAGAAAAAAAATAAAAAAAGGTAATAACTACATTTATTTAGGATTAAAAGGTGAAACTCATAAATTTGCTACTAAATTAGATAGATTATTGAGTTTTAGGCCAATTAATTCGACATTTAGACTAGATAAATATAATGATTTAATGTGGTGATAATTCCTTAGAGTCTAGATTTATAATATAAATCTCTATCTTTATCAGCTGCATTTATACTCTCCCAAGGGAAAATAATCCATTCATTATCTTTGATATATTTATATGAATGCCACCATGTTGGTTGTTGTTTGCTAACCCATACATGAGTTTCTGAACCCTTTAGACCTTTTATTTTCTCAAGTGTATATCCAGTATCATAAATATCATCAATTATGATCGAATTTTTTTTAGGCTCGTCTAATAATGGCAGCTCAAGTAAATGACTTAATGCGACTGCAAGACATAAACCTCCTCTAGGGAATCCATAAACTCCTTCAAAATGCTTGTTTTTGCATTTCTTGTAAATTGAATATGTGCATTCATCAAATTCTATCCAGCTTAACTTCTTCATTAAAATGTTATAAATATGATTTCTCCACTCTTTAGGTATAACTTTAAAACTTCCTAGATAAACTGTAGTAGCCCATAAAGCCACCTATAGTAAGTATGCCAGCAATTGGAGCCGATAGATTTAATGGCGTAGCCCAATCATGAACCATCAATGAAGCTAACATAAGTAACGATTAATAGATTAAGTCTAAAAATACTACATCTAATATAGTTTTGTTATTTTAGTTCGCAATAATTCACAACTATATAGAATCATTAGTTAATCTTTAAATAATTAAATTTAAAATATGTTTTTTTATTGATATACATATTTTTTATAAATGTTTATTTATGAATCATTTTTATTCTTATTCTCGAAAATATTTGCGACTTGTTCATATATTTTTCCAAATAGCCATGAAATAGCGACAAGACCAATAATTCCTAAAATTATTGTTATTGCTGATATCCCTGCATCATTTGGTCCATAATTTATCGCTGGGTCAAATCCTTCCACGATGAGTTTAATGTGCTTTTTGTATATTAATATTTTTTTGATTAAATTTGTAGAGTTTAACTTTATTGAAATCTGAATATATCAAAATAGGTTTTAGTTTAATTATGTATAATAGCCATTATTTTAAATCATATTTATGAAGTGGGAATACCATGTTGTCCATCTTAATGTAGACGATTCGTCAAGTAAAAGTGAAGAAGCTAGCAATCCAGAGGCGGCAAGCGAAAAACTTAAAGGTTCGCTTAGCCCAGATTTTCTAAAAGATCAATTTCCTGAACAATATCAGGAAGATGAAGGTTCCGAGCATCCTGCTACTCAACTAAGTAAATTTCTAAATAATAAGGGACTTGAAAGATGGGAACTTTCAGAAAAAATTAAAATTGGCAAAATGTTATTTCTTATTATGAAACGACAAGTTTATAAGTAGTTTAGAATATATCTTTTAGAGTAAATATAAACCATTTAGTTAGATTTATTGGATTTGCTATTGTTTTAATACTCCTGTTCCCATTAATCTTGTAATATACTCTATATTTTTCTAGTATAATATCATTATTCTTTGAAGTATTTGATTCATTAGTATCATTTATCCTATAATCTTTCTTTGTTTTTTGATTTAATTCAGTTTGGAAGATCCATATTTTTTTATTATTTTCAGTCATTAATACATATCCAATACCCATTCCATCTGTCATTTTATAATCTACAATTACACCATTTATTGATTGAGGTAAGTCATCCAGTAATTTGTTTGGCAGTAGATTTTCTATTTTCGACTTATCTACCTTTATCTTCTCACCAATTGGTATTAGTGGATTTACTTCCATTATGAATAACTTTAGATTTTTTCTAAATTAACATATTTCATGAATCGATGAATTCTCTGTTCATCTCCTAATAATTTCTTATGTGTTGTAAAGCGTATCTTCTTTTTTTTTATTTAATGTTCTTAAAAACCCTTAGTTTCGCTTGTATTTTTCTCTTCGTCCTTATCTTCTCCTACTTCTTTTAAATAATTTACCTTTACATAGTTTATTCCAATTATCGTTAGTCTTACAAAGACAAAAGCCGTAGCTATAAATCCGACTAAGATAAAAGTTGATAAAAGGGCAGATCCTAGGTCTATTTCAGATAATTTGCTCACGTGAATCATCTCTACTAATTTATTTAATCTTTTATAAATCGAATTTTAATTAAAACTCAATTTATAAATATATTTTAATTTATATTGGTTACAAGACATCCGTAGAAAAATTTTTCAAATGGATGCATAACTGAATTAGGAATATAAATTGAAAATGAATCAAACTCAATTTAAAATCCCACTTTCAAGCTTAAGGCCTTACACAGTTCATTATAGAAATTGTGATAATCAACGTCTTGAGAATTGCTTTTATGCATCTGATGCATATGAGGCGAGATTACTTGCAATGGAATTTAATCGATATATTCATGAGCATCCAAATTGTATTGATCTAATAAGAAGGGAAATGATTAAGAATATCTAATTACCACAGCAGATATCGTTTTTGTATAAATTTTATCATTTAGAATTTTATGTTAAATAATGATATTTTTTCTCTAATATTTTTGGGATTTATATCATATTTATCTAATTTCATTTCTGCTTTATCTGGTGGTGGCGCAGGCTTAATACAGCTTCCAGCTCTCTTGTTTTTTGGCTTGCCTTTCTCAAAAGCTTTGGCAACTCATAAAGTTGCTAGTGTTGCTCTAGGTTTCGGGGCTTCAATCCCACACTTAAAGAAAAATAGCTTACAAATAAAATACATTTTTTTGATATTAATTTCGGGGATACCTGGTGTTTTATTAGGAGCCTATACTTCCTTCATTTTACCTAATAAATTTTCTACTACTTTATTAGGTTTTTTGACGTTGTTTCTTAGCTTTTATTCATTTAAGCAAAAAAAACTTGGCAGTTCAAATCAAAAAATTATAATTAATGAGTTAAGGATTTTAATCGGCTCTTTTGGTCTCTTTATAATAGGTTTCTTCAATGGCTATCTTTCTTCCGGTACTGGATTATTTGTTACGATTTGGTTGATAAAAATATTTGATTTATCTTTTTCTTTGGCGGTTGCTTATACCTTGATTTTTGTTGGAATTTTTTGGAACGGTATTGGTGCACTTTCTTTAGGCTTGACGGGAAATATTATTTGGAGCTATATACCTATATTGATTGTAGGTTCACTTCTAGGTGGATATTTTGGAGCTTATTTTTCAATAATTAAAGGGTCCAAATTCATTAAAGTTGTTTTTGAATTAGTTTCTTTTTCTGTTGGAATTTCATTACTAATTAAAGCTTTATTATGAGTATTAATTTGTGATTAGTTTTCTATACGCATCCAGCTTTTTCTAAATCATCTTGCAATTTACTTTCACAGTCTAAAACCCTTGCCCAGCATGGTAATTGCTGCTTCACAGGTGACTCCAAGAATTTATTTATTGCTGGTCTTAATAGTTTTCCAAAAGTATGAACTGCTAATTCTTCTTTGTGCCGACTGTAGGGCAATTGATTAACCGATGAATCTAAACTAAATTGTTTAACTCTGTCTTCTCCTGCTCTTCGATATAAAACCTCTAGGTTTGCTAATTGAGAACTTGTAAGTGTTCTTGCTTCATGTTCCATCAATCCTCTTAAAACGCTAGAAAGAATTTCTGTTGACATTTTTTGGAGGCCTTCATTGGCCTTTGAGCCTATTTCTTTGTGCTTGTGATCGAAAATTCCCAGATCCACCTGGGCGATTCTTGATATCCTTACATTTTTATAAACCTCTGAGAGAAGGCCTATTTCTAAGCCCCAGTCACATGGGATTCTTAAATTCATTGCCAAGTCTGTAGTAAAAGCAAATTCTCCAGCCAGTGGATATCTGAAAGACTCTAAATATTTTAGGAATGGTGCATTCCCAATCAATTGTTCCAAGCTTGATAGAAGTGGACCTACAAATAATCTTGTAGCTCTACCTTGAAGTGCATTTGTCTCTAGAGATAAACGACTATAAAAAGCTTTTACATAAGAAATCCCGTTTGATTTTTCCAGTAAAGGTCCCAACATTCTTGCTGGATAATTAGAGTTGAATGTTCTGATATCAGCATCAAAAAGTGCTACAACTTCAGAGCTTTTGGTTGCAACACCAACTCCTTGCCATACTGCCCATCCTTTTCCTGGGACACCTAATAGATCTAGACCATTTTTCTCTTGGTCTTTTAGCAATTCAATCACAGCTGGACTATTAGTCCATTGAACGTGAACTGGATAGGGCATTTCTTTAAAGAAATCCCTTGCCTTAGCAACCTCGTCTCTATTACTTGCAGATAAGGCTATGACTAGCTGATTTAAATTCTTTAATTCTTTTAAAGTGTTTCTTATTAGTTTCAATGCTGGCCTACTGAACTCATCGAATAGGCATGGAATAAGTATTGATGTGGGCCTTTTTAATAGGTCTTTATTTAATTGAGATACTGGATCTTTTGCTAGTCCGTACTCATGAATAGTTGTGATTAAACCCTGCTGAAAGTCCATTCAAGAAAAAAGTTTTACAGATTCAAGGTGGGAGCTACGATGAGGTAGAGATGATTGTTTCCCTTTAAAGAGTGTCCGAGTTGGATAGTGAATTAGATGAGCTGAGATCGTCTCTCAGAGAAATTTATCCTGAGCACTCTGAACAAGAAATCAATTCAGTGTGGTCACAATTGTTGCAGATTCTCGATCCATTTCGTGTTAAACAGGCCACTCATGAATTAGAAATCGAATCAATTTGGGATTCTTCAAGTGTTGTTTTGATTACTTATCCAGATTCAATTTATAGGAAAGATGAATCAACTTTAAAAACATTAACTGAATTCGTAAAAAATAGATTAAGTGGTCTTTCTTCAGTCATACATGTTTTACCATTTCTTCCTTCTACAAGTGATGGAGGATTCGCTGTTTCTAATCATGAAAAAATTGAAGATGCTTTTGGGAATTGGAATGATTTAAAAGACCTATCAAGTAAGCACAAAATAATGGCAGATCTTGTTTTAAATCATGTCTCTTCTTCTCATCCATGGGTTCATCAATTTATAAAATCAGAGGCTCCTGGTAATTCGTACATAGTTGCTCCTTCTGAGGCTGATATTTGGGAGAAAGTTATAAGGCCTAGAAATTCATCTCTCTTCACCAGCGTTAATACTAATCAAGGCTTTAGGAACGTTTGGACAACATTTGGGCCAGATCAAATTGATGTTGACTGGAAGAATCCACATATTTTTCTTGAGTTCTTGAAACTTTTGGTTAGGTATATATCTAATGGGGCTGACTGGATTCGACTTGACGCAATAGCATTTATTTGGAAGGAGCCATATACTACTTGTTTACATTTAGATCCAGTACATTCGATAGTTAAGCTTTTAAATAAATGCTTAAAGATAATTAAGCCTTCGGCTGTATTAATTACCGAGACTAATGTTCCAGAAAAAGAAAATCTTTCTTATTTGATTGATGGTAATGAAGCCAATCTTGCTTATAACTTTACTCTCCCTCCTTTATTATTAGAAGCTATTTATACCGGTAAAACTGATTTATTGAATAATTGGTTATCAAATTGGTATGAGTTGCCAAGGGATACATCTCTGCTCAACTTCACTTCTTCACATGACGGTATTGGATTGCGAGCATTAGAAGGAATTATGGACGATAATAGAGTCCATAATCTCTTGGTTGAATCAGAGAAACGCGGAGGATTAGTTAGTCATCGTCGGCTGGCAAATGGAGAAGATCAACCTTACGAACTAAATATTAGTTGGTGGAGTGCGATGTCTAATGAAGGTCCTGATAATACCGTATTCCAATTTGAACGTTTTTTGCTAAGTCAGCTTTTTACTTTATCTATAAAAGGTATTCCAGCTTTTTATCTTCCAGCTGTTTTAGCCTCTCCTAATGATCTTGATTCTTTTAGAAAAACAGGACAAAGAAGAGATTTAAATCGAGAAAAATTTGAAGCTAACAAATTACTTGAGGCACTTAAGAACTTTGATTCACCAGCTAGTAAAAATATTTCATACCTCACTCATATAGTTAAAGTCAGGTCAAGACTTAAAGCTTTTCATCCAGAGGCGAGTATGAAATGTATCTCTACAAATATATCTAATTGTGTAATTTTTCAAAGAGGTTTGGCTGAAGAAAGTGTCTATGTTATTTGTAATATGTCTCAAAAATTTCTAAATAGTTCTCAGTTGAATGAACTTAATTCCTTAGAATTAGGTTCTAATAAACGTTTACTTGATAATATTACAGGTTCTTATTTTAATACTAATACTTTCAAGCTTAACCCTTATCAAGTAGTTTGGCTTACATTAGCTGATTAGCCTTATGAAAAATAATTCTAAATATTGGATAGTTACAGATCTCGATGGGACATTAATGGATGAAGATTACAATATTTCTCCTGCTAAAAAAACTTTGAAGATGTTAGCGGAATTGAATATTCCTGTAATACCTTGTACAAGTAAAACTGCTTCTGAAGTTAGATTTTTTAGAAAAGAGAATTCATTGACAGATCCTTTTATTGTAGAAAATGGAGCGGCTATTTATGGGTGTTATGAACAAAATTCTATAGAATGGGAATTGATCTTAGGAAAAAGTTATACGGAATTAAAAATTATATTATTTAATATATCTAATAAAGTAAACTACCACCTAACCCCACTAAATGATTTAAGCAAAAATCAAATATTTGAACTTACTGGTTTATCTGATAAAGCTATAACTAGAGCTTTGGATAGGCACTGGAGTGTTCCTTTCTTAAATCCTCCTGATGATGTTTTTGAAAAAGTAAAGCTTATTTGTGATTTTTATAATGTTCACGTTTTTAAAGGAAATAGAATGAGTCATTTGCTTTCCAGCAAAAGTCATAAAGGTCAAGCTGTTAATAAATTAAAGGTTCATCTACAGAACACTGATGTAAAGATCATTGCACTTGGTGATTCACAAAACGATCTCCCTTTACTTGAATATGCTGATATATCTATAGTTATTCCTGGTAAAAATGGTCCAAATAAGTATTTACAGAATGGTATTGATAACGGTTCTTTTCGATTAGCAAATGCTCCTCATGCTGTGGGGTGGTCAAATAGTGTTGAGGATGTTATTAATGATTTTAAGGATTTATGAAAGTTAAAGATTTTAATTATATTTTTCCTAAGGATATAAGTGCTGATTTCCTTTTTCCTATTGACACTTATCGTTTATTTCTTGAAGGACTGTCTATTAACCCTTCGCCTTTTTATCAAAAATGGTCTGATGTTAATGTGCAATCTATTATTCATAAATATTGGAAACCAAATCAAAAATCAGATTGGAAATGGGCGTTAACATTTCCATTTTTTTCTCTTTTAGAGAATTATTTAAATACTATTAATAAACCAATAATAATAGGTTTTTCAGGGCTTCCTGGATCTGGAAAATCTACTCTTGGATTTTGGATTGATAGTGTAGCTAGAGAACTATCTTTAGATATTAAAGTTATATCTTTGGATGATTTTTATTTGCCTGGCCAAGAAATGGATTTTGTCATGAAGGGTAATCCATGGAATGTTCCAAGAGGTTTTCCAGGTAGTCATTCTTTAGATTTATTGAATCAATCATTAGACAAATTTTTGAAAACAGGTGTTTTAAGCAGTCCTGTTTTTGATAAGTCTTTAAGAGATGGAAAAGGAGATAGATCAGGTTGGTGTGAATTTCAATCCAAAGTTTTAATCTTAGAAGGATGGTTTGTTGGTTGTGCTCCCGTTTTAGATTTATCCAAATTTGATGATTTGGACGAGGACAAATTTAGTTTGTCCTTGAGTAATTCTGAAAAAGATTATCGTACTTTGATTCAAGAATCACTTTTAGAATATAGTGAGATTTGGAAAAAATTTCACAAACTATGGCATCTTAAATCTACTGACTTTGATAATACAATTCTTTGGAAAACTCAACAAGAAAATGAGATGATTAGATTAAAGGGCTCAGGCCTAAAAGGTAATAATTTATCTGATTTTATACGAATGATTCAGACCTCTATCCCACAGCAATCTTTATCTTTTATTAATTCAGATACCACAGTAGAAATCAATCAAAATCGTCGCATTAAAAAACTTAAGACAACTAAATACCATTTTTAATATAATTTAGATATATTAATTATTGCATTTTGTAAGTTTTATTTTTTTTAAAATTAATTTTCTTTTGTTAAAGTTCTATCTTTTAATCTATTTACATACTAAGATCATTAAATATTAATCTTACTTTGCCTATAAAATGGCTTCATATGTCTATTTGATTCAAAACGGCGATTTATTCAATATTGGTTTTACTAATAACCTTGAACGAACAAGAATTGATTTAAGACCTGGTGAATTGGTCGCTTTTTTAATTACCGAAAAACCTGAACCGCTTATTAAAAATCTTAGGAAAACATATATAGATAACAGATTGCCTGGCTCAGATTATTATCGACTTGCTAATTCACAGGTAAAAGAATGTAGGTCTCTTCTAGATGGTGACGGATCTAATAATTACTTTCAACCTTTTCTCAAGGGTCCAAGTTTATTTATATTCTTTATGCTCTCTTGGTTTACACTAACATATATAATTATAGACTTTGCTGTAGATCCTATTCTTAGTAGGTTTAGTTAATACGTACTTTTTTGTTAGATAGATTAAGGATTTATAAAGATTGTTGATTTCAAAAAATTGATTTTCTTGTTAGATTATGTCTATATTAATAGGCTAGGGTATTTTGAATTTATCTAATTTTTTGTTTTTTGTAGCACTACCTTTTGTAGTCTCTGCCGTTTTTTTTGGCACTAAGAATGGGTATTATAATAGCGATGATTATGAAGGAGATGGATGCGCTCATGACGTACAGAGATGATGGTTTTTCATCCAATCTTTAGCTATTCTCGCGAGTTTCTTTTAATTACTTGAATTTTTGATGCATGTCCATTTGCTATCAAATTGCCATACAGGTTTGTAGATATCATTCTCAATTTTTTTTCCGGCTTCCATACACATCCTTTCATTCCCAATTGGAATAGCAAATAATGTTGGACTTGTGATACCACTTACTTGTGGTTTTCCTCCAGGACCTTGTCTATAGCTACCTATTACTAACCAGTAATCTGCTTTAGCCTTTCCTTGTAAACCAGCTAAGGAGGTTAGAACAAGAATTAATGAGAATATAGATTTTTTACCCATGATTTATTTTTGAGCTTATATCTATACTAATTGAAAATTTCAAGAAAATTAGCGAGCTCCTCCTTTTTTTATTTTCAAAATATGTCTGAAGAAATTAGTCCTTATGTATTTATTTACGTTAAATCATTTTTGTTAGGCATTATTCAGGGCTTTACTGAATTTCTTCCAATTAGTAGTACAGCTCATTTAAAAGTTGTGCCTTATTTTTTTGGGTGGAATGACCCTGGTGTCTCTTTTTCCGCTTCTATACAATTAGGAAGCGCAGTTGCTATTATTTATTATTTTCGAAATCCGATTAGTTCAATTATTGATTCATTGTTTACGATATTTAATCATCAAAAAGTCTTTAAAGACGATAATGCAAAACTTTCTATTTATATCTTTGTAGCCAGCATACCAATATGTATTTTGGGTCTTCTTATTAAATTATATTGGCCCAATTACTCCTATTCAAACTTTAGAGGTTTGTTTTCCATAGCTATTACTTCTATTCTTATGGGACTATTATTAGCTCTTTCAGAAATTTATGGTAATAGAAAAAAACTATTTAATGATATTAACCTAAAAGACGTTATTTTGTTAGGCCTTGCCCAATCTCTTGCTGTATTTCCTGGGGTTTCTAGATCAGGTATAACTTTGACCTCAGCTTTGTTTTCGGGTATTGAAAGAAAAACAGCAGCTAGACTTTCTTTTCTAGTTGGTATCCCTGCTATTTCAATTTCAGGACTTGTTGAATTGTTTACTTTATTTAGAACATTATCTGCAATAGATATTCTGCCTATAATTATTGGGATTATATCATCTTTCTTTTCTTCATTATTTGCTATTGACTTGTTTCTTAGGTTCTTAGCCAAGCATAATACTTTTGTTTTTGTGTATTATCGTTTAGCTTTTGGTGTTTTTATATTGTCAGCTTTATAAACATTAGTTTTCTATATTCGCTGGTTTAGTATTTAATTATAATATTGATTTGTTTTTGATGAGGTTTTTACCTAATTCATTCATTGTTTCTTTTGGGGAGATTGATATACCACCTTATCTCTATGCGTTAATTATTTTTATAACTCTCTTCGTTTTTTTAGCAGTTTTGATTAGTACAACTAAATTAATCCAATCTTTAGTAAAAGACTCTGATTAGTAATTCATTTATTTGATTCTATCGGAACGGCGGGATTTGAACCCACGACCCCCACTACCCCAAAGTGGTGCGCTACCAAGCTGCGCTACGTCCCGCTTTTTAAAATTATCACAATGTCTTACTGATAGTTCCAATTTTTATTGATTTCCATTTAATTCTATTTTTAGTCTTTCGATTGATTCGTCTAATGAGTGAATTCCTATTTTCATTAGAATAACCATGAATAGATAGTCTTTTAGCCATTAATCTTAACTCGAATATATTCATCTTTGAGAGTTTTAATTCAGAATCTTTTTCCCAGGCATCTCCTTCATTTGGCAAAATAGCTTTATGTTGTGATCCTTCGATTGAATAAATTAACTCAGCAAAGTATTCTGGAATAATTACAATTATAATTGCAAGAATATTGTATATGTTTATCCGTACTCTTTCTAAATCTTTTTCTAATTTATTATTTTTCATATGTTTTAAAAAAATATATTTCAGGTTAAAAATTATTTTTCTTTAGCTTGGATAAGCCAATTCAGAGTTTAACGCACTATCCATCCATTGAATTGTTTTTTCTTGTTCAATTCTGGGAGATTTGAAGCTAAATACTAAAAAAAATACTAACAACAATGTAGCTAATATAATTAGCAATATAGTTCTGTCTGGTAATTGATCATTCATTATAAATTCGATTCAATAGGTGTATTCTCACCTCTAAGAATACAATGACTTATATCCCAATTATAGTTAGACCAAATTTTTTCCTTGAGTTTAAAGTTTGCTCCACTAAAATCTTTAAAGATTACCTTTGTTGGCATGGCAGAGCAATATGGCCTGCTGCCAGGTTTCGCTAAATACTGTTGATGATAATCTTCTGCAAAATAAAACTTAATATCATTCTTAATCTCTGTAGTGATAACCCCAAAACCATTATTTTGTAGTTCTTTTTGAAAGCTTTCTTTACTTGCTGTTGCTTTACTTAGTTGATCCTTGCTTGTTGTATAAATAGCAGATCTGTATTGGCTTCCACTATCATTCCCTTGACGATTACCTTGTGTTGGATCATGGCATTCCCAGAATAATTTTAGTAAGTCGCTCAGATCAATTTCATTATTATTCCAAACAACTCTTACGACTTCTGTATGACCTGTTAATCCAGAACATACTTCTCTATAGGTTGGGTTTTCCTTTTCACCTCCGGCATATCCCACGGCAGTTGATATAACTCCTGGTAGTCTCCAGAAACCTTTCTCTGCGCCCCAAAAACATCCGCAACCAAAAAGTATTTCTTCCTCATTGTCTTTTAGTTTTGCTGTTAGATCATTTTTTAATATTGTATGCAGCACTTTCTTGTTAGGTTTTTCTGTACGTTTATAAGCATAGAGCTTATCAATTATCATTGTTAAATATTTACTTATCTTTTTAATCATAACTTTAATCTATAGTTTCTATTTTTATATGATTTATTAGTGTAGTAACAAATGCAAATAATAAGAAAGGGAGGCTTAAAACAAGGATTAAACCTACACCTAAAAGAGCAAATATTGGTCTTGATGAGCCCATTAGTGCAAGACCTGCAGCAAGACTTACAAAGATTACACCCATCCATGCAAGGATCTGAATGTAAATATCACCAAATGCAAGGTCGCAAATAAGTTTATATTTTGTTAATGCGCTCATGATTTCATAATTATCCTAATGAACATAATTGTTTTCATAGCTTATATCTAATTTATATCAAATTGATTAAAAAAATTTAATAAGTATTGATTAATCATCAGATTGTAATTGCTCTTTTGCTTTTTCTCTCTCCCACATGCTTTTATACAAACCGTCTTTTTTAATTAAGAATTGATGAGTTCCCTCTTGTACAATTTTTCCCTCATTCATTACTAATATTCGATCACATGCAGCAGCAGCTGATAATTGATGACTAATCATTAATACGGTTTTACTATATTGATTTTTTATTGTTTGAAGTATTGCTGAGGCTGTTTTATTGTCCACACTTGCGAGGGCATCATCAAGAACAATTATTTTTGAATCTACTAATAATGCTCTACTTAGTGCTGTTCGTTGCCTTTGCCCACCACTTAGAGTTATGCCTCTTTCGCCGACAAGTGTTTTCAGACCATCTGGAAAACCTTTTATATCATCTGTCATACGCGCTTCATAGGCTGATTCCTCGACTTTCTCATTGCATGCTTCTGGGTTCCCGTATTTAATATTTTCTGAAAGCGTTTCAGTAAAAAGATATCCCTCTTGAGGCACTAAAGCGATATTGCTTCTCAACTGTTTTAGCTTTATGTCCATCACATCATTGTCATCTAAAAACAATGTTCCTTGATCAATTTTGATCATTCTCCCTAAAGCTCTTGCCAATGTTGTTTTACCGCAACCTACAGGGCCAACTAAGGCAACTATTTCCCCAGGGTTTATTTTAAAGGAAATTTCATCAAGTATTTTCCTAGGAGAATCTTCATACTTTATTGATAGATTTTTTGCCTCTAATTTTCCTGAAATAGGGTTAGATATTTTTACAGTTTTATCTTTATCTTTAATTGTTGGTTCGTGATTTAGTAGCTCTTCTACTCTCTCCAAACTTACTTGACCCAATTGAAAAGTATTAAGTGTAAAACCTAATAAGGCTGTCGGAAACACAAGCCTTTCTACATAAAGAATTAATGCTACTAAGCCTCCAACTGTAAGACTTCCACTACTTAGTCGCCCACTCCCAATTGCAATAAGTAGAAGCAAGGAGATTGAGGATAAACCTTGAAGTAGTGGAAATAAAGTACTTGCAGTTCTAGCAAGATTAATTGCAGCGTCTCTGTATCTAATATTTAATTTGTTAAATGCTTTTTGTTCAGCTTGTTCTTGACCATAAATTTTAATTGCGCTGATGCCAGATAGATCTTCTTGGATTAATTCACTTAATTCTGATAATGCTTGTTGTTGTCGCTTTCTTTGTTTAACCATTCTTCCACCAAATAATCCAACGGTTCCAAGCAAAACTGGATAGACGGATATCGCAAAGAAGGTTAAAAGTGGATCTATTGCTAGCATCGCAGGCAATGTAAATGTGTATGCCAAGAAGGTGTTTGTAAGACTAAGAACAGTAAATCCAAGAAGCCTTCGAATGTTTTCTAAATCACTAGTAGCTCTTGTTATGACTTCGCCTGTACCTATTTTTTGAACCCATCCAGGATCTTGTTCCAGCATTCGTTCAAATAATTTTTGTCTTAGCGAAACTTCAACTTGTCTGCCAACTCCAAATACCAGTTGCCTAGAAATCAACCTTGCTCCTCCCATTATTGTTGCCAAGAGGATTAACCATGTCGACTTATTCAAGACATAAGAAAATGTAAATCCTTCTTTTAGATCATCAACGATATTTCTAACTTCCATTGGAATAGCAACACTTAGAATATTTACAAAAATCAGACATAAAGCACCTAATATCAGCTCCCTCTTGTGTGGTCTCAAATAGTTTTTTATTAGATCTAGTCTTAATGCAGCCATTCTTTTATTAATATGCCCATAACCTAGGCAATATAAGCCCATGGACGTGAGCAAAATCCAATTTAACTATTTATGAACGAGGCTCAAAATCATCCGCTATATACGATAGATCGTGAAAATCTAGATCGTTTATGTGCGATAGATTCCCCAACTTCTAATCATTTTGTTGAATTAGCTAGATTAATAATTCGATATAAAGACTTTGGAGGTGCTGAAGATCTTAACTCTGACATGGAAAAATTATTAAACAAATGGAGCATTAACCGTGACAAATTAGAAGCTATAACAAGAAAACTTTGGTCAGAGGGATTTCGTCCTACAACTCATTCAAGTTCTGATAACGTTGGCTCTGGATTTGATACGTCAGATTCCACTCAAGCTTAATGTTAGGAAATTATTTTTTTATTTAAACAACTTATATAGTTGATATATTAATGATTAAGTTATTAAAAATATTCTGCCTGGAATGCATAACATACAGGCACTTTCTGATAAATGACCCCATTAAATCCTATATCTTTTTCAGTAATTCTTGAATCACTTCTTTCTTCCAATGATTTAACTGAAGAGCAATCTAATTTTTTAATGAACTCATGGCTCGAAAATAAAATTGAGCCAGTTCAAACAGGTGCATTTTTAGCGGCATTTAGAGCAAAGGGGGTTTCTGGTGATGAACTTTCAGCAATGGCAAAAATTCTACAAAATGCCTCCATAACACCATCAGATCTACCAACCTTTGATTTGGTTGATACTTGTGGAACTGGTGGAGATGGCGCTAATACATTTAACATTTCTACTGCAGTTGCTTTTGTTTCAGCTGCTTTAGGAGTGAAAATTGCTAAACATGGAAATCGAAGTGCAAGTGGCAAGGTTGGATCAGCTGATGTATTAGAAGATTTGGGATTACCTTTAAATGTTTCTTCCGAAAAAATTGTTGAAGCTTTAAAAAATTTGGGTATTACATTTCTTTTTGCACCTTCTTGGCATCCTTCACTGGTAAATCTAGCTCCTTTGAGAAAAAGATTAGGCGTTAGAACCATTTTTAATTTGTTGGGTCCATTAGTTAACCCACTTAAACCAAAGTCACAAGTATTAGGAGTAGCTAAGGCTGATTTGCTTGATCCAATATCAATAGCTTTACAAGGGATGGGGCATAAAAGAGCTGTAGTGGTTCATGGCGCAGGTGGCCTTGATGAGGCTTCACTAGCTGGGTCTAATCAATTTCGCTTTTTAGACAAAGATGTTATTAGATCTGAAATCATTAACCCTAGTGATCTTGGACTTTCTGAAATCTCTAATGAAAGTTTGAAAGGTGATGATTTGAAAACCAATTCAAAGATTCTAATCTCTTTACTTAAAGGACAAGGAAATGTATATCACAAAGAAGTCGTAGCATTAAATACTGCTCTTGTTCTATGGGTATCAGGAGCTGAGGATGATTTGTCTTTAGGTGTCAAACGATCATTGGATTGTTTGAATACAGATAAATCGTGGCTACTTTTCAAGCAGTTAAGAGATTTTTTATCTAACTGATTTTTTTAATTTATAAACCGAATTTCTTATGTTTTTTGATACTGATAGCTCTGCAATATTGTTATTAGAGGATGGTACTTATTTTGAAGGATTATCGTTTGGTGCAGTCGGGACTATTACTGGAGAAGTCGTATTTAATACAGGTATGACTGGATATCAAGAGGTTATAACTGATCCAAGTTATTATGGTCAGCTTATTACTTTTACTTATCCAGAAATTGGAAATACGGGAGTCAATTCTGAGGATAATGAATCTTCACATCCTTCAGTTAAAGGTGTAATAGCTCGTCAAGTCTCAAAAATTTCCAGTAACTGGAGACATGAAAGTTCCTTTGAAAAATGGCTTAAGAATGAAAATGTTATTGGAATTTGTGGAATAGATACAAGAGCACTTGTTAGACATTTAAGAGAGACTGGTTCTTTGAATGGAATTATTTCATCAGATACAAAGTCTTCAATAGCTGAATTATTTTCACTTTTACAAAAATCTCCTTCAATGAGTGGTCTGAACCTTGTTAATAAAGTCACAACGCAAAGCTCTTTTAAAGTTAATTCAAGTTGTCCGGTTTTATTTGATAAGAGAATTAAAAATATTGAAACGAATCCATACCAAGTTGTCGCTATAGATTTTGGGATAAAGCAATCGATATTAGATCGATTAGTTGCCCATGGTTGTGAAGTTACTGTCTTACCTGCTAATGCTGAAATATCCGATGTTCTGGCTTTATCCCCTGAAGGTGTTTTCCTTTCTAATGGCCCTGGTGATCCATCCACAGTTGATAGTGGTATTAATCTTGCTAAAAATTTAATTGATTACAAAAGACTACCTATATTTGGAATCTGCTTAGGACATCAGATTCTTGGATTGGCTTTAGGTGGAAAAACTTTTAAACTTTCTTATGGGCATAGAGGATTGAATCATCCATGTGGATTAAATGGAAAAGTTGAAATTACAAGTCAAAATCATGGTTTCGCTTTAAATTCAGAATCTCTAAACTCCGACAAAATAAAAATTACACGATTCAACTTAAATGACCAAACAGTGGCAGCTATTTCAGTAATTGATAAGCCTTTCTTTGGTGTTCAATATCACCCCGAGGCAAGCCCAGGACCACACGATGCTGATCATCATTTTAATCATTTCGTAACCTTAATAGAAGAACGAAGAAGAATCGTGGATTAATTTGGTTTCTATCACTACACTTCCATCATGAAGTCATAGGGGACTAATCCCATAACTGAATTACAAAGACTTACTGTTTCTCTTAGAGGTGGTTTTAACCAGCGAAATGGTTGTTTGGTGATTAATTTCACTGGTCAACTAGATGCCTATTCAGAGAAACAATTCACTACATATATCAATGAAGTTTTAGATTCTAATCAACTATCAGTAGTAATTGATTTAACTAATATTGATTTCATTGATTCTTGCGGCCTAGGTGCCATGGTTCAAACAGCTAAGAAATGTACTCAGTCAAAAAGATCATTTAACGTTGTAGGAAATCCTAGAGTCATTCAAACAATTAAACTTGTACGATTAGAGGAATTCCTTCATTTAGCACCAGATCTGAATACAG
This sequence comes from Prochlorococcus sp. MIT 0916, assembly GCF_047305155.1. Taxonomy (GTDB): domain Bacteria; phylum Cyanobacteriota; class Cyanobacteriia; order PCC-6307; family Cyanobiaceae; genus Prochlorococcus_B. The sequence goes on from NZ_CP138980.1 coordinate 1,581,140, forward strand.
CAATTGGTAAATTATCAGCTTGACTGATTGGATTCGCTCTTACAAATCAACCATTTCTCCTGATGGTTTAGGCCCACTGCAATTAGCTTGGTTGGGAGACGCTGTATGGGAAATGCACCAAAGGTTGCGATATTGCAATAGTCCAATGCGTTCTAAAGATCTGCACAAGGCGGTTGTTAATGAGGTCAATGCATTCAGTCAGGCTAAGGCAATCAGTAAAATTGAAGCTTTTTTAACTGATACTGAAAAAGATTTCCTTAGAAAAGGTAGAAACAAAGCAGGAAGAGGTCCTAAAAATGTAGATGCAGCCACATATGCAATTGCTACCGGATTTGAGACTATTGTTGGATGGTTGTTTTTGAAAAATCCAAATCGGCTTGCTGATTTATTTGATCTTCTTGATCGACCCATTAACTAGATAATAGTTCTTATAAAATGAGTTATCGCTTCAATAAAGACACTACGAATTCAAGAAACTCTTCATCTAATAAACGAAGTAGTAATTATTTCCGTGAAGATAATGATTCTAAAAAGTCTAATTTCAATGATCGAAGAAGAGCAAATAATAAAAACAATCGTCTTTCATCTGACCAAGTAAATCAATACTCATCAGATATAGAATCATATCAACGATCAAGAAGTAGTAACCAGACAAATACCAACTATAAGGGGTCTAATCGGTTTGCAAGAAAATCGGCCAACCCTTCCTATAGAAATCAAGACTCTCAGGAAACTAACAATTACAGAGGATCTAATCGATTCGAAAGAAAATCGACCAACTCTTCCTATAGAAATCAAGACTTTCAGGAAACTAACAATTACAGAGGATCTAATCGATTCGAAAGAAAATCGACCAACCCTTCGTACATAAATAAAAATTCTCAGGAAGCTAGAAGATATAGAAGAGAAGAAAGTAAAGAACCTCTTTCATATTCTGAAAGCTTTACCAAAACATTAAGTGATGATCTGATTTGGGGTCGTCATTCAACTGAGGCAGCTCTTCTGGGTGGTAGAGCAATTCATAGAATATGGTGTACCGCTGAATTACGAAGCTCATCAAAGTTTTTTCAACTTCTCAAAGACTCAAAATCTTCAGGAGTCTTGGTTGAAGAAGTTTCTTGGTCAAGGCTTGGCCAGCTTACGAATGGTGCCGTTCATCAAGGAATAGTTTTACAAATTGCCGCATCAAAAACACATGACCTGAAGAATTTAATAGATGCTTGCAAATCTTTTGGTGATTCTTCATTGCTCTTGGCTTTAGATGGCTTAACTGATCCTCAGAATCTTGGAGCAATAATTCGATCTGCCGAAGCCCTTGGAGCTCAAGGCTTAATCCTTCCACAAAGACGAAGTGCAGGTTTAACAGGATCCGTAGCAAAAGTTGCTGCTGGAGCTCTTGAACATCTTCCCGTAGCAAGAGTTGTTAATTTAAATAGATCTTTGGAGAAATTGAAAGATGAAGGTTATACCGTTCTTGGTCTTGCGGAGGAAGGAACATCTACTTTATCTGAGATTAAATTTCAAGGTCCTTTAGTCGTAGTTGTGGGTTCGGAAGATAAAGGAATTTCTCTAATAACTAGAAGGTTGTGTGACCAGTTAGTAAGGATCCCTCTCAAGGGGGTCACTACAAGCCTTAATGCATCAGTAGCTACTTCTATTTTCTTGTATGAAGTGGCCAGATCTAGATGGATGCGCCCAATCTCTGGACAAGACCCTTCTCCTAGATTATTAAAACCTCAGATTTCAACTGAAAATAATAACTAATCTCTATAAATTTAACCTTATAAAGAACCGTATATTTTTTATAGTTTTATTAGGATTTTTAAAACTTCATAGTCAAATTACATTATTAATTAATTCTCCCAGAGCTTTTTATAACATCATTTTTTGACTTCCAATTTATGTTTTATCATCAAGTGAACATAATATTCCTTTTTTATTTGATAAACATCTGGTTAAGAAAGTATAATAAATAAAACGCTTTTTACTTATGGGTCCCATTAGGGCTCTTCGAAGCTTAGGTAATAGTTTTGGCTTGGCCTGGTGGGCCAGGGTAGAGACGATTCAACCTGAGGTTACATATTGGTTTGGTCCATTTCTCACTCGTCGTAGCTTGAAAGTAAGATTAAATGAATTTGTTGAAGATCTTTCTGCAGAGTCACCTCAAAAAATAAACCATAGTTTAATTAGGTGTCGCCGGAACGAGCCTCTTACGTCATAAGCTTACAGATATTTTTTTATAATTTATTAATGACTTTTGCAGACTTGCGCCAGAAATTGAAAAGTGGTGAAGTCTCTTCTAAAGAGCTTGTTCAAGAAAAGATAAATCGCATAAAGCAATTAGATCCAACTCTGAATGCCTTTTTAAGTGTTAATGCTGATCAGGCACTAAGAAATGCTGAACATATAGATAAGCAAATCGCCTCTGGCCAAAGTCTTCCGACTTTGTCAGGAATACCATTAGCTATCAAAGACAATCTTTGTACAAAAGGAATTAAGACAACTTGTGCAAGCAAGATTTTAGACAACTTTGTCCCCCCATACGAGTCAACTGTAACCAATAAGCTTTTGAAAGCAGGAGCAATAATGATTGGCAAGACAAATATGGATGAATTTGCGATGGGGAGCTCTACAGAAACCTCTGCATTTGGTCCTACTTTGAATCCATGGAACATAACAAAAGTCCCAGGGGGCAGCTCTGGTGGTAGTGCAGCTTCAGTTGCTGCCGGATTATGTTATGGATCTCTGGGCTCTGATACAGGTGGGTCAATCCGACAACCTGCTTCTTTTTGTGGCGTTGTTGGCATGAAGCCAACTTATGGTCGGGTAAGTCGATGGGGGCTAATAGCCTTTGCTAGTTCATTAGATCAGGTTGGCCCATTTGCGAATAATGTTTCTGATGCAGCTGAAATCATGCAAGTTATATCAGGCAAAGATGAGTTTGATTCAACTACTGTTGATATTCCTGTTCCCAATTATTTAGAAACCCTCTCTAAGTCAATTAAGGGCATGAAAATAGGTTTAATTGATAACTGCTTTGATCATGAAGGTTTAGCTACTGATGTTAAAGAATCTGTTCTTGGCTCTGCCTCGCTTCTAGAAAACTTAGGTGCAGAAATTGTTAATGTTTCCTGTCCTCGTTTTAATGATGGAATTGCTACCTATTACGTTATTGCCCCATCTGAAGCTTCAGCGAATTTAGCTAGATACGACGGTGTCAAATATGGATTCCGCTCTGAAGATGAACAATCTCTTATAGAAATGACCTCTAAAAGTCGAGCACTTGGTTTTGGAAGTGAAGTTAAACGAAGAATTCTTATAGGAACCTATGCCCTATCCGCTGGTTATGTAGATGCTTACTACAAGAAGGCCCAGCAAGTTCGAACTTTGATACGTAGAGACTTTGAAGATGCTTTTAAAAAAGTTGATGTTTTATTAGCTCCAACAGCACCTACTACTGCTTTCGGTTCTGGGGATAATATTGATAATCCAATGGCGATGTATCTATCGGATTTATTAACGATTCCAGCAAATTTAGCTGGATTGCCTGCAATCAGCCTGCCATGTGGTTTTGATAAAATCGGTTTGCCAATAGGCTTACAGCTAATAGGAAATGTTTTTGAAGAAGGGAAGCTTCTTCAAGTAGCTAATCAATTTGAGAAAGCTGCTGAGGTTTATAAAAATAGGCCAAAAACAGATTTCACGTTATAAAGTTTGAACCACTTCATGTGGAGAATATAATTATCGCTACACTATATGCAGTGTAGCTCCGTCGATATTAATGGCTTTTGTTCCTATCCATAACCATAGTGACTACAGCCTTCTTGATGGAGCCAGTCAACTACCTTTAATGGTTCAAAGGGCAAAGGAATTGGGGATGCCAGCTCTAGCTCTGACTGATCATGGAGTAATGTACGGAGCGATTGAATTATTGAAGTTATGTAAGGCCGCGAATATAAAGCCAATTATTGGGAATGAGATGTACGTTATCAATGGTTCAATTGATGACCCTCAGCCCAAAAAAGAAAAAAGATATCATCTTGTTGTCGTAGCGAAAAACCAAATTGGGTATGAAAATCTCGTAAAGCTGACTACGCTTAGTCATTTAAATGGTGTTAGGGGAAGAGGGATATTTTCAAGACCATGCATTGATAAGTCTTTATTCAAAAAATATAGCGAGGGATTGATTTGTTCAACAGCTTGCTTAGGTGGTGAAATTCCACAAGCGATTTTAAAAGGAAGAAATGACGTTGCTAGAGATGTAGCAGCTTGGTATAAGGAAATTTTGGGTGATGATTTTTATCTTGAAATTCAAGACCATGGATCAATTGAGGATAGAATTGTTAATAGTGAAATAGTCAAAATATCCGAAGAACTTGATATAGATATCATTGCTACCAATGATGCACATTATGTATCAAAGAATGATATTGAAGCACATGATGCATTGATTTGTGTTTTAACTGGAAAATTAATAAGTGATCACAAAAGATTAAGATATACAGGGACTGAATATATTAAATCTGAGGAGGAAATGAGAAGTTTATTTACTGATCATTTAGACAAGCATGTCATAAATAGTGCAATAGAAAATACAGTTAAGCTATCAAACAAAGTTGAAGAATATTCGATATTAGGGACTTATAAGATGCCAGATTTTCCTATACCTGATGGTTATCAACCAATCGAATATCTTAAAGAGATAACTATCAAAGGATTAAAAGAAATTTTAGATATTGCTAAATTTGAAAATTTGCCAATCGCATACAAAGAAAGACTTGATTATGAGTTAAAAGTAATAGAACAAATGGGGTTTCCTACATATTTTCTTGTCGTATGGGATTATATAAGATTTGCAAGAGAGCAAAATATTCCTGTAGGCCCAGGTAGAGGATCAGCAGCTGGCTCTTTAGTCGCTTTTTCTCTTCATATAACTAATATTGACCCAGTAGAAAATGGTTTGTTATTTGAACGATTTCTCAATCCTGAGAGAAAGTCAATGCCTGATATTGACACTGATTTTTGTATTGAAAGGCGAGGCGAAGTTATAGATTATGTAACTAAAAAGTATGGTGAAGATAAAGTTGCACAGATAATTACATTTAACAGAATGACATCTAAGGCTGTTTTGAAAGATGTTGCTCGAGTACTTGATATTCCCTATGGAGATGCAGACCGCTTAGCGAAATTAATTCCAGTAGTAAGGGGTAAGCCTGCTAAATTGTCAGCGATGATTTCAAAAGAATCGCCAAATAAAGAATTCCTTGAAAAATACAATAATGATTCAAAAGTAAAGAAATGGGTTGATATGGCAATGAGGATAGAAGGGACAAATAAGACTTTTGGTGTTCATGCTGCAGGTGTAGTTATATCAGCTAATTCACTTGATAATTTAGTTCCTCTTCAAAGAAACAATGATGGACAAATAATTACTCAATATTTTATGGAGGATATTGAATCACTTGGTCTTTTGAAGATGGACTTTTTAGGACTTAGAAATCTTACAATGATCGAAAAGACAATTAATTTAGTTGAGAAGTCAATTGGTAAGAGATTAGATCCTGATTCTTTGCCTTTTACAGATGAAAAAACATTCGAACTACTTTCTAGGGGTGATTTAGAAGGTATTTTCCAACTTGAATCTAGTGGAATGAGACAAATAGTAAAAGATCTAAAGCCCTCATCTCTTGAGGATATTTCTTCAATTCTTGCTCTTTATCGCCCAGGTCCTCTTGATGCAGGATTGATTCCTAAATTTATAAATAGAAAACATGGAAAGGAGAGTATTGATTTTCAACATCAGTCACTTGAACCCATTTTAAGTGAGACTTATGGAATCATGGTTTATCAAGAGCAGATCATGAAGATCGCACAGGATTTAGCCGGATATTCGCTTGGACAAGCTGATTTATTGAGAAGGGCAATGGGTAAGAAAAAAGTATCCGAAATGCAGCGCCATAGAACGATCTTTGTTGATGGAGCTGTTAAAAATGGCGTCACAGATGTCATCGCCGAACAGTTATTTGATCAAATGGTTTTGTTTGCTGAATATTGCTTTAACAAAAGTCATTCAACTGCTTATGGCGCGGTTACTTATCAGACTGCTTATTTAAAAGCACATTATCCTGTAGCTTATATGGCGGCATTGCTCACAGTTAATGCTGGCTCGACTGACAAGGTTCAAAGATACATATCTAATTGTAATTCAATGGGCATAAACGTAATGCCTCCAAATATCAATACCTCAGGTGTTGATTTTACTCCAAAAAATAATTCAATTCTCTTTGGTTTTTCAGCGGTGAAAAATTTAGGTGATGGTGCAATTAGAAAAATTATTACCTCTAGAGATAAAGATGGCGAATTTACTTCTTTAGCTCAATTCTGTGATCGTATTTCACTTAGTGCCGTCAATCGAAGAGGACTTGAGGCCTTGATACATAGTGGAGCCCTTGATTGTCTTCATGAAAATGCAAATCGCGCTCAGCTTATTGCTGATTTGGATTTAACTATTGAATGGGCTTCCTCTAGAGCAAAAGATAAAGCTAGCGGCCAAGGTAATCTTTTCGATTTTTCTACTTCCACAAATTCTGAATCTTCACAGACTGATGATTATTCATCAGCGCCAAAGGCGAAACAAGTCAACGATTACTTTCCTTCAGACAAACTTAAATTAGAAAAAGAGCATGTTGGCTTCTATCTATCTGATCACCCTTTGAAGCAACTTTCAGAACCTGCAAAATTGATTGCACCGATCAGCCTTGGTTCTTTAGAAGAGCAAAAGGATAAGTCAAAGGTCAGTGTTATTGCAATGATTCCAGAGATGAGAGAAGTTACAACTAGAAAAGGAGACAGGATGGCGATCATTCAACTAGAGGATTTAACTGGTTCTTGTGAGGCGGTTGTCTTTCCAAAAAGTTATGAAAGATTATCTGATCATTTGATGGTTGAGACGAGGTTATTGATATGGGGCAGCGTAGATAGGAGAGATGAAAGTGTTCAATTGCTTATTGATGACTGCCGTGAAATTGATGATTTAAGATTTCTCTTAATTGATCTTCGTCCTGATCAAGCTGCAGATATCAATATTCAGCATAAATTAAGAGAATGCCTTTCTAAAAATAGACCTGCCAGAAATGAATTAGGTGTACGAATCCCAGTAGTAGCCTGTCTAAAGGACAACAATAATACTAGGTATGTACGGTTGGGCGATCAATTTTGCGTAAAGGACACTGACTTGGCTTTGGATTCACTGTCTAAGAATTCCTTCATTGCAAGATCAAGTAAAAGTCTTGTAATTTAAATTTTATTTTTAACTAGAAATATCATTTTGGCTTGTTTTGAAAGCATCTTTCATTCTATTGATGTTTGGCTTTATGTTTTCAAAACCAAGAAAACTTCCTGGATTAAAATCCCAACTCGCGGAGAGTATTCCATAACTTAATCCTAATAGGCCAACAAGGAAACAAAGCGCTGAACTGACAAGGGTGAGTGTTGGAGATATTTCGGCAATTCCTTTGCTTATTAAAAAATAACTCCCAATAAATACTCCCATACCACTTAGGGTTGGAATACCTGTCGTAAAAGCTATTCTTCTAGCCATTCTATTTGCAACATAGCTGGGTATTCCTGACTTATTGCGAATACTTTGGGATGATTTCTTTGAAACTATTTTTGGAGCCGAGTCATTGCTGGAGAATCCTATTTTTACATCTTTAGGTTGCTCTTTTTTGTTCTTTTTTGAACCTTTCATTAGCTTGTAGCAATCTAATACCAGTCATTATCCTCTAATTGCTAATTTTTCAATGAGCTCTGTATATCTTTTTTCACTTTTAGTTCGTACATAACCTAAAAGTCTTTTGCGCTGTCCAATCATTTTTAGCAATCCTTGTCTTGAGGAGAAATCATGGATGTTGCCTTGAAGATGTTTGCTTAATTTTGAGATCCTTGTGGTAAGCATCGCAACTTGAACTTCTACTGAACCAGTATCAGTTGGATGTACTTGATGTGTGTTGATTAGCTTTTGTTTCTCTTCTGTGCCAAGTGACATTTGTTTGACTTTTCTTTTTCATCAAGTCTAATTTAATCCCTAGCCTTCCATCAAGTACTCTTTTCACTCAATTTCATAAGAATCTCTTTGAGATGTTTATCCATTAGCTCTTCTTTTTCTTCTGCAGATAAGTAATTCAATAATAAGGAATTTTCTTTTTCGTTGGTTGTTATTATTTTAATTGGATCTTTAATTTCACTATCTATATAGCCAAGTGAATTTAGAATTAAATATATTTCATCAATATATTTAGAATATTGATTAGGCTCTATGTCTTTTTTATCGTCATGACTTGTTTCATTATTATCGGTAAATCTATGAAGTTTGTTTCTTAGCTCAACTATTAATCTATCTGCGATACGTTTACCTATCCCTTGTGTTTTTATTAATAAATTAGATTCGTTATTTTCTATTGCATTAACTAGTTGAGTTACCTCAAAGTCTTCTAGCAATGCCATGCCGATTTGTGGACCTATTCCATTTACAGCAATTATTTCCCGAAATAAATCTCTTTGATTAATATCTATGAAACCATACAAGCTTGTGCCATCTTCGCGATCTATTTGGTGAATCCATAACTCAATCTTGTTGTAATCTTCTGCTTTAACTATTTGTGTTGGTTTTACTTGTATTTCATAACCAACACCTCCAACATTTAGAACAACTACTTGTTTGGAGGATATTTTCCAGGTATGAATAATGTCACCTTTTAACCAGCTAATCATTATCTATTTTGATTATATTTCTCAGAATTAAAATATACTCAACCACCATCAATCTGACATCCAACCATTGACCCTCCTACGAGACCAGCAGGAATTGCCCACCAACGATCTTTTCCTCTAGATATTGCCGTGGCGAATCCAGCACCTAAAATACCACCTGCAATTTTGCCTTCAGAGCAATCATTGTTATCAAATTCATTGTTTTTGTTTGTTGACCCATAACCTGGGCAAGGTACTTCGACCGTTTCCTCCCATTTTTTTACATATCCAGGATCATTTCTTGTCCCTGGAATATATTCTTCTCGATATTCGTTTCTCGTACAAGTTCTACTTGATGAGTAACCTCGCTGATACTGATCTGCAAGAATGGATGTTGAACCAGTGCAAATAAGAACTACAGAAAAAATCAAAGATTTAAAATTCATATTTTTGCTTGTGACGTTTTGGATGCACTTATACTAATAATAGTGGAAATAAGTACGCAAAAACCACCTAAGTAAATTGAACTTGTTATTGTTTCTCCGAATATCAACACTCCCCATATACTTGCAAAGATAACCTGTGAATAATTTAGTGAAGTTGCCTGGCCGGCTGGCAGTAGTCTTAACCCCTCTGTTATGCAGAGTTGACCAATCTGTGTAAATATACCAATACCTATTATCCATAACCAATCTGTTCCTATTGGTAATACAAAATCATTAATAATAAAAGGAATAGATAAGGGAATAGACACCAAAGGAAAGTAGTAAATAATAACAAGAGGATGTTCTGTTGAAGAAAGTTTTCTTACACATATATATGCTAATGATGTCATCAGTGCGCCCAATATTGCAATGATAATTGCTAATATTATCTCTTGTATGTCATTGTTTGTAGTTAATTCTGGTTGACTAACTAAAAGAATTCCTATCCATCCAATAATGATTGAATATACTATTCTCCTAAATATTAATTCCTTTAATATTATGTATGCACATATCACTGTAAAAGTTGGGTAAATGTATTGTATTACTGTTGCTGTAGCTATGGGTAGTATTGTTAGGGCTTTGAAGATACAAAATAGTGCCACTGTTCCAAGTAAACCCCTTATAATTAATAATCTTTTCTGATATCCCCAGGGGTTGATTTTGTTTTTATATAAGAAGAATCTTGTTATTATTATGCTTATTGTAGCCCTAGCAAAAACAAGTTCTGAAACAGGTATCTTCTCTCCAATAGCCTTAACACAAACACTCATAAGGCTAAATGACAAACCACTTCCTATTAAAAATTTGATCCCTTTTAAATTTTTATCTAAATTAATTTCATCTGTAAGTTGTTTTCCTCTCAATTTCTAAATCTCTTAACTAAATATTTAAATATCAATTAAAATTATCATATGGCTTCTGCTCGACTACATCCTAGGACAATTGAGTCTGTCAAAGAGCGTGTAGATATCGTTGATGTGGTTGGTGAACACGTCGTCCTAAAGAAAAAAGGTAAGGAATACGTTGGAATATGTCCTTTCCATGATGATAGTAAACCATCAATGTCAGTAATTCCTGGCAAGCAATTTTATTATTGTTTTTCATGTGGGGCAGGTGGAAATGCCATTAAATTTTTAATGGAGTTTCAGAGACAAAGTTTTAGCGATGTTGTTCTTGAGTTGGCAAAAAAATATCAAGTACCAATTGACACTGTTGAAGGGCCTCAACAAGAAAGACTAAAGCAACAGCTTTCACGTAGAGATACCCTTTATCGTGTTTTAAAGATTGCTACTGGTTGGTTTAGAAATCAATTAAATTCTCCATGTGGAGAAAATGCACTGAATTACCTTAAGAATAAACGTCATTTAAGTGATGGTACGCTAATAAATTTTGAGCTTGGATTTGCACCAGATAATTGGGACTCATTACTCAAATATTTTGTAGATATAGAAAAAATCAGTGTTGAAATCCTTGAATCAGCTGGATTAATTGTTCCTCGAAAGGGTGGTAATGGTTTCTATGACAGATTTCGTAATCGTATTATTGTCCCTATTCACGATAGGCAAAAAAGAGTTATTGGTTTCGGCGGACGAAGTCTTGATGGCTCAGATCCTAAGTATTTAAATTCACCTGAGACTGAAATCTTTGAAAAGGGCAAAAATCTTTTTGGTTTCGATAAATCAACTTTATCTATTAGAAAAAAAGATTATGCAGTTGTAGTAGAAGGATATTTTGATGTGATGGCACTTCATGATTCTGGTATTACAAATGTTGTCGCCTCTTTAGGAACAGCTTTAAGTCGCAATCAAATTACGCTTCTCTCTCGTGCTACCGATAGTAAAAAGATACTTTTAAATTTTGACTCTGATAATGCTGGAATTCGTGCTGCTAATAGAGCTATAAGTGAGGTCGAAAACCTTGCCATACAAGGTCAGCTAGATTTAAGAGTCCTTCAATTACCTTCAGGTAAAGATCCAGATGAGTTTCTTAAGGATAATTCTCCAGCCGAATATGAAGCATTAGCGGCAAAAGCACCTCTTTGGATGGATTGGCAAATTGATCAATCTTTGATGGATTTAGATTTAAGTAAATCTGATCAATTTCAGGAAGCCGTTAGCAACTTGGTAACTCTTCTTGGAAAGTTACCTCAAACGGCGATAAGAACCCATTATCTACAGAAGGTTGCTCAACGTCTTAGTGGAGGTCAAGCTAGATTCGCTCTACAACTAGAGGAAGATTTACGTAATCAAATTAGTGGTCAAAGATGGCATGGACGTTCCAAGAAAATTGATAAACCTCATGAAATTAGTCTTAGAGAAAGAAGTGAGGCAGATATACTTTTTACTTATATACACTGTCGTAATTATAGATCTTATATTCGTTATGAACTTCGCGTAAGGGACTTAGATGATTTTGCAATTAATCATCATCGTGTAATATGGTCTACTATTAGTAACATTGAGGAAGAAAAGTTTGGTCCTGATATTGTTGAGAAAATCAATCGTTGTAATGATTCAAGTAATACACTAGCTGATGTTGATTTAATTAAAACCTTGTTAGATAACTTTCTAGCCAATGATAATGAACATCTTCCTAAGCTTACTCCTTTATTAGAGGCTAATGAATTTCGTTTGGCAACACTAAGTGACCCCGAGTCTTTTATTCGTGGAGCTCTCGCGGCTCTTGAAAAACAAAAATCTTTAAAACGTTGTAGACATCTAATTGATGCATGGAGTACTCAACGATTACAAACTCTTGAAAACTGTATAGCCTCTCTTATTGTTCAAGAAAATTCTGAGCCTAGTGATTCATCTGATATGGAACAGAGAGTTATTACCATGTTTGAAGACTTAAATAATGATGCTATAAATTTTCAGCAACTTTACTACGCCGAGAGAAAACACATATTAAATTTAGATCAACAAAGATGTCATATCTAATTTTCTATAGTTTATTTATTTATGAGAAATACCTCACCATTTAATTTGGATGAATGTTATATATCTAATGATCTTTGGACAGAGTTTATAAATAAAATTGGATTTATTAAAGCAAACTTGGCGGTACGACAATCTCTCGATCTTCAGCGAATGCAGGGTTCGACTTCAACTTTACCTGTTCTTATTCTTGAAACATGTGGAACCGCCCTCGTGAAATCCCAAGCTGTTAAGTCTTATATTGGTATTTCATATTTGGAGCAAGGAATGGTTTTGATCTTTAGTAGTAAATTAAACGCTATTCAATTACTTAGAAACAATTAATTTTACTTAATTATTATAGACAATATTTTGTCAATTCATTTTTTATTAATCTTGGCCTGTCTTCTAATATATATGCTTGTCTTTCTTTCTCTTCCTCTCCGGATATTCTTATAGATCCATTCAAAGCATTTATCTTCGCCTGGTTCATTGAGAGCTTTCTATCTATTTTTAATAAGTTTCCATCATTGCACTCTTGTGCAACATGAACAGCTTCATGCCTTAAAGCTTTCTTTATATGTACGGCCGTCCTTTCATAACTATCCTTATTTTTCTTTCTTAGAAGTGTATATCCCTCTCTCTTCTTTGCGTTACTTGTACAAATTATGATTTCTTTGTTTCTCTTATTCAAGAAGCCTACATAGTTTTCACTTGTTAAACATAGTTTTGTATTTTCTGCTGTTTTATATCCTGCTTGTTCAACCATCTTTATTATTTCTACTTCTATTTTATCTAAATATTCTATGAACTCCATTATCTTTTTGTTTTAAGATTATTATTCATTATATTTAGCATGAAACTCATATAAATGTAATATGTAGCATCATTTTTAAATATTATACTGACTTCTAATTAGCATATATAGTTGGAATATTTTCTATATTAGTTGTTTTTATACTAGATAGTTTTTTTCTACGGGGTTTCCATTCTTTATCCATCATTGAAGATCCCCAATTTATTGTATCTATACCATTTTTTGAATTAATATTATCTATTACATTATCTAGTCTCTGTAGATATAACTCTTCTTTAATATTCTGTGCATCAAATATTAGTGTTTGTTTGTATTTATTGCTTTGAAGTTTATGCAATATTACACCAGCTTTTATAAATTTTTTATATGGTTTAAAAATTTTATTTGTCAGCGTTAGACTTTTTTCAATCATGATCTTTGAGTTAGAAGTTGGAACCCTTATTTTTTCTGTTGCTTCACTCCTAAAAAAATCTTTTGTATGAGTATTTGTATTTGTAAAGACCGTAATAGCTGAGGATAATTGATTGTATTTTCGTAACTTAGCACTTGCGATTAAAACGTATTTAATTATTGCTTCGCTCAAATCTTCTAAGCTATCAATGGGATATGAAAAACTCTTGCTTACGCAGATTTCTTTTCGATCTGATGAGGTCTCTTTTATAGGGATGCAGAGGTTTCCTTTTAATTCGTTTTGAATACGTAGACCAACTACTCCATACTTTCCTTTGATTTGCCCGCTTGACATGTCTCTAAGTTCTCTCGCATTAGTTATGCCTCTTTCTTTTAGCCATTTAGACATTCTTTTGCCGATACCCCAAACTTTATCTACATTAATTAGATCAAGATAAGCATCTTTATTTTCAATAAGACCTATATCAAATATACCTGAATTATTTTGTATTTTCTTTGCTAGATGATTAGAAATTTTTGATAGAACTTTTGTCTCACCAATACCAATAGATATTGGTATTCCTATATTTTGATAAACCAAAGCCCTTAAATCTTTTCCCCATTGATATAAGCACTTTCCTTTTGGACGTTTTATAGTTCCAAATGCTTCATCTATAGAGTAGATTTCTAGTTCTTCACAATTTTTTCTTAGTAGCTGCATTAATCGATTACTTATATCACCGTAAAGCTCGTAATTTGAACTTCTCACATTTATATTTAATTGATTTAGTTTATTCTTTAACTTGAAATAAGGCTGTCCCATAGGGATTCCCATTCTTCTCGCCTCTGAATTGCGAGCTATTATGCATCCATCATTATTCGAAAGTACAACTAATCCCTTTCCTTTTATGGAAGGATCGATCATTTCTTCACACGAGGCATAGAAATTATTCCCATCAATTTGAAGTATTACTTTGGACATAATTAGACTTTTGATTGTTGTAGTTCATGTATCGAATAAATCGCTACTCCCCATATTTGTATATCTATATATTCATATAAGTTTATTGCTGGATAATTTTCTTTATCTGCTCTTAGATAATAATTATCTTGTTTTTTGATAAGTCTTTTTAATGTGAATTCTCCATCCAAGAGAGCAACTACAATATGTCCAGGATTTGGATTTATACTGCGATCTATTATTAATAAATCGTTGTTATAAATTCCTGCGTTATTCATTGAATTACCGCTTACACGTAGAAAGAACGTACTTATTGGATTCTTGATTAAGTATTTATTTAGATCGATGCCGAGCTCTATGTAATCTTCCGCAGGAGAGGGGAAACCTGCAGAAATAGTTTCTTTTACTAATGGAATTAATAGTGACGATAAGCCTTCCTCTGAGGAAGAGTAAGAGCGATTTGCACCCATAGACCCAGATCAATACAAAAAGTATAGTACATTTGAACTAATTATGTCCCTTTCTTCTGTTTATTCTTTGTGGTAAGGGCCTCCTTGAGTAATGGTTTTTGCGCGGTAGAGTTGTTCTATTAGTAAAAGACGAGCAATTTCATGGGGGAAAGTTAAAGGTGAAAGACTTAATTGCCAAGAGGCGGAATTATTGAGGGAAGGGGAAAGACCCGAAGCACCTCCGATAACAAAAAGAATTTTTTGATTGTAAGAATTTAGAAGTTTTGTTGCTAGCTGCTTTGATGTGAAAGATTGACCATTTTCGTTAAGAGTTACAAGAATTTCATTTTTGCTAATAATTTCTTTGATCGTATGTTCTTCTTTTGTTTGGTTGTTGTCTTTTACTTCTATAATTTCTAAACCAGGTAATCTTTTTAGGTACATTTCTATACCTTCTTGAATCCACCTTTTTTTTATTTTTCCTATGGCAATTATTTTATAGTGTGAAATATTAAGCATAAAGATATTTCTAATCGATATCATCTTCGAGTAGAAATTGTTGAAATTGTGTATATAGGTTTAGGGTATCTTCAGCCGAAAGATTCTTAGAATTTTCATTAATATGTGGATCTGAATTGGAAGAAATTTTTACATTATTTGATTCAAGTTTTTTTAGTCTTTCTAGTAAATGAGGGGGTACGTTTCCATCTGGACTTATTTCCATCAACTCTCGAAAAAGTTTTTCAGGGTTGGTTTCTGTTTCAACAGGGTGTAATTTTTGCTTTTTTGTTTCTTTGATGTTTTTTAATTCATTTGATTGAGGTTTTAGTATCTCTTTAGGAAGTTTTCGTCCTAGCTCTTTTAGGCGATCAAGACTATGGCTATCAAAGGTCATTTTTTAAAATGTATATTGATTGTAGATCTTCTTGTTATTATATTTTAAGTAATTTATTTTTATTTGAGTAAAATATGTGATCGTTTCTAATGTGGTCTTGCGATTTTGTATTTGGGTGATAAAACTTTGAGTGATTTTAGGCATATTCCTAGAAAACGCTTTGGTCAACATTGGTTGAAAGATAAGGGTGTATTGAATCAAATAGTTAAGGCTGCCGAATTGAATTCTGAAGATTGCGTCTTAGAAGTTGGACCAGGTAAAGGTGCTTTAACAGAAAAATTAATTGAATCCGAAGCAAGATTCATTCAAGCAATTGAGCTAGATAGAGATTTAGTCGTTGGTTTGAAAAAACGTTTTAGTCATAAAAGTAAATTTAGTTTGAGAGAGGGAGATGTTCTATCTGCTCCACTGGAGGCTGAAAATGGATTAAATATTAACAAAGTTGTAGCTAATATTCCTTACAACATCACAGGCCCACTATTAAAAAGATTGATTGGCGAATTAAGAAAAGCACCTGAAAATAGTTTTGAAACTTTAGTTCTACTTATGCAAAAAGAAGTGGCACAAAGACTTTTGGCTCTACCAGGAACTAGTAGTTTTAGTGCTTTAAGTGTACGGATTCAGCTTTTAGCAAAATGTCAGGACGTATGTGATGTGCCTTCTAAATGTTTTCAACCGCCACCCAAGGTGGATTCCAAAGTCGTAAAGATTAACCCCTTTGTATCAAGTGAGCCAGATTTTTATGAGATAGGGAATTTATTAGAGAAACTTTTGAAACATGCTTTTGCTGGTAGAAGAAAGAAATTACGAAATACGATTGGAAGTTTTGTTACTTCAAACTTTCAGATAAAGGAATTTTTCGACTACAGAGGGATTAGTCTTGATCAAAGACCACAGGAAATCTCACCTTCCAATTGGTTTGCCTTGGCAAAAGCTTTAAAAGAAACTTGTGTTATTAAAAATGGTCTCCTCCAAATCAAATGATTATTTTCTTATTGCAGAAGCGCATGCAAAAATTAATCTACATTTAGAGGTTTTAGGTATTAGGACCGATGGGTTTCATGAATTAGCCATGGTCATGCAAAGTATTAATTTAAGTGATCGATTGAAGATGATAAATAGTGCAGATCCTCATATTACTCTTAAATCTAATAATAACGAGATTAGTAATGGTGAGAACAATTTAATAATAAAAGCCGCAAATCTTTTAAAAAATCAAGTAGGCAATACACAATTAGGTGTTGATATTGAACTTGAAAAAAATATTCCAATTGGTGCAGGATTGGCAGGTGGGTCTACAGATGCAGCTGCAACATTGGTTGGATTAAATAAACTCTGGAAATTAAATCTTAAGCCTGAGGAATTAGAGGACTTATCAAAAGAAATAGGCTCAGACATCCCTTTTTGCATTTCAGGTGGTAGACAGATATGTTTTGGTAGAGGTGAAATTTTAGAAAAATTAAAATTTGAACACTTTCAGTTGGGTCTTGTTTTGGTTAAAGACCCTTCAATACAGGTTTCTACCCCAGTTGCATATAAATCATATAAACAAAAGTATGGTGATAGCTATCTTGAAAATGATAGAGATTTTGAAATTAAGAGAAACATGATCAGATCTAATGACTGGTCGGATCGGTCGCTTTTTGATAAACGAAAAGAAATACAAAATGATTTACAAAAAATCGTTCGCCCTATGACACCAGAGGTTGAAAAGTCTTTAAATATATTGTCTCGTTTACCTGGTTCCCGTCTCGTTTCTATGAGTGGTTCTGGTCCAAGTTGTTTTGCCTTGTTTGAAAATTATAACCAAGCAAATAAAGTACTAAAAGAACATTTCAATGAATTTGAAAGAGCTGGCCTGTCCGCTTGGGCATGTTCAATGAAGTCTAATGGAGTTCAATTAAGAAATGAATTTACCTCGTAATGGGTTTAAAAATAAATCTGATGAATTAGCTAATTCATCAGAAAGTCCTATTGCTAACCCTAGCTCTGAAGCAAAGAAAGGCCCCTTAAGCTTTCTTTCGGGTTCGATTACCAGTTTATCTTTTAGCCTGTTAAGCCTTTTTATTAGTAAAAAAATAGTTTTATATTTTTCGATTCATACTCCGAATTATTCTTCACCAATTGCCCAGAGTATTGCTGCTGGTTTTAAAACACTAATTATTGGAATTAGTTTTCTTGCAACTTTTACCTTTGGTTTTATTGGACTTGGTTTGTTTTTAGTATTTATTCGAAGTTTGATAGAAGGCAACAGTGACAAAACTGACTAGCATTTAACTATTAAATTGTCATATTTAGATCTTTCTATGACTCTTCATGATTTAGGACTTCTCGTTTTATTACTCTCTCCTGGAATGTTGCTTTCCATATTGCTGTTATCGACTTTTGCAGCAGGTGGGTAATTAGGCACTGTTTGAGATAGTTTGGAATAACAAACCGGTAATCCGGACGATCTGTTAATTCTGTGAAAGGGACTCTTTTATTTAATGCTCTTCGTGAAGCAATTGATGAAGAAATGGACAGAGATCCTTTGGTATGTGTAATGGGTGAAGATGTTGGACAATATGGCGGCTCTTATAAAGTTACGAAAGATTTGTATGAAAAATATGGAGAATTCAGAGTCTTAGATACACCAATTGCTGAAAATAGTTTTACTGGTATGGCTGTTGGAGCAGCCATGACAGGTTTAAGACCCATTGTGGAAGGGATGAATATGGGGTTTTTGTTACTTGCGTTTAATCAAATATCCAACAATATGGGAATGCTTAGATATACGAGCGGGGGAAATTTTACTATACCAACAGTTGTTAGAGGCCCTGGTGGCGTTGGAAGGCAATTAGGCGCTGAACACAGTCAAAGACTTGAAGCCTATTTTCATGCAGTTCCTGGTATCAAAATTGTGGCTTGTAGTACTCCCACGAACGCTAAAGGTCTTATGAAAGCTGCTATTAGAGATAATAATCCTGTACTTTTCTTTGAGCATGTTCTTTTATATAACCTCACTGAAGAGCTCCCTGAGGGTGATTATGTCTGTGCCTTAGATCAAGCCGATCTTGTAAAGCAGGGAAGTGACATTACGATTTTGACTTATTCGAGAATGCGTCACCACTGCTTAAAAGCAGTTGAGATTCTTGAAGGGAAAGGAATTGATGTTGAATTGATTGATTTAATAAGTCTTAAGCCTTTTGATATGGAAACTATATCTAAATCTATAAGAAAAACCCATAGAGTAATTATTGTTGAAGAATGTATGAAAACAGGTGGTATTGCAGCTGAGTTAATGTCTTTGATTACTGAGCATTGCTTCGATGATTTAGATTCTCCTCCTGTTCGTTTAAGCAGTCAGGATATTCCTACGCCTTACAATGGCAACTTAGAAAACTTAACTATTATTCAACCTCATCAGATAGTAGATGCCGCGGAAAAAATTATAGTTAATGGTGGAGTAGATTAATAATGGGCAGAAAGAATTATTGGTTTCTTGTCGTTATCATTTCTGCAGTATTAAGTATTTTTATATGCACCAACTTACCTTTCCAATTAGGATTGGATCTGCGCGGAGGTAGTCAACTAACTCTAGAGGTTCAGCCTACAAAGGAAATTACAAAAATCACCCCCAGCGAAATCGAAGCTGTTAAGGCTGTTCTTGATAAGAGGGTAAATGGATTAGGAGTTTCAGATTCACAACTGCAAACTGTAGGAACCAACCAATTGTTATTAGAACTTCCTGGGGAACAAGATCCTTCTGGAGCTGCGAAAGTATTAGGAGAAACTGCGCTATTAGAATTCAGAATTCAGAAAAATGGTACAGCGGAGCAATTAAGAGATTTACAAACTCAACGGAATAGCATTGAGTCTATTATTAAATTATTAGAAGAGAATAATAATTCAGCTCAATTAATCAAAGAGATCAATATTAATAATGAAATTAATCAATTATTCGAAAAATATAATATTAAATCCGACCAAATATTAGATCTAGATCAATTTAATCTTTTAAGGAATAAAATAAGTACTGACATTGCAGGTCTTTTTGAACCAACAACATTAACTGGACAATATTTGACAAATGCAGGCAGACGACAAGATCAAAATACTAATAATTGGGAAGTAACTTTAAGCTTTAATAGTGAGGGAGGTGAATTATTTGCAGAACTCACAAAATCTATCGCTGGCACCCCTCGATTGCTTGGAATTGTTATTGATGGTATTTCATATAGCGAAGCAAGTGTTGGTAAGCAATTTGAAACTGCTGGTATTACTGGTGGGGCCGCGACAATAAGCGGAAATTTTACTGCTGATGATGCTAGAAATTTAGAAGTTCAATTAAGGGGAGGAGCTTTGCCTTTACCTATTGACATTATTCAGATAAGAACAATAGGACCTTCTCTAGGGACTCAAAATATTCGTCTCAGTCTTTTTGCTGCTCTCACAGGATTGGTTTTTGTAGGTATTTTTATGATCTTTATCTATAAACTAGCTGGATTTGTTGCTGTCTTGGCATTGTCTTTTTACTCTCTCTTCACTCTCTCTATTTATGCATTACTCCCAGTGACCCTTACTCTTCCAGGTATAGCTGGGTTTATATTAAGTATCGGAATGGCTGTTGACGCTAATGTTCTTATTTTTGAGAGATTAAAGGAAGAATTACGCAATGGAAATACCTTAATTCGTTCAATAGACGCAAGTTTTAAAAACGCTTTTTCATCAATAATTGATGGTCATTTAACTACTTTAATAAGCTGTATTACGTTGTTTTATTTGGGCACTGGCTTTGTAAAAGGTTTTGCAGCTACCTTGGGTATTGGCGTTGTATTGAGTTTGTTTACGGCTTTAACATGTACAAAAGCAATCTTGAAGTTCCTAATGAGTTATCAGGGCCTTCGAAAAATTTCTAACTTTATTAATCCTAATCAGATTCCATTACCAACTATCAATGGTCAATAGCAACTAATTAAATTATGAAAGCAAATTTTAATGTTCAACTCTATAAAAATAGAAAAAATGTTTGGCTTGTTTCATTCTCTTTATGTTTAATATCAATAATTGGAATGCTAATTTGCCTTAATACTATTTCTATTAAGGCACCTTTAAATCTTGGTTTAGATTATACCGGAGGAACTCAAATAACTTTAGAGAGACGTTGCGCTGATGAATGTATTACCTTAAATACAAGCGACATATCTAATAAATTAATTGCATTAAAAGACTATGATAAAAATTTCAGTTCAAATACATCTCCAAATTTAAATCGATCACAAATAAAATTACTCGATAATTCACAATTAATATCCATTAGGCTTCCATTTTTATCTGCAGCTCAATCTGAGTCTGTAGTGTCAGAGGTTAATAAATCTTTTGGCCCATTTGACAATAAAAATACTTCAGTTGAAATTATTGGTCCAAGTCTTGGGAAGCAGTTACTTAAAAGTAGTTTGATTTCTCTTCTCTTTGCTTTTCTTGGAATAGCTTTATATATTAATTTCAGATATGATCGAAGATACGCATTCTTAGCTTTATTTGCTCTTTTTCATGACATACTTATTGTCTGTGGCGTATTTGCATGGTTGGGATATTTCTTTAATGTAGAGGTCGACTCTTTATTCGCTGTTTCTTTGTTGACCATTGCAGGCTATTCAGTAAACAATACTGTTGTTGTTTTTGATAGGATCAGAGAAAAAAGTTTATTAGAGAATCAATTAAGTTTTAAATATCAAATTGATAAAGCTGTTGGCGCAACATTAACAAGAACGCTTTATACAAGTCTTACAACACTACTTCCTTTAATATGTATATTGATTTGGGGCGGCTCAACATTGTATTGGTTCGCATTCGCTTTGTTCATAGGAGTTATAGCTGGTTCTTGGTCGAGCATAGCTTTAGCCCCTTCATTGTTATCAATAACTAGCAATAAAGCCCTTGAC
The DNA here is from genome assembly GCF_047305155.1 of Prochlorococcus sp. MIT 0916. Lineage (GTDB taxonomy): Bacteria > Cyanobacteriota > Cyanobacteriia > PCC-6307 > Cyanobiaceae > Prochlorococcus_B. The sequence goes on from NZ_CP138980.1 coordinate 1,602,730, forward strand.
TGATTAAATATGGGCTTTATTTACTTAGATAGATTTCTTATTTATATAAAGTGTAATTGGTTACAAATTCTTCTAGTTATATTATCAATATATGATTTAAGAATTGATCTTAAGATTTTAATCGACTTTTTTACTTTTTCGACTCTTTTTTATACAATTTCAGAACACCCTTTGGCGATTACAATATTAATTTCAAGCCCCTCTCTTTTTAAAATATTAAATAAGCCTTGAACAACAGAAACTAATCATTTAGCTTTATTTTTAAAAAGTTTTTATAATCATTATACTCTATAAAATTAGATTGTTTTTACTTTTTTGCTTTCCTTGAGGACTTTGGTTCAATTACTACCAATAGCTCCTCCATTTGAATCATTAATTTTTTGACTTCTGTTGGCTCTGGGAGTGTTAGCTCTTCCGTCACTCCTAAATGCATTTTTCTTAATTCAGCTCGTAAAATCTTTAGAGATGCTTTTACTTCTTCCTTCTTTTCCTTAGCGGTTGCCATCTTTTATATGCTTAATATTTCTATTATTATACATGATGTTATTAATTCATACTCATTTTGATTCCCAAATCAAATTACTAAGGATATAATTTTGTTTAAATGTAGTTCATAAAAAATGAACTTATGAATTTCTAATCATATCCGGCTATGCAAATTCTCCCATCTAATATTATTAAGTATAAGAAGTTTAAATTAGGAAGCATAAATTTTTTCTTTAAGAATAAAATACTTATTGTAACTTTACTGCTTGTTCTTTCTTTTATATCTTTTTATTTTATTATCGATTTTTCCTCTCAAAGTCTCGTCGCTCATGACGAGGGACTTTACGCTAGAAGAGCAAGATTGATTGAGTACTCTGATAATTGGTTTTCCCCCCCATTTTCTTCCCCTCACCATAAGACATTAGGGAGTTATTGGTTTATAGCTTTATCTATAAAATTATTTGGGAATAGTGAACTATCTCTAAGACTTCCAAGCATTATTTCTTCTTTCCTTTGCTTGATTAGCTCGTACTTGATTGCGTTAAAAATTTCAACTAAAAAGTCTGCATTAGTTTCTTTATTCTCTCTTTCTTCAATGCCATTGTGGATTCAATACTCAAGATACGCAAGTCCAGATATTCCTTTTGTATTATCTATTCTTTTAGTTATTTTATTTTTTCTAAAATCTCTAGATTCTCCAGATCATATGAGACAGAATTTTTATATATTTTTGTCAGGCTTTTTTGTTTCTACATCTTTTTTTATTAGAAGTTATATGGCCTTTGTTCCTCTTATAGGCCTCGCACCTTTTATTTTTTTTCATTTATATAGAAAAGAATATATTAGTAAAATTCTCTTTTGTATAGGAATATTTATCGGCTCAATACCAACGAGTCTTAATCTTTATTTTTCAGCTAAAAAGTTTGGTAATATTGGCATTACAGCACTTTTTGATTTTGCAAGAAAACAAGCAGTAGGTGATTCTATTTTCAATAATTTATTTGTTGTACCCTTGAACTTTTTGTATTTAACATTTCCTATAGGAATATTAGTACTTATTCTTTTTGTTTTCACTAGATCAAATTTTAGGGTCAAATATCCACTATTGATTTATTGTTATCCCCTTTTATCATTAATTTTATTATTATGCATGTCTACTTCATATCCACATTATTATCTTGTTCTCTTGCCTTCGTTATCTATTATTTTTGCTAACTATATATCATCATATACATTTAGATACTCCTTTTCAAGATCTACTATTAAATATTTATTAGTTATTATAATCTTATTAGTATCAATTATCCTTTTGTTTTCTATTATAAACTATAAAGACTTAGTAACTCAATATACGTATGGAAATCCTTTAATTGTTTATCTTCTTAGTTTATTTATAGTTTTATCCTATTTTTCATCAATAAGATTTCTACTTGACTTCAATCATTTTGGTTTTAATTTAATTAAATTTTTATATAATATTATAATCCCTCAATATATTTCATTATCTTTATTGTATAATTTTGGCGTACTAGGTAATCCGAACTACAAAACAAAGCTATTCTTAAATGATGATGCTACATCGTCAATTTTTAATTTTAATACAATTTATTTATTTAATGTTGACAGTAAGACAAAGACTTTATTGTCATATTATTTGCCTTCCTCTAAGGTCGTAGATGATTTTGAAGTAATTACTAACTATAAGTATATAATTACTTCTAATATTAATTCCTTAGCAAAATTAGATCTACAACAACTCTTTATTCCTATTAAAAAATTTGACAATCACTTATTGTTAGTGAATATTAGTAAATAATATCATTTAAATTTATTTTCTATAAATACAAATAAAATGGATAAAATACTTAAAAAGGCATATACAAAATTTTGGGTTCCTGTTATGGGCAGGTTTATTGCAAAATTGATTCCTTTACTTGAGGGAAAGCCTCCTGAAAAGCCCCCAACATATGATATTGATGGTGATAAATCAAGAGAACAATAGGTGATTATTCTGGTAGGGATCCCCCATTACAATATCCAACAGCTAGAGAATTTATATCCATTTTATTCTGCAATCTATTTATATTATTTGATTTTAGATACTTTGTAGTTTTATCTATGCATGATGAAGTTGATGATGTATACTTTACTATCGGGTACATGTATAATATACCTGCAATTAAGATAGCCGAATAAGCTATATATCTCTTGTTTTCATTAATATAATTCGCTGCATCTTTTCTTTTCTTAAGAAATATAGAAAGCCATGAGTCAGGTAATCCGATCTGAACAAATAACAGTTCAACCCACCATGGAAGTTTTGATTGATTTTTATCAGAATTACTTTTCATAGTGATAGTTAGATTTGTTAGCCCTTAAAAAAGAATGTTTGGGCTTTTATCACATCAATATTGTACCAAGTAAAATATATCCTATTTTTATAAAAATGGAACACTCATATACTCCTTTTATGAGTATTTACTCTTATTCCTCTGCTTTCAAAATTTCCTTGCTCTTTTGATTGATTTTTCTATTAAAAATAGTGTATTATTTTTAAGGATGAATTGTATTCAATGGCAAAAAGAAGACGTAAACTAAGCCCAGAATTAGAGAAAAACATTTCATTAGCCAAGAAGCAAATTGAATTGATTACAGCTATAATTCATGATATAGATGAAGATGACATACAAGAAGAATATAAATCTGCATTTTTACCTGTTATGAGTGCCTATATGTCACTTGATCAATTGTATAGAGAGGTTGGTTTTAATGATGAAACTACTAATCTTCATCTCCTATATTTAACTAGTTTAGATCAATTTAAAAGTGAATATGAACTTTAGAATTAATAGCGCATAGCTCCTTCTATTTATTAGACTTAGATCAATCCGATAAAATATTGATTTTTAATCTTTTGTTAATATCTATTACTTTCTGTTCTTTTTGCTTTATATAAATCCGATTTCTTTATTAATTAATAGAGCTAGTTTAATTTTATGAAATAAATTAATGATTAATAATTTTATTGTAATTTTATGGCTGATAACCTATGCGAAATTGATTCAGCAATGAATATGATCAAAGAAGATATCATAAGAGATCTTTCTAAATCTGTATCTGAGCAAAATAAAAACCCCTGCTATCCGCGTACATCATCTAGCAACCTCTCCTTTTCCGAAAAGGCTTTGGATTAGTTTTTTCAATTATTTCTATAATTTTACTCTCATCCAAGCTTGTAACCAAAAAGACCTCTTGTACAAGTTTCCCTTTTCTTGCTAGCAGCTTATACCCTTCTTTGGTTTTGACAGTAACTTTTAGAGCAAGATTCTCACCTTTACCATTAGTCTTTGACATAGAGGCAGGCGTGACTGTCTTAATCTCATCAGTTGCTGCAATCTTTTTCAACCATTTGATTAGGCCGTCTATGTATGTGCTGTGATTTTGAACGAGCCGACCCATTTTTTGATGCTTTTCGTCTAATTTTTTAATTGCTTTTAATTTTTCAGGAAGTACACAAATTAAACCTTTTTAATAAGTTATAGTTAAGAAAATAATTCTAGTCATGATCTTCACTTTAGGTTGGGCTTCCTTAGCTGCTATTTTCACTTTTTCAATTGCTATGGTGGTTTGGGGTAGAAATGGTGATGGTTCTATCGATATTTAGTGATTGTGATGCCTATAGACTTTAACCTCTATAGTTTTCTATCTTTTTTGTCTATTTCACTACTTTCATTTATCACAATTGGAGTGATATATATTAGCTTTATTGATTGGAAAGATAAAAAAAGAAAGAAATAATTCCTAGCTTATTTGGATGTTAGGTTTAATGCAATTATTTCTAAAGCTTGTTTCATCTTTTCAATATTAGATTTATACATACTTATATCTTTTTCAACCCTTGAATATTGGTAACCAAGTAATCTTGAAATATTAATTATTTCCTTATTTATATCTTCTTCTTTTCCATCCTTGAATAATTCCATTTCATTAACTAATTTATATATACCGATAGCATTGATGCGACTGTAATATTCATTGCCTTTATTATCATTATGTTGTGATATAAATTTATTCAGATCTTCTTTTGTAAATGATTTTACGTTGTTAACCAATTGTTCTGAGCAGCTATTTATCTCGTTTGGATTGAAACCATTGCAATTACATATTGCGTCAAAAAGCTTATTAACATGTTCGCTAGGTTTATAACCATTCGTAAATTTATTAAATATTTCTTTTAATCCAATTGCAAAAATTGAGTCATTCTTAAAGTTTTTCTGATGACTCAGCAAATGAAGTTCTACTAGCAGTTCATCTGCAAGCTTTCTATAAATTGGCGGTATGACATAAGGAAATTCCTTATGGAAATCAGATTTGCTGTCTGAAATTGTTGCTCTAACGCTCAATGTCAAACCTAGATAATTCTTAAGAGACCTTAGCTTACCCCGCGGCTTGGCTAGGATCATGAAAACCGTCCATTATTATCGTTAAATGATTCCAATAGTTATTGAAGAATCTGGAAGAGGAGAAAGAGCCTTTGATATTTATTCAAGGCTTTTAAGAGAAAGAATAGTTTTTTTGGGTGAACAAGTTACAAGTGATTCCGCCAACAGAATTGTTGCCCAGCTCCTTTTCTTAGAGGCTGATGATCCAGATAAAGATATTTTTCTCTATATCAATTCTCCAGGTGGATCTGTTTATGACGGACTTGGTATTTTTGACACAATGCAGCATGTAAAGCCTGATATACATACTGTTTGTGTAGGACTTGCCGCCAGTATGGGTGCCTTCCTACTTTGTTCAGGTGCAAGGGGGAAAAGAAGTAGCTTGCTTCATTCAAGAATAATGATTCATCAACCACTTGGAGGAGCAAGAGGACAAGCTAGTGATATAAGGATCCAAGCTGATGAAATATTGTTTATAAAAGATAAATTAAACAATGAACTATCTGAAAGAACTGGTCAACCTATTGAAAGGATAAGAGAGGATACAGATAGGGATTTTTATATGTCTCCAACTGAAGCTATCGAATATGGAATCATTGATAATGTATTCAACAAACGATCAATAAATTCAATTTAATTTTTATTTTGGATCTTGTAGTACTGGTATAAATCTGTCTTTTTCTGGAACAACTGTGTATTCGGATAATATTTTACAGAACTCATCTCCATCCATAGTTTCCTTCTCAATTAAAATTTCTACTAATTTATCCATAGCAGATCTATTTTTTGCAACTAAATCAAGTGTTTCTTTATAACACTGTTTAACTATTTTTCTGACCTGCTCGTCAATTTGCTTTGAAATTTCATCTGATATATCAGAGGTATTCATAAGACTTCTTCCAACAAAAACTTCTTGACTATCTCCCTCCAAAGAGACTGGTCCAAGGCTGCTCATCCCAAATCTAGTGACCATTTGACGGGCCATAGACGCTACCTGCTGTACGTCACCACCTGCACCGGTCGTTACTTCTTCTCTTCCAAAAATGATATCTTCTGCAGCCCTTCCACCTAATGCACCCATGATTCTCGCTTTCAGTTGAGCCCGACTTATTAAAGTCTGATCATCATCTGGGGAGAACCAGGTCAACCCTTTTGCTTGTCCCCTAGGGATGACAGTAACTTTTTGGACTGGGTCATGATCTTTTACTAGCGAGCCTATTAAGGCATGACCAACTTCATGGTAGGCAATTAACCTTTTACTTCTTCCATCAACTAAGGGCTGACCTTCCATCCCTGCGATAATGCGATCAACTGCATCATCTATTTCTGATAGACCTATGTGATCCTTTCTTCTTCTGGCTGTAAGAATGGCTGCTTCGTTAAGTAAATTTGCAAGGTCTGCTCCTGTAAAACCAGGCGTTCTTCTGGCGATACTCTCTAAAGTCAAATCCTTTTCTAATTTTTTATTTCTGGAGTGAACTTTAAGAATAGATAATCTCCCTGTGATATCTGGAGCATCTACAGTTACTTGTCTATCAAATCTACCTGGCCTCATCAAAGCTGAGTCAAGTACATCTGGTCTATTTGTTGCTGCAATAATAATAATTCCACTATTGCCCTCAAATCCATCCATTTCGGTGAGAAGTTGATTGAGTGTTTGTTCTCTCTCATCATTTCCTCCACCGATACCTGCACCTCTCTGTCTTCCCACTGCATCAATCTCATCTATAAAAATTAAGCAAGGGCTATTTTCTTTAGCTCTTTTGAACAAATCTCTTACCCGACTTGCTCCTACACCTACAAACATTTCTACAAATTCCGAACCTGAAAGTGAGAAGAAGGGTACTCCTGCTTCTCCAGCAATTGCCTTAGCTAAAAGCGTCTTACCGGTTCCAGGAGGTCCTACTAGCAAAACACCTCTTGGAATTTGAGCTCCTACAGATGTAAACCTTTCTGGTTGCTTAAGAAAAGTTACTACTTCCTCTAAATCTTGTTTTGCTTCATTTACCCCTGCTACATCATCGAATTTGACACCAGTTTCTGCTTCCATGGCAAATCTTGCCTTAGTTTTACCAAATTGCATTGCTTGCCCTGGTCCACCTGGCATTGAATTTGATCTTCTTGAAAGAAGAATCAATCCCCCAATTAAAATGAGTGGGAAAAGTAAATTGCCAAGTATTCCTATTCCTGCTGGAGCTGTTTTAGGTGGATGAATGTCAAAACTTATTCCCTCTTCTTTAAGTGAGGAAACTAATTCAGGCGCTAATCCTGGAAGATCAACTCTTAATCTTTGAACTCTGTTATCAATTTCAGGATCAACTGATTCGACGATTGCATTTCTTCCACCTTCGTAGATGTCAACAGAGGTGACTCTTCCTGCTTTTACGTAATCAAGAAATCTTCCATAGCTGATCTTTGCAACTGGTGCATTTCTTGTTGGGTTAGAGTTATTGGTTTGACTGACTTGGGTGTTGGTTGCAGAGCCAAGAATTTGCCATGTAATTAGAACAACAATTGTTATTGGAACCACCCAAAGAGCTATTACTTTCCATTTTTTATCCATAATTCTTTAATAATTTCGCCTGATTCTAATAGTCTAATGACCCTTTCTGTTGGATGAATTAATCACTTTCCCAGAAATACTCAAAAATAATATTTCTAAAGTACAAGAAAATATCAAATACTTTTGGTTAAAAAATACCATTTATAAACTTCTGAGGGCAGTAATTGGATCTAGTTTGGCTGCTCTTTTTGCTGGCAGAACACCAAAAGTTAAACCTATTGTACTAGATATTATAACTGTTAGAAAGACAGTTCCAAAACCAATAGTTGCAGGTAAAGGTGTTACTAATGCTACAATTTTTACAGTTGATAGTCCTAATCCGGTTCCTGCTAAACCGCCCAGACTAGATAGAATTAAAGATTCAATTAGGAATTGAGTTGATATATCAAGTCTTCTTGCTCCTAATGCTTTTCTAAGTCCTATTTCTTCAGTTCTTTCGCTAACAGATACCAACATAATATTCATAATACCTATTCCACCAACTAATAATGATATACCTCCTATTGCAGCTAGCATTAATGTTAAACCGCCAGTGATCGTTGATACTATCTGCAAAGCATCTTTCTGAGATCTAACAGCAAAGTCATCATCTCGGATAATTTTATGTCTTTGTCTTAATAAGTTTGTTATTTGAAATTTTGCAGCTTTTGTTGATTTTTCATTTATTGCTTCCACACTTATAAAACTTAGACTTACCCCATATGTTGGATCTTTACCAGTAATTCTACTAACCATTGTAGAAAGAGGAATATATGCGTTTTCATCTTGATTATTTCCAAATACAGCACCTTTAGGCTTCATGACACCTACAACTTCAAAAGACTGATCTTTAATTCTTATCCTCTCGCCCAAGCCTTTTCTGTCGTTAAATAGTTTCTCTTCAAGATCGGGCCCAATAACCACAACATTCTTTGCTCCTTTAGAATCTTGATCATTGATAAAACGGCCTTTCGCAATTTCAAAACTTCTTACAATTAAAAAATCACTTGTAACTCCTGAAATAGAACTACTTGTGCTTTTAGAACCAATTTGAATGACTTCATTTGAAGAGATTTGTGGGGCTACTCTTTTAACAGTAGGGACTTGTTCTACGATCGCTTTTGCATCTTCAAGAACGAGGTTTTTTGGAAAAGCCACTCCTCTTCTTCTTGTGTCATTATTCCCAGGAACAACAAATAAAACATTTGCACCTAGATTGCTTAATTGGTTTTCAGCAAGATTTTGTGCTCCTCTTCCAACCCCTACAAGTGTTATGACAGATGCATTACCTATCACTATTCCTAGCATTGTTAATAAGCTTCTAAATTTATTAGATTTAAGATTTTTTATTGCCATTCCCGAGGTTTCAGCAAGCGGGAGTTTCCTTTTCATATTTTTTTAGATAAATGGGGTTTCATTTTCTTCTTCGGAACTGACTATTCCAACCTTTACCAAATCGGTTGAACCACTTACGCCTGACAATGTTCCTGCTGTTTCGACTACAAGATCTCCTTGCTTTAGAATTTTCATCTTTTTTGCCATAGCCATCGCATCATCAAATGTTTTTGATGTGCTTGTTTGATTTTCTATCAAAAGTGGTGTGACTCCCCATACAAGCTGAAGTGTGCTTGCAACACTCTTTTCGTTTGTTACTGCCAAAACTGGAGTTGCAGGTCTAAATTTACTTACATTTTTCGCAGTAGCACCACTTTTTGTTAGAGGAATTATAGCGGCTGCGTTTATTTGTCTAGCAATACTGCTAACGGCCGCGCTGATTGCATTTGGAATAGTGCTTGGAAGATGACTTTCTAATGCTTTTTGTGGATAATCTCTTTCTATTCTTTTCGCAATAGTGGCCATTGTTGCTACTGCCTCAATTGGATAATCGCCTACGGCAGTCTCATTGGAAAGCATTACAGCATCAGTACCATCAAGTATTGCATTTGCAACATCACTAACTTCAGCTCTAGTGGGCCTTGGGCTTGAGGCCATTGAATCAAGCATTTGTGTAGCTGTAATGATTGGTATGCCAAGGCTATTGGCTTTTTTAATTAGTTGCTTTTGTAATAATGGAACTTCCTCTGCTGGCATCTCTACACCAAGATCACCCCTAGCCACCATGACTCCATCACAAAGTTTTAAAACAGCGTCGATTTGATCTATTGCTTCAAATTTCTCGATTTTGGCAACTACTGGAGTGTCAAACCCATGATTTCTAATTAGATCTTTTATTTCTATTAGATCTGATGGGTTTCTTACAAAACTAAGTGCTACCCAATCAACACCTTGTTTCAACCCAAAAGATAAATCTTCTTTATCTTTGTCAGTTAATGCCCTTATCGACAATTGAACATCAGGAAAATTTACTCCTTTGTTGTTAGAAAGAACACCTCCTACAGTAATTGAACAAATTAATCTTTTTTCTTTTAGATCTACTTCTTCAACTTTCATCTCTACCCTTCCGTCGTCCAACAGAATTCGATTTCCAACATCTACTTCTTCAGCTAATTTGTCATAAGTGACATTTGCTTGGTACTTATTACATTCAATATTTTTTGAAGTAAGAATAAATTTATCGCCATTTTTAACATTTACAGGACCATTCTTAAATCTGCCAAGTCTAATTTTCGGTCCCTGAAGATCTTGAAGGATTCCTATGTGAATGCCTAAATCATTTGAAACTTGTCTAATTGTTTTTATTCTTTGAGCATGTTCGTCATGGTCTCCATGACTAAAGTTTAGACGGAAGGTTGTTGCACCAGCTTCTACCAATTTAGTTATTTGACTAGTGCTCTCAGTTGCGGGCCCTATTGTAGCCACGATTTTTGTCCTTCTAGCTAGGTCGAGTATTGTCATTTATGTGACTTGGGATTACAAAAAACTAACATCTAATTGTGTTTTATTTGCAAACTTTGCTTTTTCAAGAGAATAACCATGGAATTAAATGATTATCAAAGAGAATCTCGAAAGACAGCTCTTTATCCTGAAGTAGGAAGTAATGCTATTTATCCAACACTAGGTCTAGTCGGTGAAGCAGGGGAGGTCGCTGATAAAGTAAAAAAGATTTTAAGAGATAAAAAGGGAGTTTTTGATAAAGATAGTAAGGATGCAATTAAATTTGAACTAGGTGATGTCCTTTGGTACGTAGCACAACTTTCTTGCGAGTTGGGTTACGAATTGGAGGAGGTCGCTAACTCAAACTTGGAAAAACTAAAAAGCCGCAAATCTCGAGGAAAAATCGATGGCAGTGGCGATAATCGTTGATAATTAATTATCCATATATTTGAAATCCTCCCATTGCTAATGCGGCTGCATTTCCAAGGATTCCTTGAACAACTCTGATTACTACAAATGCTAAAATAGGAGATAAATCAAGGCCTCCTAATGGAGGTATAATCCCTCTGAAAAAATTTAAGTAAGGATCAGTGATAGCACATAAATTCACAAGAATGGGATTGGTCATATCAAGATTTGGGAACCAGGTAAGCAGAACCCTAATGATCAATATTGTTGAATAAATTCCAAGCGTTTTTAAAAGTACAAGCAGAATCGTTGGAATAATTTCGTAACCCATTAGCCTTTGATTTTTTGTACTATCTTACGCTGCCTTTTTGTCTTCTGCTTGATCTGGTTCAGGTAATACAGAAAATGTTTGATGAAATTTTTCTGAGAGAGTTAACCAGAATGAACGTCCATCCTTTTGCCGCCTTCTTTCAACGAAGTTTTTATCTACAAGCTCCTTAATGTGATCGTATGCACCAGATCCTCTGAGATCAACCAATTCTGATTGGAGTATTTTTTTCTTAAGTGCAACAGTCGCTAATGTTCTTAGTGTCGCAATCGATAAATCTGCTGGAAGGAGATCCTGAACCAATTCACCAAGTCCTTGCCTTAACTCTAAGCTGTAAAAACTTTTGTTTTCGTTTATTTCTAGAGAAGTGTCACGCTGAGCATATCCAGCCTTAAGTTCCCAGAGTGCTTTTTCTATTTCACCAATATCTTTTTGTAGTAATTCAGCCATCTCTTTTGATGATGTTGGCCTTCCTTTGAGATAAAGGATTGCCTCAATCTTTGCTGGTAATGAAATTTGTATGCTCTCACTCATAACTGGGTAATTCAAAAATTTTTTTCTTGATATTCAAATTACCGCGTCTAACTGAACTCTGCACCTAAAAATAATTTATATGCTGGATTATCAGTCTCTTCCCAACTTTTGTAACCGATTTTTTTGACAAATTCATTCCATGCTGGAATAGCAGAAACGTTTACTAGCACCCCTATTACTATTCTTCCAGTATCAGCGCCATGGTTTCGATAATGGAAAATGCTTATTGTCCACTCTGGTCTCATTGAGTTAACAAATCTCATTAAGGCTCCAGGCCTTTCTGGGAATTCAAATCTATAAAGTAATTCTCTGTATTCTCCTTTAGATATTTGATTTATTGATCTTGGTAGCCTACCCCCAACCATATGCCTGAGATGAACTTTAGACAACTCATCATTACTTAAATCATGACAATCAAACCCCTTCCTTTTGATCTCAGTGATTAATAATTCCCTATCATCAATATTAGAAACTTCTACACCCATAAATATTTGAGCTGTTTTACCTTCTGACATTCTGTAACTAAATTCAGTTAAGCTTCGTGATCCAAGTGTTTCACATAAAAGTTTTAAACTCCCTGCTTTTTCTGGAATTCCAACTGCAATCATTGCTTCTTTTTCTTCTCCTAATTCGGCTCTTTCTGCTACAAATCTCAGTCGTTCAAAATTCATATTTGCGCCACAAGCTATTGCTACTAGGTTGTTATTTTTTAATTGATTATTCAAAACATGTTTCTTTAATCCAGCAATAGATAATGCACCTGCTGGTTCAAGAATTGATCGTGTATCTTCGAAAACATCTTTTATAGCTGCACAGATTTCATCAGTATTTACTGTAACCATTTCATCAACATTCTTTTTACAGATTGAGAACGTCTTTTCTCCTACCTTTCTTACCGCAACACCGTCTGCAAAAAGGCCAACACTCTCAAGATTAACTGGCTTGTTGGCTTTTATTGAGAGAGTCATTGCACAGGCATCTTCAGGTTCAACGCCAATAATCTTTGTATCTGGCCATATTGCTTTTATATATGCACTTACCCCAGCAATAAGTCCTCCTCCTCCTACAGCGATGTAAATAGCATCAGGTGGCGTATGACTCTGTCTCAGTATTTCCAGACCTATTGTTCCTTGTCCAGCTATGACTTCAGGATCATCAAATGGATGTATGAAAGTTAGATTTTCTTTTTTAGATATTTCTCGTGCTTTTTCGTAGCATTCATCGTATGTTTCACCGTAAAGAATAACTTCTGCTTTGTGTGATTCAACAGCCCTGATTTTCATTATGGGGGTTGTCAAAGGCATCACAATCACTGCTCTGCATTTAAGAAATGATGCACTTAAAGCAACTCCCTGTGCATGGTTCCCAGCGCTTGATGCAATTACTCCTTTTCTAAGCTCTTCCTTTGTTAGCTGAGACATTCGGTTAAAGGCACCTCTTAACTTAAAAGAAAAGACAGGTTGAAGGTCTTCTCTCTTAAGCCAGATATCATTTTTGAACTTTTTGCTTAGGTTTTTTGCCCTTTCTAGTGGGGTTTCTTCAGCAACGTCATAAACACGAGCTCTTAGTATTTTCTGTAGATAGTCCTCCATATCTAGTTTCTCAGAGATTTTTGGTTTATGAATTTTCTACATTCCATTTGTTCTTGTGCAAGTTTTATCAAAATGTACGGTAGACCTCGTAGATTGGAGGGATTCAATCTCAGAGTTATATGCGTCTGAGCCAGTTAAGTCATCCGAATGAGCTTCATGGCTTAGCCATTAGTGAATTGGAAGATGTTGCTTGCCAAATTAGAGAAAGGCATCTTCAAGTAGTTTCTACTAGTGGTGGGCATTTAGGTCCAGGTCTTGGTGTTGTTGAGTTAACAATTGCTCTCTATCAGACTTTAGATCTAGATGTTGACAAAGTTATATGGGATGTTGGACATCAAGCATATCCACATAAGTTGCTAACGGGAAGATATGACAGATTTGATTCACTTAGACAGCAAAAAGGCGTAGCTGGTTACCTAAAAAGATCAGAAAGTAAATTTGATCATTTTGGAGCTGGTCATGCGAGCACATCAATATCTGCTGCTCTTGGTATGGCGCTTGCAAGAGACCGAAAAGGAGAAGACTATAAATGTGTTGCAGTAATTGGAGATGGTGCTCTAACGGGTGGAATGGCTTTAGAGGCTATTAATCATGCTGGTCATCTTCCAAAAACTCCGCTTTTGGTTGTTCTAAATGATAATGACATGTCGATTTCTCCTCCTGTTGGAGCATTGTCGACTTATTTAAATCGAATGCGTCATAGCCCTCCTGTTCAATTTATATCGGATAGTGTTCAAGAAAGTGTCAAAAATCTTCCTTTCATGGGAGATGCTATCCAAGAGGAATTCAAATCTCTTTCCGGCAGCGTTAGGCGTTTAGCAGTTCCTAGTGTTGGTGCAGTTTTTGAGGAATTAGGCTTTACTTACATGGGTCCTGTCGACGGGCATGATATTGCTGAATTGACTAGGACATTTAATGCTGCACATAAAGTTGGTGGACCCGTTATGGTTCATGTCGCTACAACAAAGGGAAAAGGTTATCCATATGCTGAGGCTGACCAGGTTGGTTACCACGCTCAGTCTTCTTTTGATTTGACGACTGGAAAATCTATTCCTTCCAAAACTCCTAAACCTCCAAGTTTTAGTAAGGTTTTTGGTCAAACATTAGTAAAACTTTGCGAGCAAAATAGCAAGATTGTTGGTATTACTGCTGCAATGGCTGAAGGCACTGCTTTAAATCTTTTACAGAAAGCTATTCCTGATCAATATGTTGATGTTGGTATAGCTGAACAACATGCTGTAACTCTTGCTGGTGGAATGGCTTGCGAAGGTATCAAACCGGTTGTAGCTATTTACAGTACTTTCTTACAACGGGCATATGATCAGTTAATTCACGATATTGGAATACAGAATTTGCCAGTAACTTTTGTATTAGATAGAGCTGGAATTGTTGGTGCTGATGGTCCAACTCATCAGGGCCAATATGACATTAGTTATTTAAGATGTGTTCCTAATTTTACTGTTATGGCTCCAAAAGATGAGTCTGAATTGCAGCAAATGTTAGTTACATGCATTAATCATAATGGTCCGTCTGCTCTAAGAATTCCTAGAGGCTCTGGAGAGGGAGCAGCGTTAATGGAGGAAGGATGGGAGTCTCTAGAAATTGGTAAGGCTGAGATAATAGAAGAGGGAGATGATTTATTAGTAATTGGTTATGGCTCTATGGTTTGTCCAGCAATTAAAACATCTGCAATTCTTAAAGAATTTGGAGTGAATAGTACTGTTATTAACGCTCGTTTTATAAGACCATTAGATGAGGAAACTATTCATAAGTTTGCAAAAAGAATTGGTAAAGTCGTAACAATGGAAGAAGGTACATTATTGGGCGGTTTTGGATCAGCAGTCGTTGAGTCTTTTAATGATAATGATATTTTTGTCCCTACTTTAAGAATAGGCATACCAGATAAATTAGTAGATCATGCGACTCCACAGCAAAGTAAAGAATCCCTTGGCTTGACTCCAGAAATGATGGTTGATCAAATTAGAAATAAATTTGATTTTAGTTAATTGTCTAACAACAAAAAAGGATTATTGTTTAATAATCCTTTAAATTTATAATATTTAATTTAGTAAGTTTTAGGATTTAACCTTATAAAACTCCTCTAGCCGCTAGACCCAAAATTGAACCTATTCCCAAAACATGACCCAAGCAGTTTGCCGCAACAAAGGAACCATGACTTAATCCGCCATAAAACTGAGCATTAGGCATAGGAAAACCTTCGTTTGGCTTTTCGATATTTGATCTAGCTATGGCATAAGCAAGTATGTTGCAAATGATCATCACAACTGCACATTTTGGAGACCACTGAAATGTCACTGGATCAGCAGCAGCTAGTAATGTTGTGAACATCTTTTATACCTATTGAATAATTTCATTATCGACCATAAAGAATGCTTTTGCGTCAAATGTTACTCACCTCTTAAGAGTTTTTTACTTCCGTTTTGGTTTTGATTGACTGCAGCATCAAAACAAAACCGTAAACAACAAATGCGTCGCTTATCGTCAAAAATGATTCTGCTAGCCCGTGCAGTACATCTACATTTGTTAATTCATCACCAAAATAAATTTGTGCGATTATTGCAAAAACTATCGTCATGAATACAAATAAGAGAGTTAACTTAAAACCTAATAATGATATTTTTGGTATCGCTTTTGTTTTACCAGCGTAACGCAGGAATAATAGATAAGGAATTAGTGAAAGGATGAAGAATGGACTAGGATCAATTCGTGCAATTGACTCAAGACTTAGAATTGAAATATTCATTAGTTTGCTTGTGATGACTCAGATCTAAACAGGTTCCAAGCAGCAAATGCAAGACATATATTTCCTACAGTTGTAAGAGCTGCCTGTAGGACAACTAATCCTTTTAATTCAATACTGTTGTCAAATATATGCCAAGTGATTGCTGCCATAGCACTAGCTAGATTTGGCAACATTGCTAAAGCAAAATAGCCCAATGCCTTGTTATTGGATATTGATGAAACATAGTCAATTATTATTATTGCAACTCCCCACTCAAATAGAGTTGCAATGTGTATAAACCATGTTCCTAAGGAAAGTTCATGCATATATTTCTTTTTGTTTAAAAAGTTCTTCTAAAACTTCTTGAGCATGTCCTATGGGTCTTACTCCTATCCATTTATATACAACTATACCCTTTGGATTGATCATAAATGTATTTCTTTTTGAATAGGGTTCCAACCATGAATCATATGATTTACTTGTTTCTCCTGTTGTATCTGAAAGTAGAGTGTAACCAAGTTTTGCAGATGTACAAAAGGATTCATGTTCTTCTTCGTTGTCAGCAGATATTCCAATTACAGAGGCACTAAGTTTTTTAAACATAGAAATATTATCTTGAAATCCTTTGGCTTGTAATGTACAACCACTTGAGAAATCCTTAGGATAAAAATATAAAATTAGCCATTCATCTGAAAAATCATCTAGAGACCACTCCTTTTTATTCGGATTGTTTTTGTTAAAACCATTTAATAGAAAGTCAGGTGCTTTTTGACCCAGCTTAACCGAATTTATACTTGCAAATAATCTTGAAGGTTTAATAAATAAAATACTAAAAAATAAAACAATTGATTTTATAAATTTACTTCTTTTCATTTGATTAAAAAATCAAATTTAAAGTTTGTTTAAATCTACTCCTAATGATTTGGCATACTTACCTAATCCCTTCTTCTGAATAGTTTTTAGTGCTCTTGTTGTTACTCTTATATTGATCCATTTGTTTTCTTCTTCCCACCATAATCTACGCTGCTGCAAATTTGCTTGCTGCAATTTTTTGGTTCTAATATGGGAATGGCTGACTGACATTCCGTTATTAGCTCTTGTGCCTGTAAGTTGGCAAACTCTAGACATTTTTCAATATTTATCTTATTTGTATTCTATCAAATGAGGTTGAGATTAAACGAATTTTTGCATTAATTTCCCTAATAACTCAGCATTCCTAGTTTGAAAAGCTGCGATATCTTTATTTTCAAGACCTCCAATTGACAATTTTGCCATCTCATAAACATGAATAGCAATGTCACTTGCTAATTGACCTTCCTCTGATCTGCTTGATCCTTCAATAACTATTGGGTTGGAATTTAGCTTTAGTAATCCTTGAATAAGTGGATGATTTGAATTTACGATTAAATTATGAAATTCAGGTAGACCAGGAAGTTTCTGTTCCATTAATGCTGTTATATCATTAATTCTTCTCATTTGTTCAGGTAATAATATTAATGAAGGTGGAGAATTCTCTCCTTTAAGGCTTTGTACTTGTACGGTCACTTTTTCATTGTTTAGGGCTGAACTAATCATCTTTTTAAGTGTTTCTGACTTTGTATTTCCATCTTTATCTGCAATTTCAGGTGAATCATCTTTAATACTTTCATCAAGTTCTGAGTCAACTCTTACAAAAATTATTTCTTTATTTTTTTCTTCTAACCAAGGAATAAATTGGGTATCAATAACCGTATCAAGTTTTAATACTTCTTTGCCTTGCGATGTCCACATATTGAGTGCTGTTGATTGAGAAACTTCATCCGTTGAATATAAAACCTTTTTGTTCTCATCAGTTAGCCTACTCTTATAAGCATCAAGGGTGGTAAAAGTCTTTGATCCAGATTTTATTAGTTCATTTTTGTTTTCATTTTCTGCTGAACTACTTTTAGATGTTGAATATAAAATTATCTCTTTTACTTGTTCGGCAAATTTCTCATCTTCCATAGCACCTATTTTTATAAAGGGCGAAATGGAGTCCCAAATATCAGCGTAAAATTGGGTTTCATCTTTCTTTAATGTTTTCAGCTTATCGGCTAACTTCTTTGCAATAAAGTTACCGATAGATTTAACTCTTCTGTCTGATTGTAATGCGCTTCTGCTTACATTTAAGGGGATGTCGGGTGAATCTATTACACCTCTCAAAGGTAATAAGTATCTAGGAACAATTTCTTTAATTGAGTCACTAACAAATACCTGATTACAGAATAGCTTGATTTCACCACTTTCCCAATCGGCTCTTCCACTTATCTTTGGGAAATATAAAATCCCTTGCAAATTATATGGATAGTCAGTGTTTAAATGAACCCATAAAAGAGGATCTCCTTGAAAAGGATAGAGATATTTATACAGTTCAATATAATCTTCGTCCTTTAGATTTTGTTTGCTTTCTCTCCATGGTGGATTCATTTTATTGATAATTTCTTCTTCAAGCGAGATTTCAATAGGCATAAAATCACAATATTTTTTTATTAATGTTTTAATCCTGCTTGGTTCAATGTATTCAATTTCTTCTTCCATTAAATGTAAAATTATATCTGTACCTATTTCTTCTTTATCTGATTCATCAAGTGTATATTGAGGTGAGCCATTACATTTCCATTTAATAGCTTGTGAATCATTCTTTGCTGATTTAGTTATTATTTCAACTTCTTCCGCAACCATAAAACTTGAATAAAAACCGAGTCCAAAATGACCTATAAATCCATCATCAGGTTGTTTATATTTTTCAAGGAATTCTTCTGCACTTGAGAAAGCTACTTGATTAATATATTTCTTGATTTCATCACTAGTCATTCCTATTCCATTATCACTAATTGTTAATGTCTTATGTTCTCTGTCAATTGAGATTTTTATTTTTTCATCTTCAGCAGCTACACAATCTCCTGCAAAGGCTGCCATTTTCCTTTTCTTAATTGCATCTACGGAGTTACTTATAAGCTCTCTAATGAATATTTCATGATCAGAGTAGACCGCTTTTTTAATTATTGGAAATATATTTTCTGTGTGAATTAGAATAGTTCCTTCTTCTTTAACAGGCATGACTTAACTAAATTTCAAACATCATAGCGATACAAATTTCTATTTTGGTATTAAAAGCATAAGTGTTATTGATTTAAGCCCAATAGTTTTCGATTCCTGACAATTATTAAAAAGATAGACGTGATTGATATCAATCTATCCATTCAATCTTTGTGCATCTATTGGATTTTAAAAGTTGATTTGTTGCATCATTTGTCTTTAGAGGTTCATGTGAAATCACAGAAATAATTCCCTTGTTGTGCCATTCCTTTTGTTGTTTTAATGCTTTATATAAACTTGCACTTTGCTTGTATGCGATTAATACTTTTTCATTATTACCTTTCACTTCCTCATTTGAGGTGACTAATTCCCTGATTTTATCAATGCCAATACTAAAACCAATTCCGAAGCAATTTTGATTGCTTGAACTAAACTTTTTTACTAAATCATCATATCTTCCTCCTTTAGCAAGGATAATAGGAGCGCTTGATGATGATGAAACAAGAGAAAATGTTAATCCACTATATAATTTATATTTGGTTCCTAATGTAGGGTCTAGTTGAACTTCTATCCCTTTCTCTTTAGCAAATGGTTCAATAATTGTAAATAATTCCCTTAGGTTATCAATGTAAGAATTCGATCCATAAATATTCTTTAGATTAGTTAATACTTTTTCTGGTGTACCCCTCATATTCATTATATTTTTTATAAACATTCTTATTTCATCTTTTACATCAAGTGTACTCAATTCAATGTAATCAAGATCGCAGAGAATATTTTTTATTTGGTCTTTTCTAGTTGAATCAAATGAGCTTAAAATAAGTTCCAATAGATATGTATTCCCAATAAGTAATGTCATTTTATATTTCTGATCAATTTCAATTACTTCTAATGATTCGATCAGCAGAGATAGAAGTTCTATCTCTGCATTAATAGCTTTAGTTCCTATCAATTCTACTCCGCTCTGAAATGACTCCTCGATATCAATTCCACCATCAATACTTTGATTGCATTTAAATGAAGTGCCTGTCGACCAGAATCGAAGTGGCCTTTCATATTCATCAAATCTAGTTGAAGCAGCACGAACAATTGATGCTGTTATTTCAGGTCTTAATCCAAGAGGTTCATCAGAAACGATTTTTAGTATTTCGTTGTTCGAAATCCCCCCAGCTGCCATAAGAGTGTCTAGACGTTCAATATGAGGCGGTGATATTCGCTCATATCCCCATAGTTGATATAAAGATGAAAGTTTTGATGCAATGAGATGGTTCTTTCTTACTTGCTGAGGATTTAAGTCGCGCGCACCCGAGGCAGGTTGCAATGTCATTATTTGAATCTTTTTATTCCTTAAGGATCACATAAACTAGGACTATTTTCCACCATAAGAGTTGGGATTTAATGGTCTAATTTTCTTAAGTTCTTTTGTTAGCTCATTTTGTATCTTTGGATTACAAGCAAGAATTCTGCCGGTATTCAGATCAAAATCTCCGGAAGGATAATTGGAAACTATTCCACCTGCCATTTCAACTAGTGGTACTCCTGCTGCCATATCCCATTTTGCAAGTCCTCGTTCCCAAAAACCATCCACTTTTCCTGAGGCTACAAATGCTAGATCTACGGCAGCTGCTCCTCCTCTTCTGACGCCATGCGTGCGATGTGTTAGCCAACAAAATTCTGAATAATTATTATCCAATACTTCTCTTCTGTCATATGCGAAACCAGTAACCAAGAGTGAATCAGATAGGGAACTTGTGTCTGTGACATTTATTTTTACGCCATTACAAAATGACCCATGATCTGGAGAGGCATAATAAACTTCATTTAAAGAAGGTACTGATATTGCTCCCAAAATTGGATTGCTATTCCAAATCAAACCTATTGAAGTTGCAAAAAATGGATATCCATGAGCATAGTTTGTTGTTCCATCAAGAGGGTCTATACACCATTTTAATTCTCCATCTTTTAACTTATGTCCGCTTTCTTCAGCAAGGATAGAAATGTTAGGAGTCTCTTTTTCTAAATAATCTATTATTATCTTTTCGCATTCTATATCTGCATTAGTAACAAGATCTCCTCCAGTTCCCTTACACTTTATTGTTTTAATCCTTCCATAATTATTCATTAGGGATGTTCCACCTCTCTCTGCAGCAAGTTTGGCGATATTTAATAATATATTAATTTCATCTTTAGTTAGACCAGCATTCAAAGCTGCTGTTTTGCATGAAGCTATAGTCATAACTATTTTTTTAATTATAATAATCGTCTATTAATGGAAGATTATATTTATCTTTAAATCAATTTATTCTCGTATATATTTTATTGATTATTAGGCACTTGATTATGATGATAATATTAAAGAAATTAATCAGACATTTAAAATCTTAACAACAGCTCTCTTGTGGTATATATTTAAATCCAGCAGTTGAATAAACATTCATTGCTGGATTTAAGGAGAGGTGGCCGAGTGGTTGAAGGCGCAGCACTGGAAATGCTGTATAGGGGCAACCCTATCGAGGGTTCGAATCCCTCTCTCTCCGTCAGTTAAGGTTTCTTTTAAATCAAAAGGTTTCTAGTTATCCAAATTTCCCAGATATATAGTCTTGAGTTGATTTTTGCTTTGGTGAATTGAACATGTTTTTTGTTTTATCAAACTCAACTAAAAATCCAATTTTCCCACCTAAATCCTTATCTTTTTTCTCTGTGTTGAAAAAGGCAGTGTAATCACTGACTCTATTGGCTTGTTGCATATTGTGCGTAACAATAATGATTGTAAAATTCTTCTTTAATTCATGAATTGTCTCTTCAATTTTTAATGTAGATAATGGATCAAGTGCTGAGCATGGCTCATCCATTAAGATCACGTCAGGTTCAATAGCAATTGTCCTTGCTATGCATAATCTTTGTTGTTGACCACCAGATAATGAATAACCGCTTTCGTTTAATTTATCCTTGCACTCATCCCAAACAGCTGCCTTTGTAAGAGATTCTTCTACTAATTGATCCATATTACCTTTATATCCATTAACTCTTGCACCAAAGGCAATATTTTCGTAAATACTTTTAGGAAAAGGATTGGGTTGTTGAAAAACCATTCCAATTCTCCTTCTAACTTCAACTGGATCTATATCCTCTGCATATATATCTATCCCTTCAAAAATAACACTGCCTGATAATTTGCAACCTTCTATTAAATCGTTCATTCGGTTGATTGCTCTAATGACGGTTGATTTACCACATCCTGATGGACCAATAAAAGATGTAACTTGATTCTTTTCAATATCACAAAACACATTTTTAACTGCAACTGAATTGCCATATGTAATTGATACATTATCTAGTGAGACTGAAGATTTAGATTTTAAATTTTTTTTATTCATTAGCTTATTTTAATATTAGTTTTGATCATAACTATACTTTATTTTTAGAAAAAGTACCAAGTGTGCCTATCCATCTTGAAAGGATATTAAGACTTAAAAGTATAACAACTAATATGAATGATGCTGCCCATGCTAGTTGATTTTGAGCTTCATATGGTTCAAGAGCGAAATTATAAATTAACACTGACAATGAACCCATTTCATAGAAAATATCATCAAAACTTGTGATGTAGTAACGGGAGAAAAGAGCTGTAAATATTAATGGAGCTGTTTCTCCTGCTGCCCTGGCGAGTGCTAATAATACACCTGTAGAAATTGAACTAAATGCAGCTGGTAATGTGATATTTGTTATCATTGTGAATTTTGATGCACCAACTCCAAATGCAGCTCTTCTCATGTCATTTGGAACTAATTTAAGTGCTTCATCAGTAGTTTTAATTATTGTTGGAACCATTAAAATTGAAAGTGATATTCCGCCTGCAATACCGCTGAACATTGATCCAAATAGTATTTTGGTAGAGACAATAATTGCGTATATAAATACACCGGCAATTATAGAAGGGACCCCAGCAAGTACATTTGATCCAAACCTTATAAATTTAGCAAACTTTCCTGATTTTGAATATTCGGCAAGGTATATTCCACCGCCTACTCCAACAGGTATTGATATTATTGAAGCAATAACTGACATTATAAAAGTCCCAGTAATTGCTGGCCCTATTCCTCCTGCTGAGAGAAGATCATCTCCGGGTGGCTCGGGTTCAAGTATTAAGGTATCTAAGTTTATATAACTTCCACCTTTAATTAATACATAGCTTATTACTAATATTAAAGGAAGTACAGATATGATGGCAAAAATAGCAGAAGCTATAGTTAAGGCTTTATTCCCAATATTTCTAGTTAGAGAGGGATTATAAGTTAGTGAATTTTTGGAAGTGTTATTCATTTATTGATATTTTAAGCTTAATTTTTTTACAATCCACTGGGCAAACACATTAACCAATAAGGTTAATATCATTAGGATTAAAGCTGCATACATTAGAGAAGATACTTGGCTTCCATCTGCTTCTCCAAATTGATTGGCAAGCATGGATGAAATTGTATATGAAGGAGCAAATATTGACCAACTAAAGTTATTTGAATTGCCAATTATCATTGTAACTGCCATTGTTTCACCCATGGCTCTTCCTAGGGCAAGTAAAACTCCTCCTGTTATCCCAGAAATTGCGGCTGGAATAATAACTTTAAAAATAGTAGTCCATCTTGACGCTCCAATTCCATAGGCAGCTTGCCTAAGTTTTGATGGAACTTGATTTAGAGAATCTTTTGAAATCGATGTAATTATAGGTAATATCATTACTACAAGTATTAATATTGCTGGCATCATTCCAGCACCCAAAGGTTGGGTGCCAAAAAATGGTATAAATCCAAATAGTTCGTAGATTATGTTCAAAAATGGTCTAATAAAAGGTTCCATAATAAATACAGCCCAAAGACCTAACACTACTGATGGAATAGCGGCTAAAAGCTCAACCATTATTCCAATTACATTTCTTATATATTCGGGAATTATATTTTCAGTTATAAATATTGCAGTGCCGACGCCCAATGGAATGGCAATTATTAATGAAGCAATCGATGTAAAAAGGGTTCCATAAATAGCTGTGAATGCACCGTACTCATCTGTAACTGGATTCCATGCAGAGCTAAAAAGAAACCTCAGTCCATATCTTGAAATTGATTCAGTAGATTCATAGTAAACGACTGCAAATATGGAAAAAAGAACTATGGCTACCATTGAAGCCATGGCAACAACAATATTTTTAAAACCAACATCTACCAACTTCTCTGAAGTTGGTCTTGTTCTCAGCGAAAATTTTGAAGTACTTGCTTTGTCCATGAGCAAAAGCAATTTACATTATGAATCTATATCTAATTTCAAATTTTTCACTAAGAGGCGGTTAATGATTGGCTTTAAGTGTTGAAGGGTACATAATAAGTATTGAATACCCTTAAATGCTAGTTACTGTGGGGCTTAAATAAGTATTGCCATGGGGAGAATAGTTGGCATTGACTTGGGAACGACTAATTCCGTTGTAGCGGTGTTGGAGGCTGGTAGGCCTGTTGTTATTTCTAGTGCTGAAGGTTCAAGGACTACTCCATCAGTTGTTGGCTTTACTAAGGAATCTGAATTGTTGGTGGGTCAACTAGCTAGAAGACAATTAGTTCTTAATCCAAAAAATACTTTTTCAAATTTAAAAAGATTTGTAGGTAGAGCATGGGATGAGCTTGAAGAGACAAGCCTCTCTGTTCCTTATAGCGTTCGCTCAAATGATCAGGGAAATGTTCGTATAACCTCCCCCTTAACTAAAAGAGAATATGCCCCTGAAGAATTGATTGGAAATATTATTAGGAAGTTAATCGATGACGCAGAAACTTATTTAGGCGAAAATGTTGATTCTGCTGTCATAACTGTTCCCGCTTATTTTAACGATTCACAAAGACAAGCAACTCGCGATGCTGCGATTTTGGCAGGTATATCCGTTGAAAGGATACTGAATGAACCAACTTCAGCTGCTCTTGCTTATGGATTTGATAAAAGTTCTTCTAGAAAAGTATTGGTCTTTGATTTAGGTGGTGGCACATTTGATGTCTCTTTAATGTCAATTTCCAATGGTGTTTTTGATGTAAAGGCAACTTCAGGTGACACACAATTGGGTGGTAATGATTTTGATCAAAGAATTGTTGATTGGCTCGCCGATGATTTTCTAGGAAAAAACAAAATTGATCTGAGAAGAGATAGGCAATCTTTACAAAGACTTACTGAAGCCGCTGAGAAAGCTAAACAAGAACTTTCTGGTGTTCAAACCACGCCAATATCTCTTCCTTTTATTGCTACAGGAAAGGATGGTCCATTACATATAGAGAGAACTCTTAGTAGAAAAATATACGAGAGTCTTTGCAGTGATCTTTTAGATAGATTATTTGATCCTGTCAATTCTGTTATTGATGATTCAGGTTGGAATCCTGAGGAAATTGATGAAGTGGTTCTTGTAGGAGGCAGTACTCGAATGCCAATGGTAAAGCAATTAGTTAAGACGTTAGTACCAAATCCACCTTGTCAATCTGTCAACCCTGATGAGGTGGTTGCTATTGGTGCCGCAATTCAAGGCGGAATACTTTCAGGAGAGTTAAGAGACCTTTTATTAAATGATGTCACCCCTCTTTCTCTGGGTCTTGAAACTGTTGGAGGGTTGATGAAAGTTCTTATCCCTCGAAACACCTCTATTCCAGTAAGGCAATCTGATGTTTTTAGTACATCGGAGTCCAACCAATCATCAGTGGAAATTCATATTTGGCAAGGCGAGAGGCAAATGGCTTCAGACAATAAATCATTGGGTAAATTTAGATTGTCGGGTATTCCTCCTGCCCCAAGAGGTGTTCCTCAAGTTCAGGTCGCTTTTGATATTGATGCGAATGGCTTATTAGAAGTAAGTGCAACTGATAGAACTACTGGTAGGAAGCAGTCTGTAAGTGTTACTGGTGGTTCAAACTTGAATCAAAATGAAGTTAATAAATTGATCGAGGAGTCCAAAATAAAAGCATCTGAAGATAGAAAAAAACGTGCTTCTATCGATCAGAAAAATAATGCTTTAACACTTGTTGCGCAAGCTGAGAGGCGACTAAGAGATGCTTCTCTGGAGTTAGGTCCTTATGGCGCTGAAAGACAACAAAGATCTGTAGAAGTTGCGATGAGAGATGTTGAAGATTTGCTTCAAGATAATGATTTGCAAGAACTTGAATATGCAGTTGGTTCTCTCCAAGAAGCATTATTTGGCTTGAACCGTCGCTTATCAGCAGAAAGAAAAACCGACTCTAATCCCATACAAGGGATAAAAAATACTTTTGGATCTTTGAAGGACGAATTATTTTCAGATGATTACTGGGATGATGACCCTTGGGACTATTCACAAAGAGGGCAAAACAGAAATGGTGATAATAATTATGGAAGAAGGGATATAGACCCTTGGGATAATGACTACTACCGTTGACCCTAACTATTGGTCCCTATTAGGAGTCTCCCCAGAATGTGACTCTAATGAACTTAAATCCGCCTTTAGGAAAGAGGCAAGAAAGTGGCATCCTGATTTAAATAAAAATGATGTCAACGCTGAAGAAAGATTTAAATTAATTAATGAAGCTTATGCCATACTTAGCGACCCTAAGAAGAGAAGAGATTGGGAGAAGCAAAATGAAAAACACAAAGATATTTTTGATAATAGATTTCCAACTTATGAGGAATATTTAGAGCTTATATTAGGAATAAGAACAAATTTAAATAAAGAAACTGATTATATTGATGATCAATATTCTGAACCTTCTGAAGACGAATATGAAAACTTTGAAGGCACAAGTTTTAATGAATATATTCCTGCAACCAGCGAACCAACTCCGCCACCAACTTTAATCTATGAAGATCAAGAATCAATTATAGAAATCTCACCAGAGCAAGCTCTTTATGGTTCTTCAGTTGATATCCAATTGCAAGACGGAACTCTAGTCGAAGTTTTGACCCCGCCATTTGCAGGTGATGGTTGGAGATTACGAATAGAAGGTGCTGCAATTGGTTGTCGTGACCATTTTGTTCAATTAAAAGTACAAACAGACGAAGGCTTAAGAATTGATGGCTTAAGAGTTATGTATCGACTTGAATTATTTCCACATGATGCTTTATTAGGATGCGCTGTAGATATTCCTACTCTAAATGGTTCTGTAACATTACAAGTCCCTCCTAATTCCTCAACAGGAAGGCTGTTAAGACTTAGAGGACGTGGATTGGAATACGAAGAATATCGTGGTGATCAAATTGTTGAAATAATTATTGTCTTACCAGATAATTTAAGTGATTCTGAAATAGCATTATATCAACGTCTAAATGAAATATCTATGGAGAATTATTAGGATAATATTGTTTATTCACTTTATCGAATTATAATCATATTGGTTATTTATTTCCTATGTTAGTTCATGTCCTTTTGTATGAAGCTGGGACTGAAAGTGAAGGTATACATTCACTTGAACTTAAGGGCTCAACAGTAATCCTTATGTTCGAAGATAAGGACGATGCTGAAAGATATTGCGGCCTTTTAGAAGCTCAAGACTTTCCAACTCCATCCGTTGAAGAGTTGACGAGAAGAGATATAGAAGCCTTTTGTGTTGAAGCTGGTTATGAGGCTCGTTTTGTCGAAAAAGGCTTTATTCCAAGTACAGATGAAGAACGCCTTATGATTTCCCCGCCACTTTCAAATTTAGAAGTAGGAAATTGGCATATTCAGGATAATACAAACGAACTCAATTCCTCTAATGATCAACTTGAAGATATAAAAAAACGTTTAGAAAATCTTTTATGATTAGTTCAAATAAAAATTCTATAAATAATAATTATCGGATACTAACAGAGCAGATTAATTTAACATCAAATGAATTAGATATTAAATCGACTAGTGAAATAGTAAATATTTTTTCGGAGGCTGATAAAGAACCTCAAAAGGCTGTCGAGAATGCTATTCCTCAGATAGTTACTGCTATTGATGAGATTACAGTAAGACTTAAATCAAAAGGTAGATTATTTTATATCGGTACTGGTACTTCAGGAAGATTAGGTGTACTAGATGCTTCCGAATGCCCCCCAACTTTTTGCACTAATCCAGATTTGGTACAGGGGATAATTGCTGGTGGTATACCATCATTAACAAGAAGTTCTGAATCTCTAGAGGATGTTTCTGAGATTGCTATCGCAGATCTTAAAGAAAAAGATTTCTCAAATAGAGACGTCTTAATAGGTATAACAGCTAGCGGAAGAACGCCATATGTTTTAGCTGCATTAAACTATTCTAAAGGTATAAATGCGCTAACTATCTCTATTTCATCAGTTCCTGAAAATGATTCAAATTTAAATAATCATATTGATATTAGGCTGATTACAGGACCAGAGATTCTTGCGGGTTCCACAAGATTAAAAGCTGGAACAGCTACAAAGATGGCTCTAAATATAATTTCTACATCTGTGATGATTAAATTAGGAAAGGTTTATGGTAATAGAATGATTGATTTATCTGTAAGCAATGATAAATTAATGGCTCGAGCAATTGGCATTTTATTAGATATTAGTTCAGTTGATGAAGAAACTGCTGTTCAACTTTTAAAGAAAACAAATGGATCCGTAAAATTATCTTTATTAATTGCTTTATCTGGTATGGATGTTATTCAGGCTAAGCAATTACTTAATGATTCAAAGGGAAATCTAAGAACAGCACTAATAACTTTTATGAGTGATTAAAATATAGTTAATTTTACTTTGTGTATTCATAATATACTTTCTGCATTTAATTTTAAAACAGTTATTATAAAAAAAATTAATTTGATCTATGTCTAAAGTATTGATGAACACAGATAAGGGCCAATTGACTATTGACCTGTTTGATAATGATGCACCCAATACTGTAGAAAACTTTTTGAAGCTTGTTAAAGAAGGTTTTTACGATGGTCTTTCTTTCCACAGAGTAATTAATGGCTTTATGGCTCAAGGCGGATGTCCTAATACAAGAGAAGGTTCAAGAGGGAAGCCCGGCACTGGAGGCCCTGGATATTCCATTAATTGTGAAATTAATTCAAACAAACATGTTGCTGGGTCTCTTTCTATGGCCCACGCAGGAAAGAATACGGGTGGTAGCCAATTCTTTTTAGTTCATGCTCCACAACCACACTTGGATGGAGTACATACTGTATTTGGTAAAACTGAAGATATGAAAATCCTTCTTTCTATTACTAATGGTACTAAAATTAACAATGTAAGTCTTATAACTTAGAATGAAAATTATTTATTTTTAATTAACTCCATTCAATAGTACTGGTTGTGTCTTTTATATCCCAATCAAATAAAGGTGAATTTTCAAAATTTGAAAGTTCACTTATTTCTCTCTCTTCAATTAATAAATTTTGAGAGGGATGTAAAAGTCTTTCATAATTATCTGTCTTAATTATTCCAATTCTTTCTGTATTTTTCCAATTACTTAGTTCTTTTAGAAGTGACTCGAGTAACCTTTTATCTATTAAGTTTCCTTCTAAATGAGTTTTAATATCCCTATGTCTAACATTCCAAATAAATAATGGGTTTTCACATAGAGCTATTAATCTAGGAGCATTTTGAATAGATATGTTTAAAAAATGATTTTCAGACCATTTATTTGCTTTATTTTCAAAATGTTTTAAGTCGTTATTATTAACCTTGCCATCCCAATATACAACAATGTTTTGTCTTTCATTGCTTAAATTTGTCTGAATATTATTACCAATTAAGTGTCCAAGTTTTTCTCTTTTCACCTCTAGATAAGCTGCATTATGATCTCCAGGGCATATTACTAATGGAACTCTAGATTCAACCTGAAGTCCATATCCACCAAGACCTGCTATTTTTCTTGGATTATTGGTTAACAATTTTAGTCTGTTTATTCCTAAATCTGTCAAAATTTGTGCTCCTACTCCATAATTTCTTAAGTCTGCAGGAAAGCCCAATTTCTCATTAGCTTCAACCGTATCTAATCCACCATCCTGGAGGTTATAGGCTTTCAATTTGTTAACTAAACCTATACCTCTTCCTTCCTGTCTTAGATATACAACAACTCCTTCTCCTTCTTCAGAAATTCTTGATAATGCAGCCTCTAATTGAGGTCTACAGTCGCACCTTAATGAACCGAATGCATCGCCAGTTAGACACTCTGAGTGCATTCTTACTAATACAGGCTCTTTTAATTTTTCTGGATCTCCTTTTATTATCGCGACATGTTCTGAGCCATCCAATTCGTTCTTATAACCAATTGCCTTGAAATCACCAAATAGACTAGGCAACTTTGCAATTGCTTGCCTGTATACAAATCGCTCATTTTCAAGTCTGTAATGAATTAAATCTGCGATACTTATTAACTTTAAATTTCTGTCCTTCGCATATGTTTTTAATTCCGGTAGTCTTGCCATTGAACCATCTTGATTTTGAATTTCACAGATAACGCCAGCAGGAGATAGTCCAGCTAACAACGATAAATCTACTGCTGCTTCAGTATGTCCAGCTCTTTTTAATACCCCACCTATTTTTGCTCTTAAGGGAAAAATATGACCCGGTCTTCTCAAATCTATTGGTTTAGTTTGATTGTTAAGAGCAACTTGAATTGTTTTAGCTCTATCTTCAGCAGATATACCAGTTGATACACCAAATTCAGGTCCTGCATCAATGCTTACAGTGAAGGCAGTTTGGTTTGAATCGGTATTTCTGTCGACCATTAAAGGGAGATCTAACTTGTCTAATCGATCACCTTGCATTGCTAGACATATCAAACCTCTAGCTTCAGTAGCCATGAAATTTATTTGCTGAGGAGTAGCAAATTGAGCAGCACAAATTAAATCTCCTTCGTTTTCTCTCTTTTCATCATCAACTACGACAACACATTCACCGTTTCTAATAGCAGCAAGAGCATCCGCTATATCATCAAATTCAATTTTATAACAATCTTCTGATTTCAACTTATTCCTCGTGTTTGTGGTGAAATGGTTCTTTGCTACTTATTCTCAAATGAATATCTCTTCATTCTACGAAATAACCTTGATGTTATGGCAATCAGTACATCGAAAGCTGGGAGAATCGCAATTATTGGAGCATCTGGATATGGAGGACTTCAGCTTGTTAAGTTGATTAATGAGCATCCAAACTTTGAAATATCAACTTTAAACGGTGAGAGGTCAGTAGGTAAAAGCTGGAACGAAATCAACCCTTTTATGAAACTTTTTGTGGATAAAGAGATAACAAAAAGCAATATTGCTGAAATCGCTCATGATTCTGATTATGCAATATTAAGTCTGCCTAACGGCTTATCATCACAATTAACCCCTTTATTATTAGAAAAAGGTATTAAAGTACTTGATTTATCAGCTGATTATAGATTTAAATCATTAGATAAATGGAAGGAAGTCTATTCCAAAGAAGCTGCAAAATATCAAAGATATGACTATGAATTATGCGAAGAGGCTATTTATGGTTTTTCAGAGGAATTTAGTAGTGAAATCTCAAAGTCTAGATTAATTGCTTGTCCAGGTTGCTACCCGACCTCATCTCTAAGTGTACTTATTCCCTTCTTAAAACAAGGATTAATAGAAAGTGAAGGGATTATTATTGATGCAAAATCTGGTACATCCGGCGGCGGCAGAAATCCAAGTGAGCAACTTTTGTTGTCCGAATGCTCTGAATCTATTAAGCCTTATGGAGTCATTGGGCATAGGCATACGGCAGAAATAGAAAGGATCGCTAGTCTAATTGCTGGTCATGAAGTTAATTTGCAATTTACGCCTCATTTGGTGCCAATGGTTAGAGGGATTTTATCGACAGTTTATGCTCGTTTACGTGATCCTGGATTAACAGCAGAAGACTGCAAAATCGTAATTGAAGCTTTTTATAAAAATCAACCATTTATTGATATTTTGCCAGTAGGAACTTATCCAGCTACTAAATGGGTTAAAAATACTAATAAAGTTATGATTTCAGTCGAAGTTGATAAACGTAATGGAAGAATAGTACTAATGAGTGTTATAGATAATCTACTAAAAGGTCAAGCAGGACAGGCTATACAAAATTTAAATATTATGCACGGACTTAAATCAGACATCGGTCTTCCAAAGATTACTTTTTATCCTTGAAGCTAGTTCTTATTTTCTTTGCTACTTTTGATATCGCTAAAGGTAATATTATATGTTCCATGTGTTGAATTCTTTTTTTTAAAGTCTCTTTACTATCTTTTTCTTTAATAGGGACTGCAGCTTGAATAATTATGGAGCCAGAATCAACCTCCTTTTGAACATAGTGAACTGTACATCCAGTAATAGTTACCCTCTTGTCTATTGCCTGCTGTATTGCATCAATGCCTTTAAAAGATGGCAAAAGTGATGGATGTATATTGATTAGTCGGTTTTTAAACCTATTAATTATTTCTTCACCAACAATTCTCATCCATCCAGCCATGACGACTAGTTCTACGGATAATGCCTCTAGTTTTTTTAATACCAGCATGTCATGTTCTAATCTTGATTTACAATCTCTATGGTTAATAATCACATATGGTATTTTGTATTTGATAGCTTTTTTTATTGCTAAGCAATCAGGATTATTGACAATTAATATAGAAATTTTTGCATTAAGTTGGTTATTTTGAATTGATTTAATAATGTACTCAAAATTTGAGCCATTACCAGAAGCAAGGACACCCAATCTTATTTTAGGCTCAAGTAAAGGGCTTTCTGAATCTAATGGGCTAATCAGGCTATGTTCATTTAAATCATAAGATATATTGTTTTCCATATAATTTTTATTTTCTTGTTTCATCAAATAATTATTATGTATAACTAAATATATGACCTTTAGAAGAAATTACAATATCTAAATATAAAGACATATTTAATAGTAATAAAGTTAATTCAATATTTAGATATTCCAAAGGTTTGATAAAAATAACTATCAAGCTTATTTAGTTTCCTATTTGTCAATTACTAAACATTTGCCATTTGAAAACCATTCTTGACTAATATAAATTAAATCAATTTGTTTAACGGTTCTCTTTTGAGAATACCTGCTAACAGAACTCATTAAGGAGTATTCTTATATCAATAATGGCAATAACTGAGATCTTCCAGATGAATAACAACGATAAATGGTTAAGGTACTGCGATCTTTTATTTAGCAATGATTCATTAGGTTTTTGGCTAGATATAAGCAGAATGAATGTTGAGAAGAGTGATTTTGAAAAATTTAAGGAAATTTATTCCAAAGCTTTTGATTCTTTAGAAAGTCTTGAGAATGGATCGATTGCCAATACAGATGAAAGCAGGCAAGTTGGTCATTACTGGCTTCGAAATCCGAAGATTGCTCCAAGTAAGGAAATTTCAGACTCCATCACCAAAGAAATTCAAGACATAACAAAGTTTGGAGCATCAATATTAAATGGTGAAATAACTAACAGCGATGGGGAAAAATATACAGATGTTTTTTGGATAGGTATAGGTGGTAGTGGTTTAGGTCCGTTACTTATTAACGAGTCATTTAAGAGAGAGTCAATTGGATTGAATCTACATTTTCTAGACAATGTAGACCCCGAGGGGATTTCTCATAAATTAAATTCCATTCTTCCTAATATTGAATCAACTTTGTTTGTAGTTGTTAGTAAATCAGGTGGCACTCCTGAACCTTTGATAGGAATGGAGCAAGCCATGAAGTTTGTTCACGATAACCACCAGAACTGGTCATCTCGAGCGATAGCAATTACTACAAAAGGTAGTAAGTTAGATGCCTTAGCTGCTAGCGAAAATTGGTTAGATATCTTTGATTTACCTGATTGGGTTGGTGGAAGGACAAGTATTACTGGTGCTGTTGGATTATTACCTGCCTCCCTAATTGGCGCTGACATTAACAAGTTTTTGGATGGAGCATCTCAAATGGATTCTCTAACAAGAGAAAAAGATATTAAAAATAATCCAGCGGCACTTTTATCCTTAGCTTGGTACAAATCTGGAAATGGAAAAGGGTTAAGAGATATGGTTGTACTTCCCTATAGAGACAGATTACAAGTTTTCAGTAGATATCTTCAACAACTTGTGATGGAATCCTTAGGTAAGAAGTTAGATAGAGATGGAAATCAAGTTAATCAAGGTATCGCAGTTTATGGAAATAAAGGTTCTACTGATCAGCATGCATATGTGCAGCAATTAAGAGATGGTATTGATAATTTCTTTGTTAATTTCATTGAGATTCTCCACGATCCAGCAGAGATAGTTGAAGTAAAAAATAAACGACCTGGGGATTACTTGTCTGGATTTCTTCAAGGAACACGAACAGCATTAACTGAAGGTGGGAGACAGAATTTGACAATCACATTTAAATCATTTGACGAGTCAAGTCTTGGGGCTTTAATTGCATTATTTGAACGAGCAGTAAGTTTATATGCTGAATTGATTAATGTTAATGCTTACAATCAACCAGGAGTTGAAGCTGGGAAAAAAGCCGCTACAAACATAATTAATCTACAAAAAGATATTGAAGAACTTTTGGAAGATGGAAAAGAAAGAACTTTAAGACAAATTAATGATGCATTGTCTACTGACTCAACTGAGTCGATATATTTGATTCTGAGAAAACTTTCTGAAAATTCATATCATTATTCAATGAATGGTAATCAATCAAATCCAGATCAATTAATTATTTCGAAAAACTGATTTCTAAATAACTATATTCACTAATTTATTTGGAACCACAATTATCCGTTTTGGTTCTTTTCCATCTATCCATTTCTGAGCTGCATCACTTTTGATAGCTATATCCCCTAATTCATCTTTAGATAGATTTTTACTGGCATCGATTGATCCCCTAACTTTTCCGTTAATTTGGATCATAAGTTGAAAACTATCTTGTTCAAGCGCACTTGCATCGAATTTTGGCCATGACTGAAGATGAATACTTTGAGTATTTCCGATTGTCTTCCAAAGCTCCTCTGCAATATGAGGAGAAAATGGAGAAGTTATTTTAACTAATATTGAAACAACATTAGTTAGAGTTTCATTACTACAGTTATTAACTATTGAACTTAGGCCATTCACAGCTTTCATAAGTTCAGATATTGCTGTATTAAATTGTAGATTATCCAAATCATCAGTAATTTCTTTAATAGCAATATTAATTAGACGTAAAGCTTCATCATCTTTAGACTTTTCTTTTTCTATATTTAATCTTGATTTACTCTTTGTTAGTTCTACAGTATTTATAACAAATTTCCAGAGTCTCTGTATAAATCGATATTGTCCTTCAACATCTGAATCATCCCATTCTAAATCTTTTTCAGGAGGAGCTTTAAAAAGAATAAACATTCTGGCTGTGTCTGCACCATATTTATCTATGACTAATGATGGGTCTACACCATTATATTTAGACTTTGACATCTTTTCGTAGATAATATCAATATTTTCTCCAGTTATTGGATCTTTTGGATCATTAATATCTTTAATTTGATTTTTTGAAAAATATTTATTATTATTTGGATTTTTAAATGTAATAGCTTGAACCATTCCCTGAGTTAATAGCTTCTTAAAGGGTTCATCAATATTTAATAATCCACAGCTTTTTAGAGCTTTGGTTAAAAATCTTGAATAAAGTAAATGAAGGATTGCGTGCTCAATACCACCAACGTATTGTTTAACAGGAAGCCATTTATCTATTTCGCTTTTTATAAATGGATTTTGTTTATTTTCAGGGTTTATATATCTTAAAAAGTACCATGATGAACACATAAAAGTGTCCATTGTGTCAGTTTCTCTTTTTGCTTCATTTCCACATTTAGGACAACAAGTATTTATCCATTCTGTTTTTGTGGTTAAAGGTGACTTTCCTTTACCAGTTAATTTAATATCAATAGGCAGAGATACAGGTAGATCCTCGTCTGGGACTCTTACTTGACCACACTTCTTACAATTAATTATCGGAATCGGACAACCCCAATATCTTTGTCTAGATATAAGCCAATCCCTTAACTTATACGTAGTTTTGGGTTTTGCCCAATTAGCATTTGAACCTAATTCAAGTATTTTTGTTTTTGCAATATCAGACTCAATTCCATTGAATGTATCTGAATTGATCATGATTCCCTTATCTACGTACTCAGCATTTAAATAACTATCATCTTCATCATTATTGGGTCTTATGACATAATTAATTGGTAAATCATATGATTTAGCAAACTTATAATCTCTACTATCATGAGCGGGAACACCCATGACAGCTCCTGTTCCATATTCCATAATCACATAATCTCCAATCCAAATAGGTATTTCTTTATTATCTGCTGGATTAATTGCATTTACTCCTAAATACATTCCAAGTTTTTTTCTACTATCTGAATTACGTTCTAGATCACTTAACTTTTCTTGTGTTTTCCTAAACTCTATTAATTGATTAATATCTTTATCATTTATTAATTGATCAATTAATGGATGATTTGAAGCTAAGACCAGATAACTTACTCCATAGATTGTATCTATTCTTGTAGTGAAAGCTGTTATTTTTTGGTTATGATTTTTGATATCAAATGTTATTTCTGCTCCGATTGACTTGCCAATCCAATTTTTTTGCATAACCCTGACTCTCTCTGGCCAGTCATTAAGCTGAGCTAAGTCATTATTTAGATCTTCGGCAAAACTAGTAATTCGTAGAAACCACTGATTTAATTCCTTTTTCTCAACTTCAGCTCCAGATCTCCACGATTTACCTTCAGCATCTACTTGTTCATTTGCAAGAACAGTTTGATCAATTGGATCCCAATTTACCGTTGCTTTTTTTTGATAGGCAAGATTATTTTTATGTAATTGATTAAATATATATTGAGTCCATTTATAATAATCTTCTTTGCATGTAGTAACTTCTTTAGACCAATCTATTGATAATCCAAGTCGATCTAATTGATCTTTCATTTGAGAAATATTTTTATCGGTCCAGGTAGATGGACTCGTGTCTCTTTCTATTGCTGCATTTTCAGCAGGTAAACCGAAGGAATCCCATCCCATTGGATGAAGAACGTTATAACCTTCCATCCTTTTATATCTAGCCAGTACATCTGTAATGACATAATTCCTCACGTGCCCCATATGTAAGGAACCCGATGGGTATGGGAACATTGACAAGGCGTAAAAAGTATTGTCTTTGTTTACATCAGTATTTGTTCTATAGACCCCTTGATTAGCCCACTCTTTTTGCCAATAAGCTTCTATCTCACGAGGCTTGTAACGCTGGTCACTAATCTCTGAAGTAGTA
Organism: Prochlorococcus sp. MIT 0916; assembly: GCF_047305155.1. GTDB lineage: Bacteria > Cyanobacteriota > Cyanobacteriia > PCC-6307 > Cyanobiaceae > Prochlorococcus_B. The sequence goes on from NZ_CP138980.1 coordinate 1,639,967, forward strand.
TTATTCAATGAAGATCTCCTTCAGTAGTTGATTTGCCAATCAGATAATGTTCTCATAAATTGATCCCCAATATGCGAATAGTTCTGAAATTACTACCAGGAACGCTTTATTTTCTTAGATCATAGTTAAACAAACTTTAAATCATGAAATATAATTTCTCAAAATATCAAGGACTTGGTAACGATTTTATTATTTTTGATGCACGTGGTAATAACTTAGATAATTTATTTACTGAAAATAAAGATAATTTTATTGATCATCTATGTCATAGAAATTTTGGCATCGGAGCTGATGGAATTATTCTTGTATTAGATTCCAAAAATAAATGTTTTGTGAAAATGAGGATATTTAATTCTGATGGTTCTGAACCAGAAATGTGTGGCAATGGCATAAGATGCTTGATTGCTTTTTTAAACGATAATAATGAAATTAATGATAAGTCTGAGATTCGAATTGAAACTAAAGCTGGTCTGATTCTCACCTCTATTGCTGGTAATGAAAATATTAAAGTAAATATGGGAGAACCTATTCTTTCTCCTGAAGATATACCTACTAAATTGCTAATGAATAATTTACCAGTTCCTAATGGAAAGATTACAATAAATGATCAAATTTTAAATGTTTATGCTGCTAGTATGGGCAATCCTCATATGATCGTATTTGTTGATAAAATTGACAATATACCATTCGAAGAATGGGGAAGATCCCTTGAAAAACACAATACATTTCCTAATGATACCAATGTTCACTTTGTTGAATTAATTGATAAATCAAATATTAAAGTTAAGGTATGGGAAAGGGGTTGCGGGCCAACACTAGCTTGTGGCACAGGGGCTTGCGCGTGTTTGGTCGTAACATCCAAGTTAGGTAAAACTTTAAACAACGCTAACATTTATTTACCAGGTGGCAAATTAGAAATTGAATGGCCCAACCAAGCAGGTCCAGTTTTAATGCAGGGGCCTGCCTTAAAAGTATTTCATGGCGAGATAGATATTTAATCATACTTGAAAATGAATAATATTTATCTCGATGCATCAGCAACTACTCCGCCACATATAGATGTTATTAATAAACTAAAGGTTATTCAATCTGAATGCTGGGGGAATCCATCAAGTATCCATAAAGTTGGGGTTTTTGCAAGAGAGATTTTGGAAAGATCTAGATTATCAATAGCTAATAAATTAAAAGCTTCATCTGACGAAATTTTTTTCACATCTGGAGCAACTGAGTCAAATTATCTTTCTCTTAAATTTCTATCTAATATTCTTGATAAAGGAAGACTTGTTATAAGTAGCGTTGAACACCCTTCTATTAACTTAATAGCCAATCAATTACATAATGATGGTTGGGATATTAAATACTGGCCTGTTGATCGTTATGGAATTATCAACCTTGATTTGTTGGAGGAGATGTTATCTCCACCAACAAAAATGGTTTCGATAATCTGGGGCCAAAGTGAGATTGGGGCCATTCAGCCCATAAATCTCATAGGTAATGAATGTAAAAAACGAAATATACTTTTTCATACTGATGCTACACAGGTCCTCCCTAGCGGTCTTATTGATTGGAGTAAATTAAATGTTGATATGCTTAGTGCCTCTGCGCATAAACTTCAAGGCCCAAAAGGTATTGGATTATTAATGTTGCGTAGAGGCGTTCGAGAGTTATTACTTAATGATCCTTCATATGGATTTAAGAATGGCTCTATAAGGTCTGGTACAGAGTCAGTTCCCCTTATTGCAGGTTTTTCAACAGCAATTGATCTTCTTAATGAATATATAGAGGTTACTGATAATCAAACATTATTCCCAAAGAATAATGTCTCCAAAATGACTTCTCTTTTAAAACAAAATCTAGTTAAGAATAAACAACTTACTTTTATTGGTCCTCATAGAGAACGACTACCGAATAATCTTTCATTTCTCTGTCATACAAAATCAATGATTCCAATTAAAGGTAGAGAAATTGTTCGATTATTATCACAATATGGCGTTTATATAAGTAGTGGTAGTGCTTGCTCATCATCTAGTCAAGGACCAAATCCCATACTGGTAGCAATTAATGTTGATAAACCACTACAAGAATCTGGATTAAGAATAACTATTGGTCCATGGATTTCAAATGATGATATTAACTCAGTTTCAAATATAATAGATGAATCATTGCAATCTTTAGAACTCAAAAAACAATGATCATCAAATGAATAATAAGCTACCCTCAGATCTTAGAGAAGCAGAATCAAATGTATATGAATCAATCCAAAGCTATTTTTCAAGTAATTCTAAACAATCTTTTCTTTCTATCAACCTAAGATTTGAAGGATTAAGAATTAATCCAATAATTTTTCGTTTATCTAACAAACTAACTGAAATTAAATTCGATAATATTTTATTGTGGGCCGATGCTGGCGGAGCTGCTCTTGCTAAAAGAGACAACCCTGAATTGGCTAATAAGATTTTTACATTTAAGGAGTTTATTAATTCAACAGATTTGTTGAATTCAGTCTTATTAGTCTGTTCTCCTCAACCATATGATATTGAGATGTTTGAGCAAGTATGTTCACATACTAATTCAACCGTAATTATGATTAATGGTAAGTTGGAAGATCCAATAGTAGGTATAGGAAGTGTCGGTAGGGAAATGAGGAAAAGATTTGCTGAAAAATGGGAAATACTTTATTTTGTTCAACCACTATCTATGGGCGCATTATTAAAAAGATTTCCTAATGATTGGGAGCTTTTCAAATTAAACACTAATGGATATTCTTTTGCTAAATCATTTGATAAACGTCCTGATGATGAAACTATAATGCTAAACTTATAACTTTATGATTAAAAAATTTTATTTATATATTGGTTTAATCTTATTATCAGTAAATATAGTTAATGGTAATTTATTTTCATTATTCTCATACATAAGACAAAGGGATAATATCAATAAGATAAGTCCTGAAAACTTTAATATTTGTAAACCTTTGCAAAATAAATTAGAGGATTATACTTATAACTTCAATGCTAATATTAGCGTAAGTATTTTAGATGAATCAGGTGATTTCATTGTAGATATTAATGGCGATATGCCTAGGATTCCTGCTTCTAACCAGAAGATTCTGTCTAGCGCTTTCTCTTTAGATACTTTAGGGCCTTATTATACTCTTAAGACATCTTTAAAAGAGATAAATGATGGAAGCTTATATATTGAAGCATCAGGTGATCCCGATTTCGATAAAAGTCATTTAGAAGAGTTAATTAATGATCTTAATAGTACTAATAATAATCCCACTTTAAAACTACCAATAATAATTAAACCTAGCAATACTAAAAATTGGTGGCCTGCTAGCTGGTCATATGCAGATAGAAAAGAAGAATATGGAGCACCTATTACTAAATATTCAATAGCAAGTAATTCAAGTATTAATGCTTTAAATAATCCAATTGATAATTTTATTTATGAGTTAGAGAATACTCTTAGGAAAAATGATTTATCTAAAAAATATTTTGTAAAAGCCGTTAATGAAGAATATCCTATTGATTATATCTCAACTATTAAAGTTATTAATTCTGCCCCTTTATATATCTTGCTAAACCTTGTTAACTCCGAGAGTCACAATTTTACTTCTGAGGTGATTTTCAGGAATTCATTAAATGACTGGTCTCATGATTTTCCTAACCTACAATATAGTAATTGGCTAAATGAACAAAACTTTAATTCTGAAAATTTTATCTTTGCAGATGCCAGTGGGTTATCAAGAAAGAATAGAGTAACCACATATGGTTTATCCCAGTTCTTGAGAAGAATGAAACTTAATAGATTTTCTGACTACTATTTCTCATCTTTTTCAATTTTAGGTGTTAGAGGTTCGTTAGCAAATGTAAATGCTCCAGTAAACCTTAAGGGTAGAATTCTGGCTAAATCCGGAAGACTTAATAATGTTAGATCCGTTTCTGGTTTTATATTAGGAGAGGAAAAAATTTTTAGTATTATTGTGAACAATATGGACAATTCGACAAGACATATTATGAAAATATTATCAATAGTAGTTAATACTGATTATTGTAATTAATTTGTATTTAGTGCCAAAAGATCTTTGGCTATAAACTCAGGAACCATATGACGAATCTCACCACCAAATCTTGCGACTTCTTTAACTAGAGAACTACTTAAAAAACTATGATGCGTTTCTGTTGCGAGAAAAATTGTTTCGTATTGATTATTTAAAGATCGATTAGTATGAGCAACCTGTAGTTCATATTCAAAATCACTCATAGCTCTTAAGCCTCTTAAAATAAGATCCGCATTATGTTCACGGGCACAATCCACCGTTAGACCTTTAAAAGCTATTGTTCTACAACCTGATATATCTCTGGTAGCATTTTTAATCTGCTCTATTCTTCTCTCGCACGGAAAAGTTGCCTTTTTTGACGGATTTTCTAATACTGCAATGAGAACTTCTCCAAATAAATCACTGCCCCTTTGAATTAGATCAAGGTGTCCAAACGTTAATGGGTCAAAACTACCGGGATAAAGAGCCTTCATGGTTTTTTAACTTTAAAAAAGTCCATTTCTTTCATAGAATCTCATATCTATAAACGTATCAAAGCGCATGACTCTTAATCAGGATGCCAAAAAAGTTCTTTTGCGCAAAATCCCTCACGGATTATTTATTTGTGCTGTTAGAGAAGGAGATGAAATAAATGGTTTTACTGCTAGCTGGGTAACACAAGGTTCATTTACACCTCCATTAGTTGTAATGGCTGTTCGTGCTGATGGATCTAGTCATGGAATTATTCAAAGAACTAAGATGTTTTCTCTAAATGTTCTGAGAGAAGATCAAAAGGATCTAGCAGCTGTTTTCTTTAAGCCTCAAAAAGGATTAGGTGGAAGATTTGAAGCTTGTAAATTCACTTATGGAGAGTTTGGTATGCCCTTAATCGAAGATGTTATAGGTGGCGTTGAATGCGAAGTCATTTCAGGCGTAGAACATGGAGATCACACAGTCTTCGTTGCTGAAGTGAAGAGTGCCGTATTGAATAAAGATGGATCTGCTTTAAATTTAGCAAGCACAGGTTGGAACTATGGTGGTTAATTTAACGAGACAAGATCGGTGGAATTAACACCGTTAATAAAAGACAAGTCAAGACTATCGAAATTTTTGAAGGATATACCAAATGATCCTGGATGTTATTTGATGAAAGATAGTGATGATAGATTGTTATATGTTGGAAAGTCTAAAAAGTTAAGAAATAGAGTTAGAAGTTATTTTCGAGGAAGTGATGAATTAAGTCCAAGAATTTCCTTAATGGTAAGGCAGGTTGTAGATATCGAATTGATAGTTACTGATAACGAAAGTGAAGCATTAACCCTAGAATCTAATTTAATAAAATCTCGTCAACCCTATTTCAATGTTCTATTAAAAGATGATAAGAAATATCCTTATATTTGTATAACATGGGGTGATAAATACCCCAGAATCTTTTTAACTAGAAAAAGACGCCAAAGACAATTAAAGGACAAGTATTATGGTCCTTATGTTGATGTTTATTTGCTTAGACAGACGCTGTTTAGTATAAAAAAACTTTTTCCTCTTAGACAACGAAGAATACCGCTTTACAAGGATAGAACATGTCTTAACTATTCAATTGGTAGATGTCCAGGTGTATGCCAAGAGGAGATTAGTTCTGAGGACTATAAAAATACACTAAAAAGAGTTGAAATGATTTTTCAAGGTAGAACGGATGAATTAAGAACATTATTAGAAAAACAAATGCTCTCTTTTTCAGAGTCATTAAAGTTTGAGGAAGCTGGATCAGTTAGGGACCAGCTTAAAGGTATTGATAGATTATATGAATCTCAAAAGATGATTATTCCTGATTCATCTGTATGCAGGGATATAATTGCATTGGCATCAGAAGAAAATATATCATCTATTCAAATTTTTCAAATGCGATCAGGTAAGTTAATTGGAAGATTAGGATATTTCTCTGATAATAATAATCTATGTAATTCTCAAATACTTCAAAAAGTTGTTGAAAATCATTACTCCAATGTAGATCCTGTTGAAATACCAGCAGAAATATTAGTACAACATAAATTAATTAATACAGAGTTAATATCTGATTGGCTTAGTGAAATAAAAAAGCAAAAAGTTCATATTAAAGTCCCAAAAAGATCAAAGAAGGCGGAAATTATTAAATTAGTAGAAAAGAATGCAAATTTAGAGTTGCAAAGGATAAAACAATCACATGATAAAAATTTACTGGAGCTAGACGATTTAGCCAATATCCTTGATCTGGCAAAAATTCCAAAAAGAATTGAATGTTACGATATTAGTCATATACAAGGTAGTGATGCTGTCGCTTCTCAAGTTGTTTTTATTGATGGTATCGCAGCTAGACAACACTATAGAAAATATAAAATCAAAAGTTCTAATATAAAACTTGGGCATAGCGATGATTTCGAATCTATGGCTGAAGTTCTTACTAGGAGATTTAGAAGATGGGCCCGTTTTAAAGAAGAGGGTGGTGATTTAAATGAATTATCAAATTATGAATCTAGTGTCTTAGACAAGGATAATTTGAATGACTGGCCCGATTTAGTTGTAATTGATGGTGGTAAAGGTCAATTAAGCTCAGTATTAGCCGCTTTACAGGAGTTAAATCTTGATCAAAATATAAATCTTATATCTTTAGCCAAAAAGAAAGAGGAGATTTTTATTCCAAATTATAAACAGCCATTAGACACTGAGCCAAATCAACCAGGAATGCTTTTATTACGAAGGCTGAGAGATGAAGCTCATAGGTTTGCAATTACCTTTCACAGGCAAAAAAGAAGTCAGCGTATGAAACGTTCTCAATTAAATGAGATTCCTGGATTGGGACCACAAAGAATTAAATTATTATTGGAGCATTTTAGGTCTATAGAAGCTATCCAAATGGCATCTCTCTCTGAACTTTCAACAACACCTGGCTTGGGAACATCTACTGCTGTTGTTATTAGAAATTATTTTCATCCTGATGAAAATAAATAATCTATTTATAAAATATTAACGAATTAGGGACAGCTAATCTTTATTATAGTAATGTATAGAGTGATATGAATGCACGAAACATTTATTAGAATATGATTTTTTCGCCGGAGACATATTTATGGTTTAAATCCTTTCATATTATCGGTGTAGTAGTTTGGTTCGCAGGCTTATTTTATTTAGTCAGATTATTTATTTATCATGTAGAAGTACAAAGTGAGAAGGAAGAAATTAGGGATTTATTTAACAAGCAATATACATTAATGGAGAAAAGACTAGCTAATATTATAACAACGCCTGGAATGATTTTAGCTGTCATCATGGCATCTGGATTATTATATATGCAGCCTTCATATCTTACTCAGGCATGGATGCAGATTAAACTATTGTTTGTAGCTTTTTTACTTATCTATCATTTTTATTGCTATAAAATCATGAATGAATTAACAAACAATCAGTATAATTATAGTGGCCAACAACTTCGAGCTTTGAATGAGTTGCCAACACTATTATTGGTAGTTGTTGTAATGCTTGTTGTATTTAAAAACCAGTTCCCTACAAGTGCAGCTAGCTGGTTAATATTTGGATTGATTCTCTTTATGGCAGCAAGTATACAATTTTATGCTAAATGGAGAAGGAAGAGGAAACAACTTACTTAATTTATATGTCTAATATTGATTCTATTAAATTAAAAAAAATAATTAAATCAATTACTAAAGAAAGTTGTCCAAACTCTATTAATTTCCATATGCATTCAACATATAGTGATGGAAGTTTGACTGCTAAAGAAATTTATAACCAAGCAATTGAGCTTAATATTGATCATTATGCAATCACAGATCATCATTCAGTTGATGCTTATATTGAATTAAGTAAATTGGAAGACGCTACACTCAACTACAAATTAAGTTTTCCTAAACTTTGGACTGGAATAGAAATTACTTGTTTATTGAAAGGTTGCTTGGTTCATGTCTTAGGTCTTGGTTTTGATCATAAATCAAAATACTTATCACCTTATATTGACAATAAGTCTGCTATTGGTAATGAATTATTAGCTTCGACTGTGGTTGACTCGATTCATAAAGCTAATGGTATTGCAGTCTTGGCTCATCCCGCAAGATATAAGCTTCCATTTGATATCTTGATTGATGAAGCATCTAAACTAAATTTTGATGCTGTTGAAACATGGTATAACTATGAAAGAGCAAATAATTGGATCCCTTCAGAATTTGTCTGCGATAAAATATTTGATTGTGCAAACTCTTATTCTTTATTATCAACATGTGGTACAGATAGCCACGGATTATCTCTTCTTAGACGTTGAATGATTTATAAATTATTTTTAGAAGAATAGGTTTCAATTTTACTATCTACATCTGATAATAATGTTTTTATAGATGATATTTCTTCATTAGTTGGATTTGTCCAAAGTTTTCTATTAGATGCTTCTAGTAATCTTTCAGCGATATCTCTTAAAGCCCAAGGATTTTTATCACTAATAAAATTTTTCGTATCATTACTCTTTAACCAATTATTCAAAATAGATTGATAACACCAATTAGGAACTAAGTTTGTAGTTGCATCAAAAGAGAACAAATAGTCAAGGCTAGCTGACATTTCGAAAGCACCTTTATATCCATGTTTTTTCATCCCCTCTATCCATTTTGGGTTTAATAATCTGCTTCGAACTACTTTATCAATTTCTTTTGAGAGTTTATGAATTCTTGGACGTTGATACCTTGAATTATCGGCAAAATAGGCTTGAGGATCTGTCCCACTAGTTTTTTTAATCGCGGATATCAATCCACCTTGAAATTGATAGTAATCATCTGAATCAAGGATATCGTGTTCTCTATTGTCCTGACTATGAAGTACTACTTTAACCTTTGACAAATTATTTTCTAATCCTTTTTTATCTTTTATGATTTTATTTGAACCTTCATATCTCCATTTACTCCATTCGATAAAAGCATCAGCGAGTTCTGATTGATTCTCCCAAGAGCCACTATTAATTATTTCTTGTAATCCTGCTCCGTATGATCCAGGCGCTGAACCATATATTCTTGATTTTGTATTTCCATTTCTATATGACTCAGCAAGTGGATTAATAGAACAGGATTCTTTTAAATTACCAATAAGGTTTTGACCTCTTCGAATCAATTCAATTATCTGAGGAAATGCATCCCTGAATAAACCAGAAATTCTTAAAGTTACGTCTACTCTTGGCCTGTTCAATACACTGATGGGAATGACTTCAACGTCAACTACTCTTCTTAAAGTCCCGTCCCATATTGGCCTTAATCCCATGAGAGCAAAAAGCTGACAAATATCTTCTCCACCATTTCTCATTGTTGAAGTTCCCCAAATTGAAATAGCAAGATGTGAAAGGTGTTCTCCATTTTCTTGTAGGTAAAGAGCCATTATTTGTTCAGCGCTTCTTTTCCCTAAGTCCCAAGCTGTTTCAGTTGGTATTGCTCTTATATCAACGGAAAAGAAATTCTTACCTGTTGGTAAAACCTCTAATTTCCCTCTTGTAGGCGCCCCAGAAGGACCGCTAGAAATTCTTTTTCCTTCTAAAGCACTGAGGAAATTAGTTTTTTCGTTGACTGAACTGTTTAATAATTTGGGTAAAATATTATTTAATAAATGATTTATAAAAAAATTAGGTTTTTCATGATCTATGTAATTTATGATTTTATTATCAAGTCTTATTTTCTTTTTTGATTTAATTTTGTAATTAAGAAATTTAAAACAATGAAACTCTATTATATATTTTCCAATGTCATTCAACCATTCAACTACTTTACCGACTTTCCTAGCATTAATTGCTGTATAAGCTTTAAATAAATCAATGTCTACTTGCTTTAAGTTTTCGCTCTCTTCGTCACTCCAAGGGTCAAACGTAAACCCTAAATCTTCTGCTAAGCATTGAGTAAGACCGAGATTAGTCCCTCTCGGGACATTAGAAATTGTGAGTGTTAACTCTATTAATTTATCAATACTCTGATTGACTCCAAAAACATGAAGACCAGTTCTTATCTGAGAATTCTTAATTTCACATAGATAACTCTCTGCGTTATCTATTAGATCTTGTATGATTAAATTTTCTTTTTCTGCTTTTAATTTATTTGATTCAATACCTGGCCATGAATTTTTAATTAAAAGATCTACTATCTTTTTTTCTAATAATTCACTTCTATTATCATTAATTAGTTTAGATTCATAATATTCATCTATAAGGTTCTCAATTATTAGTAGGTCATTAAAACTACCCGAATGAGACAATGGAGGAGTCAAATGATCTATTATAATTGCATGTGTTCTTCTTTTTGCTTGAGAGCCTTCACCAGGATCATTTACAATAAATGGATATATATTTGGTATCGGAGGACAAAGAAAAAATGGGAAACAATTATGACTTAATCCAACTCCTTTTCCTGGTAACCATTCCAAGCTTCCATGTTTACCTAGATGTACAATTGCATTAGCTTTGAATGAATTATTTAACCAAAAATATTGTGCAATGTATTTATGTGTAGGAGGTAAGTCGGGAGAATGTAAATCAGATAAATTATCGCTCTCAAAACCTCTATTTGACTGAATTAAAATTGTTATATTTCCAAAGGAAATGCCATTAATTGGAAATCCATTCTTTTCTAATTGAATAGAATTAATTGGATCTCCCCAGCGATTTGAAATTGTATCTTTAACCTTAGATCCAAGTTTTTCCCAAGAAAGTAAATAATCTTTAATATTTAAATATGATTGGGGTTTATTTGATATTGTCTCTTCAGAATTTGTTCTATGACTTACTAATAAGTTGATTAAATCTTTACTATTATTTGGAATATCTTTATTTCCTAGATAGTATCCCTCATCTTTAAGCCATTTCAAAATATTTAATAGGCTTTCGGGTGTATCTAGTCCTACTCCATTCGCAATTCTTGAGTCTTTTACTGGATAGTTTGCTATCACGAGAGCTATCTTTTTATTTGAATTCTTCGATTGTTGTAGATAAATTAGATTTTTTATATATTTTATGCACCATTCAATATGTATTTCATAAGGCTCCGTTTTATGTACAGCAATTGATAATTCATTATCTGTATAAGTTAGGTTTTTAAATGCAACTGGAATTGTACAGATTCGACCATCCACTTCTGGTAAAACAACTTGAATTGATAAGTCAATTGGGTTAAGACCTATTGTAGATTCACTCCACTCAGTTACAGATGAGCTAGATATGAGTAGTTGATATACAGGTATATCTAATCTATCCCACAAGTTATTCTTCACATCATCATGTTCAAATTCAACTGATGAAAATGAGGTTGTTGTTATTATTGCTTTTATGTTCTCTTTTTCTAATAAACTTATAATTTGATTCTCTATATTTTTAGATTTGAAACTTGTAATCCATATTATTTTGGCATTTAAGTTGTATTTATTAGATATATCTTTTATTTTATCAGCTAACTCTGAATTACCCGATTGTAAAAGTGATTTATAGAGAAATACGGCTATGGATGGACTATCATTATTATTCCATTTCCATTTTATTAAGTCATCATGATATTCAATTAAATCTGAATTTAAATAAATTTCTTCAACATCAATTATTTTCTCTAAGGATTGAAGCATATAATTATAGTTTTTTATACCTCCTTGATTTAAAAGTGTTTGAATTAATTCAACTTTCTCTTGATTTAAGCTACTAATTTCTTGAACATCATTTGCTTTACTTTCAATACCAGAGACAACTATCAGATGTCTATTTGGTTTCTCTAATTGCCATAAACCTAATTGTTCAAATCCATAAGACCAGTAAGATCTTGACCCTAAAAACCTAACAAGAATAATTTCAGCTGTATTACATGTATTAGATATATAATGATCAATTGATGCATTTGAGGATAAATAAGCTATAGGTAATGCTCTTATTTTATTTTTCCAATTATTATTGTCAGGTAGCTTTAATACTGTAGATAGACAGGTTATATCAGATGTAGCGCTAGTTAGGAAGATAACTGGAGCTGATGGCTGTTCGATAAATGTATTTTCTTCTTGAGGTTCATTCCCCGGAAGGGTGGAAATTCTATGCATTCATTTATTATGTGTAATAAGAGCAGTAAAAACTGAAATGCTGATTGTTTTCATCTTAGCTGGAACTAATAATGCATAATTTTCTTCCATTCGCTTGGTTTGAAGGGCAATGTATCCCATTTAATGAGGCGAAGCTATCTATAGCTACTCATGCCCTTCATTATGGAACTGCAGCTTTTGGAGGAATGCGGGCTATTCCTGATCCAAATAATAGTAAATCATTTTTATTATTTAGAGCAGACAAACACGCAAAAAGATTATGTCAAAGTGCTAGATTTTTGATGACTGAATTAGATGAGGATTTTGTCTTAAAGTCTCTTGAAACATTTCTTGTTAAAAACAAACCGACTCAACCTGTATACATCAGACCATTTGTATATACTAGTGACTTAGGAATTGCACCAAGGTTACATAATATAGAAACTAATTTCTTTATTTATGGAATAGAACTAGGTGACTATCTATCACCTGATGGGGTTACTTGTCGCATTAGTAGCTGGACTCGTCAGCAAGACAACTCACTTCCATTAAGAGGTAAAATTAGTGGAGCTTATATCACTAGCTCGTTAGCCAAAACTGAAGCAGTAAATAGTGGATTTGATGAAGCACTATTAATAAACAGTCAAGGGAAAATCAGTGAAGCTAGTGGTATGAACATTTTTATAGTCCGTAATGGTGAATTAATTACACCTGGTGTTGATCAAGATATTCTTGAAGGTATAACTCGTTCTAGTGTTATAGAACTGGCAAAAAGAGATGGCTTAAATGTTATTGAAAGGCCAGTAGATAAAACAGAATTGTTTATATCTGAGGAAGTATTCCTTACAGGAACGGCGGCAAAAATTACCCCTATAAAAATGATTGAAACTACATCAATGAGCAAAGATATGCCAATAATGAATTCATTAAGAAAGAAGTTGACTAAAATTACAGAAGGTTTAGTTCCTGAATATGAAAATTGGGTTAAACGTGTACACATAGTTTAAAATAAGACTATATAACTTATTTAAATTAATGATTTTCATTTTTATAAGTTAAATATATAATTTATGACTGATTTTTTAGGCTATCTCAACTCTGAAAAGAGACCGATATTAGTCTTTGATGGCGCTACCGGAACGTCTCTGCAAGATCAACAACTTAATGCAGATGATTATGGCGGAGCTTCATTAGAAGGTTGTAATGAAAACCTTGTATTGACATCAGTTTCCAGTGTCGAAAAAGTACATGAATCATTTTTAAATGCAGGTTGTGATGTAATCGAAACAAATACATTTGGTGCCACTTCAATTGTTCTAGATGAATATGGAATTGGTAATAAAGCTTATGAGATCAATTTAAAAGCAGCACAAATAGCAAGGAATGTTGCAAATAAATATCAATCAGCTGAAAAACCACGATTTGTAGCTGGATCTATTGGACCAACAACCAAGCTACCAACCCTAGGTCATGTCAGTTTTGATGAGCTAAAAAATTCATATCTTGAGCAAGCTAAAGCACTTATTGAAGGTGGAATTGATCTATTTATTATTGAAACTTGCCAAGATGTCCTTCAAATCAAGGCTGCTCTGCAAAGCGTAAATGAAGCTATTGGTTCTGGAAAGAAAATTCCATTAATGGTGTCGGTAACCATGGAGACTACCGGCCAGATGCTTATTGGTAGTGATATTTCTTCTATTACAACAATACTGGAGCCATTTAATATTGATATTTTGGGCCTTAATTGTGCAACTGGCCCGGAAGAAATGAAAGATCATATTAAATATTTATCTGAGCATTCACCATTTCATATAAGTTGTATACCAAATGCAGGACTTCCTGAGAATGTAGGTGGCAAGGCTCATTATCGATTAACTCCAATGGAACTTAAGTTCCAACTTAGTCATTTTATTAATGATTTAGGAGTTCAACTAATTGGAGGTTGTTGTGGAACTAGACCGGAACATATTAAGCAACTTTCAGATTTATCTAAAGAGCTTTTATCTTCTGAGCAAAGATTGGATACTCTTTCAAAAGAAAGATCTATAATTCCTGCTGCATCATCAATATATGAGTCTATTCCGTATGTGCAAGATAACTCTTTCTTGATCGTAGGCGAGAGATTAAATGCTAGTGGATCTAAAAAAGTAAGAGAACTTCTAAACGATGAGGATTGGGACGGACTTGTTGGAATTGCAAAATCTCAACTGAAGGAAAATGCTCATATTTTAGATGTAAATGTAGATTTTGTTGGAAGAAATGGGATCGAAGATATGTCTATGTTAGTCAAAAGACTTGTTAATAATATTAATTTGCCTTTGATGCTTGATTCAACTGATTATGAAAAAATGGAGAGTGGGCTAAAACATGCTGGCGGAAAATGTATTTTAAATTCTACTAATTATGAGGATGGACCGGACAGATTCTATAAAGTAATTGATCTTGCTAAGCGATACGGGGCAGCGGTCGTAATTGGAACAATTGACGAAGATGGAATGGCTAGATCTGCTGATAAAAAAGCACAAATAGCAACAAGAGCATTTAAGGACGCGACTGATACTGGATTAAAATCTTATGAACTTTTTTATGATCCTCTAGCATTACCTATATCAACAGGATTAGAAGAAGATAGAAAGAATGGTTTAGAAACTATAAAAGCAATTAAGTTAATAAAAGATCAACATCCAGAAGTTCATTTAATCCTTGGAATTTCAAATGTAAGTTTTGGTTTATCTTCTAGTGCAAGAATTGTTCTTAATTCTATCTTTCTTAATGAAGCAATTAATGCCGGTCTTGATTCTGCAATTGTTTCTCCCTCCAAGATATTACCTTTAAACAAAATAAGTGAAGAAGAGATTAAAATTTGCATGGATCTTATTTATGATAGAAGAATATTTGAAAATAAAGTGTGCACATATGATCCTTTAACTACCTTAACTAGTTATTTCGATGATTCAAAGACACTTTTAAATAAAAGTACAAATAATGATGATATTAAATTACCAATAGAAGAAAAACTAAAGAATCATATTATTGATGGGGAAAAAACCAATTTACATTCAAATCTTGATTTAGCTTTAATTAAATATAAACCTTTGGTAATAATTAATGAATTTTTATTAGATGGTATGAAAGTTGTTGGTGAATTATTTGGGTCAGGTCAAATGCAATTACCCTTTGTTCTTCAATCTGCAGAAACAATGAAATTTGCTGTTTCATATTTAGAGGATTTTATGGATAAATCTGAGGTTAATCAATCAAAAGGAAAATTCATTATCGCTACAGTTAAGGGCGATGTTCACGATATTGGCAAAAATCTAGTAGATATAATTTTATCAAATAACGGTTATGAAGTTATTAATTTAGGAATTAAACAAGAAGTCAATTCAATTATTAATGCTCAGAAAGAGCATAACGCTGATTGTATTGCCATGAGTGGACTTCTAGTTAAATCAACTGCATTTATGAAAGATAATCTTAAAGCATTAAATGAAGAAGATATATCTGTGCCTATTATTCTTGGAGGAGCAGCTCTGACTCCAAAATTTGTAAATCAAGATTGTGCAAGTGTTTATAAAGGGAAAGTTATTTATGGTAAAGATGCTTTTACAGATTTAAAATTTATGGATTCATATATGAAAGCAAAGGAAATAAATAACTGGGATAATTTCTCAGGCTTTAAAGAAGGTGCTCCCGAGGGAATTACTATTGGTAATTATAAAAATACAAATACTCATCAAAAAATTAATATCAACAAAATCAAAGAAAAGCCTATTGAAGATAACTCAAGATCAAAAGATATATCTCAAATAGATCCTATTAAACCACCATTCATAGGCCCAAAGTTTTTGTTAGAAAAAGATATAGACATAACTAAAGTTTATAAATTCTTAGATCGTAATGCTTTATTTGCAGGCCAATGGCAAATGAAACGTTCCAAGCAGATGTCTTCTTCTGATTATAAGGACTTTTTACATAATAAAGCAGAACCTAAGTTAGATTACTGGATGAACAAAATAATAAATGAAAAGCTTATTAATCCATCATTAGTTTATGGATATTTTCCTTGTGGTAGAGTTGGTAATAATTTAAAAGTATATGATAAAGATCACCAAAGCCTTTTAGGTGATTTTTTATTACCTAGGCAAAGATCTGGAAAAAGATTTTGTATAGCAGATTTTTATAATGACTTAAATACCAATCAGCCTACAGATTATTTGCCAATGCAGGCTGTAACAATGGGAGAATCAGCTAGTAAATATTCTCATAAATTATTTAGTCAAGATTCATATTCTGATTATCTATTTTTTCATGGGTTAACTGTCCAACTGGCAGAAGCACTTGCTGAATATATACATTCTGTTATTAGAATTGAATGTGGTTATGAAGATTATGAACCTGACAATATTAAAGATATTCTAGATCTTAAATACCGAGGTTGCCGTTATTCTTTTGGCTATCCAGCTTGTCCTGAAGTTTCAGATTCTAGAAAACAACTATTATGGCTTAATGCTAAGAAAATTAACATCTCTATGGATGAAAGTGAACAACTTCATCCTGAACAAAGTACAACAGCTATCGTTGCATTACATCCAGTAGCTAAATACTTTGGAGTTTAAATATCTTCGCCAATATCTAAATTAATTTGGAAGATTAGTTATTCATTTCATCGATAGTTTCTAATACTTCCATCTGAAAGTCAGCCATTGATTCTGAGTCACTTAAATCAATCCCCTCTCCTGCGGCATTTTGAGTTAATTCCTGAAAGTGAAAAGCACCCTCACCCGTTGCCAAGAATTCCATTGCAGATGTTTCACCGCTCTCGCGAAAGGCATCGCAAAGGGCTAGAAAAGCTTCGTCTTCAGAAAAGTCCCAATCCATCGAGGACACATTACTGAATGAGGTTTTACCTCCTTCCCCCCTGCTTTCGTCAACCTTATTTGCCAATAATCTGAAACTATTTCGCAAATTGATAAATTTGAATTTTATAGTGTTATCCTAGAGCCGTTCCAGTGCAGTCGATTATGGCCGTTGACCATTTTTAAAAATAAATTATGAATTCATATCTTTTAATCTTTAAAAAATAAATAAATTTGATTTTTCTATCACTTTTTTCAGGTGATAATCGAGCACGTCTATCAAGGAATCAAGCGGTCTCTACAAGCCCGTAAATCGTCTCTAGAGGCTCGAACCAATTATGTGTAAGTAAATGTCCATTTATGCCTTGGTTGGCTTATCAGGCATAAATTTCATGATTTCTAGATATTACTTGCGTTTTTAGGGTTTTTAAAAATATTGATTAATCATTTGTAAATAAGCTTTTATGTGATTTTAGTTTAATAGATTATAAATTATATAATTTATTAAAGTTATTTATCAAAGGTCTAATTTAGGTGAAGAGCGAATCTATATGGTCAAAAGCTCTTGAGGTAAGTAGAGAAGCTGTAAATTGCGGAGCAGTAATTCCTTTGACTACTATAAAATATAAATCTAGTGATGAATGTTCCGACTTTGAGCTTCGGTTTCTCAAAAGTCCTATTCCTAGTTATCTAATAGAATATGGTCCTAAGCGAAATCCATTTATTCCTTGGGATTCTAGACTACAAATACAGCCAATTAAAGATAAACATACATTAATATTAAATAAATATCCAGTTCAACTAGGACATATGTTGTTAATTACAAATAGCTGGAAACCACAAAATTTCTTGCTAGATCAATATGATTTTGAAGCTATAATTAATATTGATAATGACACTACGGGTTTATGGTTCTTTAATAGTAGTAAAGAGGCTGGTGCAAGTCAGCCTCATCGACATTTTCAATTATTACCAAGACACTATAATCAGAGAGTTTGTCCTAGATATGAATGGTTTTGTTCTTTATTAAATAATAAGATTGATTGTAATTCTGAAATTTCACATTGTATTTCAATTAGACCAAGAAATAATAACAAGGACTCAAGCTCAAATGATTTATATAGCTCATATATGTCTATGATTAGAGAGATGAATATTAGTCAGAATGATATCGTTAATAAACCTTTAAAACCATATAATTTACTTATAACCTCTAAGTGGATTGCTCTCATAACACGTAAAACTGATAGATCAAATGGATTTAGTATAAATGCTCTTGGTTTTGCAGGTTATTTTCTTGGAACAAAAAGTTCTGATGTCGATGCTCTTATTAAATTTGGCCCAGAAAAAATATTAATGGATGTAATTTAAGAAGTATTTCAATGTTTATCTAGCTTTCTACAGTTGGATTGGTGGAATCAATTTGTTCTTCCAGTTTTGATATTGATGCTTTTATAGCAGCTAGTTTTCTTTCATAAGATTCTTTTTTAGAAACTAAAAGATTTAATTTCATAGCTTGATAAATTTTTTTTCTTTTATTCCAGTTTTTGGATGATTCGCAGAAGTTCATTTCTGGTTACTATTTGATTCACTTGAAAAATAATACATAATGATATTGTTCTATGTGGCAATAATTGAATTTTAAGATAATATACAGGATTTTATTATATTTTGTAATCAGTGATTAATTATATAAATTCAAAGCTAAACATGTGTTGAAAATAAAAAGACCATTAATATATGACTAGATATATGGATCATGTGTCGGAAGGGGAAGGCAAGGAAGTTAAGAGAATATCAATTGATTTACCAATTGATCTGGTTGATGGTGTCGATCAACTTCGCAAAGAGTGGGGATTTAGAGCCCGAGGACTCGTTTTCGAGAGATTATTAAAAGTTATTTTATCTAAAGATTTAGATGATCAAATAGATTTTAATCGTAATAGTAATCATGATTCGTCAACTGCACAAAATGCTATAGAAAATAGTACACATGAAGAAAAAGCACTTGTTATAGTTGGAAATAAGAATATTGAAATAAAAAATGTCGCTGTCAATGGTTTCAAAGCTAATGATGTTGAAAGTAATAAAAAAAATCCTGTCTCCACAGGTATTGAATTACCAGGTTTTATTAGAAAACAAACTACAAACCTTAAGAGAAGCTTGAGTAACGATAAAACTCTTAAGAATATGGAAGATACATCAATAACCACTATCGATATTGATGATTTATTAAAAGCAAAAGATGCCGCAGAAAAACATTGGATCTATCTCTATGGACAGAAACCGACTGAAAGTGTTATTGAGGCATCAATGATTTGGCTTGCTAGAGATATCTGGCCAAATGTAGATGGCACAGAAAATATACCTTTCACATGGAATGCTGCCTGTAAAATGCTTAATTCCTATTGCAGTCAATGGAAAATCGATTCGGTGACTTTTGACGATGTGGTTATTATGGCAGGCACGCTCGAAGACCCCTTTTCAGCCAAAAACTTAAGAAGTAGAATACCTACTCTCATTCGCAGATTCGTCAATAAATTCAAACGTAGTCAAAATGTGACTTCATTCCAAACTCTTGAGTCAACTATGACTGTTCATGGTGCTCTGAAGTTGCTGGGTTTACCAACAAAGGCAGGATCATCTCTAACCCTTTCTTTCATTAGAGAAGCCTATAAAGAAAAAGCTCTTTCCAATCATCCTGATGCTGGAGGATCGAACGATACCATGAGAAAACTAAACGAGGCCTATCAATTGCTCAAAGATTTATATAAAAATTAGATTCTCACAAGTCTTGAATAAGTCTTATCATTAGTCTAGTAATCAGACTCAGAAGAGACAAAAGGGATTGGATCTGCCGAAAAACCATAAAAATTGCTATCGATTCATTTTAAAAAGGAGTATTAAAGGTATATAAAGTCGTAGGTTGCATTTTAAAATGCATATAAATTGCCCTTTTATAGTGATCAGTTTTCAGAGATGTTTTAGCTTTTGATGTACTCAAAGATTTAATGCGTCCATTATTTGTCCATTCAATTATTTATAGCTGTAAACTCTTGCTATAACGACTATTACAGCTCTGCATAACTGTTTATAAAACAGTTATGCAGAGCTGAAGAGATGTTCTTGCTATCGGTTATCAAATAACTAAAGATTTTTAATAAATGTTTGTATTATTATTCCCATCAATCTTGGATTGGACTATTTATAAGTCTAGTAGTGATTCTTAGCCAAGATTCATAAGACCTTGTTGTGTTGTTAAATTAAAAATGAACAGTTTTAATCATCATTGATCTTTTCTTGATATTCCAAGTGAATTAAGTAATTACAGTAATTCGCTAATCATGATGACTTCTTTGATATTTTTATATAAAAAGCTATCTATTTCGTATCATTCCAGTCTCATACTAAGACTAATTAGTAGACTCATGCTGGACTTCTAAGACTAGCTTCTGAGATCCGCGTTTATTTTTTCTTTCAGAGTTTTTCTTATTTTATCGTGTATTGGATTTATATCATCTTCTACTAGAGTCTTATTAGGATCTCTGTATTTTATTCTGAAAGCCTGGCTAACCGAATCATCGGGAATAGAAGATCCCTCGTAACGGTCTATCAATTCCACTTTCTCTAAAAGTGGTCTTCCTGATTTCTTTATTAGATTTATTATTTCTAAGGAGCTATATTTTTTTGAATGAATAAGCGCAATATCCCTTTCCATGAAAGGAACAGTGGGGTAATCCTTGTAAATTCTTGTCCAATTTGTTTTCCTTGTCGAGGCTTTAATCAATGAATCAAACTCCAGATTAAATAAGTAAGTTTCTTTAATTAGATCATATTTCTCTGAGAGAGTAGGGTGTATTTGTCCAAAGAAGCCGATACTTTTTCCTTCAGCAAATACTTCTGAAGTTCGACCAGGATGCATGTATTCTTTTTCGCTAAGTTGCTTATCAATAGTTTCAATTCCGAGAACTTCAAGGGATTGCTTAAGTTTTCCTCTTGCTTCAAAATAATCTAAAGATATTTGTTTTGATGCTGAGCCCCACTTACTAAATCGTTTATTACCAGTCAAAGCTCCTGCTAATAAATTTGTTTCAACAAAGCTTTCTTTATCTTTTTTGTATGTCTTTGCTATTTCAAAGATCCAACACCCTTCAGCTCCAAATGATACATTTCTCTGAAGAATTTTAAGATGTTCATCCCATACATTTGTTCTTAATCTACTAGTCTCTGATAGCAATGGATTTTTGATTATTACAGCATTTCCATCAGTGTTATCTGGACCAACAAGTGATGAAGTAACTACTTCTTGAAAACCATTATGGATAAAGGAATTTCTTAAGCGTCTTTCAATCAAATTTGCTGGTTTTAGTACTCCTGGCTCAAGAGGATCAGGCATATTTGAATCAAAATTATCATATCCAATTAGTCTTGCTATCTCTTCTATTAAATCGATTTCTCTAGTTAAATCAGATGATCTGTATGGAGGAATTTCTACATCCCAACCACTAGAAGTTGACGAAAGTATGCAGCCAAGTTTTGTTAGAAGAGGCTCAATCTCATCCTTAATAAGATAACGGAATGTATTAGAACTTTTATCTAATTTATTATTATCTATGCAATTCAACTTACCTAAAACCTTATTTATTTTCTCTAGTCTAAGATTGACACTAATATCTTTTCTAATAAATTGATTATTGACATAAGTCGATTTAATATTACCACCTAGTTCTAACGAAATAAGATCACTAGCTCTTAGCGAAACAGCGGTTGTCATGTTAGGTGATATACCCTTTTCGTATCTACTACTTGCATCTGTTCTGAGCCCTATTTCTCTACTACTATTTCTAACTGATGTAGGAGTAAATACAGCCGCTTCCAACCAAACTCTTTTAGTTTTAGTACTTACGGAACTGTTTTTTCCTCCGATAACCCCTGCTATTGCGATTGGAACATCGCCGCATGTAATTACCTTTATATATCTATTTAATTTATAGTCTTTTTTATCGAGTGCAATAAATGATTCACCTTCTCTACCATTTCTAATACCAAAATCCTTTGGCATAACAATTCTACCAACTATATTATCTAATAGATCTGCATCAAAGGCATGTAGTGGCTGGCCTTGTTCAAGCATCAAAAAATTTGTTATGTCTACAACAGGATTTATACAATTTTGTCTTAATGACTTTAATTTATTAGATATTGATTTATTTATCTTTCCAGTATTGTCTATATTATCTATATACGTAAGTGAGTAAATAAAGTCTGATCCTATTGTTTCTTTTTCTCTTATTTGTGGCTCAAATCTTTCAAAGTCGTTATTGAAATTTAAAGTTGGTAATGTTAATTTTGAATTTGTTATAGTTGATATTTCTCGTGCTATACCAGCCATAGACATACCATCAGGTCTGTTAGCAGTAATAGCTAATTCAATTATTGTGTCATTCAAGCAAAGATAATCGACAGCATTTGAACCAATTGGTGGGATATTTGCTTCATTTTCTTCAAGAATTTCTATACCTTCATTACTACTTTCAATCCCTAATTCATCCAATGAACAAATCATTCCTTCGCTTTCTACGCCTCGTAAAGTAGATAATTTTATTTTTAACGACTTTGAAGATAAATATGCTCCAACCTTCGCCACAAGGACGTGATATCCGGCTTTTACGTTTTGTGCACCACAAACAATACTTAGCTTTTTGGGTAAACCAACATCTACTGAACAAACTTTGAGTTTTTCCGCATTTGGATGTGGAATGATTTCATCAACAAAACCAATGACAACATTCTTTGCTTGGGCTGATAAGTCTTCTAATGATTCAACTTCAAAGCCAGTCATTGAAAGCTTTTCAGCCAATTCATCAATATCATTGTTAAATTCGACAAGATCTTTAAGCCAAGAAACTGATACCTTCATGATTTGCTCTTACCGGAGTGAAACATAGGTGCTCAAATGAATTTATTAAAAAGGGTGCTTAGCCTAGTAAGATTGTACTTTGTTCCCTAGACTCACAAAAGTTGAGCTAAGTTCATATGGCTAAAAAAGGTACCAGAATAGTGGTCACCCTAGAATGTACTGAGTCTAGATCTGTACCTAGCTCAGAAAAGCGTTCTGCAGGAGTATCTAGATACACCACAGAAAAAAATCGTAGGAACACTACTGAGAGACTTGAACTTAAAAAATTCTGCCCTGAATTAAATAAGATGACTATTCATAGAGAAATCAAATAATCATTTCCTTTTATTCACTTTTAAAAATGACTAATTCACTATTCAAGCAAAAGCTATCTCCTATAAAGCCTGGCGATCCTATTGACTATAAGGACGTAGAATTATTAAAGAAATTTATTACAGATAGAGGTAAAATTTTACCTAGAAGACTTACTGGATTAACAGCTAAGCAACAAAGAGATTTAACCACAGCCGTTAAAAGGGCACGAATTATTGCTTTACTTCCCTTTGTTAATCCAGAAGGTTAAGTTAATATTCTATTAATAATAGAATGTTGAATAAATTATTAGATAATGAAGTTAAAAATATAATTTCTAGATTTAAACAAACAAATGGAGTCAATAATTCAGTCAAAGATCTGACGTATCTTAAAACCTATTCAATAGATGATTCTCAAACGTTAGAAATAGATGATGCTATTTCTTTAGAAAAAATAACTAATCACTATAAGTTATGGATCCACATTGCATCCCCTACTTCATATTTTGAATATCAATCAGCTATTGATAAGCAGGCAAGGAAGCTTATTTCAACTGTTTATTTATCAAACAATACTTATTATATGCTTCCTGAAATTCTAATAAATGATGTGTTTAGTCTAAGTGAAAAAGAAATGAGAGAATCATTAAGTTTAGGTGTTATTTTTAATGAAGACGGTAGTGTTGATTCTACAGAAATAGTCCAGAGTATTATTAAAGTAAACTTCAGGTTAAATTATACAGAAGCTGATGAACTAATAGATTATGCGCCAAAAGAAGAAGAAGATTTAAGTATTATCTCTAACATTTTACAAAGTAGAAAATGTTGGAGAAAGAATTCAGGTGCTATGGAAATATTAGAATCATTTGGAAAGATTATTGTAGAAGATAACAATCCCAGACTTAAGATAATAGATCCAACGTTATCGAGACAATTAATAAGTGAAGCAATGATCTTGTATGGAAATCTAATTTCAAATTTTACTAGGGTCAATAAAATTCCTGTTCCATATAGAGTCCAACAACGTATAGACAGAGTTCCCCAAGATAATATTAATAACACTGAGAATAAATTTTTATACAATTTTATACTTAAGAAAACTATGGGTAAGTCATACTATTCTATAAAACCAATGCCTCACAAGAGTTTAGGATTAACATCTTATCTACATGCCACATCACCGATAAGAAGATATGCTGACTTGTTGGTTAACTACCAACTAAAGAGATATCTGAATAATAATGATCTTATTTCTAAAGAAGATGTTGAACAAATGACTCTTGAGATTAATAATAAAGGAAGACAAAATATCATGAGATATAGAGAGGATCAAAAATATTGGCTAATTAAATGGTTCAAAAAAAATTCCTTTAAAGAATATAATGTTATTTTACTAAATTGGGTTAACAAATAT
Organism: Prochlorococcus sp. MIT 0916; assembly: GCF_047305155.1. Lineage (GTDB taxonomy): Bacteria > Cyanobacteriota > Cyanobacteriia > PCC-6307 > Cyanobiaceae > Prochlorococcus_B. The sequence goes on from NZ_CP138980.1 coordinate 1,664,559, forward strand.
GAATATATTTGTATTTTATACTTTGTAGAATATCATTTTTCTACTATATGTAATCTAAAATCAATAAAGAACTTAAATATCGGTGATAGCTTTAACGTTCAAAATATAGTAAATAATAATAATAATGATATAATATATTTTGGATTAATTTAATTATCAAGATAAGCGTTCATCATATGTGTGCAAGAGTTTTAAAAATACAATATAATAATTAGTATATTTGATTAATATGAAATACACAATTACAACACCACTATATTATGTTAATGAGAAGCCTCATCTAGGTAGTTCTTATACAACAATCGCTTGTGATGCTTTAGCTCGGTTTCAAAGACTAAGTGGAAAGACAGTGCTTTTTCTTACTGGAGTTGACGAACATGGTCAAAAAATAGAGAGAACCGCAGAAAGTAAAAACCTTCGACCCCAACTACATTGTGATGAAATCACAGAAAAGTATAAGTATTTATGGGACAAATTAAATATTAGTTATGATCGTTTTGTAAGAACAACCTCTGATGATCACACTTCATTAGTTCAGCAATTTTATTCTAAAGTTTTAAAATCTGATGATGTTTATATGGGTAGACAAAGTGGTTGGTATTGTGTTGGTTGTGAGGAATATAAAGATGTAGACGATGATGATAAAAGACCGATATGTTCTATTCATAAAAAGGAGTTAGAATGGAGAGATGAAGAGAATTTATTTTTTAAATTATCAAAATATCAAGAGCAAATTGAAAAATTAATTCAAATTGATGGTTTCATTTCTCCTAAAAGTAGAAAAAATGAAATTATCAATTTTGTCTCTAAAGGGTTAAGGGATTTCTCAATTTCTAGAGTAAACTTAAAATGGGGTATAAATGTCCCTGGAAACAACGATCACACTTTTTATGTATGGTTCGATGCATTATTAGGTTATATTAGTGGATCTCTTCGTGATCAAAACTCTCCTGAACTCACGGAGGAATCGTTATGTAATTGGCCTGCAAATATACATGTAATTGGAAAGGATATACTCAGATTTCATGCAGTTTATTGGCCAGCAATGCTACTTTCTGCTGGCATGAAACCACCAGGAAGTGTTTTTGGGCATGGCTTTTTAACTCGAGAAGGGCAAAAAATGGGTAAATCATTAGGTAACGTGCTTGACCCCATTGAACTCTTGGAATATGGGGGTATAGATGCGATGAGATGGTATCTTTTGAGAGATATTGAATTTGGTGAAGATGGTGATTTTCAAATGAGAAGATTTGTGGATATTGTTAATAGTGATTTAAGTAATACTATTGGTAATTTGTTAAACAGAACAATAACAATGTCTAAAAAGTGGTTTAATGAAAAAATTCCAGTAGATAATTCTTTATTAGCTGAATCTCCTCTTAAGGTTCAATCCGAGATAAAAATAAATGAATATATGCAATCATTTAAAAATAGCAATTTTAAAAATTCTGCTAATGCAATTATAGACCTTGCTAATAGTGCAAATCTTTATCTAAATGATCGTGCACCATGGAAGCTAATTAAAGATATATCAAATAATGATATTGTTGCGCTCGATATATATTCTGTCCTTGAATCATGCCGAATTATTGGAATATTGCTATATCCATTTGTTCCAAATTTAAGTACTAGAATATTAAATCAATTAAAAGTTGATTCTTCAGCTATCGATTTCCAAAAATCATTACATTGGGGTTTGCTAGATCCTGAAAATGGACTACAAGATCCTTGTCCTGTAATGAATAAAATTGACTTTAACGAGAATTCTGTCTAGTGAATAATTTAGCATGTTATTTTCTACTAATATTTATTATATTACCTCTATTCGGCTGTCAAAAATTAAATAAATCTTCTACTCAGGTAAATAATAAAAGCTATATTAACAATTTTGAATTACTTCAAGAAAATCCTAATAATCAAACTAGCATTAAAATTACTAGTCCTAAAGCCATCATTGATCCTACAAACAATGATATTGAAATATTTAAAAGTTCAATTGAAATATTTAATAATAATGATCAAGACTTTCTTGTTAAATCTGGTAATTCTACTCTCAATAGTTTAACTAATACTATTAGAGTTTTTAACACTGTAAATATATCATTTTTAAACAATAAAGATTACTACATCACTACTAATTCATTAAATTGGGATTTAAATACCTCTATTATTGAAATAAATAAACCAGTTAAAATAAATTTTGATAATACTGAGATAAAAGCAACTAATGGATTGTATAATATAGATTCAAGGCTACTTAAAATAGACAATAGTGACTTCAATAGATATATATATAATTCAAATGGGGAGGAGGAATATCAGGTAAAAATTACCTCTGAAGTTGCTAAATGGTATAAAAAAGATAATACATTAGAATTTACATCTAATGAGAAACAGGTAGAAACAACTATTAACTTTCTACTTACTGAGTAGTACGTATAACTTATCAGACCAACCTGAGATCCATTTTTCATCTGAATTAGTGAATGATCTCTTTGACCAACCCCCAACTATTGTAAGGCCTCTATTTTCAAGAGGATAAACAATCACTGCAGGTAAATTATTTAAAACGCTATCAAACTCATCCCTACCTGGAAATAATTTAGTATTAACCAATGAGATTAAACGTTTTTGATCAATTGATCTTTTACATATGTTTCCAGGCTCAAATATTTTTTCAGAGATCAATCCTCTTCTAAGTATTACTTTATTATCCCAATATATTAATATTGTACTAGCTGCTGTTGCAGTAAGTATTTGCTGACTTCCCCACGCTAATTCATTTCTTTGATCGTCAGTTAATTCATTACAAAGTTCAAAACCCTCCTTTCCAATCAAACTAGCTTTAGAAGGTTGATTAGGTTTGATTTCAGTCCAGAGATAACCTATAGTTATTAAAGCTATTGAGGCAATGCCTGATATTGTCTCTGCTCTTACTAAAGTTGGATTAACTTGAATAGCAGTTGCAATATTTATAATTGATAAAATTAATAAAAACGATCCAAATATTATAACTAAACTAGAAATTTTATACATTTATCTACTCAATCAAGTTTAAATAAATATATTGATTCTTTATTATACATATCAATGCCTACCTTTAATCATTAAAATATGTCGATATAATATATTAAAAAACACTATTAATAGATTTATCCAATAGCTAAGAATATGATCACACCAATACCCAAAAATTATAAAGGTCTCATTTCAATTACTGGACCGATAAGAAGTGGAAAAAGTAAATTAGCTGAATTTTTAATAACGGAGCAAGATCCAGTCACTTACATAGCAACATCAAAACCAAGACCAAGTGATCTAGATTGGCAAAAAAGAATCGATCTTCACAGGAAAAGAAGACCTGATATTTGGACGCTTATTGAACATCCAAATGACATCTGCAAGGCAATCGAATCGATTAAAGTTGATCAATCAATAATAATTGACTCATTAGGTGGCTTAGTGGAGCAGCACCTAATAGAAGATGACGATCAATGGAATAATTTTCAAATTAAATTTCTTAATTGCCTATCAGAAGATAATTTATGCATTGTTGTTGTTTCTGAGGAAATTGGCTGGGGAATTGTTCCTGCCACACCAATAGGTCATTTATTTCGTGAACGACATAGCACCCTAACCTCATTGATAAGTCGTCAATCTAAAAAAAGATGGCTTGCTGTCAATGGGACTGCAATTGACTTAGATAAAATTGGGAATGTTATACCATGAACTTATTAAATAGTTCTAGGCCAAGAGTCGCATTATTTGAACCAAGAATTCCACAGAACACTGGAACAATAGGTAGATCATGCTTAGCCTTTAATATGTCCTTAGATATTATTAAACCAACTGGCTTTAGCTTTGAAGATAAATATTTAAAAAGAGCTGGTTTAGATTACTGGCCTTATGTAGATGTACATTTATATGAATCATTTGAGCACTATAAAAATTCAGTTAAAAATTCAAGAATTATTGCTCTAACCAAAAAAAGTAGTAATTCCATATCAAATATTATTTATAAAGAAACAGATATACTTTTATTCGGAAGAGAAGATACAGGTTTACCCGATAATATAATGAATGAATGTGAAATAGTGGCTGGGATACCCATGCCAGGAGGCGATAATCAATCAAATACCAGCGGAGTTAGAAGTTTGAATTTATCTGTTGCATGTGGAATTGTATGTTATTCGGCATGTTTACAATTAAATATACTGAATAAATAGTCTTTGTCTCTATCCAAGATAACTACAATATAAAACTCCATCATTAATAACATTATTTTCATCTACCTCTATCCATTCTTTATATTCATCATAAAGCGCTGCTCTGTTCTCTTCATTCAAGCTACTGAGACGTTTAAGTGATCCGTTGAGCATTACCTCAACAGCTTGTAAAGCACCAGATTGCATTGAAGACATATTGTAAAACTTATTAAAACCTAACCTGCAATTAGTTTTATTTCAGTCTCATTTATTACATTATTGAATTATACTACTTATCATAATAAATCATAAAAATTAGACAGTAAAAACTAAAACTAAAACTAAAGAACAATTATAATATTTATGGAAAGGGAAGTTTAACGATAAAAAAGATTATTAGTTAACGATGTATACTAATTGACTGATTATAATAGATAAAAAATATCAATCAATTTAAGTTGAGATATTAAAGTAAACAATATTGAAAATTTATGATGTGAGAAATAAATCAGTGCTTAATAGGTTTTCAGATCTTAATGGTCAAAACAAGAATTCTTGAGAATGAATATGGAGAATGGATAAAATCTATTAATGTGATGATTATAAATGTAATATTCTTGTATCAAAAAAATTCTTTAATTCTTTTATCGCCAGGCACCTGGATGTAAATCCTGATATCTAGTGTTTTGATCCTTAGTATTTTTTGTAGTCTCTTGATCTGAACTAGAGCCGATTATAAGTAAAGATAAATGGGATATATATGTATAAAAAATATATGTTTACTAAGAGTAAATCCCATGTATAAGATTTCCATAATGCGATAATAAAGAATTTGTTAAAGTAAGAATGGCAATTTAAAATCTAAAATAAGGTGAATAATATAATTGCAAGCGTGAACACTTTTTAAACAGTTTATAAATGAGAAGACTCAATTGATTAATACTCTTATGCCCTACTAGATCTTTCTGATATAAATTTCCATCATGGTAAAATATTTTAATACCAAAATAATTTCGACACTAAAGTTTAATACGCTTAATCTACTGGTATATTTTGAGTAAAGATATATTAATTCGACTTATTATTAATTAAGGTTAATACTAACTTAAACCTCTGCATAAAAAGCTATTAGGACTATAATAATATTAAAAATTCAGAAAGTTATTTAAAAATGTTATCGGTATCAACGATTCTAAAGAATATAAGAAATCTCTTACCCTATCTTCTTTTAATATCGATATATTTCTTTTTTGTTAATATTGAAGCAAGTAAAAAACAAAATCACAACAGAATAAAAGAGAGCAAAAAAGATATTACAAATAATACATTAGACGTAGTAGAAAAACAACTGAGAATAAAAATCCCGGTTATTCCATATAAATAATAAATTCTACTTAATATTTAATTTCGAACTCCTTATCTTAAATAGGTATGCTTGTCTTTGCTCCGCTCTATCAAGTTGTTTTTTTATTTCAGTGCAGTGTTGGCAATTGCAAGTCATTATTGAAAAAAGAGAAATGAAGAACTTTTCAGAATTGAGAAATAGGACCTATAATTCTGGCTATAGGATTTGATAAAAGATTGTTGCAATATATATATTATGAACTTAACAACAATATTCAAAAATTCAAGTATTAGTAAGAGTAAGACCATTATCTAATTGTCTTTATTTTCTTACTTTAAATCATATCCAGATTGTTTTCATTTTAATTGCTTGATAGAAAAGCATAAGATTCTCTAGCATTCTTATAAAAGACGATGTTTCTAATTCAATTCAGCTAGTATTAATACAATTTGTTCTTTTTGATAAATTTTTTTTTAAAGCACCACAATTTTTGGATATAAGATCTGTATATCGATTTTTTATTCAAATCAATTCTTCTAATCTTTATGCTAAAAATATTAAATATTAAATATTAAATATTAAATATTGAATGAAGCGTATATAAAATTTATTCTGTTTTCATAAGAACTATTGACGAAAGAGATGAAAAAGGCTTATCAATAAATAAAATATTAATAAATAGACTTATAGTTAGACTATATGTTATAAAAAAAGAACAAGTTAATTCTATATATGAGTAGAAAATTATTTGATTCACATAACAAACGACCTTACTCCTTACTTGGTTTTGATAAAAGAGCCGCACTCGCAATACAAAACCACTTTCGATTAAGCAATTATCAAATGTTAGTCCTTAGTTGGATAAAGGGCTTATGGACAGGGATTTTGCTTTCTCTTGTTCTTCACTACTTCATAAGTCATTAAATATTATGTTAGTTACATTTAGCTTCGATTTAACTATTTTTTAAATACTATTATTTGTTTGTTCTTGCATTAAAAATTCATTATACTTACTACATTAGAAATATTAAGTTTATATATGAATTATTTGACTATTTATCAAGTGGTCTAGAAAAAATGCTAAGAATTTAGAATTTTTCGTTCTTGCTGGTCTTTTCAATAACTTTTTGAGATTCTGCTCTAGAGATTGTTGCCTCAATTTGAGCCAATACTTGTTGGAGTTCTGCAGTTTTATTCAAGGAAGTCTCAGCCATTGATCTGAGCTTTCTAAGTTCTTTTGATGCAGTCTTCATAGAGAAAATAAAAAATATTTGTTTTTCCTTGGTAATTAAAGGAACCTACTAGGAAAAAGAAAGGAAGAACACACGGATCAATTTGCCAAATATATTCATAATGTCAATAGGTAAATTTGAGATATGTTTTTAAATGTATATTTGATGAAACAATTATACATTTAGATATAAATATTCAATTTCACAAACATTGGATTATATCAATGGTTTTATATCTTTTTTAAATATCATTAATAATATAAGAATAATAAAGATGTCAATATAAAACTGTATTCTATTGGAGGCTAGAAAAATATTTATTTAATTTAAATCAATTAACAAAGTTTATTTTTTTATTAATCTTCCTTTCCTTTCTTCTCTGAATCAACAGGTCTAACTGGTTTTGGCAAAAGCATAGTAAAAACTTATCTCTATATTCATTTATAGGCAGTTTTCAACATTCGTAAATAAGAATTAAAAGTTTGAAACTTCTTGAAACACCCAAAACTAGTCATTTTTTGAATTTTGATAACCTTTTGATTTTTTTTCTTGAGAGGGATGCATCGATTTGTGCTATCTCCTGTTGCAGCTAAGTAGTACTATTCATTGATGTCTGTGCTATTTTTGGAAACTTCTGTATTTGCTGAGATGAATGTTTCATAGGCAAAAAAAATAGCATTTTGCCAGCAGTTATTATTTAAATGAAGAAACCAAGACAATTTTTTGCGGTAGAAAAGGTAAAATTTGTTTACTCACCAACAATTTCATTAAATAACCTATTAAGGAGTTTATCTATGGCAGATGATTGGAAACCTGTAGATTCTCAAGTTTTGGTAGATGCATGGGAAGAAATAAAAGACTGTGCTGAGAGTATTCAAAAAGATCTAGCCTGCCCAGATGAAACAATTTCAAAAATGTTGAGATCCGTAGCTGAAACCTTTGATAATACGGTCGAAGATATACTCGATAAATCAGAAGAAGACTGGGAGGAAGAAAATTAGATATTATTAACATATGATTCCAGATTTCTTTCAATCACAAGATCCAATTGTTCATTTTGGCTTGTGGAAAATAATATTAGGTATATTTATTGTTTTTTTTGCAACCTTTGTTGGTGTCGAAATTAAGATTGGTAATGATGATGATGAAACTTAGTAGATTTAAAATTAAAGATTTATACTTTAGACATTAATTTTTCATTGATGTAAACAGCTTTATCATTATATTTTATTGCTATTTATATATAAAATTAATTTAGATATATTTTATTATATAAATTGTCGACGAGTTTATTAAGTTATTATTAAAGTTGGGAATATTCAGATAAGACTATTAACATAACCTCTATAGCTGTTATAGCTATGATATGGTTTAATAATATAAGTTTTTATTTCGATTATAATTTGACCTTTGTTACGAAAAAAGAAATAAATAATTCGTTAACAATATAAATTAATAATAGTAATCCTAATATTTTATGATTAATATTTTACGAATTCGAACTATAAACGCAAGTATAGAATGTTTTCAATTGAAAAACTAGAAATTCTAATATTCGACATTCTAACGAACTAAATGAAATGTTAAAATCTCTTGTATCATTGGGTTCCATAAGGAAATTTCTATTGTATAAACATATAGACTTTATTAAGAAATAATTTATAAACATACAATTATCTCTCTATTCAATAAGCTTAGAAAACAAAGTTCAAAAATTACATACATAAAATGTCGACATGGGTGGTACGGATTAGAATAAATGATTAAGTAAAAGATTAATCATTAAATAAGTATCTAATCATAATAGTTTGGTAGTGATTTTCTTATAGTTTTTTATGAGGCAATATATTCCATACAAATAATAGATCTCAGAAAGAGTGTTACTGGCAACCTATAAATATTAAGTTGTATATAGGCTATTTGAATAATTAAATTTCTAATGTAATGAACTAAATAATTAATTAGTCTTTAGATATCTTTTACCCCAAGCTTTGTGTTTTTTATCTAGATCTGATATTGAATTACATTGTGCCTTTAATTTAAGAAGATAGGAAACTTTTGAGATTTTGGTAAATTCAATCTTATTTGGATAATCTACAAAAGTCTGATATGCCTGTAAGTAATAATTACTCATTACTTTTAATTTCACTTTTATATTTTTACTATAGCTTTTTAAAAAATTAAAATACTTTAATATTCTCTTTGACTTTGCTTTACATGATCATTGAATTTGGTTGATTAATAATTTGATAGCTCAAATAATAAACAAAACATTTAGCAATAGTAAACTTGTTTTACTTATGAGTTTTTTTTAGAAACCCAAATAAGTACTTTTACTGCATGTCAGCGTTATATAGCTTATGTTGATCTAATCACACGTCCATACGAATACAGATCCCCCGCCTCGGCTATATTAGGAGATCTTATAAGAGTTCAGATCTAAAGATTTCTTCCTTAGAAGACCATCCTGAATTATTATGTTGTATGTATACCTTTCACCAATAGATTTGAATACTTTTTTCAAGAAATCCTTTCTTGTTAATTGAATAAGCATTATCTATTAATAAGAAGGTATTATTGTGTCAGTGTAGCTCAGCCGGTTAGAGCACAGCATTCATAACGCTGAGGTCGAGAGTTCAAGTCTCTCCACTGACATTTAATAAATTTAACTAATAATATTTAATAATTCTAGATTTCTAACATTGATGTTGTCTTGTGAGAAATTTGTTTGATAGTTTTTTATTGTTATATTGGCTTATCCAAAATAATATCTGAATATATTTACGAATATATTATTATTTCATATCTATTTGATCAAGACGATCCTTAAATGTTTGCGAAGATTCATCCGTATTTGAACCTTTATTGTTTGTTATAGTAGAGTTATTTTGTATACCACTATGGTTATTACCAGTATTATTATATATCGAAAAATCCTTGGCATTATTAAAACTTACATTTGTTTTATTAGTGTTAAAGTCATTGATCTGAACAGAATTATTTGAGAAATTTATATTTTCATTCTGCGAAACATTTAATTTACCTTTATTATTTAGGCTACTACCGTTATTCTTAATTGTTGCTAATTTCCTCTTATTGTTTAGAGGATATTTTTTAACCTCACTTCTTAATTGATTTAATAACTTAAAATGATTAGATGAGCTATATTTCTTAACAAGGGATGGATCCCAACTTAATGAATCATTCATTTTTATAAATTATACTCCTTTGGCTAGAAAGAAAAAGCTTTAATGGTCTTTACATGATAAGTTATAAAGAGGAAAAGAGGAAGTTCTCAACCCTCCATACCAATCAAAATACACAACAATTTCCATGACGACAAATGAGTGCCTCAGGGTAGGTATGCAAGCCCCTGATTTTGCTGCTACAGCAGTCGTTGATCAAGAATTTAAGGACATAACCCTTTCTCAGTACAGAGGAAAGTATGTGGTTTTATTCTTCTATCCATTGGATTTCACTTTTGTATGTCCAACTGAGATTACTGCTTTCAGTGACAGATATAACGATTTCAGCAGTAAGAATACCGAGGTTTTAGGTGTTTCTGTTGACAGCAAATTTACTCACCTAGCTTGGATTCAAACACCTAGGAATGAAGGAGGAATTGGTGATATTAATTATCCTCTTGTATCAGATCTTAAGCGTGAAATATGCCAATCTTATAATGTATTAAATGAAGATGGAGAAGCTGATAGGGGCTTATTTATTATTAATCCAAGTGGAGTCATAATGCATTCAACAATCAACAAAGCACCTGTTGGTAGAAATATTGACGAGACTCTAAGAATCTTACAAGCATATCAATATGTGGAATCTCACCCAGATGAAGTCTGCCCTGCTGGATGGACCCCAGGTGATAAAACAATGAAAGAAGATCCTAAAGGAAGCAAGGAATACTTTTCTGCGCTCTAAATGTAATAAAATATTATTAATTAATTAGCAGCAAGGTATGAGTGAAGTGAATTAATAATATGTTCTGATTCAAGGGACTCATTATCTATAAGTTCATTAACAAGATTATCCATTAACTCAGCCTTATCTGAAAGAAGGTCTATTGCATGATTAATAGCCTTATTTACAATAGATATTATTTGTTTATCAATTTCTTTACTTGTTTTTTGAGAATATTCTTTTCTATTTTTCATTAGATCTTTTCCAAGAAAAACCGCATCTCTTTCATTTCCATATGTAATAGGTCCAAGATCAGAGAAACCGAATTTTGTAACCATTTGATTAGCCCAAAAATATACATTTTCAAGATCTTTTTGTGATCCTTGTGTAACTTCCATAGAACCAAAAACGATTATTTCAGCAGCTCTTGATCCGAGCGAAATGACGATTTTATTGTAGATGTAGTTTCTTGTTAATAGACCACTATCAATTGTTTCTTCGTCAGGTGTGAAATATGTCATACCAGAAACATCCCCAAGAGACTTAAATAATGAGATTTTTTCTAATTTATCTTGTGTCGGAATTAATAAAGCAACAAGTGTTTTACCAATAATCTGATATGCAATTTGTCTTTTCTTAATTGGATCAGAAAGAGGCTGAGTTAATAATCCAAAACGTGCTTTTTCAAGAGCTTTATCTATTTCAATACTACTAATAATTGATTTGTCTTGCCTTGCTGCATAAATTGCGGCTTCATTTAGTAGATTTTGTAAATCTGCCCCAGAAAAACCTGGAGTCTTAGCGGCCCACTCCATAAGATTCACAGAATCACATAATGGTTTTGTTCTGGCATGCACCGACAATATTTTGTGTCTTGCTATTCGATCAGGAAGGGATATGTAAATGCGACGATCAAATCTACCTGGTCTTGTTAATGCTTGGTCTAATACATCGGGCCTGTTAGTAGCTGCAATTACTATTACACCATTGTTTGCTTCAAAACCATCCATCTCTGTAAGAAGTTGGTTTAATGTCTGCTCTCTCTCATCATTACCACCTCCTATACCTGCCCCTCTTTGACGTCCAACCGAGTCAATTTCATCAATGAAAACGATACATGGTGATTTGGATTTTGCACTTTTAAATAGATCGCGAACTCTACCAGCCCCAACACCAACAAACATTTCAACAAATTCTGATGCAGATATAGAAAAGAATGGAACATTTGCTTCCCCCGCGATCGCTCTTGCTAATAGAGTCTTACCAGTACCAGGTGGGCCTACCAAGAGAACGCCCTTTGGAGTTTTTGCGCCTAGGTCAATAAGTAATTGTGGATTCTTTAAAAATAGGACTATTTCTTTTAATTCATCAGATTCCTCATTTAACCCAGCTACATCATCAAAAGTGAATTTTCTAATATCATCTTCTGCTATCTGCGATGAACGGCGTGAAAAACTCTGCATATTGTTTAATAACTTTGATGATCTCTTAATTAAAAATGAAAGAGATAAAATAAAAATTAAAGTTAGACCAAATCCAGTAAGATAATTAGCTAATCTTTGTTCTGATCTAATATCTCTTACGGTAAGAGGAACATTATATTCATCAGATATTCTCAATATCTTCTGATCATTATAAAATATTGGTATTAGTCTTTTCTCTCCATTGATAAACTCAACAATTACCTCTCTTCTATTAGGGATTAAAATAATAGAAATAATTTCGCCACTTTCAATATCTTTTAGTAATTGACTATAACTTTTACTCATTTGTTAATTAAATCAACTAATTCAAAATAATTTATATATTAACTATAGTCAAAATGTTTACTAACTTGAGTTTATTCCGAAAATGAGACAAGAAGTTAGTTTTCCTCAAGGGATTTTTGTTAAATTGGTGCATGACGTTATAAAATAAAAATCTGTAAAAGTTGAATAAAAATGGCTGTACCCAAGAAGAAAACTTCTAAAGGCAAGAGAAATCAGCGTCATGCCGTATGGAAAGGTAAAGCTGCTGTTGCAGCAGAGAAGGCTTTGTCAATAGGAAAGTCCGTTCTCACAGGAAGGGCACAGGGTTTTGTATATCCGATGAATGAGACTTCAGATGAAGACAGTGATTAAAGGTGAATTAAGAGCCGAGTTTGAAGGCTTCTAGAATCAAGGCATATGTTGAACCAATCCTAAAATTATTTATAGAGAGTATAATTATTGATATTTTAGAAAACTCACTTAAGTATGTAAATCTAATACATATTTCCATTATTACTAATATTATTATACATAAAATGATTGTATTTATAGAATTATCTAATAAAAAGGAAAGCAGGCTATTCGTTAAATAAAACCCTAATAATAGGGAAAGTAACATTGTAATTCTCTTACTCCAAGAATCGGTAATTATCGGATCAAGCGTTCTAATCAACGAATTTAAAAATTTTTTAAACGAGGTCTGTTGCATCTTTCAATTGATAATATTTGTCAGATAATCTAAATCTACATTTTTATTAATCAATTTCTTTCCGTAAATTAATTTAGTAGGTTTATCGTCACTTCCAAGACAATTAACACATGCAGTAGCTTTTTTATTAATGTCAACATTGGATTTAGACCATGGAGGTAATGTTAAAAGACAATTAAGATTTGCTGCCTTAGCGGCCTCAACACCAATCGACGAGTCCTCAATAGCGATACAATTTATTTCTGAGAAGCTGCTTAATTTAAGTGCTAAGTTATATGCATCAGGGTATGGTTTGTGTCTATTTACATCTTCATATGTAATTATTCCAGAAAATAGGTTTATATGAGAACTCAATGATGTATTTAAGAAAGGTTCCAATGAATTTTTACCACTTGTCGTTACAATAAATTGCTCAATATCAAAACTTGAGAGCTCATTAATAAGCCTTATGACCCCTTCTCTTACTTTAATTTTTCCTGATTGAATTAATTTTTCATAATGATAACGCTTTCTTAATTGAATTTTGGAACATTGAACATCGCTAATTTCACTATTTATTTCGTTACGATAGTGTATTATTCGATTAAATCCTCCTGATACTTTAAGAAGATCCAAATATTTTTTTTCATTCCAGTTCCAGTTCAAGTCAAAATCCATAAAAGCTAAATTAAAAGCAACTCTATGGCCACACATCTCTGTGTCAGCAATAGTTCCATCTACATCCCAAAATACAGCTCTCAACTTATTCATGTTTTTTCTGTATAAAGCTAATATAATTCAAATTACTAAAGAATCAATCTAGGATAAGCCTTTGACATCAAATAATATTAAGAGGTGGATATTACCTAAGCCAATAACTGATGATGAATTAGAAAATTGCCCTCTAAATTACATATTACAGAAAATTTTAATTAGAAGAGGACTCGATATAAATAATGAGTTAGATGAATTTATAAAACCTTCTTTGCTTCCAAACCCAGAAACTCATTTTAATGAATTGAACAAAGCTACTAAAAGAATAGTTAAAGCATGTATCGGAAAAGAACAAATTGCAATATGTGGTGATTATGATGCCGATGGAATAACAAGTACAGTACTATTAGTAGAAATATTTACAAAACTTGGTGCGAGGGTTAAACCATATATTCCATCAAGAAAAGATGATGGTTATGGTCTAAATTTAAATATGATAAATGAAATTAATAATAATAAAATTAAGCTTGTTATTACAGTGGATAATGGAATCTCAGCTTTTGAAGCAATAAAAAGATCAAAGGAACTTGGGATCGATTTGATTATAACGGATCACCATAAAATTCCAAATCAAAAATCTGATTATTATTCATTGATTCATCCAGAAAATACTCCACTAAAATCACCATATAGGTATTTAGCAGGTGTCGGAATTGCATATTTGCTTGCAAAAAACATATGTGAAAAATTAAATTATGATATCAATAAATCAACCGCTAATGTATTATTCTGTATTGGAACCGTGGCCGATATGGCTCCACTTAAAGGAGCCAATAGAACATGGCTTAAGCAGTTTTTACCTACCATAAATTCTACAAATAACAAAGGTATCAAATCTATCATTAAAAAGTTATCAATTGATAAACGTGAAATAACATCAGAAGATATAGGATATAAGATTGCCCCATTAATTAATGCTATTGGTAGAATTGGTGATCCGAAACTTATTATTGATCTTCTTACAAATGAAAACTCATCATCAATAGTTAAACTTACAAAAGAGTGCTTTATAATGAATTCAAATAGAAAAAAAATTACAGAGCTAATCGTTCAAGAGGCGTTAGAAATAGCATATTCACAATATCAAAATGATAGAAAGTTTTTATTTCTCGCAAAAAGAGAATGGCATCCTGGAATAATTGGTATTGTTGCCGCACGAATGGTTGATAAGTTTAATTTACCAACAGCTATACTTGCTTCAGCTAATGATGGTAAATTCAGAGGTTCAATAAGATCTAATAACAAATTAATGGTTAACTCCGCTTTAGATGAATGTACTGATTTGCTAATAGCACATGGTGGACATTCAGCTGCTGCAGGCTTTTCTATTAATGAGGAAAATATATCTAAACTTATGGAAAGACTAAATAATATAGCCAAAAGACAATTTAAGAATATTGATTTAAGTAAGTCAATAAAACCAGATGCACATATCAGTTTTAAAGATATAACTTTAGATTTTTATAGACAATTGATGTTAATTGCCCCATTTGGCATAATGAATCCAGCACCCATTTTTTGGACAAGAAAATGTAAGATTGATGATATATATAAACTTAAAGGTGGTCATATTAAATTTAAACTAAATGATGGATACTCAACAATAGATGCAATTAAATGGAATGCACAATCTAAACTTAAAATTAATGATTTAATAGATATTGCATATTATATTGAGATTAACCGGTGGAAAAATAATGAAAAAATACAATTAAACTTAGTAGATATAAAAAATTATAACAAGATAGTCGATCTAGAGTTACATAATAGGATTTATAAATGTGAATTAAATGACCATTGTGAAGTAATGATTACAAACACAAATGGTCAAATTCTTTGCCCCGATCTATCGGTCTGCCAAGAGACACTAAACAAAAAACAAGTGGTTTTCGCTAAAAAGATTCTATCTTTTGCTGAAATCGCTCTAGGTAAGGCCGCATAAGCCTTTAATTAAACACCTCTTCTATAGAAGATCAAGGCAATAATTGCTGGTCCTGCAAGAAAGACAGCTACTAGTGGCAATAGGTTTCCCATGTTGAATAAAAATTTTTTTTATCTTACTAAACAATCTGACTTACCTACACAAAAATTAAAAATTTTTTATGTTCTACAACTTTCTGTGTGATTTATCTATCATCGATATTATTTGGTAGTCAACAAATTCGATTTATTTTAATTTCTAGGAATAATTTATTAATAGAAAAAATCTATAATTTCAAAGATTTTAAAACATATATCAAATGATGGACTAGATTGATAACTTGATAATGTACAGGTTTTATATGTAATATATAAATGTTGTATTAGAATTTAAAAAAAAATTACATCAATTATCGAAATGTAATGGGTCAGACAAATTCAAATTCTAAGCAAAAGATAAGTGAATCAGAGGATAGTGTTCCTTTTTTTAGTATTTTAATTACATCTTTTAGTACAATTTTCTTAGCCGAGTTAGGAGATAAGACCCAACTAGCAACATTGATACTTTCTGCTCAATCCGGCAGACCACTAATTATTTTCATTGGAGCAGCACTAGCTCTTATAACAACAAGCCTTCTTGGTGTTTTAATTGGTCAATGGATTGCTAATAAGCTACCAAGACAAAGGTTTACAATTATTTCAGGAATAATTATGTTAAGTTTAGGAATATATCTAGTTACACAAAGTTTTATAGACTTTATGCGAAATTAGAATTTGTATTTAAAAAATGCTTCTAACGCTCCTATTTACAACCTTTTTCACTGTTTTTTTAGCTGAAATGGGCGACAAAACGCAATTAACAACTATTACCTTAAGCAGTACAACCAATAAACCATTAGCAGTATTTATTGGCTCCTCAATAGCTCTCATATTAGCTACGCTATTAGGTGCGTTGGCAGGTGGTTCAATTGCTAATCTAATTCCAGCATTCCTGCTTAAACTGCTTTCTGGAATTGTATTCTTAATTATCGGAATTAATCTAATTGCACAAAGCAGAAAAGAATCTACTAGTGAAAGCTAGTAAACAAAAACTATTTTAAAAATATAGTTTTTAAAGACTAAATTCATTGAAATTAAATTAATTTGCTACGGTAACCATGACAACAGTTCTTAAAATATTAGAAAATCTTGATCGAGAGGATGGATTAGAAGTTTCTAAACTTGAGAAATCTTTAAAGCTCACTAAAAAACATGACAGAGATAATTTACACATAGCAATTCATGCGCTTACAAAACTTGGAATAGTTCAAAATAGTAATGATGAGAAACTATCAATCAATAGAGATATTGATTTCATCCAAGGGAGGGTTCGCTGTAGCAGTAAAGGTTATTGCTTTGTTGTCAGAGAAGATCTAGGCGAGGATATTTACATTCGAGAAGCTAATTTGAACAATGCCTGGCATGGTGATTCAGTTATTGTACTAATTACAAAGGAGGGAGTTAAGAGAAGAGCTCCTGAAGGATCTATTCAATGCGTAATAAATAGATATAATGACATTTTACTTGCAAAAGTTGAAGAAGACAAATTAAATGGTCAATTAAAGGCCTACCCATTGGATGACAGAATAGGAGTAACTATTGATCTAGACAATAATTTAAAAAGTATTAATAAAGAATCAAATAATGATTTAATTTATGAAATAAAGATAACGAAATATCCAATTGCTCAATTTAATGCCAAAGGCTCTATAATAAGAGAACTATCAATTAATGATGGAATAAATGGTGATATAGAGTTATTACTTTCAAAGAATAAGATTTCAAGAAATACTGATGAACCAAAAGCTTCACCAAAAAAAATATCAATGAAAGATAGAGAAGACTTAACTTCTCAAGCATCACTGTTATTTGAAAGTTGGGAATGTAAAAATTCTCCATCCCTGCCAGCATTATTCGCTCAACCTTATGAAGGAGGAAATCGGATATGGCTTCATTCACCTACTGTATCGGAACGAATCAATATAGGTGGAAAATTAGATAAATTTCTCCAAGAGAAAGGTGAAGTCGTTTGTCTAGGAAATAATTGGCTAGATTTTCTTAATGACCAACTTAGATCTGCATCTCAATTTAAACTTAATGAAGAAAATGAGGCTATTTCAATAATCATTGATATTAACAGCGAAGGAAATGTAACTGACTGGAAATTCACACTAAGTGTCATTAAGCCTGTTAAATCAATTACGCCAAAGCATCTAATAGCTATAAATAATAGAAAACCTAATTCAAAGTCGGTTCCTATTGCTCTTAAAACTATTAAAGATAATCTAGATGTTATTTACACAATTATTCATTCATCAAAACTTATCAATAGAAATAACCATCTGGCTCTAAAATTAGATGAGTACATTCCAAATCTAGAAAGATTAAGTGAATTACAAAAAGCCTTTCCAAGTAGAGACTTTAACGGATGGTCAAAATCATATGACTGTTCTGATCCTCAATCAATAATAGATGTATATATTAGATTGAGTAATAACATACTTGCTAAGCATTTAATTGGATATAGATTACCATTTATTTATAAAGTACATGATGAGATTGACTCATCAACATTAAACGAATTAGCTAAATCAGCTTTATCACTAGATAAAAAAATAATAGTTAATCTTGATGGATCTGTAACAACAAATGACTTAATAAGGTCATTTGAATCAAGTACTGAAAAGAAAATATTACACAAACTTCTAAAACATATAATACCTGGAATTAATTTGAAGCTATTCAAAATAAATACTAATGAAGATAATGAAGATTTAGATTATGAATTTTCCACAGATAATATTGAGGCACCATGGAGTTGCCCATCATTTAATTATTGGAATATATTTAATCAATTTATATTAATATCACTGCTAAAAGATGCTAAGAATAAACCTTCAAGCAGAAGTAAGGAAATTATAGAATTAGGTAAAAAAGATAGTTGGAAAAAGCTTAATTGGGTTTTGTTTTCATCTAAAGTACAAGATAATATAGAAAATTATTCCAATTTAAAGTTAATCAAAGAATTAAACGAGATAAGAAAGAATTCTAAAACATTCAGAAACAATATAATTGCAATAGCGCAGGGAAGAGAGGCTCAAAAGATTATTGGCAAGGAAGTTACAGCAATCATTACTGGAGTTCAAAGTTACGGATTTTTTGCGGAGATAGACGATTTAACCGCTGAAGGGTTAGTTCATGTAAGCACATTAGGGGACGACTGGTACGAATATCGTTCCAGGCAAAATCTCTTAGTCGGTAGAAAAAATAAAAAAACGTACCAGCTTGCACAAAAAGTAAATGTTAGGGTGATAAAAGTTGATATCCTAAAGAATCAAATTGACTTAGAACTTGTAAAAGAAAATGATAAAGAATAAATTGATAGTGTTGACTGTAGAATTAATTAAGGAATTGTAAATCAGCCATAAATGGAAAGTATTGTTGTTGCAATTACAGGTGCATCTGCTATGCAGATAGGCGAGAGGTCTATACAAGTATTGTTAGAAAATAGTAAAAAAGTAGATTTAATACTTAGTAAGGGAGCATATGAAGTAGCCAAAAGTGAACGTAGCATCAATATTCCAGTAGAACCAAAGGCACAAGGTGATTTCTGGAGAAATAAACTAGGCGTTATGTCCGGGAAATTAACTTGTTATAGATGGAATGATCATTCAGCTTCAATTGCAAGTGGAAGCCATAAAACAAAGGGTATGGTAATTGTTCCATGTTCAATGGGAACACTTGGAAGAATTGCCTCTGGATTTTCATTAGATCTAATA
Source organism: Prochlorococcus sp. MIT 0916 (assembly GCF_047305155.1). Taxonomy (GTDB): domain Bacteria; phylum Cyanobacteriota; class Cyanobacteriia; order PCC-6307; family Cyanobiaceae; genus Prochlorococcus_B. The sequence goes on from NZ_CP138980.1 coordinate 1,684,198, forward strand.
GAAAGATGTGCAGATGTTCATTTAAAGGAGAATAGACCGTTAGTTATTTCTCCAAGGGAATCACCATTAAATTTAATTCATATAGAAAATATAAAACGTTTAGCAACAGCTGGAGCATTAATAGTACCTCCAATCCCAGCTTGGTACACTAACCCAAAAACCATCGACGACTTAATAGATTTTATTGTAGTTAGATTATTTGATTCTCTTGGCGAAGATTTAGATTATATTAAAAGATGGGACGGACCGAATAAATGAAATTTAGTTACTTAATGAAAGCGACACCATTCTTGACGACATTTTTTTTAATACTATTTCTTTGCTTAAGTAATCAAAAAGAAAACACAAAGTTAAGATTGCTTATTTGGGATACACCATCACTTGGGTTAGGTACATATCTTGCAATTTCTACAGGAACAGGTTTTATAATCTCATACTTTGTAACTACAAACCTTGCCAGAGGAAATCAATCCATACAAAAACATTCTTTTAATTTTAAAAATGAAAATAAAAAAAATTACGATCAGACATTTATAAATGAATCCGAACAAAAAATTAAAAATACTCCATACGATAACACTTTGATAGAAAGAGATATTAAAGATCCATTACCTACATTAAAAGCTAACTTTAGAATAATTGGAAGCAGAGAAAGAAGTAATAAAGATTTGATAAGTAATGATAATATTGAATATTATGACTCAAATGAATTTCAAGATAAGGAAGATGAAAAGGTAACCATGAATGGGTCTCTAAGAAGAGAGAATTCAATTTCATCTGACTGGTTTGATGAATCTTATTCAAACTGGTAAACAAAAATATAATAATATATTTGAAATCTAAAATATGTCTTCAATCATCTTAATGAATTTGCTAAACTAAAAATATGAAAAATCAGCAACCTTCAAACGATATAGATTCTAATAAAGAATTAACAAAATCAGCAACAGATTCTATAGATACTCTTAAACAGACTACTGATGTTAATAAAGATTCGATGTTGAAAAATAAACAAGAATTATCAGCTGATCTTGTTGCTGAATCAACTACCATCACTAAAAAGCCAGCAAAGCCACCTAAGATAGAAGATAAACCTTTTGAAGAGTTTATTTGTAAACATTTAATTCCTGGATTAAAGTCATCTATTGAAGAGAAAGGGACTTTAGTTAGGGATATAAAATTAATAGAGGGTAAAAGGCCAGTCGTAGGAGGTAATTGCTGGATGGTATTTTGTGAAATGTCAGAAGAAAGAAAATTCTGGCTTTGCTTTAATAAAGATTTAATAACATCAGATAAAACTATATTATTAGCTGAATCAAATTCAGATCCAAGCATAGTTGAATCATTTCTGATTGACGAAAAAAAGACTACACTTCCATTACTAATATCTAGAGTACTTCAAAGATTAAATGGTCAAAAATGGATAGGCGCAAATTAAATAAATCCTCTTTATTAATCAACTACTTAAATTAATTTATTAGTTACTAATATAAATAACAATAATAATAAATATGTCTTATTAATATCTTAATACGCGGTTATGCCAATCAAATGCCATAATAAGAAAAAAAAAAAATTGACACACGCATTACTAACTAGAAAAAATGAAAATTCACTATTTCATACTTTTGACGAAACATTAAAACCACAAATTGAAGAACTATTGTCATTAGGTAAATCGGCTGGAGCTGACCTTGTAGAAATTTTTTTGGAAAAATCAGACAACATTTCATTACTTGCTGAGCAAGATGATATTTCAAATGTAAGTCCATCTTTTGGTATTGGTGCAGGTATTAGAGTTTTCCTTGGAAAAAAAGATGGTTTTGTCAGTACAAATGATTTATCGAAAGCTGGACTTCTCTTTGCTCTCAATCAAGCATTAGGAATGTTAGGTCTAAATACTAGTGCAAAAAATCTAGACACATTTATAGGTTTAAAAGACTATAAGGATTTTGGTGTAACAAAGAATAACTGGTTAGATCATTTACCAGACCTAGATGAATCAACTTTAAAACTTTTAGAAGCCACAAAATCACTTAAGAATAAAAATATAAACCTACATGTAAGAAGAGCAAGCTATTCAAGAAATTGGCAAGAAGTTCTAATAGCTGCCTCAGATGGTGTATTTGCTAGAGACATCCGTCTTCATCAAACGGTTGGTATTAACGTAATTGCACATCAAAATAAAAATAGATCGACTTCTGCTAGAAGATATGGAAGTTCTGGTAATCCAGACGATTTAAGAAACTGGGACATTGAAAAAAGTGCATGTGAATTAAATGAAAGTGCTCAGAAAATGCTGTATGCGGAATATGTAGAAGCAGGTCAAATGCCTGTTGTTCTTGCAAATAAATTTGGAGGAGTCATATTCCACGAAGCCTGCGGCCATCTACTTGAAACGACTCAGATAGAGAGAGGAACATCGCCTTTTCATGATTCCATAAACAAGCAAATTGCACACACTGCTGTAAGTGCGGTAGATGAAGGAGTGTCTAATTATGCTTTTGGCTCACTATCTATGGATGATGAAGGAATGGAACCTCAAGATACCTTATTAATTGAAAATGGAATATTAAAAAAATTCCTTTCAGATAGAGCAGGTTCACTAAGAACAGGTCATCCAAGAACAGGTAGTGGAAGGAGGCAAAATTTCTCCTTCGCTGCGGCTAGTCGTATGAGAAATACATATATTAAACAAGGTAATTTCTCTCCGGAAGAGTTACTAAAAAGTGTCGATAATGGTCTTTACTGCAAATCAATGGGTGGAGGTAGCGTTGGCCCTACTGGACAATTCAACTTCTCAGTTGAGGAAGGCTATATAATAAAGAATGGAAAACTTGACAAACCAGTTAAGGGAGCAACATTAATTGGTGAAGCAAAAGAAATATTACCAAGAATATCAATGTGTGCAAATGATCTTGATCTTGCCGCTGGTTTTTGTGGGTCCGTAAGTGGAAGTGTAAATGTTACTGTAGGTCAACCACATATAAAAGTAGATTCAATAACAGTAGGAGGTAGATAAAATGATTAATTCTATTACTAATCAAAAAATAGGTGAATTAAATCCACAAGAATTAAATAGCCTTTTAGAAAAATTTAGTATTGAGTCAGCAATAAAAAAATGGGATGTTGGAGCATCAGCAAGTAGGGATTTATCTGTTCAAGTGCATCAAGGTAATGCCAAACAGCTCAAGGGTTCTCAGAGAAATTCAATGACTTTAAGAGTATGGAATAAGTATAATCAGGTAGGTATAACTAGTACTTCTGACTTAACAAGTAAAGGTATTAAAAAAGCAATGAAAGGAGCAATTGAATCTAGTTTTTTTGGTAATGAAAAGGAATCTCCGGAGTTCTCACAACTAGCCAAAAAAGAACTAGAAGAAGTAAATACTAAAATATCGAATCCTCATACAATTGATGAATTACTTACCATTCTTAAAAAAGCCGAAAAACAATTAATTGACACTCATCAATCAATAGATTCAGTTCCATATAATGGGCTAAGCGAGAGTTATATGGAAAGAATTTATATTAATAGTGATGGAGCTAATAGACATATGAAATTATCACAATCTTCAATATATTTATATGCAAAGGCAGAGGAACAAAATAAAAAGCCCAGAAGTGCAGGAGGTATTAAAATTAACTCTAATTTAGAAGAACTTGATATAGACTCTTGTATAAATGAAACATCGAAAAAGTTAATAAGTCATTTAAATTATAAACCTATAGAAACTAAAAAGTATCTTATTTGTTTTAGTCCTGAGGCTTTTCTTCAGTTAATAAGTGCTTTCAGTTCAATGTTTAACGCACGTTCAATTATTGACGGTCTAAGTTTAATGAATGAAGATTCAATAGGTAATCAAATTTCCGTTCCCAATTTAAACATCAGTGACGAAAGTCTTCATCCTGAAAATATAGGGGCTTTTAGTTTTGATGGTGAAGGAACTCCGACACAAAATATAAATTTGGTCAGTAATGGTGTATTAATTAATTTACTTCATTCTGAGGCCACCGCAAGGAAATTTGGTGTTAAACCTACAGGTCATGCTGGATTAGGAGCAAAAGTATCTGTCTCACCAGATTGGCTAGTTGTAAGAAGAAGTGAATCTGAGATGGATAAAGACGAAAGTCTAAATATTAAAAGTACGCTAAAAGAATACATTTTAATAGATGAACTAAATGCTATTCATTCTGGTGTAAAAGCCAGTCAAGGTTCCTTTTCATTACCCTTCGATGGTTGGATCGTTAATAAAGGGAAGAAGACATCAATAGAAGCAGCAACTGTCGCTGGTGATATTCTGAAACTCTTAAATAGTATTGTTAAAATTGAAAATGAACAGATAGTTACTCATCAAGGTATAAGCCCCCATGTTTGGGTTGATAACATTTCAATAACTGGTGAAGCGTGAAGATTGTTTTTTGGGGAACACCTAAATATGCCGCGGAAAATTTATTCACCATAGTCAAGGCTGGACATGAAGTAATTGCCGTAGTTACACAACCTGATAGAAAGCGCGGTCGTGGAAACAAGTTATCGCCTTCACCAGTAAAACAAGCTGCGATAGATTTAGGTATTCCTGTATTTACGACACAATCAATAAGAAAGGACCAATATGTAAAAGACATTTTGATAAATTTGAAAGCAGATATTTATATTGTTGTAGCTTTTGGTCAAATTCTTCCAAAAGAAATATTAGATCAACCAATATTGGGTTGCTGGAATAGTCATGCCTCCTTGTTACCTGAGTGGAGGGGTGCAGCACCAATTCAGTGGTGCCTAATTAATGATGATGTAAAGACGGGTATTTGCATTATGTCAATGGAAGAAGGATTAGATACTGGTCCAGTTATAGAACAAGAGGTAACGGCTATTAATGATTCAGACAATCTAGAGATACTAACCAATAGACTGTCCAAAATATCAGCAAAGTTATTAGTTAAATCAATCGAAAGAATAAGGCTAACAAAATGTATAACTAGGTCATCAATTCTAACAGAATTAAAAGCTATAGATCAATCAAACCTAAATGGTGATCCAAGTTATGCCAGACAATTAAAAAAAGAAGATTATTTAATTGATTGGAAGCAAAATGCGAGAAAAATAATAAAGAAAATACAGGGGCTATATCCTAATGCTTATACACTTTATGAAGGTAAAAGAATAAAAATATTAGAAGCAGTTACAACATCGAATGAAGAACAATTAATAGTACATCAAAATATCAATAACGAATCAATTGGAAAAGAAATACCAGGCGAAATAATCCGTATAAATAAACGCGATGGCATAATTATAATGACGAATGATTTTCCGGTTCAAATAAAATATGCTCAGCTGCAAGGTAAAAAGCCTACTGATAGTTATACTTTGTCAATTCAATCTAATTTAATCGTTAAAAATATTTTGGGTACTAAAAATCATCAATAATACTATCTTTTCGTGAGAAGCCCCATAAAAAAACGGTTAACATCACTAAAAAGAATATATATTCGGGTATGATTAATTGGAAGAATATTAACTGAAGAATTAACTTAATTCCTATAATACCTACTGCAACATAACCGGCTTTTTCTAAATTAATATAAATCTCAAGCCATTTAATGAATAAACCAGACGTGAAACGTAATGCTATAACTCCAATAATTGCGCCTGTAATAACCAAAAGAAATTGATCACTAATTGCTACAGCTGCTGTAATACTATCGATAGAAAAGGCTAAATCAGTTACTGACAAAAGAAGGATAACTTTAAGTATAGAAAATTCTGTTTTATCGGTATTGCTTTTTTCAATTGAATTTAGGTCGCTAATAGAGATAAACTTTAAAATTGAAAGTGATATCAAATAAATACCGCCGATTAGCTTTACTGGCCAAAAATTCAGGATGAATTCTGCAGTAAGAATAACCAATATTCTTAATATTAATGCAATAAATATCCCTATATTAAGTGCTCTTTTTTGAAGATTAATATTATTTAGATTTTTGGTTATAGACGCTAAAGCGACAGCATTATCAGCTGATAATACAAGCTCCAAAGAGATGATAATAGGTAAAAGAGGGGCTAGTTCAACCCATCTATCGATACCATCAAGCAGGGGGGTTAAGGATCTGAGAGATGCTGAATCCATTAAATTACGAAAAAAGAGCTATTTACATTGCCTGTTTGGTATATGTTAACTCTAATAATTCTAATTAGGGTTAATTCAAAACGGTTATGAGATTTGAATCAAAACTTTGCCACTTATCCGATACCAAAGCCGTTGTTCAAGTAAATGGTTGGCTTAAGGACAAAAATCTAGGAAGTGCTCTAGCAGAAGGGCCAACAGTAGATATTGCAGAAGATAATGCAATAAATAGGCTAAATAAAAGAATAAAAGCATTAACAATTAATCAGCCTAATAAAACCTCAGATAATAAAGATAAAGAAATATCTATATCCAATTTCGAAGAACCTCAAAGTAAAATGAATGATATCATTAATATCAATCAAGAGCCTAGTGATTGGAGCAATGAATTAACAGCAATAGATTCAGAAATTCAGCGGTTAAAATGGTCAAGAGAAGATGAAAATGAATTTCTTGAAAAAACATTAGGTTATAATAATCGAAATAAGATAACTAACTACAGTGATATAGTAAAGTATCTAAATCTTTTAAAAAATAACGATAAACAATATCCATCTAATGATACTACTGCTAATATTAATAATTTAATAGAAGAATCTGATAATATAATTAGAGATCTATCATGGAGCAACAAACAGGGAAGAGAATATTTACAAAAAGAGTTTAATGTTTCAACTAGAAAGGAACTTAATGAAGCGCAATTAATATCATTTGTTGAAAAGCTAAAATCTATTAAAAAAAATAATATCTAACTAATTGAGACTTCTCGATGCGACAATGAAAATGTTATTGTTATAACTATAAATATATAAAAAAGAAATAGTGTCGTTAGAGTCAATAGCTAGGTATTTAGAAAATCATCAGTTAACAAATGAGTTGATTGGACGAACTAATAGAGATGAAAGATTAATTTTAACTGGGGCATCCCTTACAGCAAAAGCCCTAATAACAACTTCTCTTGCAAAAAAAGAATCCCAAAAGCTATTAATAATTGTTCCAACATTAGAAGATGCCACCAGGTGGTTTCCACTTGTGAGAAATTGTGGCTGGACCAAGACATGTTTATATCCTACTAGCGAAGTCTCTCCATATGATTCTATAGAGGTGAGTTCTGAAATTATTTGGGGGCAACTGCAAGTACTTAGCGATATACTTGAGTTAAAAGATAACGAAAATATTGCAATAATTGCAACAGAAAGGTCATTACAACCACATCTACCACCAATAGAATTCCTTAAATCAAAGTGTATTAAATTAAATATAGGTGATGAAATAAACCTAAGTAAACTATCTATTAAATTGAGTGAATGCGGTTATCAAAAATCTAATAAAATAGATCAAGAAGGAACATGGACAAGAAGAGGAGATATTATTGATATTTATCCTGTTAGTAGCGAATTGCCAATCAGATTGGAGTTATTTGGCGATCAATTAGAAAAGATTAAAGAATTTGATCCAATATCCCAAAGATCTTTAGATAAAATCAAGAATGTATGTATAACTCCAACAGGGTTTGATCCACTAATCATTAATAAGCTTAAATCAATTACTGATAAGGACATATCATGTTTATTTACAGATGATGAATACTCAGAATTAGTTAATTCTAATTCATTAAGATCAGCAAAAAAATATTTAGGAGTAGCATTCGCCAACCCTTCATCATTATTAAATTACCTAGATGATGATTCTTTTATTGTAGTCGATGAAAGATATCAAGGGTTATCTCACGGTAATGCCTGGTTTAATATAGTTAATGAAAGTTATGATGAAGTACTTTCAAAATCAGATAATGTAGATTCAGTAAAAAAATTACTTAAACCTAATCTTCATAACAGTATTGTTGATACATATGAATCTCTAAATAATTATAAAGGTATTGACCTAACTGATTTAGAAGATACTTCTTTAAAAAACAATGTTTTTAATATTTCTAGCAAACTTCATGAATGGCTACCTAATCAATACGGAAAAATTAGTTTATCATTTCAAGATTATATAAAAAATAAATATTCTATCTGGATAATATCAGCACAACCAAGTCGAGCTGTTTCGTTATTAGAAGAACATGAATGTATCTCAAAATTCATACCTAACAAGAATGATCTAAATGCTATAAAAAATATTATTGAAGACAAAATACCAGTAGCTATTAAAAATAATATTGAGGGTGAATTTGACGGCTTTATTCTACCAGCATGGAAATTAGCATTAGTAACTGATAAGGAATTTTTTGGTCAGCATAATATTTCTAGTATTGGTTATGTAAGAAGAAGAAAGCAATCTCAAAGTAAAAGAATAGATCCTAATAAAATGAAGCCTGGAGATTATGTGGTTCATAGAAACCACGGCATAGGCTTATATCAAAATATTCAAAAGATAACTATCAATGGTGAGAGCAGAGATTACCTTGTAATAAAATATATGGATGGAAAACTTAGTGTTGCTGCAGATCAACTTGGTAGTTTAGGTAGGTACAGGAATTCAAATTCAAAGACTCCTATAATCAGTAAACTAGGAGGAGCAAATTGGAGCAAAATAAAGGAAAAGGCCAAGAAATCTGTTAAAAAAGTTGCTGTTGATCTTATTAAGTTATACGCAGAAAGGTCCAAAGAAAAAGGATTTAAGTTTCCAAAAGATGGACCTTGGCAAAGTGAATTGGAAGACTCTTTTCCATATCCACTGACTCCTGATCAGGTAAAAGCTACAACTCAAGTAAAAACAGATATGGAGAGTGAACAACCCATGGATAGATTAGTTTGTGGAGATGTTGGATTTGGTAAAACTGAAGTTGCAATAAGAGCAATATTTAAAGCAATTACATCAGGTAAGCAAATAGCATTATTAGCACCAACAACAATATTATCTCAACAACACTGGAGAACTATTTCTGATCGTTTTGCACCTTACCCTATAAAGGTTTCCTTACTTAATAGATTTAAAAATACTAAAGAAAGAAAACAAATAGTAAATGGACTGAAAGATGGTCAAATTGATGCTGTCATTGGTACACATCAACTGTTAAATAAACATTTAGTTTATAAGGATTTGGGACTTCTAGTTATAGATGAAGAGCAACGTTTTGGAGTCAATCAAAAAGAAAAAATTAAAGAATTAAAAAAAAGTGTAGATGTATTAACTCTATCTGCAACACCAATTCCTAGAACGCTCTATATGAGTCTTTCTGGTGTTCGCGAAATGAGCTTAATAACAACACCACCTCCATTACGTAGGCCTATAAAAACTCATTTAGCACCACTTGATAATGAAATAATAAGAAGTGCAATATCACAGGAAATCGATAGAGGTGGGCAAATATTTTATATTGTTCCTCGAATTAATGGAATAGACGAAGTAGCAAATAAATTAAAAATAATGATTCCAAATGTGAAATTATTAATAGCACACGGTCAAATGGAAGAAGGCGAATTAGAAAATGCTATGCTTGCTTTTAATGCAGGAGAAGCAGATATATTGCTTTGCACAACTATTGTTGAAAGTGGATTAGATATTCCTAGAGTAAATACAATTTTAATTGAAGATTCTCATAAGTTTGGTTTATCTCAACTTTATCAATTGAGAGGCAGAGTTGGTCGTAGTGGAGTACAAGCACACGCTTGGTTATTTTATCCAATTGATGAGAAATTAAATGATAATTCAAAACAAAGATTAAAGGCCATAAAAGAATTTAGTGATTTGGGGAGTGGCTATCAGTTAGCCATGAGGGATATGGAAATCAGAGGCGTTGGAAATATTTTAGGTATTGAACAAAGCGGACAAATGGAAACAATAGGTTTTGATTTGTATATGGAATTATTACAGGAAACTATTGCAGAGATACAGGGACAAGATATTCCTTCTGTTGATGATACTCAAATTGATTTACCAGTTACTGCTTTTATACCTGGTGATTGGATAACTGATCCAGATGAAAAGATAAATGCTTATAGATTAGCCACCGAATGTGAAAACAATGATGCTTTAGTTCAATTTGCTAGTAACTTAATTGATAGATATGGAACCTTACCAAAGGCAGTTGAATCATTAATAGAAGTAATGAAATTAAAAATAATAGCCAAAAAGTGTGGATTCTCAAGAATTAGGTTGTCTAAACCAAATGTTGAGCTTGAAACCATGATGGATGAGCCTGCTTTTAAGTTACTAAGAAAAGGTTTAGCAAACCATCTTCACGGAAGATTTATTTATAAAAAAGGAGCTCGTTGCTCGACCGTAACTATTCGGGGTCTAGGTATATTGGATAGTGAAAAACTTCTAGATCAACTAAATGAATGGCTAAATTTAATGAATTCGGAAATAAATACTAATTAATAAATTATGCTACCAAAAAAATTACAATGTCAATCTTTCAATTGGTTGGCAATCAAGCTTTTAAATCGAAAAATTGCTATAGTCACTCAAATTTGAGTATTTTTACCTTGGGTGAAGTAATAGAAATCAGTACTAACCAGTATGGTTTAAGCCTTTTCAGCGGAATGATAAGTCTTTTAGCTATAGGGATATATACACTTTTGACCGTTGACGCAGGAAACGATGACGATGATTCCGATTCTGGAAGCGGTGGTTTGATGCAACCCGTGAATTAAATTATCAGATCAACTAGATATTAGGTTTGCAAGTCTTTCTCTAAAGTCACCCTTCGCAATTCCTCCTTTTAACTCACCAATAATTTTAAATTCTCCCTCAGGGTTATTAACTAATAGATAAGTCGGCCAACCCATACCTTCTTTAGTAGGATATTGTTTTAATAGTATTGGTCTATATTTTCTATAAACCAATGTATCCTGTAGTTTTACACTAATAAATTCAAGACCTAATTCACCAGCAACTTTAGAATCAAAGAAGCTCATCCTGTGACAAGTTCCGCAATCCTCAGAACTAAATTTAATTAGAGAACAGGGCATAAAAAAAATTTTATTACCAACTAATACTAAATATACCTATTAATAATAACTAGTTCAGTTATTAGACTTATTATTTCTTGCAATAACTGAAAAGAAAGGGTCACTATCTGCAGAATAAAAACCAAAAAGTTTTTTATCTTTTGTTTTTTCATTCAATATTGTTTCAATCCTCCACCCATTAGAAGTAAGAACACTTTGTACATACTCAATTCTTTGATCCTCTGACGAATAAGTCCAGATATTTGGAGCTTTGCTCCAAAATGCTCTATTAGTAAATGAGATTATCAATAAAGAATCAGATTTGATTATTCTTGATAGTTCTAATGAAACTTTTTCAGGATATTGAAGATATTGCCATCCTGCAACAATTAATCCAGCATCAATAGAAGAATCTTCAATTGGAAAAATTTGAGTCTTATTTAAATTTTGGACCCAGAACCTATCAAGTCTTTTATTAGAACCTAACTCAGCTTCATTCATTCCATGACCAATCACTTTTTTATATCTAATATTGGATGGTAAATGGCTTACCCAACTACTCATTAAATCAAGTATTACATAATGATCGAGTAGATACTCATCGTATAGTTTTGTAAGTCGAGTTCTAAATGAATCACTGAGGTGATGAACATATCTGGGTTCTCGATAAAAAATATTATCATCAGCAATATCGATTTTATCTCTATCATTTTTTGAAAGTTTCATCTAAATTAACTTTTTCTAAATTTTAATTGATTTTTGGATAATAATTAATATTACATAAAATATTGCATAAATTTTGATTTTCACATCTCTAAAGAATAATATTAAATATAGAACCAAAATGAAGAATATAAAAACATTAGACAATATCCATTATATATAAGTAAAGATAACAATATCTTATGATTATTATTATTATTATTCAGTTATTTCTGATGGGACTTCAATTTTGTTAATCGACTCTCTTAACTCAAATTTATTATTTATCGGAATTAATAGCAGAAAAGCACTGGAAGATAGAAATATAATAATAGCATAAAACAAATTAAAATCTCTCTTAGATTTTGGACCACTTGAATAAATATATCTTTTACTAAAAGGCCTATCAATATTTATATTCCAGCTTAGATTAAATCTAGGATCAAATCTTAAAAGATCTAGACATCTGGTTAAATCAGACAATTCAGAGTCATCTAAAATAATTTCTAAGGGCTTAACCTCTTTCTTTGTACTCTTCAAGAGAACTTTATGAAAACCACCAAACGGTGAAATTGTCACAATATTTTCATTAGATATAAAAGTTTTACGGATTCCAGAGATATACGATCTTGAATATTGGAGAATTACTTGCATTAAATTCTCAAGATGTAACTTCTCTCCTTCCAATAGAGGTGAACCAATAATTTTTAATGTCCATGAAGATAAAATTCCAATAGTATTTTCTGAATCTCCATTAGATACATCTGGCATCCCTGCGACTACAAGTGAAGAAGAATTCTGATCAAACCTATAAGATAAATTAATCATTTATATATCCTTATGATTGATTATACAATGAAGCTTTTAAACGATAAGCTCCACCTCTTCCACAGGATAAAGATAGGATAACTAATAACTCTCTAAAAAATTCATTACTATCATCATTTAATATCGTTGATATATAACTTCGTTGTAAATTCATCCTTGCCTTAATAAGTGACTTGAGACGAGTACTAAATAAAAACCATCGTTCTTGATTAAGTGCCTTAGATTCTTTTGAGGAAAGTAATTGCCGAATAAGTGGATAAAGATTTTCTGCCATTGATGATATAAGTTCAACAAGGGAATTAATTTGGTCGTTTGATAGCGTTGAAAAAGTATAAGTTTTTCTAAAAGGGTTAGAGCATCTTATCTTCCATAATTGTACTCGACTAGAGAAATCAACTGGCAAGCCAATATTCCTGGCCTTCAATAAAAGGGAATCGGTCGCATTAATTTGAAGAGTTTCAATAACTAAAATAAGAAAATCGAGTTTTTTTGGAGCATCATTAGCCATAACACAATTCTCAAATCTCATGTCGGCTGTTGTGTCGTGATTTTTTGTGGAATTGTTGATGTATTCATTTTGCTTAGCGTCTAAAAAGGATTTATTCATAGTTTAAATAATGACACTAGTTTGATATTTCGCTAGTTTTATTGTTAGTTTTATAAAATCGCACACCAATATTTGTAAAGGATGGAAAATTTTAAAAAATATATATCAGAAACAAATAATTTTCCAACAGAAGGAATAGTCTTCAAAGACATAAATCCAATTTACAAAGAGCCGAAGATATGGAATGAATTAATGTTGCCTCTTCAAGAGCTAATTTCTAAAAAAACACCAGATTACATAGCAGGAATTGAATCAAGAGGATTTATATCTGCATCGGCTTTAGCATTTAAGCTTGAGATTGGTTTTATTCCTATTAGAAAGCCAAATAAATTGCCTGGTAAAGTAAAAGGGATTGATTATAAGCTTGAGTATGGTGAAGACAGATTAGAGATACAGCAAAACTCTATCGAAAAAGATAGTAAAGTAATAGTAATTGATGATCTGCTAGCGACAGGAGGTACAGCAGCAGCAGCAGGAAAGTTAATAAGAGAAGCAGGGGGAACTTTACTTGGATATGCTTTTCTTGTAGAACTTACCCAACTAAAAGGTAGAAATAATCTAGATTCTAATTTATTTGTAGAAAGTTTAATAAAGTACTAATTATCTTTTAACCAAAAAAGTATAATATTTAACTGCGTCAGAGAAATTAAACCATAGCTCCACATTACAATAGGTAATGGAGAGTTTTCAAAGCGAGCTCGTTTAATTCCTAATTCCAATGCATTCTGATTTATTCCAAGCTTATCAATAATAAAATTACATAATTCATCGGTAGGTGGATTAATAGTATTTTTCATTATAAAAAAGATTCAAAATCCATTTGTCATTATATTAAGGAGAAATCTTCTTAATATAACTGATTTTTTTAAGATAAAGAAGATTAAAGCTCTAGGGTAAAAAAACACATTAATATTACTTCTAGAATATCTAACTAAACTATCAGTCAGAATAGAAATAGATAGAACATCAAGGAATCTTGATATAGAGTAGATAATTGGAATAAACAAAATATTATTTTTTAATAAAGGTATGGAAATTAAGGATGCAAGGCTATCAACATCCCGCCAACAAAGATTTAAACCTTGGCCACCAACAGGATGAATAGTATGCGCCGTTTCACCTAAATATATATATTTACCTGAAAAAAAAGAATAATTTAAAAGAAATCTTATGGGATAGGATTTAGGATCATCAATCATTGTATCTGGCTCAATACCGTGTGGAAGAATTGTTGAAATATAATCTAAAAATAATGTCTTAGATAGACTCATATTATAAGTAGCTTTTGCTATGGATTGACTACATATAATTTGAAATAAATCCCCACCTAGTGGCAAAACTGCAAATGGTCCCTCAGAATGTAATATTTCAAAAGCTTCATTAGATTTTACACCCCTTAAAAGAACCTTAGCGGTTATGCAAATTTGATCATAATTAAATTTATATGAAGGAGTTTTAAGTTTCTTCTTAGTATTAGAATTTGATCCATCTGCTACAACAATTAGATCATAATTATTAGTATTAGGAATAATTGATGTAGGTATTTTATTAATATTATCAAAATTAGATATAAATTCTAAAATGGAAAGCATCATATTTTTATGTTCTGCAATCCAACCTATGGCTGAATATTTTTGCTCTGAAATTCCTAAATCATTGATAAGGAAATGAAACTTATTTTTTAATTCATAGTCAATAACATTGAGATATTGGAAGGCTACCAAGTCTTCAACTATGTAAGGCCAAAGACCAATTTTTTCTAATATATTTCTTGAGGAGTGTGTTATGGCATATGTTCGATCTCTATTTATAAGTTCTTGGTCAGATAGTCTTTCATATAAATCAACTCTACAGCCAGCTTTTGCTAATGATATTGCTGCCAAAGATCCAGTAAGTCCAGAACCAATAATTGCTATATTCATAGGGCTTATTATATCATTTATAAAAAAAATTACTTAATCAAAAATTCTCATATTAACAAATTCCTCAAAAGCTGGACGAAGAAGAAATGGATAAGAGCCTACCCATAAATTTATATCTGGACACCACGCATCACTTATCGCCTGAATCCTTTCAAAATCTCTTCTATTACTAAAAACAACGCAATTAATTCTCATTCCTTTAGTAAGTATATTGAACTTATTTTGTAATGGAAAACTTATATTACCTATAAAGCCGTCTTCATCTTCTATATCCAAAACCACCCATGTTCTTTTTTTCTCTAGTACCTCTAATCTGCCATCCTTATTAGCTTGTTCCTGTTGATTCTCTACTCTGTCTTCAACATAAACATCAGAAATATAACCATCTACCAATGCTGAGAAGGAGAAACTTTTAAACTTTGAATTTTTTCTACTGGCTTCAAGAATTGGTCCCCATAATATATATAAAAGAAAAATTACGCCTAATACCAACCATAAAGAGTAAAACTGACTTGTTACTTGACTCTGGCTAATTAGCAAAGTAATTACACCTCCAATAGCTGAAATCATAATCCGTTGAAAAACCTTCTGAGGATTACCTAGGGCTGCATTAAATTGCTTCCCTGTTGCTACTGAAGGGATCAATTTATTTATCTCATTGGGTTTAATCGGAAATAGCATATGTATAAATAACTATAGGATTTTCTCTAGCCCATAAACCAATTGATTGAAAGATCTAATTTTTTTAACCACCAACAACACTCCAGGCATATAAGCAGAACGGTCAATAGTGTTATGAGCTAATTCATAAGTCTCTCCATTTGAACCAAACATGACTTGTTGATGAGCTATAAGTCCAGGTAATCTTACCGAGTGAAGCCTTAAGCCACTAGGACGAGAACCACCCCGAGAACCTTCTATAGATACTTCTTCGTTTATTAAAGATTGATTAAAATCTGAGCGTTGCACCTCCATCAATTCAGCTGTTTTAATACAGGTTCCACTTGGTGCATCAGCTTTTTTGTTGTGATGCATTTCAGTCAATTCAGCGAACTCATAAAAACGAGCTGCGGCTGCGGCTGCTTGCTGAAGTAAAACCATACCTACTGAAAAATTTGGAATAATCGCTGAACCAAGTGAAGCCTTTTCTGCAAATTTAGATAAATCTTCTAATTGATCTGTAGTTATTCCAGTAGTTCCAATTACAGGATGAACACCATAAGCAATTGATGTACGTGTGTGTTTATAAGCAGCTTTAGGATGTGTGAAATCAACTAATACAACACCATTATTTGATCCATCTTTTGGGACATTCTGACTTGCCGCGCACAAAGAACCTTCAAAATCGCTTGAGAGAAATACATCAAGGGGTTCCATACCTAATAGTGAGCCTATATCTTGACCTTCTTTATCCTTCTGATTATCAATTGCGCCAACAAGTTGATAATCTTTCGATGAATTAATTGCTTTAACAACCTCAGATCCCATTCGACCTAAAGCTCCTGCGACTAAAACTGGTATGGATTGATTAGCAGAATTCATTGAATTTCTTTTTTTACAATCATATTTGATATCCCTTGTAACACGCATTAACTAAATAACACACTAAAGGGCCACTGAACACTAGGCTTGGTCGAATTCCGATAGCAGAAAAAGATGTTTACACAGGTTCGCTCAGCCAATCGCAGAGTTTCACCTGTCGAGAATCACAGCCATAAAGCAGTGATGAAGGCCGTTTATGTGGTTCTAGAGCCTCAATATCAAAATGCCCTTACACAAGCTGCAACGTCTTTAAATTCTCAAAATGGGCCTATTGGAATTGAACTTAATGGATATTTAATTGAAGAACTTAGAGATACAGCCAATTATGAAAGCTTTAAACAAGACATAGAAAAAGCTGATTTATTCGTTGCTTCATTGATTTTTATTGAGGATTTGGCGCAAAAAGTTGTAGAAGCAGTTGAACCTCATAAGGAAAGTCTTAAAGCGGCAGTGGTATTTCCATCAATGCCTGAAGTGATGCGATTGAACAAATTGGGAACATTCTCAATGGCCCAGTTAGGCCAAAGTAAAAGCATCATTGGCGATTTCATGAAGAAGAGAAAGGAAGCAGGTGGTGCGGGCTTTCAAGATTCAATGTTGAAACTTCTAAATACTCTTCCCTCAATTCTTAAGTATCTGCCGGTGGACAAGGCTCAAGACGCTCGTAGTTTTATGCTTAGTTTTCAATACTGGTTAGGAGGCACTCCGGATAATCTTAGAAACTTCTTACTAATGCTTGGAGACAAGTATGTATTTCCAGAATTAAATATAGAAGAAGAGAAAATTGACGTTGCAGAGCCAGAAGTTTTTCCAGATTTGGGCATTTGGCATCCTTTAGCGCCAGATATGTTTGAAGATAAAAAAGAATATTTAAATTGGACAGCTTCAAGAGATGATCTTTCAAATAAGGCTAAAGAAGGTCCCGTAATCGGTCTTGTACTTCAAAGAAGTCATATTGTTACTGGAGATGATGCTCACTACGTCGCAATTATTCAAGAACTAGAGTATCGGGGAGCAAGAGTCATACCTATTTTTTGTGGTGGATTAGATTTTTCTAAGCCAGTAAACGAATTTTATTACGATCCAATTAACCCTGACAAACCAATTGTAGACGGGGTTGTCTCTCTTACAGGTTTTGCACTTGTAGGAGGTCCTGCAAGGCAAGATCATCCAAAAGCAGTGGAAGCTTTAAAGAAATTAAATCGACCTTACATGGTTGCTCTCCCACTGGTTTTCCAAACGACACAAGAATGGGAAGGTAGTGATCTGGGTCTCCATCCAGTTCAAGTAGCACTACAGATTGCAATACCTGAATTAGATGGAGCTATTGAGCCAATAGTTTTGTCTGGACGAGATGATGCGACTGGCAAAGCTCACACACTTCAAGACAGAGTAGATGCAATAGCTGAAAGAGCTATTAGATGGTCATCACTAAGAATTAAAAAAAGAGACCAGAAGAAATTAGCTATTACTGTCTTTAGTTTTCCACCTGATAAAGGAAATGTTGGAACAGCTGCCTACTTAGACGTCTTTGGCTCTATTTATAGGGTTTTAGAAGAAATGAAACAGAAAGGTTATGACATAAAAGATATGCCTAAAAATCCCAAAGAGCTAATGGAGACATTAATAAATGATCCTGAAGCTTTACAAGGTTCTCCTGAACTCTCCATAGCTCACCGAATGAGCGTAAAAGAATATGAAAAATTGACTCCCTATTCTGAAAGGCTAGAAGAGAACTGGGGTAAGCCACCAGGAAATTTAAATAGTGATGGACAAAATCTTCTTATCTATGGAAAAGAATTTGGGAATGTCTTTGTTGGAGTACAACCAACATTTGGATATGAAGGCGATCCTATGAGATTGCTTTATTCCAGGAGTGCTAGTCCTCATCATGGTTTTGCAGCTTATTACACTTATTTAGAAAAAGTTTGGAAGGCAGATGCTGTTCTGCATTTTGGTACCCACGGATCACTTGAATTCATGCCTGGGAAACAAATGGGGATGAGTGAGACTTGTTATCCTGATTCATTAATTGGTGGTTTGCCTAATCTTTATTACTACGCAGCAAATAATCCTTCTGAAGCAACAATCGCAAAAAGAAGAGGATATGCATCAACAATTAGTTATTTAACTCCCCCTGCTGAAAATGCTGGACTTTATAAAGGTCTAAAAGAGCTTGGAGAATTAGTTGGTTCTTATCAGCAATTACGAGAAAGTGGAAGAGGAATTCAAATTGTTAATGCAATAGTTGAAACATCAAAGAAATGCAATCTTGATGAAGATGTAAAACTACCTGAAAAAGATGCCTCTGAATTAGAAATAGATGAAAGAGATTTGATAGTAGGAAACGTTTATAAACAATTAATGGAAATAGAAAGTCGACTATTACCTTGCGGTTTACATACAATTGGTAAACCAGCCACTGCAGAAGAGGCTATTGCAACATTAGTGAGCATCGCATCAATAGAAAGAGAAGACGACGGAATCAGGTCTTTACCTGGTTTATTAGCTGAATCAAAAGGAAAAACCATTGAGGAAGTCTACGAAGGAAATAACAAGGGAAAATTAGATGATGTTGAACTTAATAAGTTAATTACAGAAACATCAAGAGAAGCCGTTGGTTCAATGGTTAAGTCCCTAACAGGAAGAGATGGGCGAGTAAACATGAAAAAGAATATTTGGACCTTAATTGTTGAGTTCTTAAGAGGAATTGGTTTTTCAATACCATCTCCATGGCAAGCATCAGCTAAGAAAGCAGGTTTTCAAAATGTAAATACCAATTCACTGGATAAATTGTTTGACTATTTGAGATTTTGTTTAGAGCAAATTTGTGCTGATAAAGAAATGGAGAGCCTATTAAAAGCTCTTGACGGAGATTATGTTATTCCTGGCCCAGGTGGAGATCCGATAAGGAACCCTGGAGTATTACCGAGTGGAAAAAATATTCATGCCTTAGATCCCCAATCGATACCAACAGTAGCGGCTGTGGCTTCAGCTAAAGGTGTTGTTGACAAGCTTATTGAAAGACAAAAAGAGGAGCAAGGTACATGGCCGGAAACAATTGCTTGCGTACTTTGGGGTACTGACAACATTAAAACCTATGGAGAATCACTTGCTCAAATCCTTTGGTTTGTAGGTGTAAAACCTAAGGCAGACTCTGTTGGAAGGGTCAATAAATTAGAGCTCCTATCTCTTGAGGAATTAGGAAGACCAAGAATTGATGTAGTAGTTAACTGTTCTGGTGTATTCAGGGATTTATTTATTAACCAAATGGCATTGATTGATCAAGCAGTAAAATTGGCTGCTGAGGCAGATGAACCACTTGATCAAAATTTTGTAAGAAAACATGCCCTCGAACAGGCAGAAAAGGAAGGGAAAAGTATAAGGGAATCTGCAAGCAGAGTATTCTCAAATGCAAGTGGAAGTTATAGCTCGAATGTCAATTTGGCAGTAGAAAATTCAACATGGGAAGAAGAAAATGAGTTACAAGAAATGTACCTTTCAAGGAAAACCTATGCTTTTAACGCGGATAATCCAGGAGAAATGAATCAGAACAGAGATGTATTTGAATCTGTTATGAAAACAGCTGACGTTACTTTCCAAAACCTTGATTCTTCAGAAATATCACTCACAGATGTAAGTCATTATTTTGATTCTGATCCAACAAATTTAATTAAAAATCTTAGAGATGATGGTAAAGCTCCCAGTAGTTACATAGCAGACACAACTACAGCTAATGCTCAAGTTAGATCATTAAGTGAAACAATTAGATTAGATTCTAGAACAAAATTATTAAACCCAAAATGGTATGAAGGAATGCTTAAATCTGGATATGAAGGCGTAAGAGAAGTCTCAAATAGACTTAATTACACATTAGGGTGGAGTGCAACTAGTGGCCAAGTTGATAATTTTGTATATGAAGAGTCAAATGAAACCTTTATAAATGATCCAGAGATGAGGAAAAGATTAATGGAGTTGAATCCACATAGTTTTAGAAGAATAGTTGGTACATTATTAGAAGTTAATGGTAGGGGATATTGGGATACATCCGATGAAAATATTGAACAATTAAAAGAACTATATCAAGAAGTTGAAGATAGAATTGAAGGAGTTAATACAGAAGATTAGTTATATATTAAATAATTGACTTGGTCATGATTATAACCTGAGAAATTTGCTTAATATCATGAACTCTTAAAATATCAACTCCAGCAATAACACATCTAGAAGCTACTGCCGCTGTTCCAAATATTCTATTATTGGGGTCAGATTCATTAATAACTGACCCAATAAATCTTTTTCTAGAAGCTCCTATTAATACTGGATAATTCATAGAAACAAATTCATCTATATTTTTAATCAAAGTTAAGTTTTGATCAACATTCTTTGCAAAACCTATTCCAGGATCAATAATGATTTGCTCATTTTTTATACCTTTCGATACTGCTAAATCTATTTGATTTAACAATTCATGTTTCACATCTATTACAACGTTTGAATATGTAGTTAAAGAATCCATTGTCATACTATTTCCACGACTATGAGTCAAAACATAAGGACAATCTTTATCAGCAATTACACTAAAGATTTCTGGATCATGACGACCACCACTGACATCATTAATCCAATCGGCACCAGCATTGATTACTTTCTCAGCGACAGAATGATGAAAGGTGTCTACAGAAATTGGTATTTCGGGATGTATTAATTTTAATTCTTTAATTAAAGGAACCAATCTTTTAATCTCAATTTCGGCTCCAACCTCAGATGCTCCAGGTCGTGTGCTCTGTGCCCCAATATCTAGAATGTGTGCTCCTTGTTTAATACATAATGAAGCATGATTAATTGCAGACGGTAAGTCAATATAAAGTCCACCATCACTAAATGAATCCTCAGTGATATTTACTATTGCCATTAAGTGGGTTTCTCTTGCCCAATTATCTGGCAGATAATTATTTTTATTATTTTGTTGTTTCGTAGTTAGCAATTCTCGCAAAATTTGTAGGATCTAAAGAGGCACCACCAACTAATACACCATCAATATCTGACATAGACATAATTTCATCAATATTATTTGATTTAACTGATCCACCGTACTGAATAATTACATCCTCATAACCAGTCCATTTACGAATCAATCCACAAATTCTATTTGCTTCATTGGCTTCACATGTTTTCCCAGTTCCTATTGCCCAAATTGGTTCATAAGCGACTATGAGCCTTTTTACATCAATGCCTTCAAGGCCTTGATCAACTTGCCTTCTAATAACTCTTTCTGCTTCACCCAGCTCTCTTTGTTCAATAGTTTCCCCAACACAAACAATTGGAATTAATTGATGATCTTGAGCCGATTGAGCTCTCTTATTAATTTGTTCATCACTTTCACTGAAATATTTTCTTGGCTCACTATGTCCAACAATTGCATATTCAACAGAAAGCTCGTTAAGCATTAGAGGAGAAACCTCGGCTGTATAGGCTCCACTATCCTCCCAATGAACATTTTGGCTAGATAAAGAAATATATTCGCTTTGGTCCTTAATGAACTCAGAGAGAGGGTATAGGGCTGTAAATGGGGGTGCAATGACAACATCCCTACCTTTTTTTGGTATACCTTTCAATAATGGGATCAATACCCGCATATACTCTATCGCCTCGCTACAAGTCATGTTCATTTTCCAATTCCCTGCGATGACTGTTTTACGCACGCTAGCTCCTCATTTTTCGCTTCTTGCCAACTTACGGCCTAGAGGATCAGAATTTGGAACAATGTATGTTTCATTTGCAAAAATAATTTGATCACCATCAATTAATTTTCTACCTCTTCTTTTTTCAACTATGCCATTAACTGATATTTTTCCTGATTTAATAATCAATTTTGCTTCTCCTCCAGTCTGAACGATCCCAATAAATTTTAGAAATTGATCTAATTTCATTTACATGCATTTAAATTAAACATTGATAGTTTGATGGAATGAAACAAAAAAACAAAATAAATTTCATTTACCTGATTCAGAGACTTAAGGGACATTTGCCAATTTTGTTGCTGGGTGGAATAAGTATGTTTGTATACGTAATTTGCTGGCCGATACTCGCATGGCTATCAGGAAGATTAATTCCTGCAATTGGTCAAGGAAATACAAAACAAGTTTTAACAGTAATTTTACAAGCCCTAATTATTTTTATAATTCAAAAAACGGCACAATATTTGCAAGACAGTCTCCTTGCAAAACCCGCATTAGCATTAAGCCAAGATCTTCGAACAACACTTTTTAGAAAACTTCAAAAAAGTAATATCCTTTTCATAGAAAAACTCTCATCAGGAGATATTGCGTACAGACTTACAGAAGATGTTGATCGAGTTGGAGAAGTTATTTACAAATCTATTCAAGATACGACACCATCCATATTTCAATTAATAGCAGTATTTGGTTACATGATATTAATTGACTGGAATTTATCACTTGCAACAATCATATTAGCTCCATTAATTGCATTATTAGTTAGTGACTTTGGAGGAAGAGTCTTAAAAGCATCCGAAAAAAGTCAACACAAAATTAGCTCCTTAGCAGGTTTGCTTTCAGAGGCAATTCAAGGACTACCCATGGTTAAGGCATTTGCAGTAGAAGAGTGGTTGCAAAATGATTTTGACAAACAAGTTGAATTACATAAAGAAGCTAAATTTAATATGCTTAAACTTGTAGCTCTTCAACATCCCATAGTTGGATTAATAGAAGTAATAGGTATTTTAAGTATCCTTGCAATCGGAACTTATAGAATACAAACTGGAGGCATGTCTAACGAAGAATTTGGCAGTTATTTTACCGCATTAATAATGTTAATAGATCCAATTAGCCATGTAACTACAAACTACAACGAATTAAAGCAAGGTCAAGCATCCCTAAGAAGATTAAATGAAATAACAACTAATCCACCAGAAATATCTATCTCTGATATTGGTATTGTTCCTAAGCAAATAGAGGGAAAGATAACATTTAGGAATGTATTCTTTTCGTATAATTATGATAATAATGTCATTAAAGATATAAATTTAGATATAGATAGTGGTAAGATAATGGCATTAGTTGGCCCTTCTGGAGCTGGTAAAAGTACAATCTTTTCATTAATATTAAAATTCATAGAACCAGATAAAGGGTCAATATTTATTGATGAATACAATTTGAATAAAGTAAATACAAATTATTTAAGAAGATTAATTGGCATAGTTCCACAAAAAACATTTATATTTTCAGGGACCATTGCAGAGGCAATAAGATTTGGAAGGCCGACAACAAGGGAAAGAATTGTAAATGCTGCAAAAATTGCAAACGCCCACGATTTTATTGAACAATTGCCAGATGGCTACGAAACTTTTATAGAAGAAAGAGGTACTAATCTTTCTGGAGGCCAACTGCAGAGAATCTCAATTGCAAGGGCGTTACTAGGAGATCCAACAATTTTATTACTAGATGAAGCTACTAGCGCTTTGGATGCGGAAGCGGAAGAATCCGTCCAAAAAGGACTTAAACAAGCTATGCATAGTAGAACAGTTTTGGTAATAGCTCACAGGTTATCTACCATACAAAAAGCAGATAAAATTGCGGTGATTGACAAAGGAAAAATATGTGAAGTAGGAAACCATAATGAATTGATTAACCGGCAAGGAAGATATAAAGAGTTTTGCGATAAACAATTAATTAATACCTTATAAGAATAAAATCAATGCTAAAATATCTATCAAATATATATTAAATTAATGTCAGAGAGCACTTCAAATGAAAGGGAAGCAATTCTAACATTCGAGGATAAAAAATATGATATTAAAAACTTGCCAAAAGAAGTACGGGAAATCGTTAAAGGGATGCAAGTTGCAGATGCACAATTAAGGATGCATGAAGACACCCTGAAAGTACTAGCAGTCGGCAGGCAACATCTTGCGATGCAGTTAAAAGCAAAACTCGAAACAATAAATCCTATAAATTAGTGAAATAAAATATTATCAACCCATAATAAGATCTAATCATAAAATATATCTAACTTGAATAAAAAACCAAATTTACTCCAAAGCCCTCATTAATGAAGAATAGTAAATATACTTATAAATTAAAAACATTAATTAATTACCTTTGCCCCCCATAAGTCGACCAAGCCGTGAGAGAATCTAAAGAAAAGATAAAGAGATGGGAACTAAAGGCTATTGGCTCAAGCAGGCCAAAATTGAGAGTACAGCACAATTCATTGAATACGTAAAAACTGTGGTTCCATGGCTTAGATCAGTTGGTGGAACAATAATTGCTAAAGATGTAAATCAAAATTCAGATTTAAACGAATGGGATGGTGGTCAATTAGGAGTAATAGTAGAATTTGAATCTAAAGCTGCAGCTCAAAAGGCATTTAACTCATCAGAATTTCAAGAATATATAAAATATAGTGGAATTGAAAATCAATTATCACTATCAATAATTGGATAACTGAATTATCCTTGAACATGAATTAATAACAGACCTAATTATGATAAAAGATTCTTCAACTCTTCAAAAGGGACAAAAATTAAGAGTTGAAATAAATGAAGTTAAAGATCGATTACCACCAAATATTCTAGAAAGAATAAGAAAAGAGCCCGTAGTAGAACTAGTTGGATATAAAATGGTAGATGGAAATCAATTTGGCTTAGTAGTTAAACTTACGAGTGGTGAAATTAATTGGTTTTTCGAAAAGGAATTATCTGAAATAATGTAATTTATACCTAAATTGATTATTAATATATGACTAAAAGCTACATATCAACATAACAAATTGATTAATAACGTATATTGAAAACAACTAAATGAAAAGATTATGCCCTACAACCAAATAACAGTAGTACTAGGTGGACTTATGCATATTCCTGTAATAATAGGAGTTCTAAGATTTATTGAAAACAGATTTAATAATAGAAACTGGACTACAGAAGAACTTAATTACAATAAAACAGTCTGAACCTACTTCATTAAAGTTCAAATTTAAAATTAGACTATATAAACATAAGAAATAAATTAAATAATGAAAACCATCGTAATCACAGGACCATCTGGCTCTGGTAAGTCATATTTGAGTAATAGATTATCTAAACTATTTTATGATTCAATATTAATAAAAACAGATTCATATTATAGAGATAATTTATTAATCCGATTTTTATCAATATTTCTATATGATATTTATGATAGGCCTATTAGTATCAAGAAATATAAAATACACAATATACTTAGATCTATAGTTAATAAGGATAAAATAATTTCAATTTATAAATATGACTTTAAAAGAAAACATTCCTCCCAATCCAAAATAGGAATGAACTATCAAGGAGATAATCAATTCATAATATTAGAAGGAATATTTGCTCATAGATTAAATTTGAACTATAACAATACTATAAATATTGTATGTGAAGCAAAAAAAGAAACCTGCTTTAAAAGAAGACTGAAAAGAGATCAGATAGAAAGAGCTAGAAATACAAGAGAAGTCAATAAAAAATTTAATAAGTCATGGTCTTTATTTTATGGAAATGTTCAAAACTTTCTAAATAAAAATAAATTCATTGCAGTTAATCCAGTTGATAAAATATCCTACGACAAATTAATTTTTAATTTAAAAAGCCTACAAAAAAACTAAGAGAAATGTTAATTTACTTCCCTTAGTAATTTTGAATATATCTAAATTTATTGAATCTACTTTTTCACCTCAGGAGCATTCATACCATCATAGTCAGGACCTACCATTAATCCCACAATTGCAAATAATGCAATTGACGCAACACCAACTAGAACTGCGGTTGGGGCTGGAGTACTAGTAAGACCAGCAAATAATAAATGTCCCATAAAAGTTAAATAAAGCAAGTTATAAATAGCAGAAAAAGGAATAAATTAATTAATTAGTAACTTGTTTTGAACCAAAAAAAGAAAAAAAGACATTTTGATACACACATAAGAAACTATTGTTTAAATGCCAGTAAATATTCTATACATATTTTTTTATTATAAGTACACTAAAATTTTTAGAAAGACTAGGAATTAATTATTTATTTTAGATGTTATTGTTTTAAACGAAAAAAAATGGGTAAATATGCATAACATATAAACCCACTTAATTTAACTAGATAATCTAATTTCTAATTATTTAGATGTATTTGGATCGTTAAAACCATCGTAATTAGGGCCAACAACGACAGCCATAATTCCAAATAGAGCCATAAAAGCGATACCTATGATTGGTGCAGTAGGAGCTGGTGTACTTAGTAGTCCAGCGAATGTTAAAGGAAGCATGTTCTTTAGTAAGACCCAATATAAATACCAGTCATCAGGGAATATGACCATTGATATTTTAATTTGTAACATTTAACTCTAGCTTAAGTAAGCTATGACTGGGTTTACAAAGAGAATCATGAAGAAAAGTCTGAGAATCTCAAATTAAAGATAGGTGAGCAATCTGCTGTTTATCAAACCAGTTGAATGTTATAAAAAAAAAAAAGATAAAAGTAGAAAATATAATTTAATGGTCTATCACATTCAAAATTAAAATAAAAAAAGAACGAGAATTTGTTAATATAAGAAAATAAAAGATAATTTAGAGTGTCAAGTGGCTAGTAACTTACGTCCAATTACACCCGTCGGTGAATTTGAAGAAGCATGTATAAAAGCCAATTTAAATAATAAAGAACAAAAGATTATTGATCACATTAGATATGTTGGTGTATTTACTCAACCGTCTCTTACAAAAGAACTGCGGTTAGAATCGAAGCCGCCAATATTATCTGTTCTATGTGAGATTTGCAGAAAGGTAGGCAAATATATGCCGGAGCACTTTAGTAAAGTCAGAGAATGGTCTAAGGAAATTAATGAGCATAAAGTAAAATGGGATGGAGATCTAGTTTGTTCGATGGCATGGAATAAAGACGGAATACCATTATCGCCAGAAAACGGGACATGCTTATACCATACATTTGCAGTACACAAAGAATTATTCCAAGGACTTGATTAAATTTCTAATTTGATAAATCGTTATCCCTGACTAAGGTACTCAAACAGGACATTATTAAAACCTAACTCTTCGGCTGTATATTCAAGCAACAAATTGTCAGCTTCTATTTGGGAACGAAAGGATCTAATTTCATCAGATTCATCTCCTGATGGAGGAATGCCATCGACAACATCAAAGATAATGTTTTGTCGATCAATTTCTGCAAGAACTTCATTTGCCATAATGATCAAACTAAGTACTAATAAATACATAGCCAAAACTTTTAATCAATAAAAGCAAATAAAACATTCCTTTACGAAAGACAAGACACAATAAAGGGAAATAACAGGTCATTTAAAAATGATTTTCAGCTTTCACAAAAACACTCTCAACCAACGGATTCAACAACTTTACATAAGTTCACTTATGATTTACATTCCTTATCAATAGTTAATTAAACGTGTTTGAAGAAGAATCAATTGCCCAGTCAGGTTTAAATAGAAATGCAGTCATAGCAGTTACTATGGCGACAAGCCGACAAGGCACTGGAGTAGTTAAGGAATTAAGCAAAACCAACAAATATCAAATACGTGCCATTACAAGAAATATAAAAAGTGCAAAAGCATTAATGCTTGGAAGCCTAAATAACGTTGAGCTAGTTAGAGGGGATTTAATGGATCCTGAAAGCCTTAATAAAGCTTTTGAAGGAGTTGACGTGATTTTTGGTAACACAACCCCTACAAAAGGGTGGAAGCCATTTAGAGGCAGTATTGTAAGGAATTATGAAATGGAACAAGGTTTTAACTTGATAAATCAAGTTAAAACCGCATATAAAAAAGGAAATTTAAAGCATTTTATATTTAGCTCAATTAGTAAGGCAAAAGATCCATTAAAAAATGATCCTGCTCCAGGACATTTTACTAGTAAATGGGATATTGAAGAATATATAGATAAATCAGATCTAAAGAAAATTACAACTGTCTTAAGACCAGTTAGTTACTTTGAAAACTTTGAGAATAAATTACCAGGCTACAGTATTTCTAAAGAAATTTTCCCTGGTATTGTTGGTAAGAATTGCAAGTGGCAAACAATCGCGGTCGACGATATAGGTAAATGGGTAAGAGGTGTTTTATCTAAACCACAGAAATATAAAAATCAATCTATCAATATTGCCGGAGAGGAGCTAACGGGGTTAGAAATGGCGATGACGCTCCAAAAAATAGTTTCTAAAGAAGGATTTCAAACTAATTATGTAAAGATTCCGAGACTGGCAATAAAACTTTTGGAATATGACATAGGTGTGATGGCAGATTGGATTGAGAGATCAGGTTATGGAGCTGATATGAATAAACTTAAAAAGATTCAGAACGAATTAGATATTGTTCCTACCACACTTGAAAATTGGCTAAAAGCAAAACTTGAAAAGCAGAATAAGACACGCAAATCATGGTCAAGAGAGTGGAAAGCATCTCAATGGAAACTACAATGGGACAAACAATAAACTTGTGATATAAGTCAGCAAATTATACTTATAAACCACTCACTTCAATTGATTTTGCAATAGATCTGAGCAGTTCGACTATTTCACTGTCGTCACAACTTGTATCATCCTTAAGCTCTACACATAAATCTCTAATAGAAACATTAGTTGACCACCAAATCCCCGATGTTTCTGTATCATCAAAATTAAAGTTGGTCATCAAGATACATCTGATTTAAATTATGACAATTTTTGAGCATCAGTAGAAGAATTATCTAAAGCTTTTAATTCTTCAGGTAATTCCATATCTAAACCTTCTAATAAATTTTTTAAGAGTTTTTTATTATTTTCCTCGTTTTTTCCCGGTCTAAAATTTAGAAATAAGTAAAAAATAGAACAGATAGAAATAAATGTAAGGAAGGAATATAAATAGGTACTGTTAATCATCAAGGTTAATAATAATATTTTTATATTCATACCTAATGGGATAAAAATCAATAAAAATTAAAAAAAATAATAATAAAATGATAGAATTAACACAATCAGAGCTAAAGAAGGATAAAGCACTAAGTATTTATAGCTAGCAGACGTCGACTTACGAGAAGGGATCTTTTGATTAAGAAAATCCGAGTGAATAGAGAAAAACCATTAAACTTGAAAGATAAAATGCAAGAAGAATTCATTAAAATATAAGAAAAAAAAATCATTATTTGTATTTACAAAAGCAAACACTATCATTTAAAATATTTTATTATTGTCAATTTTTATAAGATTTATGCTCACGAATTTAGGTTATATATTTTTAATCTCTTTACTATTAATTTTTGGTGGCTGGGCGTTTAAAGCTTTGATAGCATTAGCTCAAGGAAAACCTATAGAAATAAATCTCAAAAACCCTCTCAATTTAAAGGCAAGATGGCCGAAAGAAACTAAAGAGAAGTAAATAATTATCAAAGAACTAAAACATAAGGTTTTGATTGCGTTATAAATCCTTTTGTTCAATTATCATCAATACAGTGTTTAAAACATTTAAAACAAATAAAAATGCTTGAATCCTTAGATCCATTCCAGCAACTTTTATTAGGTGTATCTAGTGTTGGGGTACTAATGATAGTTTTAGTCATTTTCCTTACAGCAAGTCCTAATTTTGAAAACACAGATAGATTAAAAAAAATCTTAGACTTTTTCGAAAAAAATAAATAAATTGGTTATTAAAGAAGAAGGTAAATACGAACATTTAATTTTATTGAAAATAAAATTGATTTATGCACTAATATTTTCAAAGGATAACTTAATCAGATAATTCTATATATCCTAAGTAATATTTAAAAAAATAATCATTTCTAGATATGCTAAAGGAATTCTTTGACAATAACAAATTCTTGATTTTTGCAGGCTTAAGTACTCTGTCTCTCGTATTCACCTCAATCTCAATAATTTCTATATCACAATCAGTTAAGAAAATATCAACTGACATGGAACCGATTTCATCATGGGCAGCCATGCAAAATCAATGCATTGAAAGAACAACAGCATATGAGGGTGTCTCATCAAAAGTATGGAGCTGTAATGGAGGAGGCCAGTAGCTTCACTTCTTTGCATTGAAAACCTAATATTCTCCCCATCTCTTTCCAATTTCATATCCCCATTGCTTCGCAAGCTCCACGACTTCTTCATGCCTCTTGCAATTAATAATTAATTCATACTTTTCAGGTGATTTATTAATTATTTCAACCAATCGATTTAATTGATCAATTTTGTAGAGAAACCTTTCAAAATCTTTTTTTGACATCTTTAAACTAAAATATTGTAAATAAATAAGTTATTTATCCGATAAATTTAAATCAGTAAAATAATTAGAGAAAGTCATTTAATCATTTTATGAAAATGTTTAGATTGATAATTAAAATTTAGAATGCTTGGGTTGTTTCCAAACATATCTATCAACAGCATAATCTTTCCTTACTGCAACACAATTTGTAGCTATGTGCCAAAGAGACTTATGAATTGGAGTTGGATTGTATAGATATACCTTAGGAAATTTAATTTTTAATATTCTCGTAGCTAATCTTGCATGATAGTGAGGTACTGTTGGTTCAATATGATGAATTGCGTGCGTAGAACCTATGGAGTGATGAAGAAAATCTAATATTCTTCCATAGGGTCTATCAATGGATAAGAATGCCCCTCTCATATAGGAAAATTGACTGGAACCGAGATGGGGAACATCAGTATCAGTGTGGTGTAGCCATGTATAAATCACTAACCAAATGTTAACAACGATTAGAGGCCCTAAATAGAGACTAATCATTGAATTTATTCCAAATTTTAAAGACCAAAAAGTCAACAAAAGCAACATAGAAACTATTCCCCAGTCAGATATCCATACCTTTTTTGCCCATACAGATGGCCAAAGTTTTTTTGAGAAGGGAGCTGTTGGCCAGAAATGATTACTAGTGCCATAGCGAGGTCCACCTGTTTTACCAAGAAGTAAATAAGCTGGCCATCCAAGAATTAAGTGAAGGAATAGTTGATTTATGCCATAAAGAATCTTCCCAAAGAATAATGATGATTCCATTTCCTCTTCACCACCCTTTTTTTCAGATTCACCATCTCCCGAAATAACAACAGGAACATGAGTCTCTCCATCAGTTATGTGATTGGTAAAAGCATGATGAACTGCATGTGACCTTTGCCATGAAAAGTATGGAACTAGTAAAAAAGAATGAAGACAATATCCAACAATCGTTTCTAATCTACGATTATCTGAAAATGCTCCATGTCCACATTCATGAGCTAAAACCCAAAGCCCCATTGAAGTGGTACCAGATACTATTGCATATAAAATCCAAACTGGAATCATCACTTTAGTAAGAGGAATGGAGAGACCTAGCAAAACAACAAAGATCTGAATTACAACGGTCCGAGAGAGATAAAAAAGAGATTTATTCGTCTGACGAGTAAAACAGTGGTTGGGTATGGCTTCTCTAACTTCCTTTCTAGAGGGGATATCATCCAGCGAAATTTCTAATGCTTTCCCATTTAAACCAGAAGGAAGATAAGTCCTATTGTTATTTTCGTTATTGACTCTCTCGAAATTAGTAAGCAAACTTTTTTCCAATTTTTATAACATGATTAAGGTTCATATACGACGTTACTCTTCAAGAGTGCTATGAGGCTATAGGAATTCCTAACTTTCACAAAAGATAGTTCCTGAATGCACAATAAAATCTAACAATAGTCAATTTAAATCCCTTGTTTATCAATGAAAAAAAGGCCTAAAAATTCCATAACAAATACAGCTATGTAAGATACTAATTATTCCTGCTTTCAGGATACTCAACCGATCCATCAGCCTTCCTAACGGGTTTTGAATATAGAACTCTTAATAAACCTTTGGTATCCATATTAGGACTTGTTATGAAAAAGCTAATAAGAAAGAAACCACCAAAGATAACTAATATGACTACAATGGGTAAACTTAGACCCATCTCTGAAAATGATAATAAGAATAAAGGCATTCTAGTTAGTATTAAATAATTATAATCTTTTATTATATTAATAGATTCTATCAAGAGATAAACAAATGTAAATGTTACAAATTAATCTATAATTGTATTTTTTTGAAAGGTTTCTCAACTACATCATTATTATCTAGAAAAACATTATATGTATTTTTATTATTTTTAAAACATACATTTTTAAATGGATTGCCATCAATAAAGTGCATCGCTGACCCACCTTCGATAGAAATACAATTAGTGATTTTTTCGTCAAGTATTAATTTTTTTACATAAGGAATACGAGAAGGCTCCTCATCATAATGAGGACAACAAGTCCCACTTACAAAATCTAAACAAGGTAAGATCCTTAATTCATTATCCCATGAGTCTGTAATACCACTAGTAAACCAACAAATTGCTCCTGCACTTACACCACTCATGATTACTCCTTCATTATAAGCATTTTTTAGTAAATCACTCATCCCCCAGTCATTCCAAATCGCAAGCATGCTTTTTGTATTTCCACCGCCAACAAATACAACATCTTGTTCCATAATATGAGTTTTTATATCAGTAGTTCTTTTGAAAAATTCAATATGACTTGGTTGACAATTTAAGGAATTAAAAATTGAGTAAAAACGAACAATATAGGAATCATTATCGCCAGTTGCGGTAGGTAGAAAACAAATTTTAGGAATAGATTTTTCTGAAAGATTAAGTATATATTTTTCTATTAAACAAGACGAATTGTTTCTACCAAATCCACCACCACCAATTGCGACAATATTTTTTTTCAAGGCGTTAATATAATACTTTTAATATATTACATCGAAAAAATAAGTAAAACAAAGATTTTAAATCAAAATGTATAAATTATAAGATTGTAATTAATGTACCTTATAATCACCAAGGAATAAGACTCTTATCCCAGGCAACGAACTTACCAGAATCAGAGGGTTTTTGCTCAGAGATAATATTAACCAAATATTCTGTTGATTGAGCAGGCGTAAAAAGTTTACCTTTTGGGACAGCTGATTGAAAAGGTTTAGATAATCTTGTATCACAAGTACCTGGATGCAAAATAGATACAACTGAGAAAGGAAACTTACGTCTCCATTCAATACTAAGGGTTTTTAATAATTGGTTTTGAGCAGCTTTAGAAGCTCTATACGAATACCAGCCACCAAGACTATTATCACCAATACTACCAACTCTGGCACTTAAACTAGCAAAGGAGAATGGAAGGTCTGCTCTAATAAACTTTTCTATACTTTTTGCAATCAGAATTGGTCCAATAGCATTGATAGAAAGATTTTTTATGATATTGGAGCGATTTATTTGTGAAAGTCTTTTTTCAGGTTTTACAATATTTGAGTGAAGAAAGCCACTTGTATTGATAACTAGACGAAGAGGCTTCTTAA
The DNA here is from genome assembly GCF_047305155.1 of Prochlorococcus sp. MIT 0916. Lineage (GTDB taxonomy): Bacteria > Cyanobacteriota > Cyanobacteriia > PCC-6307 > Cyanobiaceae > Prochlorococcus_B. The sequence goes on from NZ_CP138980.1 coordinate 1,718,227, forward strand.
ATAGTGAGATTTGATTTTCAAAAGAAATAAATGAATGATCATTCTCTAAGTCTAAATATATCGAATTTTGACTTTTTAGATTTCGGCCACACACAAAAACATCCAAATTTGGTGATACAGTGGTCAAATGATTAGACATACATTTACCAATATCGCCAGCACCAATAATTAGAGCTATTCCATCCCAATCTCGAATTGTCATGATATTAAGAAATTAAACTCAATAATAGAGAAAACTTTTGATAAACGAGAGGTTCAAAAAACTACAAACATCTAATATAATAAGGCAAATTACTAATTAAAAAATATTATTATCATGGAAAATGACTGGTTGCATGAATTCCAAACATATATTAAGAAGTTTGCATTTTTAATAATTTTATTAATAATTACTTTATTAATAATATCAGTGATATTTTGACATCGTAAAACAAGGCAAACATTGGGATAATCCACTATATAAAAAATATACAGTTATATTGAAAATAAAAAAAACATGACGATAAAAGCAACTTACTATGGAGCGAATGGTTGGCTTATTGAATTGGATAAAACAAGAATATTGATTGACCCATGGTTAAATGGCGATTTAACTTTTCCTCCTGGAGATTGGCTAATAAAGGGTGAACTGAGTAAAGAAGTTGAGATTCCCAGAGGCATTGATTTTTTATTACTAACTCAAGGCCAACCTGATCATGCCCATCCTCCAACACTAGAGAAAATAAATAAAAATATTCCAGTAATTGCTTCGCAAGCAGCTAGTAATGTTGTAAGTAAAATTGGTTTTACCCAAATAAACACACTAAAGCCTGGTGAAACCTTTAAAAAGAACAATATAAATATTCAAGCTTCATCAGGCGCGTCAGTACCAAATATTGAGAATGGATACATTATAGAATCAGGCATAGATTCAATTTATATCGAGCCACATGGTTTTCTTGATAAAAACATTAAATCTAGAAATATAGATTTATTAATAACACCAGTAATAGATTTTTCATTACCACTCGCAGGAAAATTTATTAAAGGTAAGACTGTACTACCTCAATTATTAAAGTTATTTAATCCAACTACAATCTTAGCAAGTACAACAGGGGGAGACATTACTTTTACAGGAATAATAAATAATTTAATCCAAGTTGATGGTTCAGTTGAAGATATGAACCTCTTTAAAGATAGCAATACTAGTTTAATAAATCCTGAACCATTAAAAGAATATAAATTCGAAAAAAACTAGAAAATTGTAAGTCCTCTATATATTATCTTTCAAATCTTGATTAAGATAAAAGTGAGAAACTTCGTTTAACATTTTAATGACGACTTCATTACTACACTTTGATCTTTCTTGAAGTCTCATACACGCTTCTTTGATATTTACAAACGCATCTTCCCTCATTTCAGATAGTTGTTCCTCGGTATATTCTGCTTTACTCATTGTGACTTGAAAAAATTATTTTTATAATAGTATACCGATTCGTTAAAAGAACAAAATCAAGCTAAGTATTAATTAAATCTGATAATGACTTGAATTGCTTACGATATTTGACAAGTGTTTTTAAATCAGGGAAACCTTCTGATGACAATTTAGTTATAAAAGATTTATCAAATCCTAATATTAACTGTGGAGAACCTTTCTCAGAATCACTACTAAATAAAGGCTTTGTCTCCTCATAAAGCTTCTGATAAACATCTAGATCAGATTCGTTATCAAAAACAGAACCGTCTTCTGCTAAAAAAGATTTTTTATTAATACTTTTAAACAAATATAGTCCAAGAAATACTATTGCAACCAAGATAAAAATTGCTATAGCTATTAAAGTAATATCCATAAAATTAGTAAGAATTACACCCATCTTAGTTGAAAAAGAAAAGAAATGGGAAAATATCATTATTAAATTGAATAGGATCACTTAATGCTAATGCCTAAGCTATGTTATACGTGATCGATTTATAACTGACACATAATAAAAAAAACTATATAATATTCATGTCCGAATATCTAGATAAAGTGAATTTCATTTTTGTAATAGTTGTTATTTTTATCTTAGCTATATGTATGTTTAATTACTTAATTTATCGACGAAAGAAAAATTATTATATTAATGCCGGTAAAAAGTGGGATAGAATAGTTAATGAGCTAAGAAGAAGAAAATAGACTTTTTAAGTATATTCTCCTGGTACATCATTCTTCTGTACTGTAACTCTTCCAACTTTTTTACCTGAAAATCGAAGCAATTCATCGCCTGAGAATTCATATCCCTTGCGTAAAGCAATAAGGGCAACGTCATCTGCTGTTGAGGAAGAAAGAACTTCATCTTTTAAAGTGTCATCATTCTGCATTTCTTTTAAAAATTTTCTTAAGTGATCTAATGACATTTAAGAAAAACAAATACATTAATTAGATTATTATCTTAGATTATCAAAGACCTAATTAATTAAATATTAATAAAATAACAACAAAATATAAATATTCAAATCGTAAATAAATCATTAATGAAAAGAAATTGTATAGTTAATTCATTATTAGAATTAAAATGAAGGCATTCTTAATTATATCTATTATAGTTCTTACTTCTTCTGGAATAGCTTATTCATACCCTGAAAGTCAAATCGATGATTGCGTTACAAGTGCTTTAAGGAATCCAGCAACTAAATCTATATCGAAAATCGAAATAATAAACTATTGCGATTGTGCACTCAAAGCAATTATTGATGAAAACAAAGATATTAGAGAATCAGGTTACGAATGTGCTCAAAAAAACTTTAATTAATACTCTTTAAGGATTAACAATTTTATAAATGAACTTATAAATAAACAAAACCTAATAAAAATTAACATCAGACTTACCCCAATCCTTAGGTAAAGCCAAAACCCAATCATCAATTGAAGATCCTAACCATTCCTTATATTCTTGAAATATACATCTTCTTATATTGGTATCTGATGCAGTTTCCATACGAAGCACAGCATAAGAGACAACTTTGTGAAGGGTCAACTTCAAATCAGTATCATCACTCATTTTATCAATTTCGAAACTAATACCTCCACATATAGCAATAAAATAAAAAAATAAATACGTTGATCTTTATTCAATCATCAAAAACAATGATTTTTAATGTGGCTAGATTAAGAGTAAAGGAACTTGCCGAAGCTCTAAGCGTTGATTCTCCTGAGATAATTGCAACATGCACGCTCTTGAAAATACCTGCTTCATCACCTCTATCATCATTGACAGTAGAGCAGAGCAAAGAAATAATTGACTATATACAAAAGACAAACCTCAACCAAAATATAGATGAGAAATAATGCTGACAAGTGTAATGGCTTATAACATAAAAGAATAAATTTAAATTTTCTTGAATAACAAAGAAAAATATGATCAAACTAAGTATAGAAAATACTAATAGAAAGAAATAATAAGAATAAATCAAAGATCATTAGCTTCTCTGAACAATGCATCTTGATAATCTGATTCTTTTTTTAAAATTTCCATTTTAATTGGATCAAAATGATCTATGAGTGACTTACCAAACTCAAAAATTTCCAAATCAGATAAACCCTGATCGCGTAAACCTGCAAGTATGGAAGATATGTCTTGGAAAGCATCCTTGCATAATTCCTTTTTATCTTCAGCTGTAAGAGATTGCATATGAGATGATTACTAACAGAATTAATTAAATCATACAATGAGTAATGATTAAAAATGGAAGATTATATACTAGACTAGATTTATACCTATAGAAATAAAAACGAATAAATATTTAATTGAAATATCACTATACTATAAAATTAAGGCTAAAGATTTAAATTGAATCTAATAAAAACAAATAAATTAAAAGGCTATTTGAAAGTTTGGGCAGCTCCAATATCATTACTCATATTCTTATTTTTATTCGGTGCATTAGGCTATCGACTTACAGAAGGTTGGGATTGGGGAGATTGTTTATGGATGGTACTGATAACCATTACAACAATAGGTTTTGGTGAAGTTGAAGTTTTGAGTTCAGCGGGTCGGATTATAACTTTTTTAATCATCGGGGGGGGATTATTTGTAGTTCAATTAACACTCCAAAGATTTATACAATTGTCTGAATTAGGATATTTCATAAAATTAGAAGAGCTCCGATTAAGGAGGTTAATTAGAAGAATGAAAAATCATGTAATTATATGTGGATATGGCCGCACGGGTAAAGAAATTGCTGACCAATTAAAGTCTGAAAAAATATCAACCCTAATAATTGAAAACGATTCTACTAGAAAAACCGAAGCTGAGGAAAAAGGATTCAACGTACTATTAGCAGATGCGACAATGGACGAAACATTATTATTAGCAGGAGTAAAAAATTGTAGGAGTTTAGTGGTTACGCTCCCAAATGATGCAGCAAATTTATATGTTGTTCTTAGTGCAAAAGCACTAAATGATACTTGCAGACTGATCGCTAGGGCAGCGAACGAGGAAGCTGCTAGTAAATTAAAACTAGCAGGAGCTGATGCGGTAGTTAGTCCATATGTTGCGGCAGGTAGAACCATGGCCGCCTCTGCATTAAGGCCTATAGCTGTAGACTTTATAGATTTACTTGCAGGCTCAGATTGCGAAATAGAAGAATTTAAACTCACTGAGGATATCGTGAAAATTGAGATCTTTAGGAGTCAACATGAAAATGTTTTTGACTTCTCAAAGCGTAGTGAAGCACTACTTTTAGCAACTAAAGTCTCGGGTCAATTAATGGGTAATCCTAAAAACAAGGTTTCTATCTCTCCAGGAATGATTTTGATATTCCTTGGAAGTCAAGAGCAATTAAACAAGATTCGAGTTCGCCTTAAAGAAGTTTTGATAAAACCACATAGTTAATTTTTTAAAACACTCCAGCGAGGGTTAACACTACAAGAAAGACTTAACACCTTAAAAAAAAAATGATTAGAACAAAAATAATTGATTTTTAATAGATGACATTACAAACAAAAGATGAGTTATCAACTGAAATAGGAGCAAGCATTGAGGCATCAAGTATCAATGGAAACATATTTTCTAAAGACTACGTGGATTTCTTGAGTGAGGCTGGCTGGAGATTAGAAAAAAAACTTCCATCAAATAGTGATAAATATTCGGACTTACTAGAAGATACCGATTGGAAATCAAGTGATATTGATTTTAGAACCTCAAAACATTACAGAAGAGATCTTGATGCATTAAGTTGATACTTTTCGTATGCAGTTAAAGCTAAAGTTTATTTATACATCTCATAATAAGATGTATAAATAAACTTTAACAAAAGAGATGGGTTCTGAAAATCAATCATGGAAAGTATGGATTTTTGTTTTTTGCCTCAACTTAGTTGCTATTGGAGGTGCTTTCTACCTTAAATCAATTGGAATTGACCTTTATGCCTTCAGGGGAACTTCTTGATTTTAGGCATGAATGCTTTTAACAATACAAAATTCAAATTTAATATGAATTGAGATAAAATGGAAAAAGAAACCCAATGGAAAAAAGCATTAGATAATTTATTAATTTATAATCTTTATATTTTAATATTAGGTTCTTTATTTCTAGCTTTTAGTTTTGTATTAAGTATTAATGGTAATTCCTATTTTGATATTTTATTTCAAAAGCTCTGGTATCCATTATTTATTCCATCATTAAGTTTATTCTTTACAGCAATATTGGTTGAAGCTGTAATAAATTCTCTATTTGATCGTAAAAATAAATAAACTCATGAAAGGTTATGCTTTCAACAATTATGACCAATCAATTGTTTTTAAAAACAAATGGCATAAAATAAAAAAAATTTAAACAAAAATGAGATTTAAAATTTGTATGATTAATGAGCAGGGCAATTTCTATGAACAGACTGTTATTGCTAATAATGAAGAGGACGCAAAAAGGAATGTAATAGGTTTTAATCCCAATTCAGAAGTATTAGAAGCTAAATGGGTCTATAAATAATTTTTAATCAAAAAAACAACAAAATGGAAGAACTTACCTATAAGGATCTAAGCAACAAAGAACTAGATACCCTTAAAGATATGTACATATCAAGTCGAGTTAACTCTATGAGCGAAAGTGATCTAAGGGAATTTGTTAAGGAAATCATTATCGATCAAATCAAAGGAACTGTAGGTAATGCTGAAGAGAAGGAAGCATGGGATGAAATAAAAGATCATTTCTCAGATGACTTAAGTAAAAAGATTATTGAAGTGAGAGAAAAATGCAATAAAAATCCTAAAGTAGAACAAAAAAGTCAAGAAGAAATTGAATTTGATAGAAGACTTGGTCTTCTAAAGCAACAACAAGAAGATGAGTCAAGCAAAGACATGTGGTAAGTTTAAAGTTAATAAAATATTGTAAGCTTTATAAATATCACTTATAATAATTCAATTTTGATAGAAACAGAAAGCAGCAAGCCTAAATAAGAAAGAAAACAAAATAAATATACTTAATCTTGAGAATCTAAATTTTAATTCATTCCAAAAACTTAAATATTTACCTGAATGAAAGAATAAGGAAATAAAGGCGATTACAAATGAAATCCTCTCAATCCAAAAAAGTGACTTAAATATAGCCATATTTAAGTCATTAATAAATAAAGACATAACTACTAATATAAGTAAGAATAGAAATAACAAGAATAATATTGATTTTAGAAAAATACCTAAAGTTAAACTTATAGGATAATTAAGTATGGAAATTCTTTGTTTTATCTCCTTAAGATGAGAATTTTCTAATCTAAAATACTCCGTTTGAGGAATTCTGAACTTTTTATAGCGATTATGTAACTCTCTCTCTAATTTTACAAATTCAATAGTATACAATTTAGCTACAACATTATCTGGCTTAAGTTGTCTCATCCTATTCTCAAAGTTTTTTGTTATTCCAATCTTATATAAATCTCTATTCTTTATTATGTAAAGCCAACCACTCATATAAATTTAAACTAGTACTTATTCAAGATTAACAAGTTATTTATGCTGCCTCATTTTTTCTCATGGAGTTAAATTTTTCTCTCATTGTAGGATTATTTCTAGTCAATCTTTTAACCGAAACTTCTTGAGCTTTATCATTAGCTAATCTAAGATTTCTATCAGCACCAAGTAAAGCATCTTTGGTTTTTTGCAAGTGATTAATGGATTTATCAATCTCCATTATTGCTGTCTCAAAACGTTTTGAAGCTAGCGCATAATTTTTACCAAAAGAATCCTTAAATAGTTCAAGGCTATTTTCAAAATTTGTGATATCAATATTTTGCTCTTTAATAGCTGCTAGTTCTGATTTATACTCAAGCGCCTTAAGGGAAGCATTCCTTAATAAAGAAATTATTGGTAAAAAACATTGCGGACGAACAACATACATTTTTGGATACCTATATGAAAAGTCAACAATACCAGCATTAAATAAGTCATTATCAGATTCTAATAAAGAAACCAATACAGCATATTCGCAATTTTTTTCTATACGATCTTTATTTAACTCTTTAAGAAAGTCCTCATTCTTCTTCTTGCTAGAAGTGCCATCAATTTCGTTTTTCATCTCAAACATAATAGATACTATTTCGTTACCTGCACTATCACAGTCACGGAAAATATAATCACCTTTACTACCAAAACTAGCATCATTATCTTTATCAAAATATGCATTAGGAAACGCGGTAGCCCTTAATCGATTAAATTCATTTTCGCAATGTTGCTCAAGTGACTCACCAACCATTTTGGTGGACAATTTTATTTTCATATCACGGAGTCTCTCAATTAAATCATCTCTATCTTTTAACTGAATCTCATATCTCATTTTTATAGATTTTTCAGATAATTCCTTTTGCAGTTCAATTTTATCTAGGTTATTCTTCAGCTTTTCATACCCTTCTTTTAATTGAGTAATTGCGTCAGATACTGCAAGTTTTTTATCAAATTCATTCTTTTCTCTTGTTTTTTCCAATAAATACTCAAGTGAAGCTCTCTCTTTTTCGAATGTATGCTTAATCTTGTTCACGGCCATAGTTTTTTCAGCCTGGGCAGCAATCAATTGAGACTGAAGGCCTTGCATTTTTTTTTCGTTTACAAATGCTGCTTCTTGCATTTGTAAACGAAAATTTTGAATAGCAAGATCAACGGATTTTTGTTTATCCCTTTCAAGAAGTTCAATGCTTTTCTTCATTTCATCCTCAAACTCCTGATCTCTCACCTGCTTAATAATATTTGAATAACTATCTTCATCAATACTGAACCTACTACCACATTCAGGACATTTAATTTCATTCATACCTGAGTTAAAGAGAGAGACATACTATTTTCTCTTTTTATCTGGTTTCGCTCTTACAAGCAAGAATTATGTTAAACCCAAAAACCAGTTATCAAAAAGGATGATGTTAAGACTCGATAGTGAGAGAAATCAGCAATCGTATTTGATTATTCTTTTGTTCTTGGATAGATCCCAGATAAATCACCTTTATTTGCCTTAATAGCCGAAGATTTCCATTTGTACCATTTTTTATTTCTTGAATAGTCTTCCTCCTCCCAAATCTGATTTTGAAATATCAAGATTCCACAAAGTATAAAAAAAATGAGGGCACCCAAAAAGAAATGCCAATCAAACATTAATGAAGCATTTGAATAACGAACATAGGCAACGATTCTCATCATAATGTCCGATAGGAACGAATCCGTTCCAAAAATGAACTTGATAAATACTAAAGTACTTTCAGGATAAGTGAGGTTTTTTTACCAACACTAAATTAAAAGGTTAAAGATGAATGAGTTATTCTATAATTATCAACTATTAGAAAAATCTGATTTTATTTAGCAATAATTTTTACTACATAATATATATTTATATACAAAATAAAATATGCTCAAGGAGTATTGAATACAACAAATGTCATTACTGAACTTTGCTCTTGCTCACTCAGAGCTAGGTATAAGCCATTTCACAACAGATTTAATCCTTGTTCTTTCATTCGCAATAGTAACAGCACTTCCTATGTCCTTATTACGGCCCCAGATACAAGAAGAGAATGTAAAGAGCAACGTTTTCAAAAGCTAAAGCTAAGAATCAAATGGTTAATAGATATGAATAAGTTATAAACTAAAAAGCACAAGTTAATATTAATCAATATATAAATCATACGTTAACAGACAAATTTTTAGTTTTTTTATATTTTCTAACATCTATCAATAACAGTAACACATTAAATTTATATTGTGACATAGGACAAAATATCTGAATAAAAATATGTTTACTGCTTGTTTTTTATGATTCATACCAATTTTTTTTATCCTTTTTGACGCGTTTTCAGACTAAGTGTATGTACAATACATAAACAGATAAACAATCATGTCAGATAAAAGTTTATTTATATATGATGGTGAATGTCCTTTTTGCAATCACTTTGCACAATTAATTGAATTAAAAAGCAATCTTCCTGAATTCGAAATATTAGATGGAAGAAAAAATCTATCCCTATTAACTCAACTCTATAAACAAGGATATGATTTGAATAAAGGAGCAATTCTTATTAGTGATAAAAATATCATGCATGGAGCAGATGCAATTAATTGGATTTGCTCTCAGATCAAGGAGCCAAGTGACACACTGTTAGAAGTACTCAGGATTATTTTCACCTCTAATAAGATGACTAAATTTTTTTTCCCATTCCTATTATGGGGAAGAAGATTATCACTGACATTAAAAGGAAAGGTATGGCATCCAGTTGGCGAAAATAATCAATTTTTCTAAATTTCATACAAACTGGATTCATAATTCTAAGTTCAGAAATATTAAAACGTTAATTGTTTGATATTAAGCTCAAATGCCACAAAGGCTTAACTTTTATATTAATAACCAATAGGACCAATAAGAATAAAAAATTATATTTATAAATTCAAAGCTATCAAGTGATTATTCTAGTAATAAAATTAATTTTTACTTTAGCCAAGTCTTCTCCCGAAAATATTTGTGAATTTCTCAAACACTGTCCGCTTTATATTCCATTTGTAACATCAGTTGATGAGAGGATAGATCCAAGACCTAGGACGAGTTTAAATATGTAAAATAAGATTTTAGATATCTAAACTAAATATGCTTATTGAAATCCTTGGGAGTAGCAGTTCATTACTAGTAATTCTTTTGATTGGATTGTCAATATATTTTGGAATCCAAGCTAAAACAAGAAATATAAAATGATGCTTAGATATTTGAATAATTACGAAGGAATCTAATCAACAAGTATCGAGCCCAATAATAATTTAAAGGATAACTTATTCAAATAGATGGTTTTTAACTTCCTCAAGAGTAAGAGCCCTCTCACGCTCAATACTTGAAATAGGTATCCAACTCCAATTCAAGAAAAGAGTAAGCATTACAGCAACAAAAATTGACAACGGTAAAACAAGCTCAATAAAAAAATGTCGAACGAGATAAACCATTAAGTCTGAAGTTTTAGTTACAATTTCGTTATAAAGCGGATCAAACAAAAATTAAAGATACGTACATGGTCATAAGGATAACGAAATTAGATACCAGAATGTGAATAAAACTAAATAGAGACAAGATAAGAAAGAGTGTAAACTTGATCAAAATAATGGGCCCTGTCAAGACAAGAGAAGTCTGAACAAGGGTTTATCTCAAATAAAAACGTTCATGAGTAATAAAGATCTTAGATTTTGACATGACGAAAAGCATCAAAGGAAAAAAATATCATACTTAAAATTCAGATGAGCAAGAATCATGAAAAGACAAAAAAAGATTTAAATAAAAATGGTATATGCAATTATATTTCAGAAAAAAACCGCAATTTAGATATAAGTCAAAAAAAAAGAGGTGTAAAAAGGAAGAATCCTTTAAGTACAAAACGGAAAAAGCTGTATAAAAGAGAAGAAAGATCTCTCTAGGTAAATAAAATATAGATGAGTAATCAGACAAATTTAACTAGAAAATTAAGCAAATAAAAAAGCCGAGAGGCAGATATGCTTCTCGGCTAAATCTAAATGTTTTGATTCAGTTTTTTAAAGATTAACCTTCTCCTTCTGGAACCAATCGGAATCCTTTACGTCCCATTTTAATCTCAAAATTATCACCAGGCTTGAGATCTAAAAGAGCTGTATAGGCCTTTCCTATCAATAGGTTTCCATTTCCTTGGACAGTTGCCACATAACTAAGCTTTCTACCACCTTTACCAATACCACCAGCACTTTCAGCTGCTAGGTTTACACCTTTAGCTTCTAGAAGTGCTTCATAAAAAGCAGTATAGTTAAGACGTTCTCCGCCTCCCTTCTTGGTGGAAACATATCCACAAGCTTTAACAAGATCAGATTTTGAGACATCTCCCAAGTCTTTGACCTTGGCTAATAAATCCTTACCAGTGAGCATGATAAATAAATGGTTGTACTTATAATACTAACTTATAATTAACAAACTTACAATATTTACATTAGTCCTAGACATTAAAGCTAAAAATAATGGGAACATAACCTTCTAGATTAAACTCAGGAATTCAAGGTTATACGGAAAATTATTCATGGTTAAGACAATTGATTTATAGGAAAGTTCCTTTTTGGCGTGTTGTAAAATAAATGATTCCAAAGATCATTTAGCTATAAGGAAACGCTCAATCGCAAGCAATAGCAGGATATATTTATAAAATAAGGAAAAATCTATGCCTCCTTATAGACTGCTAAGAGCAAATTGAAAAGTTCATATAATCAAATCGTTCAATATATAAAGCTTTAGTTTTGAATATTTGTTAATGCGTGAATCAGAAAAAATTACTTATTACAACAAATAATGAATATCTCTTAAAATCGCTCTGATTTGTACTGCATCTATATACATCCTTTAGCATTTACTGGATTATTAGGAATTCTATTGAATTCCTAGTATCAACAAGAAATATTTACTTTGAACCTTACCTTTAGATTTATTATTCTTATCAAATCAGACTAAGAGCTATAGAACGTAATTTCTTAAAAATGGATGGAAATCAAAACTTCTAGAAATAAATGCCCAAACATTATTGGATATTCGACTTGAATTTGGGTTCAAATACAGCACCATTACATATCATCACTGATAAAACTTCCTTACTATCATCATTCATTTTCATAACAGCTTTGACTTGACTCAATGTCTCCGATGTTTTTCTTAAGCAATGATTCCAGCTTGAGGCTTGCCTAGAAATAGGAAATAATTGAAGAGATATTGTAGTAAAACCTACAGCCAGAAGTCCTAAATTAATTTTAGAGATAAAATTATTCATTTTTCCAAGAAATACAATCGATAAGTTCTATTCAAACAGATTAGGGAATACCCCTACTTACTATTTCCAAATAAAAAAATTTGTCAGATTAATGGATAAAACAAAATAAAAAGAACACCACCAATGAAAATCAAAGATATTGCAAATAAGGTACATATTAGGGATTTGAATTTGAATAATCCCACTTACCAATAGCAAATTCAAGAAATCGATCAACATCATCATTAGGGCAGCCGGTCTTACTTTTTAACTCCTTGCATGCGAATGAAATTTTTTCAAAACAAAGCTTGACATCCGCATTTGTCTCTATTGCTTCAAACATTTGCTTGTCAGTAAAGGTCATATTAAGAATAGGAGGCCTTCTATAAAGAATATTTTATTGAGCTTATTTAGCAATCTAACCAAGGTAACTGAATCGAGACTAGTAAAAAAGAACAAGAAGCATGTTCAAATCTACGATCAAAATAATTAATCAATCATTTATCAAGTTAAAGCCAAAGCCCAATTAGGAGACGAAGGACTAACACCCAAAAAATTCTTGGTCAAAGAGGAATTGCATTTAGCGACGATTCCATTGGTAGGAAGGTTTGAAAACAATTCATTCTTCATCCATTGAGAATGCCATCTTTTGACCTGCATAGGATCATCAGTTCTTAGAGTTATAGGAACCTCGAATCCCCAGTTTTGAAGTTGGGTCAAATCTGACAATTCATCACTTGTTGAGCAAAAAATTTGGAATGCTTTAAATAAAAGAGAGGTACTATTGTCAATTTGCGAGAATGAGCTTGAGAGCAATTGCTCAAGTGAAATCTTTGAATTAGAGAAAGGTGTATATAAAACTCCCTCCAACTCAACTTCAACTTTAAGAGAGTCATCAATACTCAAAGGAATAGCATTAATATTCCTAATATTTTCAATAATCTCACTATCCTCTCGAGAATAGGCATGTACTAATTGTCCATATTTATATCTAAGTCCTATTGCGCACCCATCGATTTTAGGCTGCACAACTATAGTCGATCCCTCTGGTAACTTTGCCCACCAGTTAGAGAAAGAATCCTTATCAAGTCCAAGTAATCTCATATATATATCATTAGAAAAATGTCGAGCCAAGTTGCTTCAATAACTTCTTTTCTTAAGAAATCAAAGAAATAAAAAAGAGTTAATCATATATCAACATGAAAAATGCGATAAGTGAAATGCAAAAGCAATCAATATAAATTACCAATAATGTGGAGAATTTCCTAAGAAGAAATTAAAGTGACGTATCATTAAATTTAATAGATGAATTAAAATGCTTCCATCGGGTTGGACAAGAGAATAATTTTGTATGGGTAGATATTTTTTCAAATATTGCAGACAATACAATGATTTTAGAAATTGAAAAAATCATCATCTAAGAGATATTCTTTGAGCAAAAACAGTATTTATTCTCATGTCTACAAGGTTTTTATACCATAAATTAAAAAAATAAATATTAAAACATGACCATACAAGAGAAATATCCGGAGAATATCCCATGGGATTTAACAACTATCGATCAAAGTCAATACAAATCAATTCAATGGATGCTATCCAAGGCAGACAGCGTTTATACATTCACAAGGAGTCGTATAGACAATAATTATGTATACATACAAAAAAATGATGGTAAAAGAAAGGCATTTAAAGAGTATGAAGCTAGGTTTACTTACCAAAGGTTGTTTGATGAGGGATATTCATTGGCTGCCTTTTCCTGATTAAGAAACTAATTCTTGACGTTGAAGAGCATAAGTGTAGGCTTAAATATATAGACACTTTTAATACATGCCAAGGGTAAAAAGAGAAAAGTATCCAGAGAAGGCCCCATGGGATTTAGGACCATTATCTGAACATAAGAATCAAGAAAATTGGAGACTAGTAAGAGGATCTGAAATTGTCATTTTTGCTAGAAAAGGAGAAGACAACCACTTTTTTATCATGCAAAGAGACGACAAAGAACCAATTGAGATCCTTGCGTTTCAAGCAAGACTCACATATCAACAACTTTTAGATAAAGGTTTCAAACTTGAAGTTTCATAAATTTTCCTTAGAAAAATATTAAAAAAAAATTTTTAACGATCATGACTGAGTTAGAGGAACTAGAAGATATAGTCGGAAGTTTAGAAAGCATAGAGCCATTCGGAATAGAACCAGACTTCAGTTCACTAGGTCTAGAACCAGCGGAAGTATTAGGATTTCAAACAGAAGAAGAATTAGAAAATGCTATTAAGCTACTAACAATGGAAGTGAACCTTTCTAATTTTCTATTGTTTGATAATTAATAAATAAAAAACTTTCAAAGATTAATTAAAGTCAGGATAGATAATTTAAAATTGACAAAAATTTTAGAGCCTTATTTCTTCTATAAGATCAGTCTCAGATTCAACTACTGGATCAGACAAAAAAGACCACAAGAATAGAATAGTGATAGGGCAGAATAAGACACCTAAAAAAGGAGAAAGAAATTTTAAATATTTTATATTTTGGTCCACATCAAAAAAATTTCAAATCTATACTAACTTGATTCTAATAAAAAATAGGTAAAGGGTATGGTCTTAAAAAGCTATTAAGTAGAATAATAATTATTAATGAAGCTAACACTTTAAATATTTCAAATCAGATGGGAATCTGAACAAGAATGATCAAACAGAATAAAAAATTTTAGAGAAGATAATAGTTAATCTTAGGGTTAAATAAAGCTAAAAAAGTGAGACAAGAAATTCAAGACCGCTTTTGCTGGAGTTTGTCAAAACATTGCTTGCACATAATCAAGCCTTTTCTTCGCCACAAAGTTTCGAATGATTTTTTTTTGCATAACTGACAATGAACCAATTGTGTCTCCATTGCCAGATCTTATCAATACTTATGCCCAATCAGTATCTTCTAAGAGAGAAGAATAATCTGAGCAATCAAAGAAAGTATCTTCATTAAGTAGATCGTCTACTTCTGCACGAACCCAATAACTTAAAGACATTTTAATAATAAAATAAGTTTAAACGAAACCTGGAATGATCCAGCCTGTGAATCCATAGTTAACTACAGCGGCAAGAAGGCCCATCATCGCAAGACGACCATTCATTATTTCAGCCGTCTTCCAGTAATTTTTTTCCATTAAACAAATCCTGGAATAATTTGACCTGTTGTTGCATATGCACCAACAAGAGCAATACATCCAAACAATGCTGCATAGCCGTTAAGCCTTTCTGCAGTTAACTTTTCAGGATCAATGTTTCTATTGCCATTGTTGTTTTGAGTAGTCATTACACAACACCTGGAATGATTTGACCGGTTGTTAGATATGCACCAATTAGTGCCCAGCATCCAACAAATGCTGCGTAGCCATTGAGTCTTTCAGCAATTACTTTGCCTTCTTCTACTCTTGGAGTTTCAGTGGTTTGGTTTTTCATTAAACGACACCTGGGATAAGTTGACCGGTTGTTAGGTAGATACCTGTTAGTAGAACGAATGCCATCATGGCTGGTCTGCCGATGCTTCTTTCTAGAATTGTTTTGTTAGATGGTTGCATTGTTATGAATAGTTATTTGGTTTAGAAAATTCCAGGAATGATTTGACCTGTTGTTGCGTATGCACCGAAGGCTGCAACGAAGCCAAGCATTGCTGCCCAACCGTTAAACTTTTCTGCTTCTGGAGTCATGATGAAATCAGAGATGTGTATGTAAATAAATGTAAACCAATTGTTAAAATACGTAAAGCTCAGAAAGTACGGCTTGCCTCATGGATGTGAAATTCAGAAGCAACAGATACAAAAAGTCTTGATGATACAGTCAATTTGACTACATAAATGGGAAAACAAGCTATAAAATTTTTCTCTTAAAAGAGGAATTGACTAATGAAAAAAGTGTGACACTAATGTCAACTAACATATTAGGTTTATTTGCTGCTATCAGATCTCAGTTATAAAAAAAGTCAATTTCTTTAGCTTTTAATCCATCCCAACCAGCATCAATTAATCGTCTATTTAGTGTGTCTTGTTCAAAATGTTTGGATCCAGTTTTAACAATACGGTTTCGCATTGATTTCTTAACTCCACTTCTTTTACGCGCATTTTCTTTATCCATGACATCCCTGTAGAGGGTTAGCATTTTTGATGGAATAGGACTTCCATCTAGATCTAATCCAGCTTGGATAGCTTTATCAATTGCATCTGGGCCAGAAAACTCCACAAGAAAAAAGCGTAGTGAACTTATTTTCCTATCGCATCTACCGAATTTGTGGAATTCTTATTAGAAAGAAGAAAAGTTGTGTGCAATTTTACTTTAAGCGATAAATAACTGAAAGATTATTGGCTGGCATATCGATGACGCTATCAAGTTTAAATCCATTTTCAAATGCAATGTCGTTAACGTTTTTTATGCTGCGAAGCCCCCAGAGTGGGTTTTGTAATTTTAAGGATTGATCAAAAATCAGGTTACCTTCGGAGGTTTGTACTTTTTCTTGTAAAAAGGGTCCATAGAGCATCAAAAAATTATTCTGATCTAAATAATATTTTGATTCTTCAAATAAAGCTTTAGTACAAGTCCATGGGGAGATATGAATCATGTTGATACATACAACTCCTTTAATCAAAGATCTAAGCTGTTTAGTTATTGGCCAAGGACGCATCTCCACATCAAGATCAAGCGGTTCAGGCATTTTTGAATAAAGGCCCTCATGCTTAATCCATGAATTAATACTTTTTCTGTGTACTAATTCAGGATCGCTAGTTTGCCAGACAATTGATGGGAATTTTTTTTGAAAGAAAACTCCGTGTTCTCCACTACCACTAGCTATTTCTAAAAACAAACTATTGGGAGAAATATAATTACTTAAGACTTCGCCAATGAAATCACGATTCCTTTTCGTTGCAGGAAAATTAAGTCGATTGTCTGGATTTATATCTTCCATGTTTTATAAGTAGTTAATAGGACTAATGATTCAGAATTTTTTGGTCGTTTTTCCTTAGTAAAATCCGCAATAATAAAAATAATCATTGTTAATAAAGGAGCTAAAAAAGCTAATGCGGCAACTACTCCAATAATTCGTCTTGAATTTAGTGAGGTTTTTTTTATTAATGGGTCCCCGCACAGACCACAAATCAAAACACCATTACTACTAGTCTTATGAAATTGATAACGAGAAGAGCAAAAAGGGCAATAATATTGGCTCATTTCTGCTCTTACAATAAATAATATCTATCTATATTAAATATGCCTACCATTATAAAAAGCAAACGAATCAGATAAATGTAGGACTGAGAAATGAAAGAAGACAATAAGGTATTAAATCATCTTGTAAGGAATCTTGAGAGAATATCTCAAGAAAATTCTATCTTTAATGACAAATCTGGAAGAAAAGCCTTCTTATCATTAGGAAAAGGAAATGTTGATGAATGGTTGGAGACATTTCTCCCGAATACAAGGATAATTTTAGAACCAAGAATAATTGGATCAATCATTGGCATTCAATATATCAATGGAGAATTTAACAAGGCCATAAATAAAAATATTCAAGACATTACAGAAGCTGTAAGGTCTCTAAAAAGTATTCCTAAAAGGCTACCGATTATAAACAGAATAGAAATACAAGGAATTCTTTACGACGATGAAAATATTTCGAATAAAAATATTGAACCTGAATTTATAGAAAATCAAAATTTTAAATCACATTCTAAAAAATATCAATTCTGCGCTATTCAAATATGTCATTGCAATATTAACCATTTTCAATCACTTCAAGAGTTAAAACATCTAAATTTTGAAATTCCTCAAACTCAATTTACAAACTTCATTTCAGATATCGAAATCTATCATCAATGTTGGAGAGAGGGTAAGTTATTTACAAGCTATCCAACAAATGGACTAGTATTGAAAATCAATTCAAGAAAATTGCAAAAGTATCTTGGTGAAAATAAGCTATCAATACCTTGGGCATACGCCATAAATTAATGATTATTGCCATAACGCAAAAAGCATCACAAGTCATGGGAGGAGTAGAGATCCTTTCCCCGATGGGATTAATCATCATAACCATAGGAATACTATTTACAATAGGCGTACCACTAATAATGATTTTAAGAGGAAAGAAAGATTAAGTTATTTCCACTGACGATTTCATCTATAAATAAAATTGTGAGTAACTAAACAATCACCTACAAAATTGGGATTTAGATTAAACTCGTAAAAAGCAAAATTTAATGCAAGAAAGATATGAATAAAGGTATTAAAATTCTAATTCCTAATATCAACAACTTATTTAAGTCTATACAACCAAGGAGATTTAATTTCATTTTGGTATTGCTATCAGGATTACTCTTAGTACCATTGCAGAAAACTAGATCGGAAGAAATTTTTCTAAAATGTGTTGGTAAATATGAAATAAATAGAGGTGCTCTAATAAAACCAGATTGGGAAACGAGCTATTTAACAATTAATCTAGATGGATTTATATCTACTATTGACGATAAAGGAATAAAAAAAGAAGGAAGGACTTTGATCAGACGTAATTCATACACAATTACGCAAAGAGATAATAGAAACAGCGTTGAGAAGATCTACAAAATTAATGGGAAATATGGTACCTACTCAGTTGCATCCCCTCAAAGGAATAGAACTTTGATAGGTACTTGTCAAAAAGGTAGAGGTTAAGAAGGTTGATTTACAAAATATAAAATACTACTTAAATTTTTTTCTAAATCGATTATTTATCACTTCCTTTACTTTGATCAAGACCTTGAGCTCTGCGATTTTTGGCAATACCTCCAACCCCAAGCACTAAAAAAATCATATAGAAAAATAAAGTAGAAATAATTGTAATGATTGCAATCGTGGCAAAATTCATTAAAAAATATTGAATTGATTTCCAATCTTAATCTAACCGGAAGTAAAAACACAATCACTTAAGTGAAAACAACGGTAACACCACTCATCAATATTGCAAAGGTAATAATAAGAAAAGGTAGAACCTGAATTTGATTGTTATCCATAAATATCAATATTTTTTATACCGTAATTAAATCACAAAAGAGACGAGATGAATAACTGAGTAAAAACATTAGTAATAACCGACCTACCGTATTTTTTGGTCTAAAGCTATTGGTTAAGAAGACTTTAAGTACAAAAATTAGTAGCTAGAATTTAAAGAATGCTATCAATCTTAAGTTGATATGTGGGTAAGCATAGATCTTTGCTTAGTACCAATAGGGGTAAGTGTCTCATTATCTCCATACATAAAGGCGTGCTTATCAATTATTGAGGAACATAAGCTCGAGTATGAACTGGGTCCAAATGGAACTGCAATTGAAGGGGAGTGGGATCAAGTTTTTGAATGCCTAAAGAAATGTCATGAGGCAGTTCATAGAAAAGGTGCTCCACGTATTTACACAACATTAAAAGTAAATACACGTACAGATAAGAAACAATCTTTTAAAGAAAAAGTTCAAAGCGTAAGAGGCTCATAGCACAAGAATTTACAAGCAATAAGCAATAAGCAAAAGTTTAAAACCCTAAAACAAAAGAAAGATCCCAACAATTACCCATGCATACTCAAAGAAGTACTGATATAAAAAGGATAACAGCACGGTGATTAATGACTATCTTTGCTCGTCTAAGCAGATCAGAAGTTATTCACGGAAGAGCAGCTATGTTTATCGTTGCTATCTGGTTATTCGCAAACTATCTAATTCGTTAAGAATGGCTAACCCTATTAAAGCTTGGTTTTTTGAATTAATCGAAGATGCGATAGGCAGTAAAGCTATGAAGCAATTTAAGAAAGAAGAAGAGAAAAAAAAAAGGAACCCAGAATCAAATGACGAACCCAAACAAAATTAGATGTTAATGACTCCTAATTATTTAGCTAACTTAAGAATCAGTCCCATTCAGCCGCAACGGCTCTTAAACCACTAGCAATGATCTCGTTGGGGCAATTAGTATCTTCCTTTAAGGCCTTAGCTGCAAGATGAACCTTCTCCCAAAAAACTGACACTGCCCCTGTTCTTTGATCATCAGAGAATTTAAACTCCTCAAAAGCTTTTGGCATTTTTCTATTTTTTTTAGTTCTAGCAATAAATTCATTCTTCAACTTTTATTTTCACAGGTTCAATGTAATTATCTTTTTTGTTGTCTAAAAATAGTTTTCTTGAAATAAAAAATGTCAAAGTCGCTAAAAATATAAAGCTAATACTCTGAACAAAATCTATATAGGTTGCCAAAAAAGGATTCATTTGAAGGTAGATTTTTTCAAATTTAGAGGAAAAAATTCAAATGACAAATACAAAAGAACAAAAGAAATAAACAGTAACTTAATAATCTGTTGATGCAAAATAACTATCACCCAATAAGGTACCAGTACCTAAATAAAAAACATTATCCAAATTAGATAGCAACTCTTTTAATTCTTCACCACTGATTCTTTTAATTTCTTGGTAAGTTTCTTTAGACATCGAAAAAAATAAATCAGATGCAAATTTAACCACTCCTAATCAGCCTCAAAGACCGTAAAGACCGGTAGGGATTTTTACCTTTCGGTATACTTCAATATAAAAAATGAAAATATTAAGATTTCCTGCATAAATATTACTAATCATTGCCACAAACAAAATTATAATGCCTACAAGGAATAGATGTTAGTAATTCTTCTTACACGGCTGACAGTGGTTTGTTCTTATATTTTTTGAACTTCTCAGGACAACCTTCTTTTTATACTGAGCTTTAGAAGGTTGTTTCTTTGAATAAAAAACGTCAGTGCTCCTCCCCAGAAGCCAATCAATTGATGACCAGTGCAATTGATTGCCTGACGTACACTTATCCTAGATTTTCCTTTTCATCAATAGTTCTGTAGGACCGTACGTATTTGGCAGGGAAACCGTAGAAAGAATAATCTCTTTTAATTAGACATTTAAAAAGGGCCTCAGGGAGGCCCTTTTCCTTTACCGATTCTTTGGAAGCTTCTGGATATTGGTGGCCTGGGGCCAAGTGTCTAGTAGAAAGGCTTTTTACTCCGTTAGGGCACCTAAACGATGCAGAGGAGTTTCGACTGAATTGACGCACCTATATCATTGATCCTTGTCGCATCAGACGAATAGCCCACTTATTCATTGAGAATGTTGGAGCAGGAACCAGAATTCAGTTCGCTTCTCTTAAATACTCAGGTGGAGTGTCGACCATTAATGGTGCCTCTTAACTCAACACACGTATCTTTGCTCTATTCGCACCTCAACGCAATCAGCCTTAATGCCCATTGCTTTTCCACTACACCTGATCAAAAATAGTAAGTTTGGGTACAAAACATTCATCTCTAATCAAACCATCAATATGTCGAGAGAACAAGCAAGTAAGCAAGAGAACATTGAAATATAAAAAAAATGGTGCAGTCGTCTGTACTGCAAAACCTAGTCTCTGGGCTTGAGGATCCACATTGCTTAGGTATAAATAAAGAATGAAATCAAAAGATTAGTCTAAATTAAATCTGAACAATGATTAGAAATCTGTTTTTCTTAGTTCTCGGAGCATTTAGCGGTCTTTGGTTTATATGGCCTCAAATCATTACAACCAAAGGATGGGAATGCACAAAAGATGTTATTGCATCTTCTAATGAAGATTTAACAGATATTGAATCATTAGTTGAATCGTTGCCAAACAGAATCAAATTAGGCTTGGCTGTTTCCCCTAAAACATTGCTAAAGAGAGAGAACCTTACTCGTATCGAGAAGCTCAGAATTGTTGGAGATGCTTGCTTTAGATAAATTAAAAACCTCAAGGAAAAATTACCATTAAGAATGTCAACAAAAAGTTGGTGTCTTAACTTATCAAAGCAATTGCTTCTTTTAATTCGTTAGCATGATTGATCTCATCTTGAGCGATTTCACGTATCCTCTTATCATTCGGATTAACGGTTAGATACTTTGCATAAGTTTCGTACGCATGCTCTTCAATTTTTATATTGATATCGTATGCATTTGTTGGAGATAGTAAGTAATAAAAAACCATTACCCAGTAATAGAAGAGCACTAAATGCCTGGCAAGAACTCGATCAACCCAATATCTATTACCGCTTCGTGATTCCATCTCCTCTAAATGCTCCGTCTCATTGATTGCTTGGTAAAAATGAGCCTTCATAAGCTTGTTACTTAAAGGAGTCTTTAGACCAAGCGACTCTTGTAAATGCAAAACTGATAAGAATGCAAAATAAGGGGCTCTAGCAATCACCTCAAGGACCCAAAAACGTTGAATAGGTCTACCTTCGTAAATTCGATCAAGGATGCTAACACTGAAATCTAAAACAAATGAATTAAAACCTTTCATAAACTTCAATACTTATGGTTTAAGTATAAATACTCAAGAAAGAAATGCATTCTATAACTTATTTATTTAACTATCGATATCAACTGTAGCTGAATAGTAAATACACCGATATAAATAACTACCTTGCTCGAACAGGTTGATATGCAGGAATCATCTTTCCTCCACCAAAATCATCATCATCATCTGGAAGTGCTCTAGAAATTAGTTCTACGAGAACTAGAGCAGCCATAGGATAGAAGCACCATAAAACAGCTTTCCAGATGGGAAACGAGTCTACTAGCTGAAGCTCAGACATGTATCAGGAAATTGTTTGCATAAACCTAACTTATTTAAAAATATTTAGTGTTACGGTTAGCACGAAGTGAATGTTTTTCTTATAGATACCTGTGTAAAAAAATTACTTCACGCATCTATGTTTTCCACAGCTGCACAATCTCTAAAAAACTCCAAGTTCTAGAAAACAAGCAATTCCAATAAAAAAGACCCTAGGTATGGTGTCCTACGGGTCTGGGTGATGGGGAACTTATTTTTAACTGTTTTTCAACCAAATTGCAACCCCTACCATATCTGGTGTTAAAAAGATTAAAAAAACAGATACAAAGGCCCATATCTGGAATTAATAGCTTGCGTAATATGTACAGAGCGAGTAGTATTTTCGAATTACTGGGTGATGGGGATCTCTCAGTAGCATATCCCTCAAATATGAGGGTTTTTTTATGCCATGAATTTCTGTACGTAATTTCTATGATGGATTCAGGCAAAATTAGTTAATAAAGATTGATCTCATCATTAATTTCTTCTCAAGTAAAAAAAGATGGAACAAGTAACTGATGCAATTGGTAATCCGACAGCACTCTTAATAGAAAGAATTTTTTGGTTGGGGTTAGGCGGATTTTTAGGACTAGCAATAATAACTTCTTCTCTAAGGGGGCTAAAAGAAACAAAAAACAAGACGACACCAGTTTCAACTGATCAATTAGAGAATCTTGCAAAAAAAGCGATCCAACAAAACAGTAATAGCAATTGATATCAGTTATCAGAAATTTTTATAGCCACAAACAAATTTACTTATGGTGGCTAGGGCGAGAACCGTACAATCAGCTACCACTGATTAGATGATGAGCATATATGCTTAATACATATTCACAAAAACAATGAAATTAGTTCCTTACATATTTATGGCTGTTGCAATCTTCTCAGAAGTTTCAACAATCGCTACGACTCCTATTATCTAACTGAATCTCATTAATTGAGTATTCAGACCTAACGCGGTCGGGTGATTACCGACGTTAGATTGTATATAACTGATTTATATTCATGCTCAAAAAGATATTTAGAGCTGCTGGTTTTTTAGCTTTGTCTATTTTTATAACTTCAACCACTATATTTTCAGGAATTAACCCTGTAGTAGCAGCACAAATGGGTTCTGACATGAACAAAGACAACTCTATGGGTATTGTGATCGAAGAGTCGAGTGATGCCTTGGATGGTTCGAAAACTAGTGCTGCCCCAGACCTTGGAGATGATCAAGCATTTCCTTTTATTCCAGGTTTTGGTAAAAATTCCGGTAAAGACTAATTATCTTTTTGTTGAAAGTATTGATTGATAATAAATTACTATTTTTTTCGAAAGCTATAAAAAATCCACAGATATAAGTGGTAATTAGCTAAACCATTTTCATGGAAAAATGGGAATCAAAAATAATCATTTTTGTTATGTTTGCTGTGCTTGCAATAGGGTCAATTGCGCCATTGATCAGGATGATCAGTGATCGTATTTCCTAAGAATTAATTTGCTTGGACAAGCTGAGATTATTGGAGGAACTATTCCTAACATGATTGTTTTTGGCATTTTTTGCTTATTTAAATTTTTATTTTGCAAAACTGGAAAAAAGGTATTAAATGCTCGAATGGAACAAAAAAAATCTAGATAAAAATCTCTAGATTTATATGAAGATTGATTTGTCTAAAGCTATTTAAAATATGCCAGGAATAATTTGACCAGTAGTGATATAAGCGCCAAGTAAAGCAATCATTCCAATCATTGCCCAACGGCCATTGGTCTTTTCTGCTTCCTCAGGGTAGTTGGAATAGTTTTCAACTAATTGAGTTTGTACTTGGGTAGCAAACATGTTTTGCTTGCCATATTCAGTAATGATCTGATTAGAAGCAGAACTGTAAGCAGGGATTCCTGTTGGATCAACAGATTGACCTTCTGATTGATTATCAGTTGGATCTATTGATTGATCAGAAACTGGGTTACTAGAAGTCATATAAGAACCTAAAAAATACCTGGAATGATTTGACC
The DNA here is from genome assembly GCF_047305155.1 of Prochlorococcus sp. MIT 0916. Lineage (GTDB taxonomy): Bacteria > Cyanobacteriota > Cyanobacteriia > PCC-6307 > Cyanobiaceae > Prochlorococcus_B. The sequence continues at coordinate 1,743,102 of NZ_CP138980.1, forward strand.
TGTTGTTGCGTAAGCACCGAAAGCAGCTATAAAGCCGATCATTGCCATCCAACCATTAAACTTTTCTGCTTCTGGAGTCACGAGATTAAACTCAAATAATGGCCATGAATGTAAAGGAAAAGTAAAGGAATGTAAAGGGGGCACCCGTACACAGCAAAAGTTATCAGGGGTATTAGCTGAAGCAATATTTTTAATCCACGGTCTAATTAATAATTCCACTAACTTTGTTGAACTTAATTCAACTAGATGGATTTAATACCAGGTGTAGTTCTTTTCTTTGGAGCCATTGGAACTGTGGCTTTACTTGGTTGGGATACTTTCCAAAATCGTAAGCCAATTACTAAAGCCGAAATGCAGCAGTCTCGTGGAACTAGAGCAGCTAAGCCACAACAAAAGAGAAGAGGGTTGTTTAACAGAGGATAATTATGGGTGAAATTCAAACATACGCTTCAAACTCAGGAGAATTTAATTTCCTTTTCGTTCTAATCATTGTTGGAACTTATCTTCTCTATGAGGTTGGAAAGGCAATAATGGACAACAACGATGATGATGACATGGATGGAGGAATGACGATGCGTGTAGCAGATGGAGCACAGGCCTGAATTGACTACCAAAATAATATGTACTAATTGACAACAAAAATTTGTCGTCTTTAAACAGGTTTAGGGTAAATTGAATCTATAATTAGTCATCTATTTAATTAAAAATTTTGAGCGAAGAAAATATCAAAAGAAAAATAGATGCTTTATTAAAAGAACTTCAGGCGAAAACAGGAGTTTCGGAAGAGGAGATGGACGAATTTAAAAAAATTATGGAACTAGCAGATTTTTCACAAGACCAAGAATAATTTAGGTATAAGTCGGGATGAATGAAGGTTTAGCGAGATGCGAGTTTAGACCAAATAAGCAGTACCAACACGTTAAGCAATGCATATCCAACAGCAATTTGAAGTTGGTAAAAATAACCAACAATCGAAGAGGATCCCAAAATGATCAAACTAGTAATAAAAATATCTCTTGAAAAATTCACCTAAAAATATCAAGCACTATAAATATTCAGATTGAAAATAAAATCATGAAAGTCTTATTTGATTTTCAATCGAATAAGCATTGCTTGTGCAGGCCTCATTGCCTGTAACTTGAGAAACAGCAATAACGAGAAGGCTTAGAGAACCAACTGCTAAAGAAATTGTTCTAATAGCACTGGCTTTCTTAGAGATTTTCTTGCTCATATCAAAAAATCTTGATGTAATAAGAATATGATAACTATCCAAGCATAAAAGAGTATCCATTGATACCTAGTAGAAATAATTACCTAAAAATTATTAGAACAATTCTGAATAGAGCTAAATCAATTGAAAACAGATTTCAATTGATTGTTTTATTTACAAGCTTGCGATGGTTGTTGAGAGCTTTCTTTCAACAGTTCAATCCAATCTTGCAAAGAATTTAATGAGTCAATATTCAATTGGTAATAAACCCATCTACCAGTTTGCCTATCGGTAATCAAACCTGCGTCTTTTAAAACTTTTAAATGAAAAGAAATTTTCGATTGCGCCAATCCAATTTCATTAATCAAATCACAAACACATCGCTCTCCTCCTGAAAGAGACTCAATGATTTGCAATCGCAATGGATCAGATAAAGCTTTTAGCAATTTCCTGGCCATTGCATTTTCAAGAACTACTTCGCTCTTTATCGCTGTGGCCATCACAGAAGGAAAAATATAATCACATGATAAAACAAACTTCAGAAAAGGCTTGCATCGACAAACCTCTATATATCAATATAAATTGATATGAGGAATCTTATCCTTTATTGATTCACTCAATTAACTCAATTACAGGTTATGCGAATCGGTATTAATGGTTTCGGTCGAATAGGACGACTTGTTCTAAGAGCGCTCTGGGGTAGAGAGAATATCAAGATTACACATATCAACGATCCATTGGGTGATGCAAAGGGAGCTGCCCATTTGCTTGAATTTGATTCAGTACATGGTCGTTGGAACAAAGCAATAAGCAACGACCAAAACAACCTGAGTATTGAAAGTCAACCAATATCTTTTTCTCAAGAAAGTGATTTCACAAAAGTGCCATGGAAGGAAAAAGGAATAGAACTAATTCTCGAATGTTCAGGAAAATTCAAAACCCCTCAAACATTAAATCCTTACTTCGATACTCTTGGGATGAAAAGAGTTATCGTTGCATGTCCTGTTAAAGGTGAAATACAGGGAGAAGATGCTCTAAATATCGTCTACGGTATTAATCATGATTTATACGAGCCCAATAAACATCGCTTAGTAACAGCTGCATCCTGCACAACTAATTGCTTGGCTCCCGTTGTGAAAGTTGTTAATCAAGCTTTTGGTATTAAGCATGGATGCATTACAACACTCCATGACCTAACAAATACTCAGGTAATCGTTGATTCATTTAAGCCGGATTTAAGAAGAGCCAGAAGCGGATCACAAAGCTTAATTCCAACAACAACAGGTTCGGCAAAAGCGATAGGGATGATATTCCCGGAATTACAAGGAAAATTAAATGGCCATGCAGTTCGAGTTCCTCTCCTCAATGGATCTTTAACTGATGCTGTATTTGAATTAGAGAGAGAGGTAAGGCAAGAAGAAGTCAATCATGTGTTCAAAGAAGCTTCAGAAGGAGAGCTAAAAGGAATACTTGGTTACGAAGAAAAACCACTTGTATCAATCGATTATGTCAATGACTCGAGAAGTTCAATCATTGATGCTCTCTCAACCATGGTGGTCAATAAAACTCAACTGAAAGTCTATATTTGGTATGACAATGAATGGGGTTATAGCTGTCGAATGGCAGATCTCGTATCACATGTAATAAAGCTAGAAAAAGAATAAATATAAAGCATGAAATTATCGTCATTACAGCAATATGGAATCGTAACGACCAACTATTGGGCATTCACACTGACAGATGGTGCTCTAAGGATGCTAGTGATTTTTCACTTTCATAGCCTTGGATATACAACCTTAGAAATCGCTTTCTTATTCCTTTTTTACGAGTTCTTTGGCGTTATCACTAATCTCTATGGTGGATGGATTGGAGCAAGATATGGATTACGTCTAACACTATGGGTCGGGACTCTTTTACAAATCGGCGCCTTATTGATGTTGATACCAGTTTCGAGTGGTTGGTCGAAACTTTTGAGTGTCATTTATGTCATGGTTGCTCAAGCGATTAGTGGTATAGCAAAAGATCTCAATAAGATGAGTGCTAAAAGTGCCATCAAAACTGTCGTTCCAGACTCCTCAGAAGAAGATGGTGGAAATAATCAATTATTTAAATGGGTAGCTATCTTAACTGGTTCAAAAAATGCACTCAAAGGAGTTGGCTTCTTTCTTGGTGGATTATTGCTGACCAGTTTCGGTTTTAATAAAGCAGTTGAATTAATGGCTATCGGTTTAGGTCTGTCATTTCTAATGACATTGATTTTGCCTGGAGATATTGGAAAGATGAAAAACAAACCAATCTTTAAAGACTTATTTTCTAAATCTCAAGGGATCAATGTACTCTCTTTTGCACGCTTTTTTCTCTTTGGGGCAAGAGACGTATGGTTCGTCGTTGCACTACCTGTTTTTCTTGAAACGTATCTAAATTGGAATTTTTCTGAGATTGGAGCTTTTCTAGGATTGTGGGTTATTGGTTATGGTTTTATTCAAGCGTTTGCGCCGTCTTTAAGAAATTTATGGGGAAATAAAACAAGCCCAGGAGTTTCTTCTGTTCAATTCTGGAGCGCTACCTTAACTGCAATACCAGCGCTAATAGCAATAGCACTATGGCGACAAAGCAATCCAGAAATAGCAATTACAGCTGGATTGATATTATTTGGATTCATATTTGCAATGAACTCATCAATACATTCATATATGGTTCTTGCTTATACGGACAAGGAAAACGTGAGTCTAAACGTAGGCTTCTATTACATGGCAAATGCGGCAGGGAGACTGATTGGTACTCTCCTATCAGGAGTTTTATTCATGCTTGGAGCTAATGCCTCTATAGGAATGCAACTATGTTTATGGTGTTCAAGCCTATTTGTATTTATCTCATTGTTGACTAGTTTACGACTACCTCCAGTTTCAAGTGCTGTAGCTATTGAAAAAGCCTAAGATCCCATATCAATTAAAAATAAATTAAATATCATGCAAGAGAAATACTACTGAACCTCTGATTCTCGGTCATATTCAAGTCCAACTTCATTCATCCAAGCTGCTTTAGTTTTACAGTTTTTACCATGCTCGGCTAGATGTAATCCCTCAATCGAAATAAATAAAACAAGTATTGAAACTGGAACCCACCAAATGGGTGATCCAACTATTTGCTTCCAATTATTCATTGATTCTTTTTTTTTCATATTAAAGAGCTTTTTTTAAGCTTAAGTTAAGAAGTTACTAGCAAGCAAAAAAAGACAATAAAAAAAAGGAGGCTATTGCCTCCTTTTTAATTTATAAGGAATTAATTCACTTGCCAACACGCTTTACAGCAGCGCGAGACTTGGAAAGAATATCACCTTTTAGAGGAACAAAGCCAAGAGAAGGAGCCTTAGCCTGGGCTTTATCACTTAGTAGGTAGTTAAGTGAATCTCTAATGGCATCAGTGTTTCTACCATTACCAGTTTCGTAAGCAAGAATCCATGTAAGGGTTGCGATTGGGTATGCACCCTTGGCCTTAGGGTTAGGGTTATTACCGGCTAGATTTTTATCTAGTTGTATTCCATTAAGAGCAATCGCTCCAGCCTCGGTAGTTGGCTGTAAAAACTCTCCTGATAAATTTTGGAGAGCGGCTGCTTTGATTTCACCTCTAATATATGACTGGTTTACATAACCAATTGCACCAGGAGTGTTACGAATAACGCCAGCGACACCAGCATTACCTTTACCACCAACACCAGCAGGCCAGGCGACGGATTTACCTGTTCCTAGAGTCCATGTCTTAGAGAAAGCCTGCATGGAATTTGTAAAAGCCTTCGTAGTACCGGAGCCATCAGAACGATGTGCCCAAGTTAGTTTTCCTTCAGGGCAACCAACCTCTTTCCAGTTTGTAATTTTACCCATAGCAACACGAACAGCTTGCTCTTGAGTAAGTTTAAGATCGCAATCGTAGTTATAACCAAAAGCAATAGTGCCACCAACCATTGGGATTTGAACTAATCCCCGTGTAACTTTTGCAATATCTGTTGCTTTCATCGGATCATCAGACGCACCGAAATTAACGGTTTCATCAATGAAAGCTTTACGGCCAGAACCTGAACCAACAGCTTGATAGTTAACACGAGGTCCACGCTCTTTAGCTAAGTCAGAGAACCATCGAGTGTAGATTTTAGCGGGAAAAGAGGCTCCAGCTCCGCTGAGTCGAGCACCCGCAAAGGCACCTCCACCTGAGCCAAGAATAATTAAAGAGGAGAGGACAAGACTCTTCTTAGCAAAGCTCATCAAAGGTCTGCGACGTAAAAGCAATGAAAGCATAGGACGTGAAGGCACTAAGATTGATCAATATTTATTGATATAATCAATATAGCTTGATACAAGACTTACGGCAAAAAAACTAATTCAAAATAAACATATCTGTTTGATGGAGCGAAGCGGTATATTTATGACCAATATTAGGGCTGATGCTTGGATGAAAACCAATCATTAGATCAATCAAGCATTTAATAAGAAGTTGAAAAAACAAGTAAAATATCTTCTAATAATTTTAGTTTTGGTAATATGTACACCTATATATGTTAGGCAATACGAAAACACATATACAGATCCAAAAGAGCGAAAAGAGCTATCTGCCTCCGGAATATTTTTAGATTAATTATGATAAATTTACAAATATATAAAACATAAAAAAGGTTTAGGTGTATAAATTTAGACTAAAGTGAAAAATATAGAGAAGGCTTGAAGAAAAGAGGAAACTAAATGAGATGGCCACCGAATGCAGCTTGGACCTCAGCCGTAAAAAGAGAAGGTTATCGACATTTTGAAGTTAAAAGCTATGGAGGCAAAAAAGATGAACGGTGGGTAGAACTATTTCCAGTTAACAACAACGAAATTCTTATAAAAGTTCCATGGTCGGAATTAAAAACATATTCAAAGTGGACGAGTGGATGGCTTCAGTTGCCAAAAGATGAAGATTGCGATGGCAACTAATCTCTAGAGAAAATAAAAAACAGATATTTAAGTAATTATTCCTACACGGCTGACAGTGGTTTGTTCTTATATTTTTTGAACTTCTCAGGACAACCTTCTTTTTATACTGAGCTTTAGAAGGTTGTTTCTTTGAATAAAAAACGTCAGTGCTCCTCCCCAGAAGCCAATCAATTGATGACCAGTGCAATTGATTGCCTGACGTACACTTATCCTAGATTTTCCTTTTCATCAATAGTTCTGTAGGACCGTACGTATTTGGCAGGGAAACCGTAGAAAGAATAATCTCTTTTAATTAGACATTTAAAAAGGGCCTCAGGGAGGCCCTTTTCCTTTACCGATTCTTTGGAAGCTTCTGGATATTGGTGGCCTGGGGCCAAGTGTCTAGTAGAAAGGCTTTTTACTCCGTTAGGGCACCTAAACGATGCAGAGGAGTTTCGACTGAATTGACGCACCTATATCATTGATCCTTGTCGCATCAGACGAATAGCCCACTTATTCATTGAGAATGTTGGAGCAGGAACCAGAATTCAGTTCGCTTCTCTTAAATACTCAGGTGGAGTGTCGACCATTAATGGTGCCTCTTAACTCAACACACGTATCTTTGCTCTATTCGCACCTCAACGCAATCAGCCTTAATGCCCATTGCTTTTCCACTACACCTGATCAAAAATAGTAAGTTTGGGGTCTAGCTAAGATCTATTCAATAAATCAAAAACATGAATCAGTCTCCAGAGAAAGAGAAGGGAATGAGCTTTATTAAAAAAGCTGGTAAATGGGCTCCATTAGTTGGAGGAGCATGGATTGTTCTGAATATTGTTGTTCCATTAGCTCTTCTTCGTATTCCCGCAGTCCAAAAATACTTAGTAGTACTTGAAGACAAACTCCCATTTGATATTCCAGGTATTGGTTAGATGGCAACAGAAATTATTTGTTTTTTCTTGCTTGGTATTGCAGCACTGCTTCTAAATGCTGGACTCGACGCTCAAGTTCTTCCACTCTTTTGGCTAATTCTTCCATTAGTAATCAAATTAAGTTTCGACAATATAACCAGAAAGAAAGCTCTCCTCATCAACAAAAAAACAAAATAAGGGCTAAGGTCGTGAAAAATTAGCCGAAAAGCTTTGAACGAGTTACAAGCATTGACGCTATCAGGAGCATTAGCTGTATTTGCTATCACCTGGCTATTTTTTGGTTTTGGGGATGATGATGATGATGGAGGCGGGATGATGAGACCTGTCAGACAAAATGCCGATTAAACATCAGTAGGGAATAAGGAAGAGAAAAGCCTCAATTTAGAGAAGACAATATAAAAGATATTTTTACAAGTCCTAAAGCTAATCAACCTTCTGATCAAGCATTAGCCTAAGTAATGAGAGCATGTGTATATGAAAAATTTTCTAATCAAATTAGTTTTATTCGTATTCATTGTTTTCTCTGGATTGAATAGTGCTGAGGCAGTAATACAAGGCTGGGTTCCACCAGAGGATTATGGAGAAGGAGACTCATATGAAATGGAAATGGAAACCGAAGAAGAAGCTGTAGAAATGGAGTCACAAACTAAAGAGTTGAGTATGGAGGATATTTTTGGGGATGAACAAGTTTTTCCTTTTCCACCTGGCCTAGGCAATTAATCAAAACGCAAACATTCGCTTTAGTAAGGTAGATACAGATAACTATCTAACTTTTAAGTTTGTTGAACTAATGGCAGCAATAAAAAAAGACTCAGAGCCTCTAGATAACTTATCCAGTCAAGAGATAGAGGATATTGTCAGATCAAACGAAATTTTGGATCAAGAAAATGAAAGACTAATCAAAGAAGAAGAAATAGAGGCACAAAGATTCTCAAAAACAAAATCTACAAAAAGATTGCTTAGACGATTAAGAAGATCTCCACTTGAAGTAATAAATCGATCACTCTTTTTTGTATTCATTGGTAGTTTTATCTTCTCCTTTGTCTCTGTGTACTCAATCAACAAGTTGTGGTTTGTTTTTTATGTCATCAGTGCCTTCTCATGTGTTTTATACACTCCAAATAGACAAGCCCTAAAGGAACTAATTGCAGCATGGCCAAATATCGAAGATCTTTTAAAAAAAAGAAGTCTATGGAAATAAATTATTGAAACTTATAGGCCATTGATTTGAAAATTATTTTTTGAGCTAAGTCTGATCTATCCTAAATTTATAATTAATTAAAAGATAATGGATAAGAAAGAAGCCAAAGGGTACTGGATCTCAACTGCAAAGGTTATTAATCACGAATTATTTAATGAATATGTTGAAAAAGTTGGGCCATGGCTCAAAGAAAATGGTGGGGAGGTATTTGCGAAAGATACAGACCCAATAGGAAAAGAAAAAACTGAAGATTCAAACCTAGCCGTCATTTGTGAATTCCCATCAATGCGAATAGCAGTAGAAGCTTATGAATCCAGTGAATATCAAGAGCTATCAAAGCTACGTACAGCCGCGACAGTTAATTCTACTTTCACAATCATGGAGGGAATGGACGAGGCGACAAAACTTAGAAGAGCAATGGGAATGTAGATAATGGCATCAGCTACTTCACCATTCATTTCACATGGTTGGATGAATTGATCTAATTCCTTATCGCATTAAAACTCAAGGAGGCATATTTTGATGAGTACTCAAAATAGAAGTGACAATCAAAAACTAGTCAGGAAAAACCTTGAATTAATTATTAGTTCGAACAATTACCAATTAGCCCATGAAGATAGAGAGTTACTCAATAGTGATGAAATGAGAGGAGTGCGAATGCTTCTAGAAATTAATAAACCAGAAAAAATCCTAGAAGAACAAAATATTTTATCAACAATCATCGTCTTTGGAGGAGCGAGCCTTTCCGATAAAAGCTCTATAAATAACAAACTTGAACTAGCGAAGAACTCTCTCACCAAAGATCCGAGCTCATCTGATTTACAGAGAGAAATAACACGTCTAAAGAATTTACAATCGATATCTCATTACTACGATTCGGCCAGAGAATTCGCAAAGATTGTCTCCAGACAAAACCAAAAAGAACACTGCAATTCACATGTAATTGTCACTGGTGGCGGCCCAGGGATTATGGAGGCTGCCAACAGAGGCGCTTTTGATGCCGACTGTAAATCCATAGGTTTAAATATAAGTCTCCCAAACGAACAACATCCCAATGCTTATATCACTCCTGGGCTTTGCTTCAAATTTAATTATTTCGCCTTACGAAAATTTCATTTTGTGATGCGATCAGTTGCAGCTGTCTTTTTCCCTGGGGGATTTGGAACATTTGATGAACTCTTTGAATTACTAACTCTTCGTCAAACAGGAATGAAAACACAAATCCCAATTATTCTATTTGGTCGAGATTATTGGTCGAAAGTGATCAACTTTCAATTTCTTTCAGACCATGGACTCATCTCAGATGAGCACATGAATCTCTTTCAATACGCCGATAGTGCTTCAGAAGCATGGGACATTATCCAACAATAAACGTATCATCTGATAATGGATTGGAAAACATCACTAGATTGGTATTGTTCAGGCAACATTCTCGAGGAAGAGGATCTTGAGCTTTTAGAAAAACATTATCAACAGGTAATCAAAGAAATCGATACGAATCTCTCCCTTGAACTAGCTCCAAAACATATTTGTAATCAAACCAATATTCCAGAGGGAAGTTCTTGGTTTACAGCAGTAGCAGTTGTACTTGATCGATTAAATCCTGTTAAGACTGGCAAGCCAAGAAGTTTAATCGTTGATCAATTAAGAAGAAAGCAAAGCAGTTAAGCCCTCTTTATACAAAAGAGTTGAACATAAAAGACCCGATGCCCAACAAAGTCCTCTAGCAGGAGGAATATCGCCAACATAAGCACCGATATAGATAAACCTGACAATTGGGTGAACCCACGCAGCTATTACGGCCACAGGAGAGACAACACCAGCAATAAGACATAGCAGACATGCAGGAGCGTGAAGAGTGATACTCTCCCAGCAATTTTGATGACACCAGACAGCTCTTTTACCAAAATCGGGAAGCTCATCAAATAAAGCTCTTGGCGCACTCATATTCTCAGCTGAATAACCAGCCTTAACTCGGCCATATGTTAGTGGTCCAATTGAAATCAAGACCACAACGGCAGAAAGGCATAGGCTCCAAGCAAAAGCTGTTTCCATGGATTAAAAAATGATATTTCGAGCTTAAGTGAGGCAGTTTCAAATTGCGGATTAAAAATCTGTGTTGAAGATTGCTTTTAAAACAAGTTGTACAAACCAAGTTTTCAAAAAGATGATAAAAAAACAATATTTAGTTCGTAAACTTGTTATTCTCTAGAAGTCATAGAGAGTTCAGCTCGACTAAAACATCCATTCTTAAAATAATCCAACCATGGACTGGGATTCTGCAAAACAACATTGCACTGAGCGAAACTGGCAATGGTCATTGGAATTAATCAATCAGGCTCAAAAAGAGATGCAAGATTTAGAAACGAAACTAAAAAAATGTGAGGATCAACAGAAAGCGAATCGTTTATATAACGCCTGTAATTACTAATGGAAGAAATGAGCGCAACAATAGTTCCATTGGGTTCACTTGCACTTATATTTGCTGTGATTTCAATCCTTATCTTCCTTAGGAAAGCAAGTATCGCAAGACAAGCTGATGAGACTATAAAAAATAGAATGGAAGCAAAAAGAAATGAAAAGATCGAATCTCTTGAAGAACAAAAAAAACGTTTGGAACTTTTGCTTAGAAAATAAAAAAATACTGACCTACAAATTTTCGTCGCTTATTTTGCCAATTCGTTTGATCGGATTAGACCCATCTCTATGATTTGCTGGATCAAATGGAAAATTTGTATCTGGGCCTAAAAGATCATCAATACTTTTTGAATCCATTGAGCCTTTAGCAGTTTCATTATCAACATCGGATATCATTAAAACCGGTTGCGCTTCAACTGACTGGGAGCAAACACTTATTATTAAAAATAGGGAAAGAAATAATCCAAACCAAGTTTTAATAACACTTTTCATTGAGAAGTAAAAGATTAACTATTTGATGAAGAAAAGTATATTTCTTAATGGCCTATCAACTATTAGTCCTCAAAAATAAGACATGCAGGTGAGGAAGGATTTAAAGCACACTCTCTCTCCCAGTATGAAGCGATCGCTGTCATTCCTCTTTTGACCGCCTCGTGTTTTCTACCTATGTCACCCATATTTTCTCTGGGGACACTAAATGAAGTTTGAAGTTTCATAGTTTTCCTCTTCAATTAATATCGGTATAAACCATCAAGAAGGCCTATGGCAAGTGAATTTATCCTCATCTTTCTCTTAAATTATTTTAGACTCATCAATTAAAATATTTTTAATCTGGGAAACTCAATTTCGACATCTGATGAGCTGCTTAAAAAAAGCAAAATCAACCCAAGCAATTAAGGGTTATAACAAGTGACTTCAACAATAATATCAATAATGACATTAGGCATCGCTATTATGGGAATTTCAGTTTGGTGGGTCACAACCACCCTCAAAGAAGGTAACAAGGCACTTGAAGAAAGCAAAAAAAAGAATCTAGACAATTAACACTTTCATAGATTTAGGTACAAAGAAAGCAATGCTTTAAGAAAAACCATTTGAACATCTAGTAAATAAAAGCACCTCCACTATTTAAGTGGAGGTGCTAAGAAACACATTGCTCAGACCAACTAACAGTTACTTCTTATTAAGGGCAGCCTTAACCTTTGTGGGAGACAAAGCCTTAAGTTCCTCTTTTATCTCATTTTGACGTTCATCAAGAACTTTAATACGAGCTTGATAGCTCTCTTCTAGTCTTTTTCTGGAGTCCTCGATGTCGTCGAGTTCCTCTTGACGTTGATTACGCTTAAGCTCTTCAAGCTGACTATCAGAAACCACATAAACAGTTCTGGTAGGAGCAATTAAAGAATCAGAGAAAAAAGTATCGAAGAGTGAAGTGTACATAACTTTTCTTTCGGAGTACACAACTACTCTGTCCTAAAGTAATTCGGTTAGGGATGAGGCATACCGTAGAAATTGATTCGGTAAATACAACTCACTTCGGTTGCTACTACTAAAAAGTTAGGTATACCGACCTCTAAAATTTTTCACAAAGCGTCTCTTGAAAGAGATAACAAAATAATGGCTACATATTCACTCTTACTTGGAATCCTCGTGATAATCATTTCATGGAAATTATTCAATGACTGGGCTTCTGGCCTGGCAGGATTTATTTATGGAGGCATCTTATTTTGGAGTATCAAATTATTTGTTCAACTCATTAATGCTTTATTTAGATAAAAAATGATGTCTCCATTGATATCAAATGAAACTACTGAAACCATGTTTTAAACCCCAAAAGATAGTCACCAAAATTGCTGACAAAGGTAGTGCGATGGCAAGTGTGATATTGATTGTTCTAAAAATCTTCCCAACTCCATTACTCTTATCTTTATAAGGATCTACGATAAGTGGCATAGCGAATACGTATTTTTTTTATTTATAGGCGCAATTTCCATTCAATTGGTTAGATTGTCGTAATTATCGAGACAGTCTCATGTATTTATTAGGTCTTGGACTATTAGTTTTAAGCACTTGGTATCTTATGAAGCTATACACAAATTTCAATAACGATCCGATAGCAAAGAAAGAAATCGACAATGCATGGCAAGAAGCAAAGAAAGAGGCAAAAGGTAAAAATCCTTTTGCACCAGGAAGAATTAAAGAGGCTCTCAATGCATATAAAGCTGATATGAATAAAAAAGACAACTAAAAGATAGAAAATCCAAAGAGACCAAAATATTTCTAAAAAGTAGTTAAATTAGTTTTTTATAGATTTAGTAGTGACGCCCTCATTAGTTCTTATGGATTATGTAGACAGAAAGACATTGAATAACGAACAACTAGAATATCTCGAGCAAGTTTTAAAAGCATCAATTCAGAAATTGAAATTCACGGGTATCGAACCTGTAATTGCTAATAATGAAATATGTGATGCAGCTCTCATTTCCCAGGGTTCCTATGAAATAAGTTGTATTGCGTCCATACTTGATATGCTTCAGCCAACAGAAAAAGCAATGGAGCGCAAAAAAAAGGTATTCAACGCTCTATGCAATGCAGGTTTAATAGTTACTGATTAAAGAAAAAGATCTACCTGAGCAAACAGATCCAAGCAAATATTCACAAGATATCTAAAAAAAATACCAGTGAGAGGCATTGAACCTCTCATGCCGCCTGAGGGTCTGGGGAAGCTTTATTTAGCAGCTTCAGGTGCTTTTCTGGCTTTGCGTGCACGTCTAGCAGGTCTACCAGCACTTGGCTTAACAACTGCAGAAACCTCAGCTTTAGCTTTGGCTGCAGCCTTTTTAGCTACTGGCTTTTTAGCTACTGCTTTCTTTGCTGTTGCCTTTTTAGCTACAGGCTTTTTAGCTACTGCTTTTTTAGCGGTGCTTTTTTTTGCCGCAGCAGCTTTGGGAGCAGAGCCTTTACGTGTGCGATGAGAAAGAATTAAAGCCCATTCATCAGCGCTAATATTTGCTGGCTTATTTCCATGAACCTCAGAAACTTTAGCTGCTTTTTCGATATCTTTAATTAGGTTTTTCCAAGAAGCTGCGTAACGTTTATCAGACTGAGATTTAGCACCGCTCTCAACAAGGGTTTCAACGACTTGAGAAGCAGTTACCTTCTTACGACGTCTGTTAAAGATCTCCTTTTGCAAGGTAGCAATCAAGGCATCACCTTTAGCACTAACTTTGATGGATAACTGAGACATAACTCAATAATTACTTTCATAATACATCTATCACATATAGGGTATTTAATTCAATAGTCAATGGTTAATCGACTACTAAATTTTCATATATCTATCAATATCAATTAAAGTGACACCTTCAAATAATTGGATCTTGACTATAAAGCCATATCAAGTGGGTGAGAGAAAAACAAAAAACGAATATAAAACAAGGCTAGTCAACAAAGCTAATAGAGCTCATATGCTGATCAAAGATGGCATGGGAACACTAATAAGCGATTTGATCTATTCAAAGTTTCAGGCCACCTCTGGACACCAACCAATCTATTTCACTCGTTGCCGCATCCAAAGAAGACAACGTGAAATCAAATGGTCTCCATGAGGAATAAGACGACGACGAACATGACACGAAAGAATTATTCTGCAAAGCTTGTCGCTGAAATAATTGAAAATGTTGACATGTCATGCAAACGCAAGCTGAACATGTTTTATTGAGAATCGCCTTCTCAAGGAATTAACACTCTTCTTCTTGACCGAAGATCTGATCGGAGCAAGTTTCTTTGGGGTGAGTCGTAGACATTGACCAATTCCAATAGGTTGGGCTACGGCAGATACCCATACTTCAGCCTTAAAGACAGCATACGGAGACGCAGATAAAGTCATTTACCTTTAGCAGTACACATGTACTAGCAAGAATCAATAGGTAATGTCAAGTTATATATTTCAAAATATCTAAAATATGTCGCATGCAATACCAACAATCGAACAAGCATGATGCTCAAACACGATGAATATTTCAAGACATAAAGGCTAATTAAAAATAAAAAAAACGGATAGGTCCACCACAAAACAAAAAAGCAATAAAAAAAGCCCTCATCTCATGAGGGCAAAATAAACTGCTGAAGGATCCCCATCACCCAGCTTTTCAAAAATAATAATCAAATCAATCAGATTAGGCAACATTAAAGCACCATATGTTTTATCTCGGGCTTAAATGAACACCATCTATAGGGGGGGTTGATTTATATGGAAAATAGGGTTAGAAATAGTATCCCCATCACCCAGACCCGTAGGACACCATACCTAGGGTCTTTTTTATTGGAAAACCTTTTATAGAGGGATTTCGTCAATATTAAGAATATAGAAGCTGTGGAAAACTTTTGTTATTTGAATGAATTTGCGAGCTATAAAAATATGTCCTTACCTAAATCTTCGAAAAGTAGCTTATAAAGGTTTAAAAACGATTAATTGAAAAATCCTTCTCAATTAAGTAAAAAGGTTCTAAATCTTTTAATTGATAGGAAAAGACAATTGGGATAAAGAAATTAAATCTATCGAATAAATCCAGTTGAAATCTTTATGTGATTACACAAAATGATTGATCTCAAAAGAAATAGCAAAAAAGAACCAATTGAAGCCACAGGCCTTCGAAGTCGTAAGTCTTCTCTATATAAGCCAAATCAACAAGAAGATTTCAAAATTAGTAGAGGTCGTTTCTCAAATTTTCTGACGTGTCAAAGGTGCTTTTATCTCGATAGGGTAAGAGGTCTTGATCCTCCTGGGACACCAGGTTGGACTCTCAATGAAACCACTGACCTATTACTAAAAAAAGAATTTGACGATTGCAGACAAAAGCAGGTTCCACACAGAATATTTGCATCTAATGGACTATCTCATGTTGTTCCATTTGATCATCCTGAAATAGATAACTGGAGAAACTCTCTTCATCGGGGACTAATGCATCGTTACAAGGATACCGGAATAATTTTGACCGGAGGTGTAGACGATATTTGGCAAGACACTATTACAAGACAACTAATAATTGTGGATTACAAATCACAAGCAAAAAACGGACGAGTTGATAAGAAAGATTATTTAGAGGATCCTTTTCATGAGGCCTATAAAATTCAAATGGACTTTTATGCTTACTTACTCTCGGGGATGGGTTTTAGTGTTCATCCAATATCTTATTTTCTAGTTTGCAATGCAAAAAGGGATGAAGATGAATTTAATAAGACCATGCGTTTCGATGAATATCTTGTTCCCTACAAATGGAGAAATGATTGGATAGAGAGTCGACTAGATGAAATGGTCACACTAATGAATCAATCAGAGATTCCAGAATCAAATCCTTCATGCAAGAACTGCGCCTATGCGGATCAATATTCGAAAATACTATTTTCAGGAAATTCAAGTAAAAAAGAAATTACACAAGGAACTTTGCCATTATTTTAAGAAAGCTAATAGTTTTAAAGATGATTCTGATCAAAAAGCGTCTGAAGGATTAATGGGATGTGCGGAAGATATCAGCTATTAACAAAATTTATAAATTTACCAGATCTTTTAAAAAAAGATGTGCCAAGGGGATTGAGTCAAAATTATGAACCACAAATATTAATCAAACCAGGTTCTCCAATTCTTGTTCTTAAGAATGAAGGCAAGACACACACATCCATAATGCTATGGGGGTTTATATCTGAGTGGAGTAAAGACCCTTTTGACAACACAAGGCCAAAGCCATTTAACGCGAGATCAGAAAGTGTTGAAGAGAAGAAACTTTTTCGTGCAAGCTGGAGGCATAAGAGATGTTTGATACCAGCCAGTGGTTTTCTAGAAAAAGGTCACCTAATAGGTAGAAAAGATTCTCAAACTTTCTGGTTAGGAGGACTTTGGAATCGTTGGATGTCTAAAGAAGGATGTGAACTAGAGAGCTGTTGTGTGTTAACGACCGAACCAAATGATTTAGTCAAACAATTTCATAATCGTATGCCCGTTATTATTCCAAATGGGCTAGAAGAAGAATGGATCTGTTCAGTTAAAAATTCTCAAGACCTTAAAGCTTTAAAACCGCTAATGACTAAATGGGACCCAGAAGAATGGACAGCCGAGCCAATAAACAAACCTAATGCCGACCAATTATCCTTCCTATAAAATCAAGACAAAAAAAGGGCTTATACAAGCCCTTTTTTACATTTTATAAGATCAGGACTTCAATGATCGTGATGCACTTCTGCCGAGCTAGGCATTTCATGGGCAGAAGACAATTTCTTCAATGATTGAGATCCACAAATAGCAGACAGAGCGATAACAACCAAGGATGCAGTGCTTAACAACTGAAGCACTATCGGGAGATGTGAATTAATTCTTTCTCTAAAGGTAGTCATTTGGGAAGTTAATTAACACTCCATTCAAACAAAAAGAATAAGCACCGTCCATAGTTTGAATATTATGAACTAAATAGCTAAAAGCAAAAAAATAAGCATAAATAAATTTAGTCCTACTGTTAAGAGTGATGTACTTGGTTTAACTTCATTAGCCAAAACTAGGGACTCACTCTCTTATTGATTTCTAATTATGACCTAAATATTTAAAAGTCTCATAAGATACATAACTAAAATTAGATATTGAAAGAAAGCCCATAAATAAATAAATGTACAATTAAGCCAATGATTAACTCAAAACTACTCATGGCTGAAAAATTAATAAAGCCTAAAACCACTAGACATCAGATATCTGATTAAAATTAGCCAAACAAAATTAATTGTGATGGACAGAAATAAAATGGATCTTCCTTCTCTAGACAAGCTTAAAGAATTAGAAAAAAGCGCAAGAGTAGATGGGAGTGGCATTGAATTTGACTCTCTATTAGGACGATGGAAATTTAATTCAGTTTGGAAGCAGGGATCAGATACAGAAGACACGATTTCAAGCACTTTGCTACAGGTTCTTTCAGCCAGTCTAGAGTTGAAGAAAGATACACAGAATCCAGAAGAAGAGAAATTTACTATCGCCAACGCAATTAAATTTGGATTACTAACCCTGAGATTCAGTGGCTACGCAAATTTAGAAAGGAAGCAGCCATTATTACCCTTTTCTTTTGATTGCATTCAAATAAAACTAGCTTCATTAACTATTCTAAAGAGATCTCTACCGGCACCGGATCAAAAGAAGAGGCCGTTTTTTGCATTAATAGCTATCGACCAAAATGGTAAGTGGTTGTCTGCAAGGGGAAAGGGCGGAGGACTTGCCCTATGGGTAAAAGATAAATAAGCAATCAGCTTTGAAATACCTTAGATGTTTTGTTCAGCAAATTCTTCTAAGCATATTTTTTAATAGACAAGTCTCGGTAAAAAATTTAAAAAGCAAAATGTAACTTAGACGTAATGACATTAAGCGATAACTTTATTTCTTAGAGAAATCCTATCAATAGAATTTGGATGCTCTCGTACAAATTTATTGAACTCAATAGCTAACTGTCTAGCTTCAAAAGCATCAATGGCATAAAACCCTAATTCATGTCTTTTGTTAGCTAAATCTCGGTAGCTAACAGCGTATCTTTTGCAGGATGTAATCGGTCTTGAAGACAATTTTTTAAATATCAACAATCCACATCCTAAAAACAATGAAATAGTTCTGAAAGAAATCTACCGAACAATTTGGGATAGGAAACCGAATATAAAAAGACATAATGCTTTTGAACAATTAGATGTCAAATAATATCTGAACTAAATTCTTGATGAGGATCGTCGCAAAGTATTTTAGCTAAATTGCATTTTTTAAATTGTATAAATTTAAAAAGGCTTGAAAATTACAAAGCACCTAATTATTCAATTATTAGAAAATCTAATTACATTAATAATTTATACTTTATAGATTTGGTATTTCTCCCTACATACAGACATTAAGTAAAAGGGTAACTTTAAAAAAATTATTCAATTAATTAAAGTTATGACTTTAGATATTTACAAAGCGATTGTTAAAGCCTCCGAGCAAGGGAATTTATGGGGACTCAAACGAACTGATTACTAACTATGTTTAAATTCACCAAATTTAAGTTTATTCAACTCATTATATTATGGAATCTACCAATCCTAATTTTATTTATAGGAATAATCTCAATACCCATGGAATTATCTGATTCAATTTCAATTTTTTAACAACTCAGATCTATATACAAAAAATTTTTTTTGTATATACATAATTAATCGATAAATTTAAGCCTTAAAATCTAGATAAGCACTAGTTTTAAACAGCTTAAATGGCTAGAAATAGTAAACTCTGGTATTCGATCTTTGGTGATTCGATAAGTATACGACCCATGTTTGATTAAGCAGCTTTAAACTGAACACTACTGTTGTCGGTCCATGTCCAAGCAGACTTCTCCATTGTAGATAGATCGACTCTGTGGCTCGCCATCCAGTCTCCATTGGCTTCTATAAATTTCTCAATATTCCCCTCTGGGTGCTGATGTATAACAATTATTTTTTGAGGGTCATCATCACTACACCCTCTGTACAAAGGCTGAATATTAAACTCTCTATGCCTTCTGGTAGCTTCTTTGCTGTCGAAGATTGCAGCCCACTCATCAAAGGTGCTTTCAACCTTAAAAGTAAAAACTGAGGTGACAGTAGAAGACATCTAAAATCTTTAATATGGGTAAACGATACCCAAACAAAACAAAACTGACTAACAGTTGTTGTAAAAACTAGATAAATAAGAAAACTTTCTGCTAGAAATAGCTAATGCAAATACCAAGAAAAACCCTCAAACGAATCATTAACTTAATTGTTGTTCTAATCGTTGCCATTGTTGGGTTCATAAAAGTAAAGCACCCATTTAGTTATTTAATAGGAGTCCCTGTTACCAGTTGGGTCGTTTATCTTTTATGTAATGCCATGTGCACAGATATTCTTTTTGGAGAAACATTAGGTTGTTCAGAAAAAAGTATTTACAAGGAGAAATAAGCTAACTACGAATTAAAACTTTCTCAATCAGTGAAGAGAACCAGATGTCCCTAACCTGAAAAGTACTTGCAAAGATAAACTCAACTCAAGATATCAAATTAATCATAAAATCACTCTTGACCACTCAACATAACAAAATGATATTCGCTTTACTCAGTTGGAAATAATCTTTCTTTTAGCTGAATTAATACCATGTCTTTTAATAGGTTATTTACTAGGACGATTTAAAAAAGATTTATCCCTAACGATATCTCGTCCTTTAATGAGCTATGGAATTCCTGTCAGCTTGATGGGGATATTACTTAAGTCTGGCCTTGAATTCCCTTTGATAGAATCTGCGGCTTTAGCACTGGTAGCTATTGGCTTTTTAATGACTCTATTAAATTGCCTTCCTGGTATAAAAAACTTAATACCAAACAGATCTCTTCAATTAGGTAGTGCATTCGGAAATACTGGGTATTTCGGAATACCAGTTTCACTAGCACTGCTTCCAAATCATGCTTTGATTTACAGCATAGGTTTTGACCTTGGTGCGACATTAGTAATTTGGAGTATCGGTCCAATACTGCTAACAGATCCTTCAAAAATTTTAAGTTCTAATAGATATTGGCAGAATTTCATAAAAGCAATCTTTAGAAGCCCTGCAGTAAAAGGACTGATTGGCGCATTAATAGTTCATTCATCACCATGGAATGAACAAATAACAGCCTTACTATGGATACCTTCAAGGGTTGTAATTCTTTTAGCACTTGTAATCGTGGGAATGCGTCTAAGTTGGCTGAGGAAAGAAAATCTCTCAAGAATAAAAATCCAAATAACATCCATAAAAAATGCTTTAATCATGAAACTGGTTGGATTGCCAGTCATTATGTTGATCATTTCCTCAGTGATCAGATTACCCAACGTCATGCGAGAAGCTTTAGTACTTCAATCAGCTGCGCCAACAGCAATATCTGTCTTACTAATATCCCAAGCAGCGTCAAGAAATGAAGATGAAGCCACATCGCTTGTTGTCTTAAGTACGATCATCTCGCTCATATCAATTCCTACTTGGTTGATGATTTTAAGATTGTAAAAAGTTAACAACTATCGTCTTTTAACTCAGGTTGCCTAAGTTGTAAGAAATACAATTTTTTTAATGACCTCAGCTACAGCAACAAAAGCAACAGCAAAGAAAACAGCGGCAGTAAAATCATCAGCAGTAAAATCTCAATCAATTTATTCATCAACCCAATCAAGATTTGCTAGTTCAAAGCTAATTCAAAACCTAGGTTCATCTAATGATGGGGTTCAATTCGATTTTTCAAGTTCGTTAAGAACTGCATTTGGAAGGGACTGAAGAATATGGACCTTTTAAAAACACTTTTTACAGTTGTTATATGTCTAGGTATTGGATGGGCAATCTCAAAAGGGATCATGTTTGGTTTGACTCATATTTAATATGCCTGAAGAATGGCATCCTACAAATGAGGAACTTGAAGTGATAGAAAGTGCATGGATGCGTGTCAAGATCGCATGCGAAAAAATAAAAGCGCAAACAACTGCAAACAAATAATATATTTCAAATATGCTTAACGAAATAGCAGATCATTATCAAGAAAATTAATGGCTAAAGAATGGGAACCAAAAGAAGAACATCAAGCAGTTATTGCAAGGAGTATAGAGTTTATTTCTGATGAATTAGCTGAGTTACAAGAGGCTTTACGGTGTCCAAATTCATTTATTGTTGAAATAGCTAATAGGGTAGTATCTGAATATAAAACAAACCAAGTCATCATTAGAAGAGATGAAGAATAAATGGAATTTCTGCAATCACATGATTTAAACCAAATGGGGCTTTGGACGCCTCTTATTGGAGGTATTCTTCTTTACGTTGGCTTAAATCTAAAAATCACTGAAGTTGATCCTAATGAGTAATCAATACATGAACAATGAGTACAACGATAAGAAAAGGTTCAATTTATTAGAATAGTTTGGGATGAGACAAGGAACTCTTGAACTAATTTTTTTTGCTCTGATTTTCTTGAGTCTTCAATTTTGGTGGATAAGGATGACAATTAAAAATGGTCGAACTGGAGAAGTAGATAAATGGGGGCAAAAAACAAACCAAAAAAAACTAAATGAATTGGAGAAAGTGAAGCAAGATTTAGAAAAACTTTTTCGATCTTAGTTCTCAATACTAATAAAACTCTTTAAATAATGAACTATCAAATTTTGCTTGAAAGCTACGCTGCTGGTGAATGGATTAATAAAGACGAAATATCATTACTAGAATTAGAACTTGATTCTCAATTAGAATCTATTAAATTTTCTCGCACTCAAGGTTGCACAGAAAAAGCACCAAAGCACATTTGCGAGGCAGCTCAAGTTTGCGAAGGTAGTAGTTGGATCACATGCTTTGCTTCAATACTAGATAAAGCCAATCCCCTTTCTCTGGGGAAGAAATCAAGAGGAGCAATAGTCATTGACGCACTTCTGGATAACAATTATTTAATGAATTAAACTAGGAAAAACATTTATAAATTCATTTTTAATAGACAAATTATTATCAAACAAATCCAATGAACAATAGTGAAAGTCGTGAAGAAAGGATAAAACGTTTTAAAAATCTCTCAAGTGCAGAAAGAAAATTGTTGATTAGAAAGAAACTAGAATTACAAGGTTTAACAGAGGGAAGCGGTGTGAGGGGAAAGGATCAATCTTCTTACGACAAAGAAGAAATGATAGATCTCATTCTAATAACAAGATGTTTTCAAAAGAATAATTTTCAATAATTCATCCAACCAAAATTTGTTTTACGAAGTTAGTCCCTGCAAAATGGGCATATGAATAAACCTATTAAAAAAAAGAAAATTACCTTTGCAAGGTTTGCTGTTCGTACTCTTGCTATTTCTGCAAGCACCCTTGCTCTATTTGATTTTCTAAAAGGAGACTATCAAGCTGGAGGGCTTCTAGCACTTGGATGGTTAACCATCGTGATCGGGGAGAAAAGGATGTTTAATGGGGAAAAGACAAATGAAGAAACCTAAGAAAATTTCCAACTGTTAACTATCAATAAATAGATCTATAAAATTCATTCACCTTTTATTCTCTATGCCACCATAAAAGAGGTAACAGAATATGAGACTTTAAATATTGAGGCATTTTATTCCACCCCATTAGTTCTATGAGTGAGACAAAGAAAAATAAGAACTTCAATCTGACAGAAATGAAGTTCAAGTTTAATGATCTATTTACTGGAATTGCCTTACTGTTGTGTGCATTTTTATGTGCTTTTAGCCTTGCACTAATTGCAATAAGGCTAGGGCCAATAGCTAAATGGGCTGATTATCAGACTATTTGTGTTGAACAAGAAAGTTTAAAATCCCCAATCGAATGGGCGGTGCGTAAGTGCAATGGAAGGTCAAAAGTTTATCAAGTGAAGTAAAGGAAACTCAATTAAAGTTGAGTTGAGGCCTTTTACTATTCAGAAGATAACGTATTTCGTAAGAACCAATAACATCAAATCAATAGTTTGTTTAGAGCCAAAACAATAGAAATCCTGCCAAAAGTCCAGACATATGACCTAACAAACTAATGCCAGGTAAGAATGACCAAATAATTCCAATACCTGTAAGCACAGAAATAGATTTAAGTAATCTTGGATCTTTCTTTAGGTGACATCCAATGAACAAAAATCTTTTCTTTCCATAAATTGTAGTCATTAGAATAAACGCGTCGATGCCAAATAAAACACCACTAAAGCCAATGGCTAGAGACATAGGATTTCTATAAATCAAAATATCTACGCACCAACAAATGAACGATTGGAGAGGCATTATCAATACAATGAAAGCCAGAAAGAAATAGTAACTTTGAAGGCTTAAAGATTTAAGAAAATATCTAGCTACTATGATTCCAGAGATATTTGCCAATAAATGATTAACATCACCATGAAAAAAATGGGATGTAATAATCCTGTATGGCTCATAAAACAAACGTCCAGACCAATAAGCAATGGAAGCCTTATCAATTATTCCAAAGAAATCTGTTGCAAAGAAGCAAATAGTGCAAGCCAAAAAGGGGACAAAATATTGCCAATCATCTTTTGAAATCTTCTCAAGCATTCGTAAATAGATTTACCAATAATCCAATCGTACTTCGTGAATATGATCTATTGAAAAACGAATAGGGCTAATTCTTTAACTATGTGAATAAGCTAAAGTATTTAGCTATCAAGAACATCACCCATAAAGAAAAGGACTAAGGCCTAAGGTGAACAAATCTATTATTGATATAAATGAAAATTGATGTAAAAAAGAGACTAAATCTCAATAGTTATGAATGGTGGAGAAACCATCGAAGGTTTGTAACCCTTGGATTATTTCTTGCAATTTTTGCAGGCTATGTCAGAGGTCCTTCAGCGAAAGACTTCAAAGTGAATGATATTTGCGGACGTCTAAGCGCTGATTTAATTACAGGGGAAAAAGCTGCAAGAGAATTGAAATTAGGAAAGAAAAGAATCGAGGGGCTAGAAGGAGAGAAAACTGATATTACTAATCACTACTACCATGCAAAGTACTACTGCCAAGGCTACACAAAAGGCAATGTAGGATTGGGATACTAATGACATCTTTACTAAAATAGCCAGAGAAAAGCATTGCACTTTTCAGGCCGCTTTAACGGATCTGGCTTTTTGACTAAGCTTTTACAGCTTTAAGACTAACTTTTCTTGCACGCTTCGCAGGTCTTCCTGCTACAGCCTTAGATGCTCTCTTTGAAACTGACTTTGCGCTTGAAGTTGCTTTTTTAGCTTGAGCAGAAGCTACTTTCTTAACTGCTGTTTTAACTTTAGAAGTCTTAACTTTTGCTTTTGTAGCGCTCTTGGCTGGAGCAGCTTTAGCTACTGCTTTCTTTGCAGTTACTTTTTTAGCAGCAGTTTTTTTGATAGCGGCCTTTTTAGCAACAGTTTTCTTGACAGCAGCCTTTTTAGCTGAGGGTTTTGCTGAAACTTTTTTAGCACTAGTAGTCTTACGAGTACGGTGAGAGAGAATCAAAGCCCACTCATCAGCACTAACATTTGCAGGCTTATTACCATGGATCTCAGAAACTTTTGCAGCTTTCTCAATATCCTTTATTAAGTTTTTCCAAGAAGCAGCATAACGCTTATCAGATTGTGACTTAGCACCGCTCTCTACAAGAGTTTCAACAACTTGTGATGCTGTTACTTTTTTTCTTCTTCGGTTAAAAATTTCCTTTTGAAGAGTAGCGATCATGGCTTCGCCTTTAGCGCTAACTTTGATACTTAATTGAGACATTGAATTAAGAATTACCTATATACAACATCTAGCACATTGTGGGTATCCAAACCGAACAATCTATTTACATGTAGATGTAAATAGTATTTGCATCTTATAAATTTACATAAAAAACTATTCAATTACAGAGATAAGGAACACAAAAATTGAGTTATAGGCTTGTTTAGAAAATAGATCGGTAAAGTCTCACTTAAGGAGAAAATGACTATCAAGAAGGAATTAAAGTTTTATTGATTTTCTAAAAAAGTAGGCAAAAATCGCTATAAAACACAAAAAACAAAAATTCGAGCAACAACCTAGCTATCTATTGAAAATGTTCTTTCTAATTTTGCTTTTATTTGCTTTAAAGACGGTTCTGAGACCTTGAGAATTTTTTTATAAAAGCCAAAAAGTTTAAGACACGCCAAGGGAACAAATATTGTCAGTAGTAAGGTTTTAGTTGTAATCATATGGATGTTATAAGCCAAATCAGCTAGAACCGCTCAAATATTACTTGTTAAACCTATATATAAACTCAAGGTCTTTAGAAAATTTTAGTTAAAGTCAAGGTGTTAAGCAGGAATTAACCAATTAAATAAAATGCAAGATAGGAAGGATCTCAAAGCCCTTATTTACCAGGTAGCTGCAGCAACAGATAGAGGTCAAAGAATGAACGCGATGATTGCTCCCATGTATCAAAATAAATTAGTAGAGATGAATAAATTAGTTGAAGATCTACTGCCCCTATCAGATGAAATAACTCAGAGTTCTATTGAAGGTGAATGGGAGCTTATTTACTCATCAGTTGAATTATTTAGAAGCTCTCCATTTTTTTTAGCCATTGAAAAGGCTTTAAACAACAAATCAAAAAGCGATTTATTTTTCAAGCTTCATCTTTTACAAGTTGGTTCATTTGGTCTGTCAACTGTTGGAAGAGTCGGTCAATATCTCAATTTTAATAAAGGGGAAATGATCTCCACCTTTGATACAACTATCTTTGGACTTACAACTATCCCAATTCTTGGGTGGTTCAAACTTCTGCCTACCTTTGGTGGTCGCGTCATAACTCTGGCTAAGGGGCTTCAACTAAAAGACAACATACTTTCTATGGAGTTAGAGAAGACTAAGGTGTCAGAGGTTGATGGTCTGGGAAAAATTCCATTTGTAAATTCCATTCTTATGGAAAGATGGTATCCAGTTAAAACCGTATGGAAACTTCTTCCATGGAATAAAGAAAATCCAAAATGTGAGATTAACGTGATCTATGTAGACGAAAATTTAAGAATCATTAGAGATATGCACGGAGCAATGTTTGTTTACATACGACCATCTATTCCTCTTCTAGACCAATAAAAAATCAAAGCAAATTCCCTTCTCAAATACTGAATTCACTGAACCAATTCCGATGAATTTGTAGTAGAAACTCTAAAGAAGAAAAATTCCTTTAAAAAGAATAAATGAAAAATCCAGAAGTAATAGTAATTGGAAGTGGTATAGGAGGATTATGTTGCGCAGGATTGCTAGCAAAAGCTGGTAAAAAAGTCCTAATTCTTGAGGCTCACTCAAAACCAGGGGGAGCCGCTCATGGTTTTCAGAAAGATGGATATACATTTGAATCTGGACCATCTCTTTGGAGCGGAATAGGTACTTGGCCTACGACAAATCCATTAGGTCAAGTCCTAAAAGCTCTTAACCAAAAAGTTGAATTAATTAAATATCAGGATTGGAATGTTCAAATTCCTGAAGGTGACTACACGATTGGAGTTGGAGATAAAAGATTCCTTGATCAGATCAATTCAATTAGCGGAAATGATGCCATTAAAGAATGGGAACATTTTATTCAAGTAATTAAACCAATTGGTGCAGCAGCTAATGCAATTCCACTAATAGCGCTAAATCAAAACAAGGAAACTATTTTTCAGCTCTTAAGACGTAGTAAAACACTCGTTACTCACTTGAAATCTTTTAAATACCTTGGAGGTGCTTTTGGAAATTTAGTTGATGAACATCTTAAAGAGCCATTTTTACGAAATTGGGTTGATTTACTTTGCTTTCTAATAAGCGGTTTATCCAAAGACGAAACGAATGCAGCTGCGATGGCAACCCTTTTTGATGATTGGTTTAAACCAGATGCCTACCTGGAATATCCAAAGGGAGGGAGTGAATCTATCGTTAAGGCTCTATTAAATGGAATTTACTCATTTGGAGGCAAGCTTCAACTTAATTCAAAAGTTAGTCAGATAATTATAAAGAGGAATAAAGCAATCGGAATTGAGCTAAAAAATGGTGAGAAAATCCTTGCAGATCATATTGTTAGCAATGCCGATATTTGGAACACCCTTGATTTAATACCAAAAGAAATATCTCAAAAATGGAGAGAGGAAAGGTCCACAACTCCAAAATGCAAGTCATTTCTTCATGTACATCTTGGGTTTAATGCAGAAGGTCTAGAAAATATTCCACTCCACTCAATATGGGTTGATGATTGGTCTAAAGGTATTACTACCGAAAGAAATGTAGTAGTTCTCTCTATACCATCGGCTTTGGATCCAACAATGTCACCTCCCAACAAACATATTCTTCACGGATATACACCTGCTAATGAGCCTTGGGAAATATGGAAAAATCTTAAAATTGGTACAGAAGAATATGAAAGGACAAAAGAAGAGCGGTGCTCAGTCTTCTGGAAACCGATTAAAAAATTGGTGCCAGATATAGAAGAAAGAATCGAAATAAAAATGCTAGGGACACCACTTACTCATCAAAGATATCTAAATACTAAACATGGAAGTTACGGTCCAGCATTATCAGCTGCAGAAGGGCTTTTCCCAGGGAATAAAACACCAATTAAAAATCTTTTAATGTGCGGTTCAAGTACATTCCCAGGGATCGGTATTCCACCAGTGGCAGCCAGTGGCGCTATGGCCGCCACTACAATTCTTGGTTCCAAATTTCAAAGAGATCTAATCAAAGAGCTAGACATATAAGAAAACACCTATTGTTGATCGATAACATGAAAACACAAATCAAATGAGCAACTCACTCAATAAAGCTTTTACAGGAGTAATCGCTCTAGCTCTGATTGTGATAGCTGTAGGTCGCATCCCATTTTCAAGAGAAAAAGAGCTATCAAATTTATGCAGGGAATACTACACAATGTACCTTAATCAGAATGACTACTCACTAAAAGAAAAAAACACAAAGATCAAAGTGATTGCAAATAAAACAGGTCTTAAAGCTGAAACAAATAATGTTGGTAATTTTTGTAATTCGTTCTATTTCAACCAAAGGTAGATATTAAATAAGCAAAATAGGAAATTTTATCTGAAAATATTTCTTCAATTTTTAATAGGAACAAATACATCCGTAATTCTATCGATAGATTTAATATCAATTTAGTAGTTAAATAAAGATAGTAACGAGGAAAGCTATGAAGAAAGAAACTTCATCAAATATCCTTGAAAAAATAAATGTCGCAAAAGAAAGAATCAAGGAATTACAAACAATGATTAACTATTGGGAAAGCGGCAAAGTTGCCAGCTTTTGGGATACTGAATGCTCGTAAATCCATCCTCTCCGGCTTGCCTTCTCTTTAATGAGTAACCACCATCACTGGATGAATCACTAACCCAACTCAAGCGAATAATTTTATATCAGAAACTTCTCTAATCAACTTAGTAGGTGAGAGAAATCAACCCAAAGACTTTAGAAATCTTTGAATAAGTTGCAGAGGTATATTTCTTTATCTGGTGAAATCTTCATTTTTAAACTCATGATTTTAAAAAATTTTTTATAGAGTTAATAAAAATTGTTGGTAAAAATGCCGGAGATATCAAAAGTCGTTTCATCCAGTGACTTTGATGATTGGTTTTCTTTGAACGACACTGTTATGGGAGGCTCAAGTAAGGCAGCTTGTAGAGCTTCCTCAAAAGGCCTGTCCCTGGAAGGTGTTGTAGTTGAGGAAAAAGGGGGGTTTGTTAGTTGCAAATCTCCAATTTTTTCACCAATTCTAAATTTATCCAATTATCAAGGTTTTGAATTAAAAATTGAAGGGAAAGGTCGAACTTTAAAATTTGGAGTGTCATGTAAATACGAAGTCTTTAGCTTAAGAGAATTTTTCTTAGATAAGTCACCTGGTGGGCTCAGATGGGTAGCAGAAATAGAAACAAAAAGATTTGGGACAACAACTATCAAAGTACCTTTTGAAAGCCTTGAACCAACTGTTCTTGCAAAAAAAATTTCTTTACCAATTAAATTCAAATCAGACGCTATTAACCAATTTCAATTACTACATTCCAAATTCGGTAGACCAGGTGAACTTAATCCTGGCTTTAAGCCTGGCAAAATAAATTTTGTATTACAATCCATTAGTGTCTATTAGCACAATTAGAAAAATAAATGTATTTATATTTTTCTAATTTTATAGGTAATAAAAATACAATGAATAGTAAAAGTATTTCTCAAAGAAATAAACCATATAACAAATTAAATCTATGAAAAACATTTTTTATTGTATATACTCCAATTAATTCAGAAAACGTCCTTTAAATGGGACTGCTTTAAATATATACCCTCAATAAAATGATGAACAAAGACTTACCACCGATATGTGGTTTTGAATTTGAAATTAATAAGTTAGTAAATAAGGAAAGAAAAAGTAGACAATTCGAAGAAAAGTCAAGGTTAGAGAATGTTAATTCAGGATTTGCATGTGCCCTCCATATGCATCAACCAACAATTCCAGCAGGTAAGAATGGAGAGCTCATTTCACATTTGCAATATATGCTTGAACACACTTCAGAAGGAGATAATCACAATGCCGAACCATTTGCTCAATGCTATAAACGTCTAGCTGAAATCATTCCAAGCCTGATAGATGAAGGATATGATCCCAAAATAATGCTTGATTATTCCGGTAATCTTCTTTGGGGAATCGAACAAATGGGTCGCGAGGATATTCTCTCATCGTTAAAGCTCCTAACGTGTGATTGCACAGTTCAACCACATGTTGAATGGCTAGGCACCTTTTGGAGTCATGCTGTAGCCTCTTCAACTCCACCTTCTGACTTTAAATTACAGATAACAGCCTGGCAGCATCACTTCTCGTCATTATTCGGTGAAGATGCATTGCATCGAGTGCAAGGATTCTCTCTTCCCGAGATGCATCTTCCAAACCAACCTGATGTTCTTTTTCAATTAATCAAAGCTCTCAAAGAATGTGGATATCGTTGGGTAATGGTTCAAGAGCATAGCGTTCAAAATCTTGATGGCTCATGTCTTAGAGACGATCAGAAATATGTTCCAAATATGCTCAAAGCACAAGGAAGTAATGGAGAGAGCATCTCTATTCTTTCACTAATAAAAACTCAAGGGTCAGACACCAAGCTTGTTGGACAAATGCAACCTTATTACGAGGCCATAGGGCTAAACAAACAATATTTAGGCCAACATATTATCCCATCGTTGGTTTCCCAAATTGCTGATGGAGAAAATGGCGGTGTAATGATGAACGAATTTCCTCAAGCTTTTATTCAGGCTTATAAAAGAATTGGTCCAAAAACCGATATAAGCCCCACAATTGCTATGAACGGATCTGAATACCTCGACTTCCTAGAGACTTTAAATATTGATGAAAATAATTATCCATTGATACAAGCAGTCGGGCAAGACAGAATATGGGAAAAAATCTCAGGGCCAATAACTCCTACTTTGGTTAAAAAAGCAATTAATGAATTAAAAGAGGAAGATCAATCTTTTTCTTTGAGTGGAGCCAGCTGGACTAACGATTTGAGTTGGGAAGATGGATATATAAATATTTTAGAACCAATGTCAAAACTTAGTTCCTATTTTCACGAAACATTTGACCATTTATTAGTTCAAAATCCATCGTTAACAAAAACCCATGACTATCAAGAAGCGCTCCTATACCTTTTGTTATTAGAAACTAGCTGCTTCCGTTATTGGGGACAGGGAAAATGGACTGAATATGCTAAAACGATCTTCAGAAAGGGTGAAGAGGTGATTAGAAACTTTGAAATTTCAGCACAGAGCAGTTAATCAATTTTGTAAAGGCATCAATCAAGAGAAAGAAAAAACTAGCAAAAAATTATTTTTTGCGTTAAGGTCACCGACCAAAGCTTTAATAAAATGACTAGTACAAGTTTTGACAAAAATGGACTGGATAAAGCAGGTATTCATTGGATGCAATATCTTTCAATGACATCAATGTCATTGCTTATATTTCTCATAGCATTAGACAAAGCCGTTCCTAGCTTTCATCATTTTGTTTTAATTTCAATGGCCAAAGCAGGAATTATCTGTAATGGGATAGCTGGATAACATACTTTGACAGATCCACTGACCTCGCCAGAGAAAAAATATTAAACTATGAAAGGAATAATCAATCCAGACAACGATGGTTACGATCCATTAGAGGAATACTTCAAAAAGAAAGGTGACGCAGATGAAAATGAAACTGAAGAATATTTCCCTGAAGAAACTTCTAAACCACCCCATTATTAAGGCAACCAAGAAAGGGCTGATGATAATTAAAATAAACTAATGATTATTATCTATGTGAAATGTAGGTACCTTCGGGATAGAGCCTTGAGATTGCATTAAATCGCTTTGATATTTGTCGTTCTTTGTCAATATTAACTTTACGATTAAGAACCAAAACGTTGTGAACCATCCATAGAAAAAAGCCAATAAGCCAATACCAAGATATGGGATGAGCCAAAATTTTTATTTATCATCTAATTTTAGGATGGCAATCATGTCCGTTCTTTTCATAAGTATTTAAACCTTTTGTTATTACCCCAACATCAAAATTAGATTTTTAAAAATGATTACTCAAGACTATTGCTCTTTTCACCACATCAACAGCTAAGTAGGACTAGGTAGAACTGCTCAAGTCATTTATTAAACATGAAAATATTTGGTATAAATCAAGCGAATGTATACTTATTCATACTGGATTATTCATAGATTTTTCGACCATTATTCCTCCCTAGATAAGAGAGTGTATTTAGGTCTCTAATTTGAGATTGAGATTCAAAGTTGATTGCATTATTAAAGAGCTGTAATTTTCTCAAGTTTTGATTTTTGGAGAATAAGCTAAAAATATGAGCTTTTCAAATGCCTTTCCATACATATAGTTTGGCAATCGTTCTCTTCCGCACTGCTAGATATTGAACAGTATGTTACACACTCAAGATAATCTTCAATTGGATCAACTTGGTCTTGAGACATTTTCTTAGCATCAATAGTATTCATAAAAGTCTCTTACAATTAGCGTTAATCTATCCTTTCTTTTTATTTTTTTCTATCGGTATTACTTACTAACTTATACGCATAAGAAAAACTGATATATCTATCATATTTCAACTAAAACGTAATGGCGAAATGGGGATTAATCTTCATTTTAATAGCTCATATAAATAGTTATATAAAAAAAATCGCATAAAAAAAGAAAAGCTGTAAACAACTAACTCAAAATTAAAATAATTTTTGTGCTATTTTCTCAATTTTATTCTTATTCCTATTCTTTCTCGAATAGCTTTTATCGGAATCATATCTTTCATTTGATCATCTATTTGCTTTCTAATTAAATTTCTAAATAATTGAGAAAGCAACACCAAAATAAAAAGAGATAATACAATGGTCCACAATGCAATTAATGAATAAGTATCCATTTCAAAGTTCTCTATATATTGCCCATTCATCACCATCAGCAGTGACTTCAGAAAGTAACGCAACAGCTATGTCGGACTGATCAGAGCGTTTAACAATAATCTCTTTACCACCCATATATGGATCATTGAACTCTGATTTTGAACGGCTAGCCTCTAGCTGTTCAGATGGTGTCAAAACTTCAAGAATTTTACTCCATATCTCATCATCTGAAGCGAAAGGAGGAACAGAAAATTTACTCGGGCTACTTCCTTTTTCTTTATACATATTATTTAATTTTTAGCTTTAATCTCTTTAACTTCACTAATTAATCGCTCTTGTCGTTCAGGGGTAATAAATCCAAGAGATCCACACTCATTAATATCTTGAATTGGATCTGATAGTCCATCATGTTTCTCTAGCCATCCCTCCGTGCATCCTTTACATGCTAATTCATTTAATTCATTAGCTAAAGACTTGGCTTTCAAGCTATCCATAAATAAAAATTTAATTCCTTCTTTCTTTCTACTCTACAGTCATTCGATATTTAAAAGAAAAAAAATTAATAGCCTTATTGAACAAAATTGTAAAGTTGGAAAATTTACACCCTATTAATAGATATGTGGAATCAAAGAAAATAAGAACCAACAATATCTAGTTAGGAACTCATGCAGCTTCTTTTTTTAATTCCCGATAAATAGAAATGTCTATAGGTCTATTCACATCGGATTGAAAATCAACAATGTCTTGATAAATCTCATTAGGTAAAGGTTGCATTTCGCATCTTGAATAACATTTGCTGTAGTCAAGCTTTTTCATTGAAAACCTGTTGCCTAGGCGCTTAAAGATAGACAATGTCAGAATGCAACTTGAGTTAGTTATATCGTTAGAAGCTGTAGATGCAATACGCAAAACTACTAGCCTTCTCTATTAATTGAATGAATAGTTATTACTAATATTATTTTTTTGTAGCAGTTGCCACTTCATATCATTTGGTATAAAAAGCAAACTTTAAAAAGAGTATTAAAAAAAGATGTCTTTATCTCCAAATGAGATGACACCGTACATAAAAAAAATTCATCAGAAATTTGATGAATCCCAAACGTTTTTAGTGAAAAATGGTTTTCTCCTAGCCACAAAAGGGCTTTTACAAGACATCGAAAACGCTAGCGGCATAAATAAAAAAAAATAATATCATTCCTATGAGATGAAATCGAAAACAACAAAGTCTCTAGGGCGACAAGTAAAATGGTAGGCATGTATATCCTCTAAAATTCATTACCTTTTCCATGGCAACTGAAATCACTGTTTTAGACTTCAAGCTTAGCAATACTTTTTCAGAGTATTGCACTCATATGAATGCACTAGAGCAGCAGAAGATGTTTAGAGAGATGGGAGTTAAAACTTTTTATATCGCCGAATGTATAGGAAACTCAAAAAGAGCAACTGTAATGTTTGAAGGACTAGAGAATGTTTTATATAACATTTTTATCAGTCCGGAAACAAAGCCTATTGTTGAAGCCTCTGGTCATATTTATGAAGAAACAAAAATCACAAGATGGAAAAACAATTGTCCTAACTGCTAATTTAAACGTGTTGGAGTTCGTCATGTAATTGTATCTGGAATCATAGGTATTGAATGTTTTTTGCCGTCTGGGCTTACATATATATTCTCTTTCCCATATTCTGTATCAATGATTTTTTCAAAATGAGTCCCCTTTGGAAGATGTAAAAAATATTTTTGTGCTCTGTTCATTTTATTTATACAGTTATTTAAAAATAACTAGCATTGTTCCCAACGACAACAATTTGATTGTTTTATGAAAGTTTTGGTGGCTAACTATTTGATTTTTCTAGAGCAGTTAATAATCTTCCCACTCTATTTCCATTAACTCCAAGATCTCCACCACCATATCTTGATGCCGATTTGATTTGAATCTTCTTATTGATTTTTAAAATCTCCAAGTCGTCTGGAAATCTGAAAATCAAACTACGACATACCCCTTTCCAATATTTATCATTAGCCTCTAAAACTTTGGTTCTAGGGATTTTCTGCGCAATCTTAATAAGTTGCTCAAAGGTCTTGTCAACATCTTCAAATTCTTTTTGAAAAAAAACGCAATTAAGCGGATTCAAGCAGGGACTAAGACCTAATTTAGGATCTGGCATATTTTCTATGAGTTCACATATTGATCATGAGAAAAGTTTATCCCCCCTTTGGTCTTGTTTTTCAGAAATTTATTACTAAGTGATGTCTAGTTCTCCCTACCTAAAATACCCGTGCAAAAACTATCCTTCGATTAAATTTATACAAAACAATTTTTGAGTATGAAAC
Organism: Prochlorococcus sp. MIT 0916; assembly: GCF_047305155.1. Lineage (GTDB taxonomy): Bacteria > Cyanobacteriota > Cyanobacteriia > PCC-6307 > Cyanobiaceae > Prochlorococcus_B. The sequence goes on from NZ_CP138980.1 coordinate 1,778,058, forward strand.
GATTAGATAAAAGAGGGATGATGATGATTGTTTTCAGTGTGGCCTCAACACTTCCTTATCAGTTTCATTATCTCTCTTCCATGAGTTAAAACAGTTTAATCCCTCTCTCTATAGATAGTACTAATTAAAGGTCTATAGATTAAAGGCGGCTCATTTCCATATCCAATCCAAATAAAACCAATAATTTCCTCCTCACTTGAATTTATTTGTGCGATTTGATAGGTATTAGGGTCTTTAGTGATTTTTCCTGTTGACCACTTGCAACCAACACCATCGGCGACAAGTGAAAGCGACAGGTTTTGAATCGCGCAAGCACAAGCAGCATAATCTTCGAGTTTTTGAGCTTGATTATCAGTACTTACTTGAGTGGCAATAAGCAAATGGGAAGGGTTTAGCATTTTTTCCCTTATTTTTTTTAAACTAGATTCATCTATTGACTTATCACCAAACTTTAGAGTTAGCTGTAATTGATATAGAAGTTCCCTTTTTTTTATCCCAATGTTGGTAAAACGCCATGGGAAAGTCCTTCTGTGGCAGGGTGCCTGATTAGCTGCAACTATTGATTTTTGAATTACTTCGCTAGGAACACTTTTTTTGGAAAAAACATGAATGGTCCTTCGTTTTTTAATTGCTTCAGCTATTTCCATGATTTTTTCTTGACGTTATTAACTAAACTATTAGCCATAGTGAAAATTTTACAAAAAATTAGTTTAGAGACCTGTACAAATAAAAGGCGTTTAAATTATCTACAGCTTGAATCTCACATCCAAAAAAACCATGATTAGTTGAAAATCACTTATTAAGCAACTTTGTCAAGATTTACATTTGATGGTTTTGAAAATAACGAGACGACTTGACCCATGGGCGTCTTGAACACTCGTTCGACAATCTCTCCTTTATCAACAATTACTTTGGTATTAAAGGATCCAGCAGGTAAATTCTCAGATCTGTTTTTCAAAATATGCTTTAGCTCTGGATAGTGATCATTAGGTTTAAGAACCTCTTTTAACTCAGGATGCAGATCTAAGATTGCGTCATCAAAGGCCTTAAACTTTTTCGTTAAAACCATACTTAGAGAGAGCTGTTATGTATGTCTTGTAACCTACTAATCTCATGACGTAAAGAGTATTTAAACTAAGTTAGGGATAAAATTAATAAGACTTTAAATAAAGCTTTAATGAGCAATGAATAAATTCATATAATAGCTTTTACTGGTAGCTCAAAGTGCAAAATAGTCATTAATATCTAGTAGCATCAATCACTCGATGTTCATGATGAGAGATAGACGTTACCTCAGTATTTCTGTCATTTAAAACTGACTGTGTAAAAACAGTAATAGCTGCAATACTTGGTGTAATAGGTAAAAACATGAACAAGGCCAACACACTACTGTTAGGTTTAAATAATCTTTGCATTAATTAATAAAGAATTCAATTATTATTCTCAACAACTTTTAGTTGATTTGCGTGTTCGGTTTCCCTTGGATAAAGCTATTAGTTTGACCTGTAATACCATCTAAACACCTTTGGTCTTTTCCAGAGCATTGAATAAATAGCTTCAAGTGCCTTTTGAGTTTTAGGCAGCTTGCAACTAGGCCATGACTGTTGAGTAATCATTGTGATTATTTCGGAGTCATTATTATTTCTACATCGGATACCACCCATAAAACCAGAGTAATAGAACTCAGGCAAAAATACATAGAACCAAAAATATTACTCAGAGATATTTGTGGGGGAAATAAGCATAAAAAAAAGAGGCAATTTATGCCCCTTTTAGATCTCCCTTAAATTACTTTTGGTATGTATTACCTCTGTAAGTTAAGGATGCTTGCATCTGCTTTTTAGCTTCTGCCTGCCTTGTTGTGTAGACGTTACTTCTGTAACTAAGTTCTACAAGTTTTTTTGGAGTAGCTTCTTTATGTTGAAGGTACTCTTTGCCTCTGTAAGTAAGAACAGTCATTGCTCTTTCTCGTAGTGCTCAAGACCCCGTTCCATGTCTCGAGTCTTACTGCAGCTTAAAATTCAGCTGAACGTGTATCAAAAATAACAGAAATTATCTTCAAACGATGTTCCCAGTGATACATAAAACAGAGAATTAAGTAGTATTAACCGAATTAGTTGCATTTCTTACTAAAATGCACCCTTAAATCACTAAGAAAGTTAGTTATTTAGCCTCTTCTTTTTCTTTCTTAAACTAAACCAACCATCCTCCTTTCCCCTATTCTTACAAAGTCATTAAAGTGCAAAAAAAGGATTCTAATATGGCAAAGATTGTCAAAGTAATTAACGACTTAAACCCAGAGAAAGAAATATTTAAAAAATTGAATCAAATGCTTCCTTAACACTTCAAGAAGGTAAACCATTCAGCAACCACACAAAAGCCTCGTTATTTAATACCCAGTTTTTAAAAACTACTATCACTATTAAATTAATCAAAAGAAGCATGAACAAACGAAGTTTTGGATCCTCTATCCCCATAAATCTATTGTAATTTAATTTTTGCTAGGCAAGGCCAGTTAGAAAGATATTACAATCATGAGGCTAAAGGAAGTTAGTAAGCAATTAATAGAATATGTATGATTATCAATCCGCTTTAAAAGGCCTACCACCTTTACTTAAATAATCCATATATTTATCAGATTCTTTGAGGTAATAATTCCTGCTTTGACCAATATATCTAGCTTCAATTAAGAGATCCGTAACTTCAGGCCAAAAAGATTCAGGGACTAACTCAAGAGGGTTAATTGCGCTTGGATTCCAATTTAACTCAGTCAAAAATAGAAACCAAATCGACTTGCACTTAATGAAATCAGATAAACAATCTGAATTAAAATTATTCATTTATAAATTGGACTGATTGAGCTGCTTTATCAGCTTTAATTTTTGCCTCATCGATGGTTTCGGCCTTTGCTACAGCTACTCCCATTCGACGACCTTCAGTAGAGCTCGGCTTGCCAAATATAAATACACCTGTATTCGATTGACTTAAAGCATCTTCAAGTCCCGTAAAAGCTATGTTTGAAGTTTTCTGGGAAGCCAAAATCACTCTGCTCGCAGAAGCTTCATGGCAAACTATTTCTGGAATTGGGATACCTAAAACAGCTCTAAGGTGTAATTCAAACTCATTTAAATTTTGGCTAATCAAAGTTACTAAGCCTGTGTCATGTGGTCTTGGTGACAGCTCTGAGAAAATCACCTCCTCACCCTTAATAAAAAATTCAACACCAAACAAACCAACTCCACCAAGATTATCAGTGACACATTTGGCTATCTTCTGAGCCTTATCTAAAACACTTTCAGTTAATGTAGCTGGTTGCCAACTACATTGATAATCTCCATTCTTTTGCTCATGTCCTATCGGTGCACAAAATAATGTTTTACCATTAAATTGTCTAATAGTTAATAAAGTAATTTCTAAATCAAAATCAATAAATTCCTCTAATATAATTTTATTTGATTTACCTCTTGATTTTTCAATAGCCAAATCCCAAGCCTGGACCAAATCATTTTTATTATTAACTAAACTTTGTCCTTTACCTGAAGAACTCATGACTGGTTTAATTAGTAAAGGATAACCAATCGCCTCTGCATGCAAATCAAGCTCAGATTGATTCATCGCATAACTAAATTTTGCAGTTCTTATATTTAATTCGTTAGCAGCTAAATCTCTAATTTTATCTCTATTCATTGTTATTGCGGTAGCTCTTGCATTTGGTATTACTGTTATCTTTTGTTCGATTTCCTTTAATACATCTACTGCAAGAGCTTCAATTTCAGGAATAATTATATCAGGATTACATTTATATATCACTTCTTTTAATTCACTAGCATTATTCATATTTACTACTACAAATTGATCAGATATCTGCATGGCTGGTGCATCATTATATCTATCACAAGCAATAACATAACAACCTAATCTTTTTGCTGCTATTGCAACCTCTTTACCTAATTCTCCACTACCTAAAAGCATTATTTTCTTTGGAAAAACGTTCATAATCATATCTATAGGTCAAAAATATAAATTAATATAATATCTCTTAAACAGAATTAATAATAAAAAAAAGAAGTAGAAATTAACAGAGACACTTAAAGGAAAAAATTATTCTTAGTACAACAGAGCGTTTGTTGTTGATGGATAAAATCAATTGATCATTCGCTATTGTTTTCGGCTCAATAAGATAGAAGAATGAAATTTCCACCACAACGAGTAATTTTTTGATAACTACTTTTGAGTACTGCAATGATATTAATTTTGGACATTAGGTATAACCCGTTTGAAAACAATGAAAACATGCTTATAAAAGCATTTCCTAATCCAAAAACTATATCTAATTTTTCTCGTTAGACCTATAAAGAGCTGATTAGCTATACAAGCTCTTTACGAGTGGAGAAAAGTTAGTTAAAAGGAAAGAATAACTTCGACTTATTTATTGGAATGGTTGCCAAGAAGAAAATTAAAGACTTCAAGGATTTGGATCAGTTCCCAGATTTAAAAGAAGCTCTAGTACCAGCTATTAAGACATTGCCCTTAGGTTCAATGAATACTAAAGTAATCGTTACTGAAGGCGAAATTGTAGAGAGAGTTTATAAAACACCAAAAGGTGAAATTATATCTCTTTTCGCAAATGACTTACCGGAACAAGCTGCCTAAATTTTCTTGTTAAAATCAATTATTTCAGTATTTCACTATAGAAAGGGTTGGATAATATTGTCAGCACAACAAGAAAAGATGGCAAAGAAAACATCCAATATTGAGCAGATCTGTAATCCTAGTTTATTGTTTTTAATTGATCAATGTCTTCTAAAGAAGAAATCCTGTCCATCCTAGAAGCCTTTGCCTCAACTGAGAGAATGGGATCATTCTTTTTAGACAATGCAACCCCCGACTTTTTATTTATAAGACCAAGCGGAAATCCCATTGACGCGAAAGGTTTTCAAGAGATGTGGTCCTCAGGAGATCTTGTATTACAAAGCGCAGAAGTCACAAAGGTGCACAAATTTGAACTCTTAGGTTCAAATGCTGCAATGTGCGTTTTCACACTAGGTTCAAAATTTACTTATAAAGGGACTCAAAACGATGACCTCCCTACAGTAACTTCGATTTTTAAGAAGATTAATAAGAAATGGAAAGTAGCGTGGATGCAAAGATCTTCAGGCCAATCAGATATGACTTTGTGGAACGACTAATTTATATTTCCTTCTTAATGGTTAAGTATTCGTAAATTCTATTTATATCCTTACGTCTGAAGTAATCATTGAACAAGATAGATAATTTAAAGGAGAAACAGTTAATAGTCGTAAATGCAAGAAAAGCCAAATGTTGAAGAGCTGATTGCAGATTCAATGACATTGCTCTTAATTAGAGCCCAAAAACTACCTAAAAGGGAAAGACTTGCAATTGCTCAAGAGTTTAGAGAATGGCTTAATGGTAGTTGTAAATTAGAAGATATATGGATCCTAGATACAAGAATCAAATAGTAATAACTACATCCAGTTGATAATCATCAATATTACTGAATTATTACATTGCGTTAATCACGCGCTAATCAAACAAAAAAACAGTAAGAAGACATGATCCGTAATGACAGAGAAGAGGGCTTTTTTAGTTAGATTTAAATGCTAAGACTACACAATTCCTGGAATGATCCAGCCTGTTAATCCGTAGTTAATTACAGCAGCAAAGAAGCCCATCATCGCAAGGCGACCATTCGTCTGCTCTGCTGTTTTCCAGTAGTTAGTTTCTTTGTTCATTATACAAAACCTGGAATGATTTGACCGGTTGTTAGGTATGCACCGACAAGAGCCAAGCAGCCAACAGATGCAGCGAGACCATTGAGTCTTTCAGCAATTACTTTGCCTTCTTCTACTCTTGGAGTTTCAGTGGTTTGGTTTTTCATTAAACGACACCTGGGATAAGTTGACCGGTTGTTAGGTAGATACCTGTTAGTAGAACGAATGCCATCATGGCTGGTCTGCCGATGCTTCTTTCTAGAATTGTTTTGTTAGATGGTTGCATTGTTTTTAGAAGTTACTTATTAGTAGTTATTCGCTTAGAAAATTCCAGGAATGATTTGACCAGTTGAGAAGTATGAAACCAAAAGACTGATCATGCCGATCATTGCCCAACGGCCATTGGTCTTTTCTGCTTCCTCTGGATAGCTGGTGTAGTCCTCTACAAGCTGAGGCTGTGTTTCACGGCCAAAGATGTTTTGCTTGCCGTACTCAGTGATTACTTGAGATGAGGTTGAGCTTGTCATTACTGGAATTGCGTTTGTGTGAATAAATGTAAAGTATGAATTTTTTAAATGAAAGATACGGTCGGGTACGGCTTACTCACTTTATGAAGATCTTAAAGTCGATTTTCAACAAAAAATCCCAATGAAGATTAGTTAGTGAATTAAATACAGAATTGCTAAATCCTGATTAGATTCTGCGACTTTCCTTCTTAAAAAAGTTAATGCCTCATCATTCATATTTGACTCAGCAATCATTTTTTCGGCTTCATTAATACCATGCTCAAGATTTTTAATTTTTAATTGAAGAACTTCCCTATCTTTTCTGCACTGCGCAAGTGTGAAGTCATCAATCATTTTAGTAAATATTTTAAGCAGCTAAAAATCTTACTTAGATTAATAGGTCAAATAAAGTGTTTAAAAACTCTAATCTAGAATCTAATGTTTTATGACCAAATTCTTTTTGTTGTTGTTTTAAAATGGATTGACCGTCTGCCCCTAATGCTGAAGAAATAAATTTATGATCTTCTGAAATCCAGGTATTAACCATCTCATCGTCAATCTCAACGTGAAATTGCATCCCATAAGCTAATGGACCAATACTAAATAATTGCTCCTTACATCTACAACTACTAGCGATAAGCTCTGCAGAATTAGGCAATAAAATTCTATCTCCATGCCAATGCAAAACAGGGAAAGGATGTCTTAAAAGTCTTGTCAATTTAAAGTTATCCTCTACTAATTGAGGAAAGATATTGTCCCACCCTATTTCAGCTAATGGTTGATGGGATACCTCCTCCTGAATCAATTCAACATCACCACCAGCTGCATAGGCTAAAAGTTGAGCACCCAAGCATACTCCTATCAACCCAACGCCTTGATTTAAGGCTTCTTTTATTAGACCAATTTCTTCAACAAGCCATGGAAAAGTTAAAGAACCAATGTCTCTTATACCCATAGGTCCACCCAACACCAAAAGTAAATCTCCATTCCTAAGTTCTGGAAGAGAGTCTCCTAGATCCAAACGAAAAGTACAAACACTAAATCCTCTTTCCTCAGCAAGGTTGACAAACAATCCGGGTCGCTCGCGTTCTAAATGCTGAAGAACAAGTAAACGACTCATAAATAAATTAAAAGTCTACATTTTCATTTGGCGTAAAAACCGAGCAATACAACTTGATAAACAGCTCTGCCTCACTTTCATCTTTACCCTCATATTTGAGTTTAAGGTCTTTTATTGCGACTAAAGCAGTTTTCTCTTTCAACCTATATCTTGCACAAGTATCTAGAACTTTAAACATTCGGGTTGTAACTGCTCCCGAAGGAGTGCTTAGACCCAAAAAGACAGTAAATAATAGTAGATATTTCATATAGATAATTCAATCATCTTTTTTAGATAAAGCTCTAAAACGTTGGAATCATTTATAGCTTTTATACAAAAGGAGAAACATTGTTGACAAAAGAAAAAAGTAAGCGCTTCTAAATAAATAAATAAAATGATCATTCAAATTCAAATTTTTCTTTATTTACATTTGATTAAAGTTGCTTGAGTTCTTCATCTGTTAATGAGCAAAAACCACCTGAGCATCTTTCAGTTTTTTTTAAATCTGCATGGGACTCCGATCCACCGATAATTAAATTATGATTTGACATTTTATAAAATTTCTCGTGAACAGAATCACTAAACTTTTTTTCCTTCTCATACTCTAATTCACACGGATCAATGTTGTCATCAAACCACTCATCGTATTGAATATAATTTGGCTTTGCGTAATATGTCATATACCTAGACTAATACGACATAGGAATAAATACCACCCATTCAAGTCAAAGCTAGTTTGCTTGTTTTTCAACAAGTTCCTTAAGATATTTCTTTTTGAGTAGCTTTTTTCTTTCTTTCAAGAACCTTTTTAATTGTTGTAACTTCAAATCGATCGGTGAAGATATTCAGCAGATTCAATGTACATCAAAGTTATTTTGATGGAGCGCATTTTGGAGAACTATCACTTGCATCAAGCTTTTGAATTTTGGAGATATCCAAATCAGATATCTCCAGCCCATAAAGTTCAGCGATCTTAGTCATCGCCGAACCTTCTGCACCTGTCCATGCTTCTGCTAATACCGACTAGGTTTTTTGACTAAATTCAACTCCCAGATTTTCGTTGTTAGCTCTTTTTTTATCTATTTTCACCACTTTCTTTAGCCCCTCCGTAGACAGGTGTGTTTTAATCCTTAAGAAAACTACCTCCAACATTGAGTAATAAAACTTTTCCATTGCTTTGTTATATGCCCATTCAGCTTCCTTTTGCGCCTTTTTTGCATATTCAGTTGTAATCTCCATACTCATTTTTTCTTTAAGGTAGTGGGTTCTTTCTTATATTGTAATTATCTGAGTTAAGCCTTTAAGATTAAAATTTGAAAATCAGCTCGTAAATAAATAATTTAAATAAGTGCTATCCTCAAAATCAAATAACTTTTTACAAACTGCTCTTTCCATTAAACCTATGGTTTTGTCGATTACATTAAATTGAAAAATGTCTTTAGAGCTTACAGATTTAATCAAGGATTTTATAGCAACAAACCTCCTATCAAAAGTTGAACTAGATTTCTTGGAGAGTGAACTGTGGGAGACCCTCGAGCATATAGATGAAGTAACTTCCTTAACCTCTGCTCCAGTCAATATTTCTAAAGAATTGAAATTAAAAGATGGTTCATCATGGCAATTATGTTGTGCAGCAGTACTTGATGATGCCAGACCACAAAAAAACTCTCGAACAGAACAACTTAGAAAATTAATAGAAAAATTTTCTCTCCAATAGTTATCCTTCTCTATGATTAAAAATTTTTCACCAGAGATATAAATCTCACTTATTTAAAAAAATTATCTTTCTTAATTTATAAAAAAACATTCCTGTTTTCTCATAAAGATGTTTTGGTTCTTTTTTAAGTTCTAAATCATATGGATTGATAAAAATAGTCAACAATATTCTAAAGGCAGTATAAAGATTTTTACTAGACTTTATATCCTTATATTTTTCATTTCTCAATTTATTAATTATACGCTTATCTAACAAAGTCTCTAGAGCGTTAAGGGCTATATCTTTCTCCGTTTTACTGATTGTAGATAACAAAACCATCAATCCTTTTATTGATGAATCATCTCCATTAATAACGTTATTAAGAACACTTCGATAAAGATTCTCCCATTTGTAAGGTTCGTTCCTAAAGAGATTAGACGCAGGTTCCATTGAATTAAGCTTTAACAGTCTCTTGTTTTCATCATTCTCGTCTTGAGCAGAATTCCAATATTCATACAAAGGCGATGATTGAGCGATATTCATATCTGTTTAGTGAGAATGAGAATTAAGGAAAAATAGAAATTACATTTACTTGGGTATGCATTTTTACATCAGTGCTTTGCATTTTGTACTATTATTTCACAAGTGTATAAGTCTGTTTCATTATGTACTATCCATTTAAAAATTAGATGAAAATACTGTTCCTAAGTCAATATTGGATCCACTTCTTTTAAGTAGTATTACTAAATGAAGAATAAATAAAATAACCAGAAGTACTTAAGTCTATATTATATGGATAAACATAAATTTTTTTTCATCCACAATTTCATAGTCAAAGCTAAAGAATTATCTAAATGTAGTAGCTATAAATAACAAAAAGAACTCAAAAACTACGAACAAAATATTTTTGCAGTATTATTCACTCCTATTGAAAAATCATCAATATTTAGATTTAAAGCCTTTAAGGTTTTTGCGGCATCAATTTTACCGGCCGCAAAACTTTCACAAACGGAACTAACTTGATCAGTTCTTGATGCTTGCGTTTTTGTGGGAAATAAAAAGCAAAAGGATATTGGTAAAACAAAAAGTAATTTCATTTGGTTTTAGCTATTTTCAAAAGTTTTCTCCAATAAACTCACTTGAGCTCGATATGCGTCACCTTTAGAACCGCATAATTTCTCATAATCCGTTAACGGAATCCAAGACCAATCAAGTCTTAAAGTTAAAGACCAGAACATAATGATGTGACCCATAAAGAGGATGGGCCAATCAAGACCTATAAGTTCAGAATGAAAAACAGGATGCATTACTAAATCAAACAGAAACTGAAGAACTAACTTGTAATGAACTCGGCAGGATGGAAAGAAGAGCTGGAGCGTTACAAACTATCAGTATTTACAAGACTAAAAACATGTTGAGGGAACGAGATTCAAGGAGAAAAACTAATAATTAAAATCATAACCACTTCAACTCTTGCTAAATGGATGGTAAAGGTAGGGACAACCAGCAAGAGTGATGTAACGCAAAAAGAAAAAAAACCTTAAAAACCAATGCTTATACTTGATTTCGTCCTAAAAAACCAATGATTTAAAATTTTTATTTAATGAGCGGCGACAATTTGCTTGGAGAACAACCTCTAAAGTTTTACTCAGAAGAGGTAACTGAAACCAAAATCGAGCTAGTTCATCGCTTACTAATACTTAATGCTCAAAAAAATTCAGTAGTAGATTTAGATAGAAAACACAAAGAATGGGGAAATGAATTAGCAAGTTAAAAAAGTGCTCAGATGGGTTTAGAAAAGTCTTTTTATCAATAATTATCCAAAATTCTTTTTCCAGCTTTGATAGATCTAAATTTCAAGCCATAAATCCCTAGAAATCGTAGAGTAAAATCACATTTAATTTTTACCTAGGATATATTCATTTGTATTGCTTTTAAATTTATTTTACTAGATCTTTTAGATCAATGATTAATCGATTTTTAACTTTCTTCTTTTCAATTCTTGTTGTTCTTACGATTACCCCCCATAAAGCAAATGCAATAACAACTGATCTGCCAGATTGTGTTGTCATAACGCACTGCGTGAAAGAAGACTTTAAAGTAAATGATTTAGAAAATGCTTTTAAAAAAGCAACCAAAATTGTTTCTGAAACAGCCAGAACAAAAATAGTTGAAAAAACTGATTCATTTATTCATGCTGAAGCGAAGACAAAATGGAGAAGATATACCGATGATCTACTCCTCAAAGCAATTCCAGAAAAAGGTATTATTCAAGTCAGATCAGAATCAAGAGTAGGAGTTGGAGATAATGGAGTGAATCAGAAGAGGGTTGATGATTTTGCTTATCGTCTAATGACAGAAAGAGACATCACTAACTGACACACACAAAATCAATTTTAAACACTCCCTGTAAAGTCATTGATTTTGAACATAATAAATTTTTCGATTAAGTTTGTTTGCGAAGGTATGGCTTAAGGGTAAAAAGTAAGTGATTTTTTATACAAATTGCTTTTCTTTTTATGCTTCTAGCAGCATTTGAACCTGGTAGAGAAATGGCCATCGCCAACTTTTTCCTAGCCATTTTTTGTCTGTTTACCGTTGCCCTTCCTTTCTTACTCATCACCCGTGGAGATAAAACAGAAGCTAATCGGGACTTCATTGCAGCAACAGTTAACCCATGGTCTCAAGTTGTTAAAGAAGCTGAGTTAGCACAAGTGGTTCTATCTGAGATTACCTCTTCAGTAAAAATGGAACCTAATCTGGAAATAGCTTCTGAGCAAAATGTCGAGCCGAGTCTCGTATCAGGAGACGTTATTTCTCTAGAAATAAAGGGAAGTGATGAATTGGATGAGTCAATAACTCAAACATTACCAGCGGAGGAAGAACTATTAGCTGCTTGAAGGGTCGACACAGTACTAGTAAAATCTGATTATCAGACAATTCTCATGGGGCAACTTAAGCCCCTTTTTAATGATCTTTTTAACTTTTGGGTTCCAACTGATTCATATATAAAACATGAGGGTGTTTATTCCCGCCTTCACTAGCGTCTATCCATTCTTTGTATTCCTCTCTTAATGCTTGACTGTCTTGCTCACCTAATTCTTTTATCCTTCTGAAAGTGTCCTTCATGGTCACGTCAAGCGTTCTTTTTAAACTTATCGAAGGTATCTTCATACTAAATTGCTCACCAAAGAATCAGTAATGAAAGAACAAACCACAAATGCAAATTTCATTGCCAAGGGTTGGGAAATAGTTCATTTGGTGAGTTCATTTAAATATCTATCAACTAGCGAAGCATGCTAATGAAGCACAGTAAATAAAAAGCAAATACATTTCCAGTGGTTTACGTGTAAAAATGGAGAGATAAAATTGATTTGATTTCATGCAATATCATTTAAACATTTGATACGTGCTGCGTGTTCGGGTTCCCCATATAACATTGCACATAAATAGGTTGTGAAGATTAGTAAGTTCGCCATTATGAAAATATGAAGCGCTTATTTCCTCTATTATTAATTTCCTTGGTTCTCTTATTTTCTTCAGTCATATCAGCTAATGCTGAGTCGGAATTTGAGATGTATTTAAGTGATTTTTATCAAAAACAAGAGAAAGCAAGCAAAATACTGAAAGAAATTGAGACAGATTTAAAAGATGGATCCAGAGACAGAGTTTGTGCAAGGCAAAGAGAAGCTGCTAGCTATGGAATCGAAGCTACAGAGTCGTTGATTAAAGCATTTAAAACAAATGGTTCTAAAACTGAAATGGAGAATCTTCAAGCGGGGCTAGATAAATGGAGAGAGTTGAGAGACTATTGCTAACAACTTTTCTCTTGCAAAATAAATGGATTTATTAGTTATTGTTTTTTTTATTACCGCAATGTGGCTCATAAGAAAATTGGCATGGAATGTAGAAGAGGGAACCAATGAACAAAGAGAACGAAATCCAGAGTTAAATACAAAAAACTTCGATATGCATGAAAGAAGACTTGAACAATTTTCAAAGTCAAAATACAAAAACCGTATGTTTTATATCGGCGCTGATGGTACTTGCTACTATTACTCAGCTACTGGAAGGAAAATTTTTTGCTAATGGATGAAATATCTCAATGGGTTATTGCTGCTTTAATTGGAACATCTATTGCCGCCTTCTTGGCTTGGTTTAACAAATCCGGTTCGGACTTTAAAGACGGATTTGAGCCAAAAAGCAAAAGTACGAAAAAGAAAAAATAAATTGCATCTTCTAGAAAATTAAAAAGCTTTGTGCGTGCACCATTTAGAACTCAATGAACCTAGAGGCAACAAGCATCTGACGTATTACTAAAGCAATAACAATAAAAAACCAATCTACTTAAAACGAAAAGTGGTAAATTAATCAAATGAATAAGCGCCTAAATATTTTTTAATCCCAGATTAATCAGTATTATTTACTTCCCACTCCAGTAAAAACAAATCCATTAAGAATACAGAAATCATATGCAAAAAGCTTTAATTTTTCAGGCATCTCAATCCATTTCATTTCCTCAATTTTATTTAATTGCTCTGAACTTAGATTCTCTGCTTTAGAATATTCCAGCATCATCTTTGACCAACTATCAGAATAAATATCTACGTAAAATGCCTTTTGATTTTGATCAAAGAAAGTAATTTTATCTTGCTTTGTACTAACCTTTTTAGACAGTTGCTTATAGTATTCAATGTCCGAGGTCATGATTATTTGTTTATTTGAAAATCTAACCTAATGAATTTACTTTTAAATAGTGATGAGATGTTCAAAATCTATACATTAAGTAGTCTGCGAAATCAAACGTTTTACAGATTTTCCGTTTGAAGAAAAAAGACAAAATATAAAAACTTTTTTAACTTTAGAAATCATGAGAACTTCATTATTTTAATTATTAATCCCACTGTGGGGAAATACGTCTCCATCCAGTTGATAATAATTCCCTCCATAGTCTTATTGCCAACCCTCTTCTTATCCTCTTCCGATTTTTCAAGAGTGGGGGTCCGATTGATACAAGCCTTCCCCTCTCAATCCAAACCTTAGGGTTTTGATCCCAGCTCTCCCAATCATATCGAAACCTGAGTATCCATACTCCATTTACTTCCCTAATCCAACCATCTCGCTTCATACGACCAAGTAAACCAATAGTACAACTGTACCATGAAGCGTTATTGGTGTTTTTAATGTGACTTTTTGGATGTAGCTTTATTATTTCGTTTTGGCAGAGCTGTCATATCAGACTTAGGAATGCTGAATGGAGTAAACAATTTCATAGTGTTAACGGGTACATAAGATATTCGATTTTAAGAACACCAAAAATTTAATGCATGGGTGAAACTACCCTAAAAATATTTGCATTGCACTACAACATACTATGTGTAGTAGTAGCTAATTTCATTTAAACGCAAAATTAAAATGCTTACTCCCTACTATGTAATCATGTACGGAATTTTACTAATAACAGGTTTTGCATCAATTCTACAGATTTCATAAGGAGAAAACGGTTTAAGAAAAAATCAAGCAAAAATTTAAAAATCAAAATTCGATTTGAACAGTTATTAAAATATTTTTGACAATAAAACTATTTAAGCAAAGCAAGTCCAGTCTAGGTTTCGATGATTTGTTAAAAACGGGGCTGGTGTGCAAACCTTCTCACCATCTGGTGTTACGTAGCACCTTTCAATGCCCCAACTTCGTTCAATGATTTTCACCTCAGTAGAGCCTTTTAATAAAGGAAGTGCCGCAATTTGAGCTCTGTTCATATTAATCTGTAACTATACATTTTTAGCTCCTAAAAATGTTTTATCAATCAGTAAATAAATCCATTGACATTGAATCAAGTGCAAAACATACAAACTTAATAAAAATAAATTTTAAAGCCAAAGCTAGCTTTTATCTTTGTAATTTTGACAACCAATTGAAATTGGTAGATAGTTAACGAACTTTTAAACCACTCAAATACAGCGGACATATAAATGCTTCTGATGAACCTTCACGAAACAAGTAAATCAGCTCATATGCAAATACTCCCACTACTAACAAAATTCCTAAAATAGCCATGAACTGGCTTTAACTTAAAGGGCAAAGAATCATAGCCGTTTAAAAAGAAAAATTCTTGTTATTAAGTGAAAGGGAAAAGACACCTCTCCTCCTATAGCTATAGTCAGAGAGTGAATCAGAAGTTTTATTTACAAAGAAGCGAAATGAAAAGAATAAAGCTCAATCAAGAATCTGAGGCAGTTGGAAACACTTATAAAGTGATCGCAATATCTTTAACAGTTGGACTAAATATGATTATCTTTACTTGGTTCTTTCTCTTTTCAGGGTTGACCAAATAAATTATCTAAAATAAAAGACGTGCAACTATGACTTCAATCAGAGTATCAATAAGTCAAAAGAAGCGGGTTAAGAAAACTTAAATCACCTAAAGGATTAGCTTTGTTTACTTATAAAGGTATATTTTTTACATACAAATCACAAACAAACGAATCAAAAGAAAATACGCAGTTTTTTTTATAAGGTTCTGTAATAATTCTCAAAAAAAATGCAAGTAGATCTAAATGAACTAGCAAATTCATACGAGGTCGTTCCCGTATCTCTTAGTGATCCTTTTAAATCTTTAGTTGCGGAACCTTCCACGATGGAAGTACTTAGATTCATACCCATTATTGCTTTCATTGCTTTAATAATTACAGCTGTATGGAGACAAGGGATGAAGTTCCCAGTAAAAGCTATTGGCGATTTTAAAAAAGACAGCAAGCAAGATTAAACCAATGAGTAAATTCAAACGATTTTCTTGTAATTTCTAATGGGTGTAGGATTAATTAAATATCATTGAGATCAAGTAACAGCTACTGAAAATTAGGGTTAGAGGAGGAATAAGCTAACTCATTCGTCAACTCAATTAATTTTTTAGAAATTCCAATCTCTTTCATTGAGTGTCCAGCACTATCGATTACATAAAGTTTTGAAGAGAGCAATGATTTATTAAGATCCCATGCACTTCTCATGGGACAAACCACGTCATATCTTCCCTGAACAATCGAAACAGGAATATCTTTTAGCTTAGTAATGTTTTTTAAAATATAATTTTCCTCTAAAAAAATGTTATTAACAAAATAATGACATTCTATACGCGCAAAAGAATCTGAGAAATTATCATTTGCAGCTTTTTTAATGGATAATTCTTTTGGCATGAGAAAGCTTGTTGACATTTCCCATCTCGTCCAAGCATGAGCCGCTTTGGCTCTTTCAGACCTATCTTGACTGGTTAATCTCTTATGGAAAGCATTAATCAAATCGCCTCTCTCATTTTGCGGAATAACAGACTGATAAAGATCAAATTCTTCAGGAAAAATCTCACTAGCACCTTTTTGATAGAACCAACTTAATTCGGTTTTTCTGCACAAAAATATACCCCTAAGAGTAAGACTTAAAACTTTTTCCGTGTGTTGAATGGCATAAATCAAGCTTAATGTTGAGCCCCATGAGCCCCCAAAGACATGCCATGATTCAATTTTTAAGAGTTGTCTTAATTTTTCAATGTCTTCAATTAAATGATGTGTCGTGTTTTCTTTTAACTCAGAATGAGGAGAAGATCTACCACATCCTCTTTGATCAAATTGAACAATATTGAATTTCTTTGGGTCAAAATATCGTCTATAGGAAGGACTACTCCCACCTCCTGGGCCGCCATGAACAATCAAGACAGAGGATCCATTTGGATTGCCGCTTCTTTCCCAGTAGATTGAATGAAGAGGGCTCACTTTTAATATCCCTTGTTCCTTAGGTTCTATTTCTGGAAATAACATTTTTAATTAAATTTTCGTCTTTTGCTTTTGAGTCATTTCATTCAACTCAAGCATACATAACAAAATTAGCTATAAAGGATTATTAAATAGGAACTGATTAATGCCTAAGAAAAATTGGCTCAAAAGCTTTCGGTTAAATATTCATGCCCCTGGAACAGGTTTTGCCTTAATGATCTTGGCTTTAACTCAAGTACCAGTAGGAATAAAAAATGCAGCTGAAGTCGTTTGTATTGGTCAAACTTCAAATAAGATTTGGAAATCAGAAAAAAATCATTCGGATGCCAATATGCTTGCAGTTCAAAGATGCAATGGAAGAAATTAACTGGAATCATGTGTTCTTCTTCAAGCAAAATTAGATAAAAAACTAAAAAATGTAACGTTGGCCTAGAACTTGATTTTTAACACGATAAAAAGATGAATATTTGAAAATTCTTTTTTTTTATGACTTCTGCGCTAAAAATAATCGATCAAGAACTAGCACAGTTTGGCTGGGTTGAGTCAATAGCTACTAATTCAATAAGTGATTTTAAGTCACCCAAGATAGATGTTGAAGAACAAACAACTAATGAAAAAGAATCTGATCTCATAGACACATTCATATGTCATCTTATTTTCTATGTGGTTTTTTGCTATTCCCTATTTCTATATATTTTTATTGATTTGGGTTTTGGTTCCTTTTTAAAGAATAAAGTAAATACATTATTTAAACTCCATAAAAAGTTTGAACCGTCTTCCTTTATCAGTGCTCATTCCAATTAATACAGACTAAGCTTGTCCTTAAACAAATTATTTGGGTATTCCTTACTATCGCACTAACTAAAATAATGTATTTAGATAGGAAAGAAGTAATTCACTAACGGTCTGAGTCTGCACAGACCGTTTTTTTATTTAAATGAAAATTTTTTCGCCAAACTATCAAAATATTTTTATGGAATTGAAGTTGGTCAATTCTATGAAGAGCCCATAGGAGACGATTACTTATATCCAGATTGGTAAACAGACGTCAAATGCGTTTATCAACGTTCAATCCAAGATTATTCATTACTAGACAACCATTTAGAAAATGAGACAATCAATTGATTTTTAACTGCTAATAACCACAGACTATATTTTTTTAACTTGGTAAAGCTTTAAGCATAGCCTCTACTCCTTTAATTCTTATCTTTGATTCGTTAATCGATTAATAGTTAATTCTACTTGAGTAAAAGCCGAGGTGTATAAATTTAACAAGATCGATTAGAACATCTATATACGGATACGGAGGGTTATGAAACTAAAAACTCCTTTGAACATAATCAAAAATGCATTAAGTGATATTCAAACAATGCATGACTTCTCTTACACGGTTCCCAATGAAACTAGAGATGAGTTTTGGGAAAAAGAATGTAGTAATCATCCAACAGCATCTACTTGCAAAGTTTATGAGGGCTAACAAAAATAAACTTTGTATGAGTTAATAGCTTTTCAACCAAACAAGAATTATCTAAGCAAAAAAAAAGCCCTGCCTAGCAGGGCCTTTTAAAAAGAGTTAACAAACTAATGTTGATAGCGATGACCGCGATAAGCCAATTGGGAATTTAGCTCAGACTTAGCATCGCTTCTGCATGTGTTGTAGTGATTACGTCTGTAAGTCAGCTCAACACAATCCTTTTGAGCTTTTTGCTCTTTGTGCTGGACATAGTTTTGTCCACGATATAGAAGAGTTGTCATCATCCATACTCCGAATGTTGATTTAAGTCCCCGTTCCTTGGCTTAAATCGAGATGCGGCTCGCTATGTAACGAGTTGAACGTTTTGGTAGCGGTTGCTACAAAAACTATTATGTTATGCATTGATAGCACGTGTAGTTCATCTGGATACAAAACTATCTAGTGGTATATACTCAAATTTCAAAATCTTTTTTTCTTAAATATCAACTTAAAAGAGAATTCTGCTGATTTTTTTTAAGCTTTAAGAGGTCTCCCATAAGGGTTTCTTAGAGACTTCCCATTCTGTTTCCAATGACGACCTCCATAGGTCTCTTGCTTTTTCATAAGTTAGCTTCTTACTTTCATGTAATTGAACATGAGGAGTAATACCGTGTAGGAATCTGAGCCTGCAGCTAGCGTAGTGAACCCTTATGTATTGAGTTCCGTCTTCATCAGGATGTTTATCTTTTAAAAACCTCATTGCCCAGACTCGATCTTTTTTGACAAGCCAACTTTCATTTTGCATTTTTAGTAGAAGCTTGGATTATCTCTTTTATGCTGCCTAGCCTTTGAATGACAACTATCTGGTGACCAACGATTTTTAACAACTTCAAGGAAATCACATATGAATTCATCTGGGCAATCAAGTTCATCCTGCAATTCAGCTAACTCATCAATAAAAAATTCGAATGTTCTACTTATTAAACCTGATTTTTGCTTTTGGGACGGAATCCATTTGGCCATAACTAGAAACAATAATTAAACTATTACTGCAGAACCTATTTGGTAAACACCTGCTATTAAAAGCAAAACAGGAAGGTTTATTAAAACTAAAACCTTAGCAGCAGTAATTTTATTAATTGCTGTCATTGCTAAATGTTTTTAAAATTTGAATGAATTATTAGGAATATAACCAGGAATAATCTATCCCTAAAGGTCGGTTCAGGTAGGGCTAACCAGTTCGGGGACAAAAAAAGGAAATCCCTCCAAAAACGTTAATTAATTCTGGATAGAGTTGGACATTAGGAGAAGATCTATGAAACGCCATTTATTATTTTTGTCATCGGCTCTATTTTTGACAGCTATGAATGCACAAGCCGAAAGTTTTTGGTTGATCCTTCAAAACAGTACTTAAGGAATAGAAAAAATAGAATTGAAAAACATGTCTCAATGCGAGGAACAAGGCAAGCAGTACACAAAAAGTTCGGGTATTCCTCTCACTTGTGCTTAATAGGGGAAAAAAAGTATCAAACAAAATACCTTATTGGTACAACTGGATAGTTAACTTGCTGACTTTTGATTAGTAGTTTTATTGAAGGTGGTTTAGCATTAATCACAATATGATTCGCTTGTAATTACATTTTCTTCAAAAGTATCGGCAATATCTCGAGGTATTAGTGCGATAAATACAGGAAGACATTGGAGCTCACTAGCATACTTAGCGTATTGCAGAGCAGTTCCCTGCATTGCTGGAATAATGATGTTATCGATTTGATCTTCAGTGGTTGACCACTTCGTTTCAAATTTTTCAGTCATAGTTTGCAGTATCTAACAACAAAACCATAAATATATTTTGGATGGAATCAATGTATTAAATCCATTAACAACTTGCTTAAGCATTTGATCAAACGACACCTAATTTCATTCCACTTTTCACCTTGGCAAGAATCTTATCGTCTAAGTCATTGTCTGTTTGAAGAACTAGCCACTCAATTGCACTGATAATAAAAGCTTTCATTTGCTTCTTGAAAAATTTTTTCAACATCAAAAAGAGTACTGGCTTAAGTATTAAGAAAAGGAAACCAACCATTGCATTCCAATTTATTCAATATGGTTTTACCTCATATTCTCAAAATTGGTGTAACCACCCCAAAAAACTTCGCATTGCACTACAACATCGACTTAATTAGTTGGTTAAATTCTCTAAGTCTTTACGTTTTAATCATGCTTACTCCATATCACATAATTTTATTCGCAATCCTTTTAGTAGTTAGTTCTGCTTCAATTTTTCAAATGTCCACTGCAGAGCAAAGCTGATGACATCATTTTTCATAATTGCTATGGCTGGTTATTTCTATTTGATGGCCTGCTTATGGAGAGATTTAAGAAGAACCAAAACAAGTTGAAATTCACTTAATATTTCAATTTTCAAAATTGCTTGGTAACTTCAAAGAAGACTCAAACAAAATCTTCTTCATTATCTAGCAAAGGCATGAATAGCATTACAAGATTTTCAGCAATTGGTATACCCACGATAATTGGGATGGGAATTGCATGGGTAGGTAATCGAATTATTAAGAATGAAAAAGGTCTCAAAGACCGTGAATTAGAACTTAAGCTTCAACTAAACAACAAATTCGATTGAACATTTTTTGATTAGAAAAAACTCAATAATGAATAATATTGGCCTGATTTTATTTGATATTGATGGGGTTATTCGTGACGTAACCAACAGCTATCGATTAGCTATCCAAGAAACTGTAAATTTTTTTAGTGGGTGGAGACCCTCAATAGAAGATATTGATTCTATAAAAAGTGAAGGCTGTTGGAACAATGATTGGGATTTGAGCCTAGAAATGATCAATAGACATGTACAAAAAAACAATCGTTCTTTTTCAGCTCCGTCTAAAAAAATATTAATTGAATGCTTTGAAAACTTTTATTTTGGTGGAGATCCAAACCATGACTCTAGTGAATGGTCAGGTTTTATTAAAGATGAAACGTTATTAGTCAAACAAACACTTTTTAAGGAATTAACTCAGCGAAGAATTGGTTGGGGTTTCGTAAGTGGAGCTGAATTACCATCGGCGAAATTCGTCTTAGAGCAGAGGCTTGGCTTAACCTCTGCTCCCTTGATTGCAATGGGTGAAGCGCCTGAGAAACCTGATCCAACAGGATTTATTTCACTATCTTCTAAACTTTCAAAAAAACCTTTAGGCCTTTCCAATCCGCCAATTGCATATATTGGAGATACTGTTGCAGATGTTAAAACAGTTATAAATGCTCGAATTAAGATCCCTGATCAGAAATTTATCAGTCTAGCTATTGCTCCTCCACATTTACATGTAGCTTCAAGTCGAAACAAACGTCTCATATATGAAGCAGAGTTGAAAAAAGCAGGTGCAGACTTGATTATTGAATCGATGGACAATTTAAAAAATGAAATTCTAAATTTGTTCATAAAGCAATAGATAATTCAATATCTAATTTTTTAATTCTCGCAATTATTCATTTGCCCAAAGAAAAATTCAACATGAAATAAATTCTTAAATTGAATTTGTTAGAAAGGTGCTTAAACAATTAGTTAAATAGGCGTTATCAGTCATTAGCACGTAACTGCAAAACGAAATCAAGCTGAAACTGCTTCAGCATTAATTACATCATCGTCAGAAATATTTACTTCATCATCATTTGATTTCTTATTTTGAAAAAAGTAGTAAGCAGCTCCGCCAGCAACTGTTGATGAGACAATTAATCCAGAAATAAGTGTAAGTGCAACGAGACCGCCTATCAGTCCACCTTTCAAACGAAGAAGGTTTGATTTAATTAAAAGAAGTAAAAGTAATGTTGAAGTTGCTTTTAATGATGCGATTCTTAAAGCTGTTAAAGGCCAAAATGGATTAAAGAAAAACATTTTAAAATTTCTTTCTTCAAATGTAGAGGCTTTTTTGACTTATTGAGGAAAAAAAACTAGAAAATGGTGAAATTGCTTGTAGTTCCTTTAGGTGTAACAAAGTCTTGTACAACTTCTTCGCTCATACATTCAGTTGGATAGGAGATCACATTCTTTGCTGTGAATCCTGCACCAATGGCAACCACACTAATAACAAAAATCCATTTGGATCTTTCACTTGAAATAAGTCTTTTAATCATTTACGAAAAATCATTAATTTTTATTCTGTCAAATAGTCTGAGAATTGGGTCAAAAAGATATTGATCGAGAGTTTTATCAGCATTTTGAGAAGTCATTACCCAATAAATAAAAGCCCCAATACAGAGAAGAGTTAATATTTTCGGCCAAAAGTTTTCTGGATAATTCGAATCGGAGTTGAATTGATTTTCTTTTCTCATTACTTCCAACGTATACGTTCTGGATGATCTTTTTCAATTTTCCTAAGTAGCAAAAACAAACCCACAAGACTCAATGGTCCAATGACAAGTGCAACTTGCATAAAGGTTATTATTAAAGGATCTAAAACCGCAAAAAAATTCATTATCTCAACAACTGTCGCCACCATTACAACCAATAATCTTGAAAGTGAGTCTGGAGGAATTAAGAACATATCTTCTTACTGATTTACTTGTTGCTTTTATCTTAGTATTAGCTTGAATTTAGAAATACATTTTAATTATTTTTGGAATGTGCGGTCAACGTCCAAATATTCGCCTAGTCCGTCCTCGGGTTTCCTCTGTTAAACAAGCAACCTGGTTTCTATCATTGGTAAGTTTCTTTAAAAAATATTAGTTCTTGTATTAGGAAGATTTCAATAAAGTTGCTAATTTCGTATTAGCTCCAAATTAACTTAATTGACCTTCAGATCATTATTGTTATTAGCACATCTACAAGCATTTCTCATCCCTATCCTTATTGGAATTAAGTCCATAAACAGATTCAAGCAAATTAGATTTCCTCTGCTACCACCTTTTGCCTTTATCTCACTAGGCCTTGCTTCAATGTTTGAGATGTTCGATCATACGACTACGGATTGGATATATGTAGATCACTCATCAATATATAATTGGCTGTTTTATTCATTTCTTTCTATTGGATTATCGTTCTTTACTATTTCAGTAGCTAAAAACAAGTCGATCATAACTAGCAATATTTTGTTAATAATTGCCGCGCTTTTTTCTTATTGGTTACTAGACAAGTCAACAACTCTTTTAATTCAAGTATTAATAAGTATTCTACTTATATCGCAATGGTGGAACCGATTTAAAGATTGGGTCTTCTTTATTTATCCAATCACGGGAGTAATCTTTACTACATTCTTTGGGATTCTACTTTCAAGTTCAGGCGAACAAATATGGCATGTATTTATAGGTCCATCAGGAACGATAAGTGTCTTAGCTTTTTACGCAGTTTTAAAGAGATCAAGAAAAAAAGAAATCATTTCTGCTTAATAAGATATTGATCAACTTCAAGATCGCTATGACTATTAAAATTACATTTGCAGTTATCATCTTAGGTAAGATGATTCATCTCATGACGTTGATTAATGTTTAAAAGCTAATGAGTCTGAGTTCTCATAGACAACACAAAATTTATATTGCTGCAACGATGGGTTATGGACTTGGTTCTGAAGATCCAGAAGAATTAGCGCTTTATGAGATGATCAAAAAAGAAATAGAAAAAGACTGCAAAAACAGAAATATGGGCATTAAAAGAACTGATTAGACTCTCATTTCAGAAAGTGTCTAAAGATAGGGTAGGCATTTAACTTCGCTAACTTAAAGATCTGCGGGTGTAGTTCAGTGGTAGAACGTCAGCTTCCCAAGCTGAATGTCGCCAGTTCGAGTCTGGTCATCCGCTTGAAAAAAGTCGAAACTAAATTCTAATTGTGTGGTGTAACTCACAACAGCAAGTTCAGTCCACAGAAAACAATTGATATCGACATAATTTGATTTTAGAGATTTACATGGATACCCCCTCTAAGGAACAAATTCTTGCTGCATCCAGTGGATGGGTTGCTACAACATTAAATTTCCTTCCTGGCTTAGGTGCTGGATACCTTTACCAACGTCGTTGGATTCCTTACTTTGCAACTGGAGGAGCAGCTACAGCTTGGTTCATTCTAGGAGCTATCTTAAATGGTGATACAGAGCCAACAAAAGCCGAACAATTAATTGGAATAGGAGGCTTATTTTTGATATCAATCACAACAATGGTTGAATCTAAAATTGCTCATAAGAAAGCAAGATTAGTCGTAGAAGAACAGCTTCAGGCAAAGACTCCAAAGAAAAAAGGAGGTCTTTTTAGATAATCAGTCATTTAGAAAATTAATAGTGATGACAGTAAAAAATCATAATTGTGTTAGGAGAGGTTGAAGATATGATTAATGAGACAGAATTTTATATAAAAATATGCAATGCTCTTTCTCAGTCATAATCATCTAATCTAAAAAGTGGCTCTAGAAACTACCGTATTCAGCTTTAAGATTTCTGTTCCGTTTGAACAATGGGCAGCGGTATATGACAGTGAAGAAAACAAACAACTTATGAAAGAAGAAAAAATTGTTTGTCTTTATAGAGGGATAAATAAAGAGGATCCAAGTAGTGCCGTTGTTATAGAGCAAGCTGAAGAAGGTAAATCAATCGCAATGTTTTCCAATCCTGAAGTAAGACCTTTAATTGAGGAAGCTGGACACATTTATGATTCAACCGTCATCACTAGTTACTTACGAAGTTAATTAAAAGATGAAACACTTTCTTTCTCTTGTTTTATTTGCTGTATTTATAAGTGGCTGTACAAAGAACACTTCTCGAGTCAGTTCCTTAAAACCAAATGTAATCTCTGAGACACAAAGACAAAGAAATCTTTGCCTTGATTGGTATGCTTACAGAATTGAAACTGCTAAAGCAATTTCAGACCTAAATCTCAAAACAGAAAAAGAGTCGGATTTAATGGTTTATTGTGAGTTCTTTAAAAATGTAGCTGACACGAATTAACTTTTTATATGGAATTGAATTAGCCCTGTAGTTTTATGTCTTGAAACTTTCCCAACGATACAACTGAATCAAAAATATTTTCTCTCCATTTTTTAGACTTATAGCCTAGTACAAAACAGATTTTAAGAAAATTAAAGCATCGAATCTATGCTAGAAATATAAAAGAAAGATTCATCAAATTAAAAACTTAACCAACTACAAAAAGACCTAAATGAGCAGTACTAAAGCTATGCAGACAACTAGAACTTTCTCTGAGTTTGCAAAACAAGCTGACTACTCATTCATGGATTCTCTCGAACCTGATCCTCAGGCAACAGATGATGGTGACGACCACCTAACAAGAGAGGTCTTTTCTGGTCACTATGTACCTGTCACTCCAACAGCAATTCCAAAGCCAGAATATATCGCTCATAGTAAAATATTATTTAACGAGTTAGGTTTGAGTCAGGAACTTGCTCTAGATGAGCTTTTTCGTCGTCTATTCTCCGGCGACATAAGTGTTGCGACATCACCGATGCGACCATTTGGTTGGGCTACCGGTTACGCACTATCTATCTATGGAACTGAATATACTCAGCAGTGTCCATTTGGAACAGGTAACGGCTATGGAGATGGGAGAGCTATTTCTGTATTTGAAGGTCTTTTTAATGGCAAAAGATGGGAAATGCAACTTAAAGGAGGAGGGCCAACACCATACTGCAGAGGAGCTGATGGACGAGCAGTGCTTCGTTCAAGTGTTCGTGAGTTTTTAGCGCAGGAATATATGCAATCACTCGGAGTACCAACATCACGATCTCTCACACTTTATGTCTCTAAATCTGAAACAGTCCGCAGGCCTTGGTATACAAAAGACTCCAATTCAATCGATCCAGACATATTGGTAGAAACACCAGCTGCAATCTCAACACGAGTCGCGCCATCATTTTTACGGGTAGGTCAGATAGAACTCTTTGCACGTCGAGTACGCAACAATGAGCATCAAGATGCAATGAAAGAGCTCGAGATGATTGTGAAGCACTTAATCGTAAGAAATTACAATGAGGAAATTGATCCGAACCTTAGCTTTAGCGACCAAGTCGTTGAGCTCGCGAATTCATTCCGAGAACGACTCACATCATTAGTAGCTAATTGGATGCGGATTGGCTACTGCCAAGGTAATTTCAACAGTGACAACTGCGCTGCAGGTGGTTTCACCCTCGATTACGGTCCATTTGGTTTTTGCGAACTATTTGATCCTAGATTCCAACCTTGGACAGGAGGTGGTGAACATTTTGCGTTCTTTAACCAACAAGTTGCTGCCGAAGCCAATTATCAAATGTTTTGGGGGGCTATTCGACCTCTACTTACCGGCAACGCAAAGGCACTGGACAGGCTAGATATCATCAGCGATGGATTTACTACGATAATGAATCAGAAAATGGAGAACATGTGGACAAAGAAACTAGGCTTAGTCACTTATGACGCACCTCTAGTAAATGAAATGCTGCAGCTCATGGTTCACACAAAGGTCGACTACACAATCTTTTTCCGAAAACTTTCAAGTATCCCCCAAAATCTTAAGGACTTAAAAGATAGTTTCTATCTACCAATTTCAAAAGAGATTGAGACCAAATGGATCAGTTGGCTACAAAGATGGCGGGAGCACGTAATTAACAAAGGTGATCAAAATGAAATATCAGCAAAAATGAAACGCATTAATCCAAAATACACATGGAGGGAATGGCTCATCACACCAGCATACGAAATGGCAGAGAAAGGCGACTATGGTCTCATAATGGAACTACAAGCAGTTTTAGACAAACCTTACGAGGAACAATCATTAGAGGTACAGAAAAAATACGACAGACTCAAGCCCAAGAAATTCTTTGGAGCCGGTGGGATTTCCCATTACAGCTGTTCCTCATGAATCAACACTAGAATTTAAAACCTACTAAGTTAGGGCTATAGAATTTAAAACCAAAGTTTAATTATCTTCAATAGGAACAACAAACATAAAAAGATTCATTGGATGACTTTTTTATATAGGGAACCGAACCAATCATTCTCTCGCTAAAGAAATAATTGACACATGATTAGGTAGTTGAATTCAAACCATGTCCGAAGATACAAAATCTAAAATCAGAATTTTTCTTCCATTTAGTTGGTTCATTCCCGCTCTAATTTCTTTTGGAATAATTAATTTCCACCAACTTTCTGCGGGCATCTCACCCATATCCATTTAGAACCATGTCATCACATATTCCTGAATTTTACGAATCAATAGTTGAGGCTTCCGAAAGAGGAGAGTTATGGGGGCTTGATCAATTTTCAAATAACATTAATCAAGTTGAAATCAACTTTGATCCTTCTGTTTAAAAATAATGCTTAACTTCGATAAAATAAATCCTCTAAACCAAGAAGATAGAGAATTACTTTCTGATTTAAAATCCACCTTTGACCTTGGGACTCAATCTATTATTGGACAAGATGAAGATGAGATGTTTGATGATCTCAACGATTTAATGACTGAATATACTGAAGATCTATAAATAGATATAACATTCTCAATATAAAAATTGTTGGATCTAGAAATTTCATTTTTTCAATGCGACGGATTTTGAAAAATTATATATAAACTCCCAAAAGTCGAAAAAAGAAAAATTTTAACTATTAATTTTTTGCCAAATAATTTCAGCATCTCTAAGAAGGTAAATAGCTTCTTTCCTGCCAACAGCTCTTT
This sequence comes from Prochlorococcus sp. MIT 0916, assembly GCF_047305155.1. GTDB lineage: Bacteria > Cyanobacteriota > Cyanobacteriia > PCC-6307 > Cyanobiaceae > Prochlorococcus_B. The sequence continues at coordinate 1,805,977 of NZ_CP138980.1, forward strand.
CAGCATCATTCATCAACTTAATATATCTCTCTCTAAGAGCCTGCTTTTCCATAACAACTTTGGTAAACATATGAAGCTTTTCATGTCGAGCTAAAACTTTGCTTTCGGCTACTTTCTTTATGAAGCCATGTGTGTTTTTAGCTTTTACACGAACGTTGTGCCTACTCATTTAACAAAATCTTGGTTACTGATTTATCATTCGTACATTCTGAAAAGGGAACTTATCAACCGCGTGTAGGGTTAACCTCCAATTTTATATTCAATGAAGAAGCTTTACCCACTTCGAATCCATAGTCTTTCGCGAGTTCTATTAACTCTTGCATTGACAAGTCAATTAGATAACCTCGAATACATTGATAAGCATTAAAGCTCTCAACACTTTTTCGCTCATTGAACATTGCACGAGAGATTCTTAGAGCTAAGGCTTCTTTAGTGAAGAGTGCACTAAAACAAATAAGTTAAATGCTATTCAACTGCTAAATATGTGTGTGTGTGTACAAATCATCTTAAAAAAAACAAAAAATAAGATCAATCTAGTTGCCCTCAAAATCACACTCTGCAAATTGACCTTTTAATATCCAATTTAAATGAAATAGCTATGACAGAAGCAAAAAAAAACAAAAAACTTGGTTTTATCCCAAAGACCCCAAAGACTTCAGAAAAAAAAGAGATAATTAAAGAGCCCAAAGGAAGACTTATCTCCTGGTCTCCCTGGCCTCCTGCTAATTTCAAAACTCGTTATCCAGCATTCCCTTTAGTTACGACTGTTTTGATTTTAATAATTTTACGCTGGCTAACATTGGCTAATTAGCTTAATTAAGTACTAGTAAATAGTGAACAGTTATATAAGGAAAGTTGTTTTTCAAAAGTGAAAATAGGGGATGTCTCTTGGGGGGGCTGGACGCGTAGAACAGATACCAAATTGCAAGCATTCCATGACATCATCATCATATTTTGGCTTGTAATTAGAAAACAACTCAGACATTTCATTTCCTTGACTGGAAACCCCAGAAAAATTTCGAAATAATTGCTTTGAGAATGGCATGGTTAGACATTTAAACAACTTGCTTAATTTCTACTCATATTGGTTTAAGAAATCTATGGGGAGGAACACTCAAGTATTTATACAGTCAAGGGAACCAAATTCAATACATAGAGACAATTGTCAAAGTATCAACTAGTGGTTTTCTTGAAAGAGATTGTTTTATTGATAAGAGGCAACTTTATCTCCACGCTTTACTTTGGCTTTTCTAGATAATAAAAGTTCCATTATTTTGATTTTTCTCTTTGACTAAACCCCTCCGGAGACTGGAGATAAGAAGTTTGGCCTAAATAGGGATCTTCGCCAAAAAGATCGTTCATTTGCTTTTCTGTCATTTGCCTAGGAGCTTGAACGGTTTCAGAAGGATCTAATTCTATAAGCGATGAATCAATTTCATCTGCATTAACAGCCGCAGGACAAAGAAGCAGAAGAAAACCAAGAGAGAAAGAAACAATTCGAATTAGCAATGAGTCATTCATTTTCTTGAAATTACCTACCGCTAGAGTCGGAACTATAAACTTGCTCAACCGTCTTATCTTGACTGGCTTTTTTCTTATTAGATAAAGAGCATCCATCTTCACCCCATGCCAAAACAGGGGCTGTAGTAAAAGAAAGGGCAAATACTAAAGGTAAAATTTTATTCATAAGAAAAATTGTAAGCAAGGCAATATTAAACCCTTTTAAGAAAGTGAGTTTAACTGACTTAATTCATATCCATTCCTATTTCCATTTCATTCATAGAAACCTCACTCTGATCATTATCTAATGGTACTAAAGTAATTTCAGGCAATTTTTCTTCGTTTACTTCAGGCAAGGATGGTTCAATAACTATCCCGAGAGGATTATCACCATTGTCTTCTAGAGTTAACGGCTCATGTAAAAGAGACTTGTCTTCTTCATTTGTCAGCAATTCTGACTCTGTTAAAAGATTATTATCTTCACTAGTTATTCTCTCACTTTTATCCTTTATTAGTAATTTCGAAAGATCAACAACGTCTATGAGTACTGTCTTCTGACTTTTATAAATATCTTGTATAACATTAATTATCTCACCAGATTTCGTGGGTTGGGAAATAAATGTAAAACAAGTCCAGCCAGCCAGAATAATTGAGATTAAGACAATAGAAATAAAAGCAGAATACATTGCTCTTATTATTGCTTTGATCATTCGTAATTATAGATATTGTTAAATCTAGGCACATCATTTGATACTTAAAACGTCCTCTTCACACCCTGTAAAGGCGTATAAATACCTTGGGGTTTACTCTCTTGGGATTTGCTAGCCGATTAGAGTATAAATATTAAAGGAAGTTTAGGGAGCTTAATTATGTCTTTAAATCCATTCAAACTTTTAATTCATAATATTCGAGCATTATTCCTCAGTAACATTCAAACGGACAAACAACGGAAAGATGAGGAACAGGAATGCTTACAGTTTGGGATTTGTGATGTGCAAGCCCAATCACCTAGACCAGAAGAGTTGTATTTTGGATAAAAATAAATCCAGCACTATGCCACTTCAGGAATATTTTCAATAAATTCATCTAATTCTTGAAATTTTCGTTCTAAATAAATGATCTTTTTGGTTTCCGTCATTTCATCAGAATAAAATTTTACTGGCAAATGAGAAAGCAGGTTATCACCACTCATCAATCAAGTTCCACTTTATATTCAATCTATTAAACCTAATAATCTAAAAAAACCAATATCTAAAACTATTAAAATATTATATGTCTCACTTAAAATCTTCAAAAAATTACCACAGAGATAAGTTTATCCAAATGTACAATTTATTAGAGCCTATCTGCAGATTATTGAAACCACATTAATACTTAGGTGTTTATTCTCTAGGTATCATTCACCCTATAGGAGTAGAAATAAATTGTGGATCTTCGACCTCCTATGTCCTACGGAAATCGCTTTACTCAATTGACTACTGAGGCTGCAGAAAAAGCTGCTCGACTTGTTCTTAGTCAACTATCTGAAAGACTCAGTTTTTCTAAGCATCCATCAAACAACGATGAAGAAATGGAGTGCTTGCAATTTGGTATTTGTTCCTATCAAGCTCAACCACAAAGAGTAAATTTCTAGTGCCTTAAATGAAATACATTGAATTAATTTTAATATTTTCGTCATTATCATTGACGTTTTTAGGTTTCTCTTTTCTCGCTATTTAAGAAAGTGTAAACCTTATAAATATTAGAATGACTCTTTAATTGCTGAATAGCTTAATAAGTCATTGATTATCAGAGTCCTCCAAAAGATCAGAATATTCTGGTGACTTTGATATAGGCAACTCAGAAGCGCTATTAGTCGACCTCACTAACAACGCAATTAATTCTGTTGTCCTTTTATTATTAACAACATTGCTACCATGAGCTGATACGGCTGCTCCGGAGACAAGAGCCGTGATTGGCTTCCACCAAGGAATAGATTTTAGGTCGTTCTTTTGAACTTCCGCTAAGAGAAAACCTATCCCGAACAAAATACCAAATACAGCTCCTGACCATTGGCAAATTTCGGCGGAAATAGATGTGCTTTTTTCGGCAGCATTAATTTGGTCTTCCATTAGGTAAAAGTTGAAAGCTAAAGTTGTGATTTCTTAATTAATATGAAAGCACTTTTTAAATCTAATGAACATAAGTAATTAATCCAATACCAGTCAGATGTATGTAAAAAGATTAAATAATGTCTAATAAAAAACAAGTAAAGAAATTCCTAAAAAAGAAAATGAAAATGAGAAAAATATCAAAAGTAATTCAGTAGTTTTCATTGCTGCTCAGAGTCCTCCATAAGATTTTAATATTGATCGCAATTGAAGAAAATATCTTCTTCTAAAACTTCTTTTAGAACAAACCTTTTAAAGTAAGCCATTTTTGTTTAATATTTTACTAATCTTCTAGCAATAGAAACATAAGCGTGAATGAGTAATATTCGGTTTACATGGTTCGGTTTGATTTACTCATTGCTCTACCACTTGTGCCTTCAGTACAAATCAAAAGCTAACTATATTAAAACTAATTTGCATAACAACATCATTATGACCGAGAAACATTTTTATTTTTTAAAATGTGCTGTAATAGTTTTTCTTATTAATTGATGCAAACTTATTTCATTCATTTGCAGTTTCCCGATCAAGAAGCACATTTGGAAGGGGTTGAAGTTTTGCCCAATACGTTGAAAGTGTTTGATAATCAGACAAGTTTGATGGTTTCTAGATCATCAACACAGTTGTGAATCCATAAGGGGCTAATAAATGGGCGATTATAAAAGGATCCGATCACAAAGCAGTTTGGAAATGGTGTCTGCCTTGGTATAAAGATTTTGGAAATGATGTTGAGGTCATTCCTGTTCTTAGCGAAGAAAACATCTTGCTGTTCATAAAGAGTTGATTAGCTATCAAAGCTTTAAGTCAGTGGGTTGTTTAATAAACCGTCCCAAAATTTGTACTCGATAAAAAAATTAAAAGTATTTCTCTCAGAAGTAATTTTAACAGACACTAAAGTTTTAACTCAAATGAAATACCTTATCGCTAAGTACAAAAATCAAAAGTCCGATCGAACTAATCGCAAGTAAAATTCCACCAAAAATAAGAGTATTGCTTTTTTTAGGTTGTTGTTGTTCATCAACTTTTTGAACATTTTTGGAATTTGTTTTTTTTGTCTGCTTTTTCTTACTCATCAGCTTCAGATTTATTTATTTGATGTACTGAAACTATATATAAACACAACTCTTCGTAGCTCCCACCTTTTCTTCAAATACCAATATTATTGACAATTATTTGTTTTAGAAAAATACACTTCATTTCCCAATAATTTTGACTTGCCCCATTTTTAAACCACTAATTTCAGCTAATTCCTTTTTAAGCTTTTTGGAAGTTTTTCTTTTAAGAGTTCTAAAATTTTGAGCAACAGTGCTTCCTTCAGAATTCTGACCGATGACTGAAAATAAGAAATTTTTCCCTTCCCCTACTTGAGATCCCAAACGTCCTCCTCCATATACGCCTCCAAGCAGAGCTGGTATACACAGTATTCCTGCACTTGCACCACATACTGCAATACCTACAACTGCTCCTGTGTAAGTACCACCAGCAGCACCTGCGACACCGAGGAGAAGGTTATCTTCTTGTCGAACTGAATACCACTGCGAAATATTTTCTTTGGGGATGAAATCGGTTGGTCCTGAGAACCCCTCCTCTGAAAGAGTTATTTGACAATTAGAAACCTCAATACTTGAGTCGTTTTTACTTGAAGTGGATTGACTAACATCACAGAATGCATCATATACTTCAGCTTTTGTAGCAAACGGATGCAATAACCCTATAATTAGCAAAGGCGAGAGTAACAGTTTTGCCATTTATTGCTTGAGTAGAAGTCATGATAATTTTTACTTTTTGATATTACCCAACGTATTTAATTGGACAACCTAAAGCACATAAAACTATCAAAGTAGTGTTTTCCCTCTCGCAATCTTCAATTAGAGGGTTTAAGAATGTATATGTCAAATATACTTGGTAACGTTCTTTACACCTTTACTTATTCCAAGGAGAGAGAAGCGCAGCCTCTTAAGCTTTCTAAAAATTTACAAAAAGACTATTCCCTTGCATACAAAAATTTTTATTATTTATAACTTTCGAACTAAGTGGTTTAGATCCGCTCAAGTTCTTGCGATACTCTGACTTTCAAGCACTGGAACCATCCTCATTTGAGTAAATAGCTATTTCCCTGACTATTTATTCATGCCCATAAATTGACGTATGTTGAGTCTAAGAAAAATGATTACACAATTAGTTCAACTTAAAACTCACCAGAATTTGCATCACTAATTTCCTAGCTATTTATTCATATAAAATCGGGAATGTTCTAAATATTGTTGACAATTCTAAGAAATAGTGAAATCTTTGATTGACGGTGATGTCTAGTCAGTACCGATCCCACAATTCCAAGCTCAATCAATAACTTTTGCTAAGCCAATATTAAAAATTTAATAATCTCATATAAATTTTGCAGACTAACTTAGATCAACATGCAAATCACAACTTTAGGATTGGCTTTCTCTGAGTGGGGGGTTGGTAGATTCCCATTGGATTTAATTGTTTTCCTATCTGTAGTACTTATTTTTGCTTTGCCAGCAGGTATTAATCGAAAAAAAATTTTTGTTGAGGGTGATGCATTCACTAATAGATTCAAAAACTAGTAAGGAACTGACCGTTGTCCTATCAAATCAGTAGTAATAACAAAAATTAGATCGTGGTCATGTAAGCAAGAAAACCAACAGGGACAAAAAGTAAGGCAGCAATAGAAAAACGAACAAATTTCCCTGTGGTTGAATTTAAAGAATAATCAGTGAAATGCTTAGAGTTGTTCCACTCGGACCAGTTTTTAGGGCTATTAGATGAGTTCATTTTTTTGATGATTAAATTGCGTGAGGAACTACGGCTAAGAGAAAGGCATTTACGCAGCAGTTTTTTAAAGATAAATACAGTGTTACTACCATGTAGTTCGGTCGAGGTAGTGCTAACCCTAGAGAAGACTCATTTTATTAAGACTCTGACTTTCCTAAAAATGTTTATCGACACAACAGACGCTATTTATGACTTTTTTATTGACCATGACAAATACATTTACCACCCTTCCACGCAGAGCATTTTTTCTTTTTGCACTTCTTCTTTTTTTTCTTATCTCCCATAAAAATTAAAATTTATTTTTTGATTTTAATAGAAGGTAATGTGCTTGTTGGAGTATAAAATTTAAAAATTTTATCAATAAAATCATTTTCAAGTTTATCAGTCATAAGAAAAACCATTTAATAAATAAGTTGAATTCAATTTTTATTGGTTGGAATACTGAACCAATAAAAATCACAAAACCACAGAATCAAAACAAAGAGTCCAAAAAATATTTTCTATTATTGCAAATCCAAGATAAAAAGGATTATCTGATGAAAAATCAGTAGCTAGTTAAACAGCTGCAATGACTCCTCTTTTAATAGAAAAAGTTCATGTCGTTACATTCATACAATCAATTTTGGTCCTTTGATACATCCTTCTTTCCAACGACATCATGATTATGACAAAAAACTCACCTATCGGTATGCATTTACATTATTGAAGTTGAAGAATGCCGAAGGCAGAAACTAATATATAGATTTAGCAAAAGAAGCCAATCTGATATGGCATCAAATAGTTACCAAAAATCTAAAAACACACCACGTATTAACTGCAGAGCATAGTTAATTTATAAATATTCTTTGAATCAAGCTAAAGCAGGATTTTTCTCAACAAAAGTATTTTTAGCAATTTCAATGAACCTACGAAATTGATTTTTAACTAACGACCCAAGTCCAAGATCAATAAGGATATGCAACACAATGGAAATACAAAAAACCGCATAAAAAATCAGGTGACAAATAAAAGTATTTATAAAATCATTTACATCCTTTTCTTTGTTTGCCTCCGTTTCATTCAAATTTGATGAAACGAAATCAGCAAATGAATTTACACTTGCTGATTCAACCAAACCATGTGGGATCAATTCCTGATCTTTTACTGTTGGAGCAGCAATAGCAGTTGCGGTAGCAGTCATCACCTAAGCCTTAACTAGATCCACCCTACTTTCTTATTCATAAGTTTGTCTTATACCTTAATTATTTCGTTTTAAATCTTGTTCAAATAAGCCATTGTTTCTAAATCTTTCTGCATCATGATTGGAACTTTTTGTACATCAAACCTATTTTTTATTTTAAAAAGTTTTTTTTTCAAGAACGTGGTAATGGTCATAAAAAAATCAATAAATTTATATCTATTAAAGCGATTGATCAAAAAGATTCAATCAGTAAGAGTTACCAACTAAAAAAGGGAGGCTTAGGCCTCCCCTAAAGAAATCGTCTGTCAACTTCTAAATTCTACTTTGTAAAAAGAGAGCTCTTAACTCCAGCTTGTTCCCACTTTTTAATTGTTGGTCTTAGGAATGACATGGGAAGAGCTGTCAAAATTGCGAACGAAACGACAAGAATTAAGTCAGTAGTGAAATGATTTATTCCAAGATCTGTTCCAGCAAGCCAGAGCCAAGGGAATGCAGAAGCAAATAAAGTAGTTAGCATAAATTCTCTTCAATTAAGTGAAGAGCATATAAGACCATTGTGTTCATTTTATTCATTCCTTAGTAAAAATTATCACTACCTTTTCTCATGATTGGGAAAGTATTAAAATCAAAAAAAGTACCGACTTAATTTGATTCACAAGTCTTACCTTTCAGCAATCCATAGGTACACAAAAAGGGATTTTCTATAAGAACAATCCAAAAGGTGGGGGTGGAACAGTATTAACAAGAATGTCTGCATTTATTGTGTTGAAGACAGCAACTAATAATAAGCAATAGATTAAGACCAACTCACCTAACAAAACTTTTCTAGGTGAATGGAAATCTCTTGTGGAACTCGAAATAATTAATAAAAAGCCAATACCTAAATTGCAGGCGGCAACAACATCAGCTAAGCCTCTAACATACAGCAGAGTTTGTACCTAAACAGATGGAGCAATCGTTTCCATTGGGAAACCAACATGCTTATAAGAAGTGCACCCAATAGGAGGTGAAGAGATCGAGTGGTTTTTAGAATCGTTTTTATATTCAAAATCAAGGATTTGCTCTATGGCCTTGTTTTTTTGATCAATGAGATTGTTTCTTCCAGATCTAAACAAGGTTGAATAGATATATCCATCAATTTTCTCCAAGGATGCCAAAGTTTCCATATCGTATCTAAAGAATCTGCCCTAACTACGCAATGACCGGTACCATTCTGAATCATGAAAACCCATGAATAAACCTCATAGGTTTCTGGTCTATTCTCTACTCCACCTGTTTCATACCATTTTACCAACATATCGCCACCGATTTCTTGATCTTCTCCATCATTAAATTCATAAGAGATCAGATAACGCTGCATAACTCAAGGGAAACAAACCAACAAAACTACTTTGCATAGAGTTATGAAAAATTCAATTAAATATGATCTTTCTAGAACTTTTTAATTATCAAATTTATTTGTCACTAAAAATAAAAATGTATTGATGTCTTTCCATAGCCAATCAATTAGTAAGAACAACTATTAATAATAGATTTTTTAATCAACTTATTATTAATGGGGTTTTCCCAATTTTTAACCTGCTTAAGATCATAAGTTACTGGGAATTTACTGAATAATCTATTCTCACAATCGATAGCCATCAAAAAGGGTTCATCATTAATAAGGGTTGAATCATCTGGATCAATCTCGACCTGTTTAGCAATAACTGAAAGAAAACCTTTGTTACTATATTTGATTGAATTAGGTTTTATAGAAAGTAATTCATTATTTGTCCTTGATACTTCTAACCATTCGATCTCCTCAGCAAATATCTTAAAAGAAGAAGAGAAAAATATTAGAAAAAAGATGCAAAAAAAGATCAATCCCTGATATATATAGTTTCTTAAAGTAATCATTATTTATAGCTATTTTTATAATTATGCCTACTGGTGTGAACTAATACAAAATAACAATCTATAACTTATAGTAAATATACATATATTATCTTTTCTTAAACAGTTGAGGTTTTAGGTCTTGACTCAATCTTGTAATAGCCTAAATCAAGGTTGATATCAGATGAAAATTTACTTTATCTATGCTAAACAATGTAATAGTACTTATGTTTTAAGCAGTATCTCAAGACTTTACTCTTACTTGTAAAATTGATTATATGAAAAGTGTTGCTCCATTTCTCGACCCAAAGAAAAAAGGACTTCATTAACTATTTTTAACTGTTTCTCCAATTCACTTCTCTTAAATTGCAGATCCACAAATCTTCTTTGCATCTCTGCTTGCGACCTTTTTAGATAATCATCATTTTGATTAGATGGGTTTGGTGAAGATTGGTTTTTCATTGTATGAAATTAGGTTTAGAGAAGAGAACCTTTATATCCGCTCATAAGCTTTAAATGGTTCTTCAGGTAAGTCGTGTTTCTATCTCTGATCTAATAGAAATAAACAACAATAGTAAATCCGTCTTAATGCGGGAGTATTATGACCTCCGTTTTCTTACCTCAGCATTTACTAGGACTAGAAGAGTCAAGGAATAATTTGTCCAGTAATTGCATATGCACCTATGCCAAAAATAATTCCAATCATGGCAGCCAGCCATTATATTTTTCAGCTTTGCTTGGATTGTAATTCGAAGAAAACCATTGAGTGATAGTTTCTATCATTAGTGATTTGCCTTTAATTCAATAGTAATGAGATCATGTAAATATCTAGCTACAAAAGCTACTTTTATTAGTCAGCATCAGTAATTACAACTATAAATAAATCAAATATCTACCTTATGAATGTATTCCATGTTAACTTTAGACGGTAGACAATTTGCACTTGACTTAGATTAGATACGTAGACTTTGAAGTTTCATTTACTAATAATTTACTCTTCCTAGAGATTTTATTAATAGAAATCAAGGCTAAGTCATAAGAAGATAAACCAATCTCATTTTCAAAAGAAAGATGCTTGGCTATTGTTTTTTGTTTTGTAATAATTACCTTAGGGGTATCCATTCAAATCACCTGTATAGATTTCAAATAAAATCTCTACAGGTGAGACTTGCAAGAGATATGAAGACACTTTGATAAGTGTTCATCAAAATTAAGTACGATAAAAAAATTGCCAACAAAACTACTCTTAGATGCAAAATCTCTTCTTTAAAAAATAGTAGTTCATCTTAGCTTATTTTTCAGAGACAGCTTTTGTCTTTGTTTTTTTCTTCTTTGGTTTTTGAAGCTTATAACCAAATTCAATAAGTTTATGATATGTCATTTTAGCTTGTAAAGCACTTAAAGATAGACGTTTTTCATCATCTTTTTGAAGATAGAAATTTCCTTTATTATTGTTATCTGTCTCAATAGTAATAAATTCTTTTCCTTTCTTAAGAATCCAAGGCTCTTTTAGATAATTATCGTCACCCTCATTTAAATCCCATGGAACTGGTACTGTCTTTTTCTTTAATGGCATTTTGAAAAATTAGCTACCATATTTTCTATTTTACATGGAAGTCTTACTATTTCCAGTAAAATCTAATAAAGCTCAAGATTATTGTGATAATAACAGGTATCTTGTCCTATAGAAGTTAGAATTTTTATTGGTATTTCATATGGTTTTATTTAAACCGCTCTTTTGCTTAGCCGCTATTAATTTAGAAGCAATTGGGTTGATCCTATTCTCATATTTTCTTGATCGGTAGATGTCAAATTTACAAATTTCATCGCCACTCAGAAAACAATCATCAATAAAATCATCAAGAACTCGTGATGGCATTTAAATAAAAAATGATTAAACAATTAATGCGTCATTAGAAACAACAAACAAGTCCGTCTTAACACCTAATTAACTAATCTCCCGACTTAATCTCTTCACTACGCTCTGATCAATCAGAAATATCCTCTATTCTAAAAAATTTAAATCCTTTATCCAATCTATAAAAAGATGGTAAGTATCAAGATGTGATCATCGTTACGAGCAAAAAATACAAAATTCGTTTATAAGTATCAAGATTACAAAATGATTCATGCTCTACATTCAGCATTGGAAATTCAAGCCTGGTTTCCACCAAAAAGGTGCAGAAAAATTCTTAACTACTGGAGCTCCGTATGCCGGGGCAGAAATGCTGGGTAGATATCACGCTCCTGGATCACTTGAAGGCTGGATTCTTGTTAAAGCAGAAGATCCAAAAGCACTTTATGAACATGCCGCTGAATGGGCTGAATTTCTAGATTGGGAAACTACTCCAGTATTTACAGATGAGGAAGCTGGTCCAATTTGCGCAAAAATCTACAGTTAAATCAAAATTTGATTAATTAAGCTTGAGGTAATTGAGATGAAAGACTTAATTCGATAGTCTTTTATCTCAAACCAATATGACAAATCTTTTTCTAAACTTTTTAACGATGAAAAAATCTTGTTAAATAGCATCTGACACGTCGAGAGGATGTGAGACATTAAAGACAGCTGATAACTGTCTTAGTACATTAATGTTTTTCTTTAGCCTTATTAGTTAAATTATTAAAAAATGGCATTATGAGTCAATGAGCCGATTAGATGATTTAAAAAATTTACTTAATAGTTTTTTCAATAGCAGAAAATCTAAAGGTAGAGAGATGAAAAGAGTTTTCCAATTGAGAAGGTATCTTGAGTGGAGAGATTTAACATCTGAAGAAAAGCTATCAGCCAAAAGATTCATATTAATTCCATTATTTGCATATCTCATAATTAAGATTTTAAATGAGAACTTTTCCTTGATTGTTCTATTACTGATTGGATTTGTACTTTATAAAAAATTTGAAAAAGGAGATATTATCAAAAAATAAAATAATAAATTGTCAGAGCATCAATAGGCTCCTTCTCTAATGACAGAGAAGAGGCCTTTTTTAGTTAGATTTAAATGCTAAGACTACACAATTCCTGGAATGATCCAGCCTGTTAATCCGTAGTTAATTACAGCAGCAAAGAAGCCCATCATCGCAAGGCGACCATTCGTCTGCTCTGCTGTTTTCCAGTAGTTAGTTTCTTTGTTCATTATACAAAACCTGGAATGATTTGACCGGTTGTTAGGTATGCACCGACAAGAGCCAAGCAGCCAACAGATGCAGCGAGACCATTGAGTCTTTCAGCAATTACTTTGCCTTCTTCTACTCTTGGAGTTTCAGTGGTTTGGTTTTTCATTAAACGACACCTGGGATAAGTTGACCGGTTGTTAGGTAGATACCTGTTAGTAGAACGAATGCCATCATGGCTGGTCTGCCGATGCTTCTTTCTAGAATTGTTTTGTTAGATGGTTGCATTGTTTTTAGAAGTTACTTATTAGTAGTTATTCGCTTAGAAAATTCCAGGAATGATTTGACCAGTTGAGAAGTATGAAACCAAAAGACTGATCATGCCGATCATTGCCCAACGGCCATTGGTCTTTTCTGCTTCCTCTGGATAGCTGGTGTAGTCCTCTACAAGCTGAGGCTGTGTTTCACGGCCAAAGATGTTTTGCTTGCCGTACTCAGTGATTACTTGAGATGAGGTTGAGCTTGTCATTACTGGAATTGCGTTTGTGTGAATAAATGTAAAGTATGAATTTTTTAAATGAAAGATACGGTCGGGTACGGCTTCTTCTAATCCTTAACTGCCTTCAACCTTAAATACCAACAACATCAACTAATTAGGAGATATAGATCTAATGATTAGATCTATTGATGACTCTAATAAGTATAAATAGCCCGAAATGGTTAGCCCTACCTCAACGGCCCTACTCCTATTGAGAACCTCTATCTATGTTTCACTCATCTTTTCAAACCACCTAGACCAAACTTTTAGTCATGCTTGCAATCAACAAAACTACTGCTGCAAAACCAATCGTTCTCTGGAATCTTCCTGCACTACTTCTTTTAGTTGGTGCTTATGAAGTTGGTACAACCGTAATTGCTTAATAAGCTCTCTAAGATAATTTATAAAATTCATAACTAATTAAATTTGAGAAATATCAAGTAAATATTAAATAAATATATTGCGGTAAAATAAACCTTTTTGTTGGTATTAATTGTATGTGACTTAATAATATTGGATAAACTTATGCATTAACTTTGTAAGTGGAGCAACAATGTTATCTAATAAGAAATGCTTATTCATGCCAATAGCTTTACTAATTGCTATTAGCAAAAATCTGGTGTGTTTACCCATCCTAGATATCTGATTTAGAAGCTAAATTCCGTCTGTCAGATTTTTTCTGATCTTATTTATTGCTCTTTAGAGCAAATACTTAACGCTCTTATTCATGACCACCATTCAGCAGCAGCGTTCTTCGTTGCTCAAAGGTTGGCCACAATTCTGCGAGTGGGTTACTTCCACCAACAACCGTATTTATGTCGGTTGGTTCGGTGTATTGATGATCCCTTGCCTTCTTGCGGCAACAACTTGTTTCATCGTTGCATTTATCGCTGCTCCTCCAGTTGATATCGACGGTATCCGTGAGCCAGTAGCTGGTTCATTCATGTATGGAAACAACATCATTTCTGGTGCTGTTGTTCCTTCAAGTAACGCTATCGGCCTTCACTTTTACCCAATCTGGGAAGCAGCAACTCTTGATGAGTGGCTATATAACGGTGGCCCTTACCAGCTTGTAATCTTCCACTTCCTTATTGGTATCTCTGCATACATGGGACGTCAGTGGGAGCTTTCATACCGTTTAGGTATGCGCCCATGGATCTGTGTTGCTTACTCAGCTCCTGTATCAGCAGCTTTCGCTGTATTCCTTGTTTACCCATTCGGTCAGGGTTCATTCTCTGATGGTATGCCTCTAGGAATTTCTGGAACATTCAACTTCATGTTCGTTTTCCAGGCTGAGCACAACATCTTGATGCACCCATTCCATATGGCTGGTGTAGCAGGTATGTTCGGTGGTGCTTTGTTCTCTGCAATGCACGGTTCTTTGGTTACTTCATCACTTATCCGTGAGACCACAGGACTTGATTCACAGAACTACGGTTACAAGTTTGGACAAGAAGAAGAGACATACAACATCGTTGCAGCTCATGGCTACTTCGGTCGTTTGATCTTCCAATATGCAAGCTTCAACAACAGCCGTAGCCTTCACTTCTTCTTGGCTTCATGGCCAGTGATTTGTGTTTGGTTGACATCTATGGGCATCTGCACCATGGCGTTCAACTTGAACGGTTTCAACTTCAACCAGTCTGTAGTTGATACTTCAGGCAAGGTTGTACCAACCTGGGGTGACGTACTTAACCGTGCAAACCTTGGTATGGAAGTAATGCACGAGCGTAATGCTCACAACTTCCCACTTGACCTAGCAGCTGCTGAGTCTACTTCTGTAGCTCTTGTAGCACCCGCAATCGGTTAAGTCTTTAACTTGATTTTTTTAAAAGCCCTCTTTTAGAGGGCTTTTTTTTTGCCTTTTTTGATTAGTGAAAAAAAGGAGAGCGACTGATAAGTTCCTATCAAAGCTCTTTAACTGTTAAGTCCTATTGCTCTGTCACTGTGGAAAACCTATAAGAGATTTATATAGGAAAGACTAATCAAGACTGATCTTCCTCATGGTTCCGAAAAATGAATATATCTAAATTTCTATTAATTGATGCAGCATTAGCAATTGCAGCAATACCACTTCTATTTTTGCTTCAAGGTGACAAAAGAAAGTCTCCACTTTTAAAAGGTTCAAATAAAGAAAAACCCTTAAGAAAGACTTCTATCAAACTCCCAGATAAAGAAAAGATTCTACAACTGGAAAAACATGCAAAGAATCAAGGTAGTGGAATTGAATTTTATTCGCTTATTGGAGATTGGAAGTTTGTCTCTGTATGGAAAAAAGACATCGACGAAGAAGATCCTGTCTTTAGTTCGTTGCTTAGAGTTTTCTCTGCAAACATAGCGTTTAAAAAGGACATCTCAACTGAGAATTCAACTAAATTTTCTGTTATCGCATCCATTCAATTTGGACTTTTCACCATAGAGTTTTCAGGTTCTGGTGCTTTAAAAGGTAAGCAACCTTTATTAGCATTCGTTTTTAACTTAATTGAACTGAAATTAGGTCCAAATATTCTATTGAGCAGATCTCTTGAGGAACCCGAAGAAAAGCAAAAGTCATTTTTTGCCCTAATCGCGTTAGAAGAAAATGGCAAATGGCTTTCAGCCAGAGGACAAAGAGGTTCGGTCATAATTTGGTTGAAATCTTGATTCAACGAGTAAAGAAGAAAAATTTATCTTGGAAGTCATTCAATATTTAAGCCAGGAAAATTACATAGCCATCAATGTGGGAGTCAATTGAAGAGAATTTAAGCCTTGGTCTCTCGAGGTGGCAATCATTCATAGATGTTGAACTACTATATAAATTGACCACATTTTTATTGAGAACGACTTAGGATTATATTTAAAATGCCTGAAGGACCAGAGATTAGACGAGCTGGAGATAGGATTAGTAGAGCTTTGGTTGACAAAGAAATTGTTAAAAGTAATTTTTACTATGTACGTATAAAAGATAGGGAGGAAATAGTCAAAAACAAAAATATCAAAGAGATAACAACTAGAGGGAAGGCAATGCTTATCCGATTCAAGAATGGTTGGACAATGTATAGCCATAATCAATTATATGGAAGATGGACAGTCAATTTAAATACAACAAAAATCAAATCAACAAGAGCTCTTAGAGTCGTTTTTAAAACAAAAAAACATACAGTTAGATTGTGGTCGGCGACTGATATTGATTTACTTCCAACATCTGAAGAGCACGAGCATTCATTCTTAAAGAAAATCGGGCCCGATGTACTCAATGAATCTTGTAGTTATAAGTTAATAGAAGAGAGGTTAACTTCGAAAACATTCCATAAAAAGAAAGCCTCAACTTTGATGCTTGATCAAACTGTCTTCGCTGGATTAGGGAACTATCTTCGCTCAGAAATCTTATTTGATGCAAAAATACATCCCGATGATAGACCATTTGATCTTGATAAAACGAGAATTACTCAATGGGCAAAATCAATAAAAAACATCTCCCATTTAGCTTATAAAACCGGAGGTTTTACAGTCTCAAAATATATAGCCGATAGAAACAAAGAGAACGGAGAACCAAGAAAATCTTATAGACATGCTGTTTTCATGAGATACCAATATGAATGTTTAAATTGCAAGAGTCGTATAGAAAGAAAATGGTATGGGAAAAGGAAACTTGATTTTTGCCCTAGTTGTCAAATTCAAACAGGTAAGATTAAACCGTCTAGGTGATGATAATTATCTTGAGTATTTAGCAAGTAAAATCTACTTTAGTTAATCTAGACTTTATGATGAGCTCATCTGAAATTGATAACGAATTAAATTTATAATTGGATTAAAAAAGTCAGCTATTGATAAGTCGTCTCTTTTTAACAACGCAAACGTAGTACTTTTACCCCTCCTACATACTCGCAATTTATTAGTTAACACAGTTGTATCTAGCCAACCCTTTTGAACTTTTTTATTTCTGATAAGAAGCATATTTTTTTACCGAATAATCGCGGCCCTACTGTGCCTGTCTTTTTAAAAGTAACATTTATACGTTTATGATCAATAATATCCAACTCTGCAAGAATATTAGTAGCTAAGAGTTTTCCAAGAAATCCCTTGGGACTAAAAAATCAAGACCTCTATTTTTCTTTGTATCTAATATTTGCAAGTTATCTAATAAAGGAAGATAGTTTAGGAATGGAGTTTTGAACGACTCCATCTTAATTCCCATACACCTATGAGCTGGTCTGGTTGTTTAGTAATGTCTACTGAAGATTCTTTTTCAGCTAATTTAATCAACTGGAGAATTTTCTTTGAATTTTAGCTTGCTCCAGAGTTTCTATTAATTTTAATGTATTGTCAATTATTAAACTAATTGATTGTGAAACTATAAATAATCAATATCTACCTGATTGAGTGAAGAGTGTGAAATAGTCTCAACTCTCTTCACTTGATTAAATGCAATAACTGAAATTCTTTCAGCGGTGTTTACAAAGTTCATCTAGCCAGTTCAACCCTGATTTCTAAAAGGCGAATTGTAGTAAGCCTTGTTAACGGTATAAAGAGTGTATAGAGATACAGCAATGCCCAAAAAGCCAACAACTAGAATTGGAGAGAAAGAGGGGAAAGCATACGTAGGAATTGAAGTCATATTGAATTGTAAATAACCTTTAATTTCTAAAAGATATAACAATCATTTGGCAGGGGTTTTCACGACAGTTAATCACGGTTACCTCTCCAATGGTTCTCAGATTATATGTTCAGTCAAAAATACTCATAATCTCATAACCCAAGTATTCATTTTAAAAATTAAGGCGTACTGAAAAAGCTAGTCATACATTATTCAACAAGCTCAAGCTTATAGACAATATCTTTGCAGTTGTTTGCTTTGTCCCACTCCCTAGCAAATGGAGTATCAAGTATTCCTATAAAAGATTCTAAGCTTGTGACGTTATAAAAGGAATGCGATTTATGGTCATTGATTTTGTTTAAGTCATAGTCAATAACGACTCCACAACCATATTCCTTAACGAAATTTTCAATCGTTTCTTCATAGTATTCAAACGAACAATCAAATGTACATACAATAAAAAGTCTTTCCATTTTATCAGACCCTACTGTAACCAAGTTTGCTTTCAAAGATTTTCAATGGCAATCCAGTGGCTACCATTGCCGCTTTACATTTTTCTCCAACAGTTCCATAAACCTCGACAGTAAAGTTATCTCCAAGTTCTGCATGACCCTGTAAATATGCTCCTACAGGTGGATTTGCTAAATGAGCAAGGAAAGCTTGGTCATTTTTATAAACTTCGGACCAAACGAAACAAAGAGGATTCTCGGGATCTTGATCAAACGTATGGTGCAACATTCCGGGTTCTGAATCCTCAACAGCCTTATCAGTTTTAGCGGCAAGTAATAAATATTCTTGAACCTTATCTGACTTCACTTGAATACGAGCAAGAAGAATAAAAGGTGTTTCGGCTCCGAATGACATTAATTTTTCTGCGATAAAACTAACCATTGCATATTTCTTTTAAAGTTGCTGTAGTAAGAGGCGAACTTTTCAGGCTCTTCTGACATAAGCATTTTTAATTTAAAAATGCTCGGATCTTCAAATCAATGGTGTTAAAAACAAAAAGAACAAGAAGAAAGATTCACCAACCTACTTGATATGACAGGAAGAAGCTACCTGATATATACGTTTTAGATCATTATTTTGGACATTTTTACTACCAACCGAACAGCGTTAATACTCAACTTTCTTTTTTATATAGACAAAATCTGTTTTCAGTTGCAAGGATGTTTTATGAATACCAACTTCGACTATGGATTCTTATACAAAAGATACTCATAGATACGCTTTTGAGCTAGTTAAAGCTGCAAGGTCAATGCCAGTCGATTTAGCTGAAAAGTTGCATCATATAAAACAATTGAGATTTAATTATCAACTTAAGGCGTTAAGAAAAAGAATCAATAAAAGAATTACCTAAGTAGAAGCTAATAGACCATTTTATTGATGTTTCAGCGAAGGTTTTTATGAACTCCTCTCTTTAAATTGATCAGGTATTGGAAAATCTTCTCGTATTTGTTTTAAACGTTTTTTGTAAATAGTTTCGTAATCTGGATCTCGGCTTTTATAGGCGTTATAATTTTGCCCTTCAAAATCTTCTTCTTTAATTAATTCTTCTACTTGCTTAATAAGGTCTCTATAGATATCTGCTCCTACAATCTGTTCATTAGTAAGTTCGTTTCCATGAGAATCAGCGTATTGAATAATCCCTTTGTAAGTAAAAAGCCATTGCCTCCTTGCTAGCGGATCTAATGCGATAACTTCTTTGACTATAAAGCTTGTACAAAGTTTGAACTTGACTTCTAAATCGTTAGTTTCAATCACAAAGGAAGGAGCTTATCTTCCCAAATTGTAGATGGCTATTTTAGAATTCATTGATTGGGTTTGAATCCCTCAACAGGAATGGATTTAATTTCTTTATCAGTTGAGTAATTTTTATTCATTTTTTTCTGCATCTCCGAATTACTCGCCAAGAAGAAAACCCCAAGCGCAGCAATAAATGGGAAAAGTTTTTTTATTGTTTTCATTACTTTTACCAGTAGAAACAGTCTCTTTAAACCCTAGAGAATTAACTTATTCAATAAGATCAAGAGTATAAACAATATCTTTGCAATTATTTCTTTTGTCGAACTCTTGAGCTTCATCACTTTCTAATGAGGCTCCAAATTTATCCATATCGGTGATATGAATTAAAGTATGAGCTTTATGGTCGTTTACTTTTACAAACTCATAATCACTTACATAATCCTTAACCAAGCAACCAAAGAAATTCTCAGTAATTTCCTTTTCAAACTCCTCAAAAGTACAGCTAAATGTGGATATAATTAGGGTATTCATAAAAAATGATCAGAACAGTAGTTAGCATTGCATTTTTTTTACAGTTTTTCAGCAGGGATGGATATCTCTTTAGGTTTCTCTTACATATAAAGATAATTCATCCTTTCAAACCTAATAGAGTATGAAGGTCGGGAATGTAATTAGCCTTTCATAGCTTCTTCAATAATAGAAATCTCTCTGGTGTTTCTTCTATTAAGTCCACGCAAGTCTAATTGAAAACGTATTACCTCCAATGCGAGCTTGTTAAATCGAAAGGTGGCTTGTACATATCCATGTGAGTAATCAGATTCAAAATATCCAAAACCATTCAAGTCTTTTACGAGTAAATAGCTATCAAAAATTTTGCTATACCATCTGATCAGCATACTGTTGTCCATAATGTCAGCTATAGCTATACGAGAGATGGTTTTGGTCCTTACAGCAAAGTAATCATTAAGGTCCTGGTAGATAGGTAAAAAGAATTTCATAACCCTTTCTAGCCGATCTCTCTCAATTCATCTTGTTGCTCGAAGCAAAGTTAAAAAAATGGCCACATCAGTCACAAACAAATGAAGAGAATTAACACCATTGGTTGGAGTCCTAGCCAAAACTCACTAACCTTAAACTTTAAAATTCACTAATGAATATCTTTAAACCCCTATTCCTGTCAGCGATAGCTTTATCAAGTGCTTTTATAACTCTTTAACCTGCAAAATCTCAAGAAAAGATAGAAGTTACTCCATTAATTCAATCAAAGAGGGGACTTAGCGGTAAAAAATCTCATATTCAAGATAGAAACAAGCTTAACTAAGACTTTTAAAAGTCAATATTCCAGTCAGATTAAAGACCCCTTACATATACATCCACCACGAATAATAGTTTATTTACAACAAGGAAAACTAAAACACTCAAGAGGTGAGAATATCAAACACTTTAGCGCTGGAGAATCATTTATTGAAAGTAATAGTGGTTCTCCTCACTTTGTTGAGAGCGAAGGGAGAAAAGCCAAAAGCTCTTTTTGTCAGTGTTTCATCTTCTATTGGTCTACCTACAACAATTAATAAATAGTTAGTCCAAGATTTTTTGTCAAACTCCAATCAAATGTTTATAAATCCTGAAGCCAAGTAAGGGATATGAAAGAGAATCTTTATCTCATAACATATGTAATATGTATTCTTAGTTTTAAGGCTATAAAAATATAGGAAGCTAATAAGCTGCCACTAATCTATAGGACTATTGATCTATGGTTTCATTTGCCAGAGCAAGAACAAGATCATTGCTATCAAGGCTATGGCCTGTGACAGAAAAAAAACTCAGCAATCAAATAGTTGAGTCACACAAGTCCAAAAAGCTGATTAAAGATATCGCCGAGCAAAACAAGTGTTTCTTGGAAGCAAGCAAGAACGGTGGAATGTGGTTTTCTTAGAGCATTGACTTAAAGGTAGAGTGGAGACCTATCTCTGAATGATATTGGCGTAAGGGTTAGGACCTGAGATCAGGCTCTCCAAAAATAGTAATAGTTTTGGTTAAATTTATTTAATTAGAATATAAAATAGATAAAAAACTAATTGGTGATTCATTAAATCAAGCAAACCATTGAAACTTAAAATATCGAATTCTTTAATAAGCAATTGAATTATTGAACATAATTATTTATTTGCCTCTTCTTCAATATATTTTTTAAGAGTATAACCATGACAATCAAATGGATATTCTGCCCTAGTCATCTCGCTTGCCTGAGTCTTATCAGCATCATTGCCTCTAAATTTTCGACAATCACATATAAAGTCCATCTTGATTCCATCTTTATAATCTTTTACTCTCGTATCTAACCATTCTTTTGCTTGCTCAGGCATTTCATGACAAGCGATCCATGACCCCCAGAACAGTGCATCAAACATTTGTATTGCTTCAGCTCTCTTATTTGGCCCTGCCAAATCCTCACAAAAATTTCTTACTGGACAATCTTTTCTACTGATATAAAACTTTTTAGCTTGATTCTCATAACCTCTGACATATGTTTTATTATTTTTTACTGCGTCCAAAGCAGCGTTTAATTGATCTCCTCCAAATGTATTGGTTATTCTCGCTTTATCAATTGATATCTGACCAGAAAGTTCCGCTTCACTTTCAGTAGCAATATCATCTCTTCTGACATCAAATTGTCCAAGCACTTCAATTTGTTCAGTCATCTAGGTGCAACTCATCTTCCATTAGGTTGAATGATTTTATTCTAATTTGTTCAAAACGATCTATGGCTTAAAGATAAAAGTCCTTTTAATTATTAATTCATGTATCTTCCCAATTATCTCGTTTTTTGAAAGAACTTTTCCATTTCTGACTTGGTACTCTAATCCAATAAATTGATTACTTAATTGATCCATTTGACAGACTCTTTTGGAAACTCTCTTTATTTTCCATTTTCTTTGCATTCCACCATCAACTTGTTTCCAATCTTTTTTCCACATGAGGTAAGTTCCTCCTTCATTAACCCATTTATCACATTCTCTTTTAGCCTCTATTTCATCAAAAATATCTGCATTCAGAGGAAGGAAAAGAATCAAAAATATTGCGAGAACTAATGAGCGTTTCATAAAGCAATCATGATTTGAAAGTTCATATCTCAAACCAAATCAAGTCATCTAATCAAACTTCCAGATAAGAAAAAAAGAAGTTAGCGCAACCATGTATTAACTAGATTCTTAACATAGGTCAATTTGTTTCCCAAGCTTATATCAGATTAACTTTATAAATTTCATGGTGACTGTTGATGCTGCAATTACAACTAAAAAACTATGACTAATTAATTTTCATACCATTACAGTTAAAACCACTGCACTGAAGCTTGAATCAGAGAGATAAAACAAATTGATGGAAACTCGGAACAGCCTTATCTAGGCCAATAAAAAAATCAATAAAGAAATTAACGTTATTGAAAGGTATTGCATCCAATAAATCCCTAGACTATCTAATCCATGATTATTAAATTCTTTGATCTCCTTGAATTTTTGAAAAACCTAGCCCAAAAAAATTATGTAGTGACTTTAGTTAAGAGGAACTTTGGATAAATTTTTTTTGATGTGTACTTTAACTTTATTGAAAGGATTTTTTCGTAAAATTCATCTAAATGTTGAATTATCGGCTTGAAAGGGTTCATGTCCATTTTCTTTTCCTAAAGCTAAACGATTATTAAGGTGCCTATTTGGAAAGCACCCGCAAAGAGAAGTAACGCAGGAAGGTTCCAAAGGACTAAAACTTTTAAAGCAGATTTTTTATAAGTTGCAGCAGTCATTTAGATTTTTGGGAGAAAGTTTTCAGAGAAGTCCAAACCAAAATCTCTGATGAAACCAAAAATAAGAAAATATTTGGTCTAAGTGAGGTTCGGTCGAGGTAGGACTAACCGTGATATTAATTTTTCTTATGAATCTGAAGAACTATTAGCGCTAAATAATGTGAAAGAGAGATCAGGTAAAAATCCTAAGATTAGCAATTACAAAATAAGGAATAACTATTTTTGATTCTTGCTTCAGATATTGCTTTAGTAGTTGAAGTCATATAAGACCTAAACTCCCAAAAGTAAAACCAACTCCGCAGAAGAAAGCGAATTCAACTAAATCTCTGCATCCTGATGGGATTGAATTTAAAGCAACGTTAATTCGTTGAGCCATTTGACCTTGTACTCGCAGGTGAATGTGGAAAGATACTACAAAAGTAAGAAGAAATACCCAGACACGTGACAGTTCAAAGGTGGGGTTATCAAGAATTAGTTAAACTTATAATTCACAATCTCTTTTACTTCAAAGTAATTAAAAAAAAACCAGCAAAGAAAGTGCTCCAAAAATAATTGCCCATAGAGCAGCATCCTTTAAAAGCTCTTTCCCATTATTTTTAATTGAAATAACCAAGCCTAAATGGCATTAGCGTTATAAATCCAATCATGCAGCTTAAAGACTTAAGCTCTTTCAAATTATAAGTAAGCAGTTATAACTCGAAGAATAGATCACGTATTTGTGGTAAGTCCTCAAAAATTGAGT
This sequence comes from Prochlorococcus sp. MIT 0916, assembly GCF_047305155.1. GTDB lineage: Bacteria > Cyanobacteriota > Cyanobacteriia > PCC-6307 > Cyanobiaceae > Prochlorococcus_B. The sequence continues at coordinate 1,829,993 of NZ_CP138980.1, forward strand.
GGCGCTACCTTTAGTTGATTTCTTTAGCTAAATATTCAATATAATTTTTCAAAGTAAAACCATGAGAATCATCATTCCCTTTTACACAATCAATATCATCAATAAGGTCTAAGTTATGTCCCGCCATTAACTCCTTTACTCTGGCATCAAACCAATCCTTGAGGGGCTTCTCTATTGCATCTTTTTGATGTTGGGACCATAAATAAGTATCAAAAGCTTTTACAGCATCCTCTCTGCTCCACGTTGGTAGACCAAGAAAATGATTTTTAACAGGGCAATCCTTCCTGTTGATGTAATGCTTTTTCGCAGTCTTAGACATTCCTCTTACATACCGTTCTCCTGCCTGTGTATTTTTAACTAACAATTGACCTGCCGTATTTTCATCTTTAACTTTTATCTCTCTCCTAATATCCTTTCGGCCTAAGACTTGTATTGGATGCATAACTAATTGTTTTTTTTAAGATCACCAAATTTCGAACGAAAATTATTGAATACATTTTTCAAGTAATTAATAACAGAATCAGGAATGGGTTTATTTAGGGGCATTTGGTAAAGAGAGCTTCAAACATTATTTTTAGCGGCTATTCACGCTTAGACAGAATTTGTTTCACTTCCTCACCATGAACAAATTTGATTTCACCTGAATCAACGTTTGCGACTTGAAAAAGTGTGGGGGCATCTGGATCTCTTGCACCTCCGACAAATGAGAGAACTTTCGCAATCTCATCTTCTCCAACAAGAACATTATCTCCAAGTCTAACATTAAGAAATTCAGGCTCATTCATCTTTTTCTTTTTTACCTTTTCTGATTAATGGGTTGCTTGGGAAAAGAAACGTGACTAATCGACCAAAGAAAAAACTTCCCAATAAAACGAAGCTACCACCACAAACATAAATAAGTAAATTCGCTTTTGCAGAGGATGCGAGGATTAGAATCATTCTTTTTTTAATTTCCTTGCGATTAGGACAAAAGATAGTCCCCCTGATACGAGAAAAATATCAATAAGCAAGTGATAGTTGATATCCATGCTCATTTAGAAAAGGAAGGAATTTGCTGAAAGTTGCAGGGAATGATCCAACGATCAGATCTAACATACCAAGAACAAAAGCCACAATCGCAGCATCTACTAAAAGATCTTTCCAGTTATATATCATAAACAATCATATTACTTTTACTGTTGAATTTTTGGGGCTTAAAGACAAGTTGCACCTAATGAGAAGTCTTGCCTCACTGTCTAACTCACCCTAGATTCTGCAAATAATAGTGATTTCTTAAAGCAAGAACCTATGATGATCACCCATGCCATAAAGTGGATAGTCGTTTTCAAACTGTTCAACAACTTTAGTTGAAACATTAAACTTACTAATTAAGTTAGAGATCCTTTTGTTAATCAAACGAGAAATGAAAGCCATAAAACTTTTCAAGTTGTGCTCTTTATAACGACAGGCCAGATTCTTTCAAGTGGTTAATATGGAAAAGAAGTTTTATTTAGGTACAACAAAAATGTGATTAAGGGTTTCTAACCACTATTAGGCAATGGCCTATTTGTTAGACGAGTTTTTATATATGTGACGAGCTTCGACTCTCTTGCGTAATTTACTTTTTCTCTTTTTCTCTGTACTACTTAAAGGATGCATCACTTCTGGAGGTGGAGCTGGAGGAAACTATCCAGCAGGTGGGAATCCATCTTTTCCTGGTCAGCCAAAAAACTTTCACTTGTGATGGTCCTTCTGGCCAATATGCAGAATTCTATTGCGAGACAGGTGAACACCCCAACATGTGTGATTGCTGGGGAATGGTCTATGACTTAATTAATTGATAGCCTTTCACGAGGTTATATAGCCCCCACCCAAAAGCTCCAAGTATAAGGCCATAAAAAACATATGGAACAATTGGATTTTTATACAAAAAAGACCTAACTTTTTTTTGAATATTTTCTTTATCAAGTACAGGTAAATTCAACTCAACTGGTTTTTCTCTTGGAGGGAGTCCCAATTCTTTTCTTCTTTTAGCTTCTCCCATAAAAAAGAGGACGTAATCCTCTAAAGATAAATCGGAGTTGGTCTTTGGCTTAAAAAGATTTAGACGGTTTAATAAAAAAAATCATTCATTAAGCATGACTGAAAAGTTGACCCAAAAGAATATGACGCAGCATGGGAATCTGTTTTAGATTGCGTGAATGGAATGAAATAAGAGTTCAGTTGGTCAAAAGATGTAATTGCCAAAATGCTTAGAGAACTTGCTGAGAAAGTAGAAAGCGAAGAGGACTAAAAAAAATCACAATAAATACATCAAGTTAACGACTTGGCTCTGCTAGCAACTGCTAGCTCAGGTCTAAGAAGTAAAAGACCTCCCCTAAAAAGGAGGTTTTTTTGCGGATGTTGCTCTGGTTGCTGATAAAAATTGACAATCTCTTTATTTATAAAGCATGAACCAACCAAGTTCTCCCCTATCCAAATTTTAGGTATTGGTGGGTTCGTATAGATTTTTAGAGCAACCAACTCTTTTTGACTAGCAAATTTGATACAGGCGAAATACATTATGTGAATCCCTTCTAAGTAAAACAAATAATTAATTCTAGAAAGGGATAATTAAATTCATTCTGAGCAAATGGGACAGGAGCTTAATCATCAAGAGATAGCGAGAAATTTAGCAAAGGCTATGGCAGAAAAAGCGAATGAGAAGGAACTTAGAAGGTTGTACGAAGAGACAATGTTTCAGCAGTTCATCTCAATGGGAAAAAGTGAATTATCTGAGCTTTTATGGCATGGATAATCAAACTCAAACTCTTAGGTTTTAGAATTTTGATAAAAACTCTTGTATTCACAAATCATGCAATATCTTTATGGACTTACTCTTTCTGAAATGGGAATAAGTCCTATATTATTCACCATAATAATTTCATTTAGCATTTTATTTATCGTTGCATTTTGTCTTAGCTCAAAGAATATGGATAGTGATGGAATTATGAATTGGATGATGAAAAAGCCTGAAGACTGGATAGGGAATAAAAAGTCATAACGCATCATTCAAGTTTTCTCGTTCAATTTCCTTTAACTTTAAGTTGATATCTTGCAATCTATTTTTAGCTATAGATATATATTCATCAGCACAGTATCTTCCTTCAAAGGTTTTAGTTTCTCCTTGAAGAAAATCCTTGTACATTTTTATATCTCTCTCTGCCATTGATTTCTGGCTTCATTTAAAGATTTATATTGACTACTCATTTTAGATATTCATAAATTAGTTTGATTAACCTTAGGAAAAAAAATGGAACAAATGTAATTATGTTTGCTCTCAAACAACCATAGAAGTTGAGATTGACAAAGATCTTTCAAAATTCCTAACAATATCTTGCCTCTAAAAGCAGCTCCAGCTCCTCAACACTAAACAGTTACTTAGCTAAAAAAAGGGAACACGTGAAAAAATTGCATTGGCACAAATCACATCCAGTAAAATAAGGTTTTCTTATCAATAAAATTAAATATCATAATCAGATAGTTTGAGTAAAAACTCACAGCGCAGTAAATTATTCTTTATATTTATTTTATATTTCACAAATACCATGACTCCTGAAGCAGAAAAGTTTAACGGATGGGCAGCAATGCTTGGCTTTGTTGCAGCCTTTGGTGCATATGCAACAACAGGTCAGATCATTCCTGGGATTTTCTAAATGGAGCTCAATCCATTTAAACCTTATCAACAATTTTTTCAAAAATTATTGAAAAGATCCAATAAAAGTTCTTAACGGTCTGGTTAAGAGCTTTTTTTTTGTGAAATTTTTTTGAACAAACTAAAATTGATCAATAACGCCTACACAAATAGAACTCCTAACTAAATCTCTAACTTCTTCGTCACGATTAGGTAGATGGATCTCTAGTAATAGAGCAATTCTCAACCAATTTGTAGAACCCGAGAATTAAAAAAGATAGTCGCTTAAAAGAGACAACTTCGCGTAGCAAATATAACCTATTTTTAAAAAATACTTAAGGTGAGCAAAAACAAGTAAAAAACAACTATAAATTGATCTTAACTTTTTAAGGTGACATTAAAAACAATGGCGACAAGAAACACCGATAAGAAGACAGATGTGTCTAACCCTGTTTGGGTTTCTTCGGTTTTGCGATCAGGGACATCAATTCGAATCCACATAGTTTCTGCCAGCCGTAACAGATAAAGATTTAGTTACCACTAAAAAAGAATTATCTATACACCAATTAATTCTCTTTGTTTGAGGTAGTTCCCCATTCACAAGAAAGTTTACATTCAGTCAAATTTTTTTTCTCAAGACGACTTAATATCATAGCCATGTCTACAGAGGAGAGACTTCCATCAGAATTCCATTTAAGAGTTGTTTTACGTTGAAATGGAATTTCATTATTCTTTATTGTAGATGGTAAAAATTTAACACTTTTATTTTCGATAAAGTCTAAAAATGATTTAGCACTATGTAGATCCCCTGTGTAAGTGCAATGATTTGCAGAACAAGCTCTAAAGATTCTGCCTGATAAGCCTTGCATACAATGAATGGATCCACCCTGATCAGTTACGTAGAAAGGCTTTTTAAGGGGCATAGCTAATACTCCATTTCTGGAATGAGCACCATTTTTGTATCAACGACTACAAAAGAGCAATAGGCGTTAATGCCCAATATCAGATCTAGACAATCTAACTTCATCTCTAATCACTTATATATCAGCTTATTTGCGCTGGATGATTAACCGTTACTGTTTCATCTTTTCACAGCTGTGTCTAGAAAACTTGCTTAGCTTTTATGACGTTCCGTTAATCGATTCAAAAACTTATTTGATCCATCCTTTTATTTGTAATAATTCACAAGATCAACAATAAGGACAGTCAAAAGGACGCCTCCAAGAATGAAAGGCAAAAAAGGATACTTGGCTGAAAGATTACTTATAAAACCAGCCTTCTTTTTATCTTTGATTATCTTCTTTTCTCTAGGAGGCAATCCCAAATCTTTTCTTCTTTTGGCTTCTCCCATAATTAGTAATAAAAGGGCTAATAACTCCAAGATAAATCTAATGTCAACCTAACTTCAACCGTAAAAAAGCTCTAATTCAGTCATGTATTCCATTAAGAGAAATAATAGTGAGATTGGCCTTAGTTGAATAAGGATCCAAATAAATACTGATTGCTAAATAAATTATTTTTGTAAAAATTTATACAAAACTGGAGAAATACTAAATTGGCCCTCAAAAAAACAATCATTTCTATGTCAACCAAAGTCCAGGTAGGGACAGAAGAGGCGAGAATAAGAAATGACCGTCAAGCAGTTTTTCAGCTTGTTCGAGACTTAGTGCAGGCTCAATTTAACAGCGGTGATGAAGAGTTAACCAAAAGACTTTGGCAGGATGTCGCAGATAGAGATATTGATCTAGACCGTGTGATAAATCTTATGTACACCTGTTCTTTTCATGAAGACGATTATGAAATGACCAAGGTGGATGAGACTTATCAAAAGACAGGTTTAGTTGGTTGAATTAATTAAAATCCAAAAGCCTATTACTACAAAATCAAAGGGGCTGTCTTAGGTCAGTTCTTTTTTATCTGATATCAGATTAAGCATGATCAGCTATAACGAGCTGGTATTTACATATCTTTAATGCGCCGTTTTTTACTTCTTGCACTAACAGCTGGAATTTCTATCCCAGTAGTTGCATGTAGCCCAAAGGAGAAAACATCCCTTGAACCTGTGGTAGTAGAAACTCTTATTAGTGATTCTTAATCGTAGAATCATGAAAAATTAAGCTAAAGAAATTAGTTTCTGTAAAACATTGCTTTAATAAAAAATCCTCATTAAAAAAGGCCAGGAATAATGCTAAGTGATTAATACTTCTCAACAATGCTGAAATTGGTAGTCATAATAATTAATTCAATCAAGCATTCAATTCTAAATCTAAGCTTGACTTGTTTTATTAATTTTTTAGTAGTCGAATGAATACTTAATTGTTACCTATACGACAACCAATTTGAATTAAGCCTCTATCTAATAGTCGACCAAGTTTCAAAGCTGTCGCTTCTTCAACTCGTGAAAAATGAGGCTGATTTGATGTCACCCAATTCATCTCATCTGAAGTGATAACTCCAGTAGAAATTGATTCAAGAAAAAGCAATCCAAGATTCATAGAATTAATCCAAAAGAACAAAGGTCAAGCCTCAATATGAATACTGAGCTTGGACCTTTATGAACCAAAAGACTGAGACCCATCACCCAGTCATAAGAACCTTAGTAAAGACTCAGAAACTTTCAAATTCTCATAACACCATATACAGATTTATTTAACAAAACTTTATCGAAAGACTCCAGATGTGGAGGGTTGATTGTTTTTGTAAACAGGGTTTAAAAAAAGATGCCCTCACCTAGGCACGCAGGGCACCATTTCTAGGGTATGTTTATTGAGAAGGTTTGCAATGACAGAATTTAAGCATTAGTTTTCATGAATTTCAGTGGATTAGTGAGGCTGTCAATGAAAATAGCTTTCTAAAGTATTTAAATAGCATTTTCTCTTTTCATATATACAAGCAAAATTTGAGATAACTGATTCCCAGAAGCAATTCATGCCTATTAGATCTAGCTAGAATTATCAATCGCTTAACTTATAAAATACAACTCTTATAAATCTACAAATCGCCTGAACTATCACCTTCGCATAAACGGAGGTAATTGCAAATACCCAATAAGACAGGGGAATAACAAGGAGAATCAACCATAACCTAAAAATAATTGACCAAATAAAATTCAAAGTTGGAATAATTCCAACAAACAATAAACTTAAAAGAATAGCTAATAGGAGAACAAATTTATTACTACCTTTTGGCTTGATAAATTTAATAAAAGGTCTTAATGAATTTTCAGGTAGCAAATCTCCCCATCGAGATGGCCGATACTTAATCCAAAAGCCTATATCTTTTCTTATTTGTCTGTCATAGGCAGCAAAAAACTCTCTTGCTGCATTCTTATAATTCATTACTATTGTTATTCATAAAATTAGAAATTACACTTCTCCCTGCTATTAAAGCATTAACTGATTTATAAGCTCAAGAAAATAGACATTATCTTCGTATCCATTTAGCTTATCCAACACTTTTATCTTTGGAGTACTCATAGAACTCTAAAACGTTCGGGATCAGTGACTTCAAGTATTAAGAGACTTTTATGATTATTTACTTTGATGAGTTCATATTCGTTGACGCATTAATGGCTTTCTTCATCTTTGAAGCTAGCCAAAAACTTTGGGACATATTCTAAATAACAATAAAGGGTTCATTATTTCTCAACCTGCAAAACAACTCGTAATAACATTTAAATCCCAAGTTGACCGGCAGCTTCTATTGGTTCTCTTGCATCATCAAACATTGCTTTTACAATTTACACTTTTGCTCGATGAACTACCACTAATGATTGAAGAACATCTTTACTAACTCCCCGATACAAGGGTATAAGAACATTTGACTTGTGCATTGAGTAAATATCGGGGGCACCAAAACCCTAAGCCCATTCTTCAAACGGAAAAGAAATCTTGAAAGTGAATATTGTTGTTTCTAGGACCATTAAAAATATTTGCAAGTAGCTGAAGCATTGCATATTTCTCTTAAAGTTTCTGTAGAGGATCGCAACACCTCAGGATCCTCTGACAAAAGTATTCTAAAATTATTTCTCTAAATATCTTTAATATTCCTTAGCGCTACCCATGGTTCTTCTAAAGCTTTTTTCAGGTAATTAGACCAAGACAAAAAGAACAGAACAGCATACAAGTTATGGCTACGGAAAAACCCCTCATATTTTTCACGTAAGTACTGGAATTCGATTGGGTTGACTCCTCTTGACTTGTAATAAGAATTTCTTATTCTTATTTTATACTTATTGATGATTTTCAAAGGATGTCTTTTGCAACGACATATAGCTATAGCGACAGAGAAATTTTTGATGTTAAGACTTTATTTGAAGCAACAAGATTTATTATTGTTAATTCTATTTTGTTCGTTATTTTTTTATTTCTTACTATTGAAGAATTTGAATGGGCGATATTTTCATCTAGTGAAGGAATTGCAGATATGGTTATTGACGATACATCATGGAATATCAAAACATTAATCTAAAGGAAGTTAGAGTTGAGCTAGTTGAGACTACTTTTTTGCAATGGACCATACATTAGATACTTATCTTTCAAACTATCCTAAATCACAAAGAAAGAAATAGTTAATGCTTTTGATGAAACATCGCAACTGGGAAAAGTCGCTGCTTAAATTAATTAATTTGGTCATAAAGGATACTTTTCATATCTTTTGATTATTGATATGAATAAGTTATGGATACACCACTATTTTTAAAAGTCAGACCTAGCGATGCTGTTCTATATAAAAAAGATCAGATAGGAAAAATCTAACTTTTATTGGTAGTTCAAGAGATACAGACTCATCGACACTCTTTCAAATCGCAAATGTGAAATTTGGAGAAATCCGCTGGATTCATGGTGAGGAAGTAACCGAGATGGTTAGTGAATATCGGACAACAATTAAAAAGCCTTCTACTTTTTACGAGCAAATTCAGCAGAAAAAGCAATAAAAAAACTCCTTTAAAAGGCATTAATGCAGATAGCTTTAAAAGAGAGTTTGGGTTTTAATAGACAAAATGAGCCAATTCAGGGGGATGAAAAAGCTCTTTTCGTTTTTTCTTGGTCTTCTATTGTTTTTCAGCCCTTTGGCAGTAGAAGCAGAAGAAGTTGAGATAATGCCCCAAGAAGAAATAGCTGAAGCTCCTTCCCTTGAGCCAATCACCGAAAAGCAACTAAACGATTTATTTGGAGAGGAAATGTATATAGGTGAAACTAATTGGCGTGGTAACAAGGTTTCAACTAAAAGGGATTACAGCAAGAAAAATAGATAGGGAAGCACTACCTCAATCGAACATCAGGTCTAAGAAGTTTTTTTTAGACAAGTTTAATTGATGGAGTAATACGGAAGCATCATCAATCCAGATCGGAGGAAGATCGTCGAAATCCTGTCCTCTCTTAGCTGGTTCATTAAAAGTTCATTAGTTCTTCACTTTTTTTAAGAACTTGAAGAGATGTAATGTTCAATCTTTCCTTTCAGAAATCATCCTCACACAATTTTTAGTTAACCCTCCTTAACAAGAGGTTTTATTTTGACTAACATTCTTCTCAATTAGATGGCTGTAATGATTGATTTAATTGGGAATTTTATAATTGCTGCTGACGCATGGACTGGTAATATTCAAAACGAGATGGATGCCAGATATGTAGAGGAGTCATCACTTACAAATCTTTTTACCGAGCACAAGTTTTGGGGTTGGGCTGGACTTCTTTTAATCTTCACAGCCCTAGCAGCAATACTTTATTTCCAGTTTCAGGCATGGGAACAAGAAGATCAAGAACAAAAATAACTAGCCAAGCCAAATAGCAATTCTTCACTGTTGAATGGCTTAGTTTATTAATATCTGCAATCTTTCTACCTTCATTAATCCTAAACAGGTCTGCCAGTTATCACGCTATGGAATGCAGGATTGAACTTATATAAAAGGAAACTTACTAAGAAAAGGACATTTAAACCAGTAAAGACAGCAAACTGAATCCACAAGAATGTCCTGCTTACGTCAGGGTTATCAAATCCCGCATCAACACGAAATGTCTTAGCCATTTTAGATAAGTTATTTCTTTAGGTATAGACCCTTTTTCAACTATTGTCGGGGAGACATGATATGTAGTTGTAATCTTTTGCAAGATCCATCAATAAAAGCAATAGCAATAAATTGTTTTTAAATTCATTAGGGGATTATTTACTATCGTTATCTCGCCAATCTCGCTTTAATTCATAGTTTTTGCTGTTATCAAGGTAAACAACTAGGAATCCAAATAAAAGTCCGATAAAAGCAACTAAAACTAAAAGTTGATTAATTGGAGAAAGTTTTTGTAAATAATCCATTATGAATAACAAATTCTTAATTTATAATCGCTTTCTTAACTTTTTTACTACATACTTTATAAATATAAGCATTTTTTTTCCATCACCATCATTAACTATTAATTTGAGTAGTAGCAATTAAGCATTAATTCCTATGAATTATTAATCTATTTTATTTTTTATTTAATTTTATTGAAAGCTGTTTTTCAAGTTCTTTTTTAACGGTCAAGTTGACTTCTAATTTTCTTTTGAGAGATTTTATTTCTTTATCAGTTTGTTGAATAATAAGTACAATTCTTTGAAGATCTTCAGGCAATGAACTTAGCTTGTAGCTTTTTTTAATTCCTTTCTTTTCACTTTTTTGTATAGGTTCAGTCTTCTTCTTTGTGGATTTATCGGAGGAGAACCATGGAAGTTTCATTGTTTTGGAAATAAATCTGATTGTTTTCTATGAGGCCTTTGTTTCTTTGAATTATAGTTTTTATCTTAAACATGTTTTTCTATGATTTTTTGTTTATCTTAGAAAATCTTCTTAGTTCTTTGGGAGAAAAGTTTAGAAAACCAATAGTCCAGTAATAGAAGGAATTTTTATATGCGAAAAATGTTATTTAGCGATATCCATCGAAGAATATTCTTAAAGCATTCTGTCTCTCAAATGCGAAGTTGCTTTTGTAGCTCCTGAATTTCTGCGTTTCTTCTTTGAGCTTCAATCTTTGCTTCTTGCTTTGCTGGAGAAGTGTATTCAGTCAGCTTGGTCATAAGATCGAGAGTTGCATGGGTGATGATCTCTGGATAGATAGACGGCGAATGTAGTGCGGTGGTCATCATTTTTGCTATAAGATCCACTAAATATGGTGCTATTGGTCTTTAATGGAATCGGAATTTACACTTATTCGCAAAAAACAGTGCTTGATTAAAAAGAAATCGCACATACTTATCAAAAGAGCTTTATGAAGCCATAAAAAAGACTGACCTAAGTCAGCCCCTTTGATTTCGATAGCAATCAGCTGTCAACCTTCCTTATTAAATCAGAAAGCGTTAATTTAATTAGTCGGCACAGTTGTTTTTTTACCTCTAGCACCTGCTGAGGCACTAAAAACCACCATCTCTTTATCACCAATGTTTTGACAATAATGAGGAGTGTCCTGGGATGAAGAGAAGCTTTCACCAGCCTCTACCGTCAGGGATTGTCCGTCACTAGTTTCACAATAAAGAGTACCTATTTGTACAAAAATAATCCCAGGCTGTGGATGCAAATGAAGAGGTGTTTTAAAACCAGGTTGAGCTGTTATTTTTTCGAGTTTCATTTCAGCTTGTCCTCTTGGATACTTAAAAGAATCTCCATTCCACGATTCAGAAGCACTAATAAGAGTTTCTACTACCACAGGTTCAAGGGATGTTTTCTCCTTTGGGCTACATGCAACTACTGGGATAGAAATTCCAGCTGTTAGTGCAAGAAGTAAAAAACGGCGCATTAAAGATATGTAAATACCAGCTCGTTATAGCTGATCTAGTTTAAGCAGACATCGAAAAATACTATTAGTTCCAGTTTTTAGTTCTTTGATCCAAGGCTTTTCAAATATTGTTTAGACTAACTAGTCTTTTGATTGGATGAATTCCTATTTGAAGGATGAAACCTAAGCTGATCTCTAAAATCCTCATCACACCAATAATAATCATCGTAAAATGAAAAAGCTGACATAGCGACCCCAGCTGTAAGAAGCGCTCCCACGATCAAAACAATATAAAGAAGGGAATGAGAAGGAACCCAATTACCAGTTCCAGAAATAACCGCGAAAGGCATAGTGGTGGGAAAGATTAGATTTCGATATAACTAGATTCGCTAAAGACATTGATTTTTACTACCTGAAAGAAATACCCAATTAAGAAAAACTTAAAAATTTCAAATTAGTTTTTACTTCTGTAGTGAATAAGTAATTTAGACATCAAGAATTATCCCCCCTTCGAAAGCATTAAGAGATTCCTTTAATTTATGCAGCAAAACTTTGTAAAAAATTAGGCATCCCTTTTTAAATTAATAAGAATGATGATGGTGAAATATCAAAGCCAAAAACCAAGGAAATCCAGGAAGATTCACCGATAGAAATATTGGCTATTCAGATGATCCTGAAGACAAAAGAACTGACGAACAGATCTTAGATAAATATGGAAAAAACTGGAACTAAAGTTATTCGTCTTTCAGGAAAACCTACCGAAGCTTTCTTTTAAGCCATTGACCACCGCCTTGAAGTTGTAGGACATACGCCGTAAACATTTGAGATCTTTTTCCAGGTTCAATGACAAAAAAAAGTAGCGGTTAATCCTTTTACGTTTAGTTATTTTTGCTAACTATTAATTACATATTCAATAAGTCATGTCCTTTAAAAGCCGTGGTGTTTATATAAGCAATCCTTTCAAACTGTATTGGAAAAAAAATTGGACTTTTCAAATAGTTCATATGGAAGGAGGTATTCATATTGAAGCTAAAGGCCTAGGTATTTCTATAAGAGCCCCTTTTGAACCAAATGATAATCCCATGATTGCAGCAGATAAATTAATTCTTAGAGAAGACAAAAATAGAAGATCCTTATATAACTCTTGGAGACTTAAGAGAAGTAATCAAAAGCTACACATGTAAAAAATTTCAACAAAAAGGCAAAGGTTCCCGGGAATGACGATACACAAAGTTCTTTATATTCCTCTCGACATATCTCAACTAAAAACGAAGAGAAAGGAGCTAAAGCAATCGTTACTAAGAACGAAGAAAAAATTAGGGAAGAGATGAAAAAGGAGAAATCGTATAAAAGAAATAGCAATAGTGAAATGGCTCTATGTCCTAATGATGTTTTTACTTTGCAAGCTATGCAGCTTCAGTAACTCTTGATTTATTACGCTTTTGATCTAAATAAATTACAGAATTAGAGACAGGAAATCATTTCTTTTCTAAGTGAGCAATTGCAATTCTTTTTGTTTCTGTCATTTCTTCTGTATAAAACTTCAAAGGCTGAGAAACATACTAATTCTCTCCACTCATTAAAAAATGAGCAAAACATCTCTCTCTTATATAAGCGTATTAATAATTTGATTGCATTAATAGACGACACAATCAAATTAACTATTCAAAATCAATTTCCACTTCTTCTTTCATATCCCTATCTAGGTCGGGAAGATTTGGCTCTATCCAATGAGATTTATTATCAACACCAGCCGCAGTTGCATAATTCATAATGTGCTGATCAACTTGTTTATAAATGTCATGTAGATTTAAGTCCTTACTAACACCATGTGCTATCTCCGAAACCTGTTGCTCTGTTAAGCAATGATCAGGATGTAATAAATCACAGCAAGGAATTCTTTTTTCTATCAACTCATTTATGTTGATTTTAATTTCGTAATCTGGATGAACAGTCATGGTATGAAAGAACTTTCTTAATATTTGTAATCCAATTTTAGGATTATTTTTAAATTTATCGTTGATCCCAAACAGCATCAAATTGATTCGCAACTATTTTCAAATCTGATTTTGGATAGGCCTGACATAAAAGAACATAACCTTGATCTTGTAATTCACTTTTCAACCCCATTGCATCCATATCGACTGAACCTTCTTTAAGAAAGGCGGCACATGTACAACACATGCCTACAAGGCAAGAACTCGGTAGCTCCACATTTGCATCTGCGGCAGCCTCTAATACGGTCTGGTCTGACTTGCAATTAAAACTTTTCTCAACTTGATCAATCTCGATATTTATCTTGAATAAGAGATCAGACACTTTAGCCAAGACGAACCTTGGCTTATTATGGCTTATTTGCTACACGAAAGTAAATCTTTTTATACGGCAGTAATCTTCTCTATTTTAGTGGTAAGTTTGGAGATAAAATTGATAGGAATCGTCAAAATCCTGAAACAGGATACATCTCTTTTTTATAACTTTAGTAAAAAAGAAAATTAACAGATTATTAGAGACTTAATAAGAGAAGGAATAAGCACTAAAAGGATAAAATATAGTTATGAGAATAAAGATGTCCACTAGAATAGCTTGTCTTACGGCAGCAATTATGTCTGTACCTCCCCTACTCTTCTATTCGTTATTAATTCAGGAAGATTTTCTGCTTATATAGTTCTTATTATATCCATACTCATTAATTGGCCTCTCATTAGATGGCTTGATGATAGCCAGTGGTACAGAGAGTGGAAAAGGGAAGAATAAAGAGTCCTTTTTGACCTAATACCATCGCCTTGCAATTAATGTGAGAACTTGGTTGACAGTCGATTTATCTTGGGGGCATTGCTCCCATTTTTATGGATCAAGAAACTACTTCAACTACTACAGTCTTAGATCCAAAGACAACAAAAAAGAAATATCCAGAAGCAAGAATAATAGTTCTTGATGATAATTTTAATACTTTTGATCATGTGGCAAATTGTCTTGTGACAATCATCCCAAGAATGAGTAAAAAAAGATCATGGATACTTGCCTTCAAGGTAGATAGGGAAGGTTTGGCGGAAGTATGGAGAGGCTCCCTTGAACAGGCAGAGCTATATCATCAGCAACTAATCAGCAAAGGATTAACAATGGCACCAATTGAAAAAACATAAAACTTCTCATCTATGTAGAAACTCTCAGAAAAACAATGAATAAATTCTTTTCTTTTGTTCTTTGTATTCTTTTGTTTCTTTGTCCTTTTGCAGCTCAAGCAGAAGATCTTAAGCAAATGCCTCAAGAGGAAATAGCTGAAGCACCCTCAACTGATCCAATGTCGGATGAGGTAATTAGATATTTACAAGGTGAGGACATTTATCAAGGCACTCTCAGTTGGCAAGGCAACAAAACTTCTACCAAATTTAATTACGAGATGAAAAAGGAAAAAAGATAGATGGCACTATTCGCAGTTTTAGTTCTCATTTGATTATCCTTGTCTTTATACTTCCGAAGCTGGGAAGTTTTTAATCGGATTCTTGGCTATGGGTTAATTTTTGCTGCAATTCCTATAAGACTGAAATTTGCATCGGTGGCGGGTTTAAACCCAATAGCAGTTTTCTTTATTTACCTATCTTTCTTTTGGATTCTTTATTTCTTTATTTACAGAAGGAACCGTTAAATATCCAAAACTCTTTAGGGTGATTTTATTAGTAATTGATTTTTAAATGCCTATTCCTTTATTTGCAGTACCACTCAATATGGGAACAGGTACTTGGTTTGTGACGATTGTTGCTGGTTTAAGTTTTATCGTGATGTTTGGTATTGCTTCTGCCTTTGGCGACTTCCAAGGTTTGATTAATACAACATTAGAAAATGATTCAAATGCTAGAGAAAGCAGGAAGAAAAAAAAAATAATAAAAAAGGACTGACCTAAGTCAGCCCCAATTGTTTAGAGGGTAATTAGCTGTCAACTAATATTACTTTCTTTCATAGGAGTCGAGCTTATATTGAATTTTAAATTTGCTATTAGATTCTTCTAAAGTTTACTTAGAGTTTTTTTTCTTAGATTTAATAGGATAGAGCTTAATCCTTTATTAAAGTTAGAAAACCCCCCTTTTAGAAAAGGGGGGTTTCTATTGCAAAACTGTAAATATACAAATTAGAGAATCTTACGAGTCAGCTTTCCTCAGTTAGGGTTAAAAACTGTTAGTTTGCTTTCTTAGTTTTTATCCGATGTTGGATGACCTTAGAGAAACAACACGTTAAACTTTTAAAACTTCAAGCCAAAGCCGATGCTTGTACTTCAAGAAAAGAGGCTCTAAAAATTTTAAAAAAGTCTGATAAGGCTATCCATAAACTTAATAAGCCATAGACGATGGACTAACAGTAGTATGGCTAACCCCATAGATTTTTGGAATCTTGCACCAGTCCCAGTAATAACTTCTGTAGCTCTTAATTCTTGTTTTTCCAGCCGAACATCTCAGCCATTTTCCCAGTCAGAACAAAATAGCCAATCGCACCAAGAAATAGTCCAAAAGCAATCAGGTTGGGAACTACTCCTCCAATCATTTGAGCTTTAGCAAAAAGAATCATTTTTATTGGTGAGGAGGTAATCTTCCTCCTCGTCTAACTTTTGCTTTTCTGGTTTGATCGAAATAAATAATCAGACAACAAAAAAATGCTAATCCAATCAAGTTAGGCATAATCCCACCTATTATTTCAAACTCATCAAAGAACTCCATTTTATTTTTATCGACTCCAATTTGTCTTGTATAGATTAGAGACCTAAAAAAGCAATTGATTAGTCTTGCTCTTTTTCTTCTTTGTTGAATTTGAACCAACCGTCTTCTTTCATTCCTCTTCTGATAGCAGTAACAAGTGCTCCAAGGAAAAAAGAGCCTACTACAGCAAAAATTGCCAGAGATAATAAAGGCTTAACTCCTGTTAAAGCTGTACTCTGAAGTGCAGGATCTAACGGATCCATTAAATCTTTGTTTTATTAGTCGTCATAAACCTTGCATGTTGAGGAAGTTGGGTGGATTTCACATTCTTCTTTCCAAAACTCCTCTCTGGTTTCAGCAGGGATTTCGTAATTGAAATCATTCATGACTCGAATATCACTCAACGCATTTTTGATGACAGAAAATGGAGTTTTTAGTTTCATAATCCTCCTATTAGGATAACTATGTTTTACTTGATTCCTTGGCATTTCAACACCTCGGCTTTTACTCAAGTATTACTCCCTACTCAAAAGATTAGTCATAGAAAAAGATTGATTTTAGTCAGCCTCCTGAGTCATGGCAGAGACTAGGACGATCGGAACAAATTAAAAATGACGGTAAGAAGCAGGCTAATGGCAATACAACTAACGACTGGGAAATAAAAAGTTGAGTTCTCACCTCTAAGAATGATGTCCCCAGGTAATCGTCCCAACCCTATTTGTTTTAAATAGGGATATAGAACGCCAATAGAAGCGATTACAAGTCCAAGTGTAATTAGTATCCTTTGCATTATTAGTTATTAATTAACCCAACTGTAGTAATACTTGGGTGATAGCACCCTTTTCAATTATTACGTTTTCAATTAAACCTTTCCCAGGGTCTCTGCCTACACTTTGATTATTGGCTCAGGCTTTAGGGAGGTTTCAATGCCTCCCGCAAAAAATGCAAGATAAAACAGTAATTTATACTGATTTGATTTTTAGATCACTTTGATTAGAAAAGAATTATCAGAACTTTTATTTTAAGACTCGGTTCTGATAGTAGAGGGGAAGGCATTCAAAGTCATATTGGATGGAATGCCTCCCCAACATTTTTAGGAGGACTTATTATGTCTTGTGGAAATCCATTTAATCATCTACTAAAGAATGTCAAAGGATCTTTCCTGAACCATGAGTTGTTTTCCACTTCCAAACCCAAATATGATGATGATGTGATTGAGTGCATGCAATTTGGTATTTGCTCCTCTAATCCTCCTCGTCTAAAAGATATTCCGTATTTTCATTTTTAACTAGTTATATTTAAATTTCAAAGAGCTTTTAAAAATAGGAGTAGCTATAAATCAAGTGGACGGCATATATTAGAAATTGATAGCGCATACAGCTTAAATTTAGTGTAGGGAACATCCAAGAATGAAACACTTACTACTTCCTCTTATTTCTGCTTTTGTATTGCCGATCACTGTAAAGGCTGAAGTCTCAGAAGAGATTCACAAACGTTGCCTGGAAGCTAGGGATTACTCAGGTTGCGTAATGACTAACCGGGGTAAAACTCCAAGTTTCAAAAGAGAAATGACTGGTATTGGTATAACGCTTTTTCTGAATAGTGATACAGCAGAATTAACAATTCAATCAGTTATCAATAGCTCTCCTGCCAGTGATGCAGATATAGAATCAGGTGATGTAATCCTAAAGATAGATGGAAAGTCTACGAAAGGAATGGGTTTAAAGGAGGCAATTAAATTAATCAAAGGTCCTAAAGATAAGCCAATTAAATTAGTCATTGGTAGAACTAACGAAAAAGGTAAAAGAAAAAAAATTGAGGTTAACTTGATTCGAGATACATTTGTTATTCCTGAAAGAGAATCTTTAGATCAATTAAACATAAGAGAATTTTTTAAGTATGGTTTTCCAAGGGATCTACAGCCAATGCATCCACAAGGAAATTACCCTCCTGAGTCAACTAAAGAATTATTCCCTAATAACCAAATCTAATTCAATTGCTAACTCCATTTTGCACTAATTAATAGAAAAGAGTTTTGTGTAAGACTTTTCAGTAATCTATCGGTATACCCAACCAACTAGTAGTATCAACCGATCTTGGTCGTAGAGGCCGTATCTAATTCTTCGGTTTGCAACATTTTAAATTCTAATTAGTCGAGTCAAAGTAGATGTGTTCTTTGAAATAAACGTAATGTATTCATCTTTATTTGACGCAGTATTCGCTGATTCTTTCTTCTCCCCTATGAGAACAGTTTATGTTGTCTCTGATAGTCAGCTAGAAGAAATTAAGCGTAACCAAAGAGAAGAAGAACTCGAAAATATCGAGGCTTCTCGTAAGAGTTTGGAAGAGAGTTATCAAGCTCGAGTCAAGGTGCTTGATGAACGTGAGCAAGAACTCCAAGAAGAGATCAAAGCCCTTGCTCCAGCCAAGAAGGAGAAGGAGAAGGTCACTGCTTAATTAACAACTTGAGGACGTTGTGTAAGCATAAATTTTTCGGTAGTCTCTTCCCTTCCATATAGGGAAGAGGCTTTTTCTTTGTCTGACTGATCTAATCAAATATCAACAACTCTCCCGCCTTCTAATGCACATAAAGATTCTTTGATTTCTTTTATATGCTCAGCATTTTCTCGATCAGTAATCCCACGATCAATAATGCGAAAAAGACTTTCAACAGCTTGGGCAAATTCAACAGATACCAATATCACCATCATTGATGGCGGAGTAACTCATTAATAAATGTTCAGTTTGATTTGACTGGATTTAACGGCTAAAGAAAAATGCTCTTAAGATATGGAACCTACTTTTAAGTACAAAGTGAAAAAGGTTGTTTCATTAGTTTTTGCTCTTTCAGTTATTGGAAGTCCTTCTCTTGCTTGGGGTTGGGGAGGAGAAGGTGGTTGCCCTTACTCAAAAGACAAAACAAATCAAGATGCTAAAACTGAGCAAGTAGAAGAAACTGACGCTTAAGTTGGCAGACCAAGTAAAGCAGCCAGAATTTTTAATTGAATATTTTTCTGGGATAGAAAATGGTGATTTCTATGAAGAACCAGTCGAAGGGGAATATCCAGATTGGTAGCTGCAATGAAATTTGAGTATTAGTGCCGAGAGCTGCAAAAGAGAGTTTGAGCCTTTAATAGAGAAAATTTGGCCCATTCAGGAATATGACCAGAAAAGAGTTCATGGATAAGTTCTTTGATCTTTGCAAGGACGCTCAAGAAGAAATTCCACCAAATGTGATTGCAGAAATTCTCAGAGATTATGCAGATAGGTTGGATTAGATGAAAAACCCCTTTGCTTTCGTTCTTGGTCTGCTTTTGTTTTTCTGTCCTTTTGCAGTCCAAGCGGATGATGTTGAGCTAATACCGCAAGAGGAAATAGCTGAAGCACCTGCACCTGAATCAATGTCGGATGAAGCAATTAGATATTTACAAGGTGAGGACATGTATCAAGGCACTCTTTCTTGGCAAGGCAGCAAAGCTTATACCAAATTTAATTACGACAAGCCAAAGAAAAAATAGATAAGAAAGCCCTAGCTCATATGACTGAACCTGAAGTCCATCCAAAGAAATATTTTGACCAAATAGAGGTGTTTGGCTCCATGGAAAAGCGTTCATGGATCCATGGTCCAAAGTCAGCAAAGAGATTCTTTATAAATGAACCAAAATGTCCTGTAAGAAACCCCTTCGACAGAATCGATGGAGTTGTAAGGGAAGAGGGCATAAAAATGTTTGATAGTTTGGTTTGGCAGAGTTGGCATGAAGATGGAAATATTCCAAAAGCAGCTAAAAAGTGGTTTGAAGCAAGAGTGAAAGAGTTTAAATCCGGAACAGATATTGATCTTGTTTGTAATTGTCGAAGATTTAGAGGTCAAGATGATGCTGTAGGTCTACAAGCTAAATACCCTTGCGATTGTCATGGCTATACATTGAAAAAATATATTGAATTTTTAGCTAACAATTAGGAACACTATTTTCTGTCGTCAGTTAAAGCAAAATATCCAATCGCTCGAAGAAATAAGCCAAAGCAATCAGATTGGGAACGATTCTATTTTCTTAAATAAAAAGAGGGTTTGATTCCGTCATTATTTGTGTAACCCTTTAATTAAGAATTTTTCAGTTACCTAGAAAAGCTTTGGACTCATCTCCAGACAAATCACGAAAAGACTACATGAATGTCCGGGTCCCGATTCCAATGCACTTAATGGACAAAATAGAAGCACTACGCAAAGAATGGGGGCTCCAGTCCAGAGGTACAGTTATAGCAAGGCTTCTCGAAGTCGTATTAGAAAAAGAATAAGACTTTTTTGCGAGGTTTCTCGTGAAAGATGTTGCAAATTCAATTAATCAAGCTATCTTTTTTAAAAAGCACGGGTTGGCAAGTCGCATTTCGGCTAAATCCTTAGAGTTGGCTCTAAGTCCCACCCAAGAAATAGATCCGTTTCATATCCAAAGAACGGCTGGCTCATAAAAACCACCTTCAAATTTCAAGGCTTTTTATGGCTCGCCCTCTACCTATTAGGAAAAAGAAAAACCTTCAACCTTTGGATCATGATGAGTTTATCGAAAGAATCAAGCTCGCAAAATTCCATAAGGATGAAATTGCTTTAGAGGCTTATAGGAATACTTTTTGTGAGTTTCCTCGTGAAGTCAAAGCTGCTTTGAGAAAAGAAGGAATCACTCTCTAATTTTTAAATGGAAGTCAAAAGAAAGTGGCATCATGGGTTTATGACGCTCACTAACAAACAACAATTTGTTATCTGCGCAATGGTAAACGCAGACCCTACTTATATCCCAGAGAAGGAAACTGCCGAAGAAAAAAAATATAGAGAAGAGTTAGTAGCCGAGGCTGATCGTTTGGAAACGCAATGTGGGAAACGTCCCATCTTTGAAATTCCCATTGATCCTTGGGACGACGAGATAGATGAAGATGATCTAGGTCAAGAAGATAAAAACGACGAGGATGAAGTGGATGAAGAAGAGGAGGAGGAGGAGGAGATCTCTAAAAGGAGCAAGGAAATCCCTAGTCTTAAAGAATGCCTAACTCACTACAAAGCACAAGATTTAGAGACGTTAACCTATTGTGAATTAAAAGAGTTCAGAAAATTTGCGATTTGGTCTGGAGAGAAAGAACTGCCCAAAAAACTTTTTAAAAGGATGAGGTATTCGGTTAAAACAAATCAAGTGACTAGTCAGGAAATTGAAGGCGCCGCATATCTCTAAACAATGAAATTTACTTTTACGCGATGAAGAAAAAATTAATCCCTAATAAGGATCTTGTTCTAGAAAAGATCCCTAATCCAGAAGATAAATCTTTTGAGTACGAAGAACCATGGCAAGAATTTGCACTAACAATTAATGCTTATGAGGTATGTGGTAACTCTGAATCTGCTTTTGAGACAAGGAATAAAGTATTCAACGATCCTTTAAATGCTTCTTTAACAGAACTTCGCTGCGCTTTATTTGTTTTACAACGTCATCATCGTTGGAACTCACCTTATCCAGTTCCTGGTGAAGATGAGAGAATAAAACAACTTCTTCAATTAATTAGAAATAAAGTTGAGAAAAGAGAGTTTGAATAACTGTTTGTACGACAGTTACGTATGTTCATTTTGAGACTAATTGACCTGTTTGCGATGCTTTTGCCGTTTCGTCTGGCTGAAATTCGAATCTGAAAACCATTAAATATTGTCCAGTCGCAGCCCAATACGCAATGAGATCAACAATTACCTTTTGAAGATGCCTTGTATAACATAGATATCTTTTGCGTTGGGATATTTTTGCCGAAAAATCTTTATTGCAGTGTTTGGAGACATGGCAAAAATATTAACTCTTATTCTGTATTCATCAACTTGTCCTGAGATGAGAAAATTCTTCAAGGCTTCTATCTCCCTGAATTAATCTTAATTTTCAAATTTAAAAGTACTGACAGCTTTTTCACAACTTTGGAGAGTTTCGTAACCTCGTCGATCACCTCCTGACTTTTTAGAAGAATCAATTGTTGAGTTTCATCGTCCTTTTCTCTTATATGTTTTTCCATCTGTACCAATTGATTACACGAATTATTGATTGAATTATTGATTCCTTCCAATATTGGTTCAATCAGGTAAATCTTGAAGCTTGAAACACTTGATAAGCATTGTGGTTGTCTTGGATCATTTTTAAGTGACATCGAAAATAATTATTCTTATCGTTATATAGTTCTGACCTAGAGCTATTGATTCCAAATGATTTTGAGATCTCAACTTGGTTCAATAAAAATAGAAAAATTACTGATTTGTATCTAAATATTTTTAGTTTTAGTCCAATATGAGCTGAGAACAACTATTACCTTTTGTAGTTACCATGAAACGTCGACGTGGATTTTCCTTTCTTCATGTCTTTGAAAATTAAATCGTAAATTAATCTATAGCAACCAACTGCTGCACCGTATTGTTTATCCGCCTAAGATTTGACAGCCACACGTTGAATCTGTGTCAAAAGCCAAGCCAACATATCTGTATTTTCAGTCTTATCGAAGTTCTTACAAAGCTCAGTACTAGCCCAAGCAACATCCATATTTGCACTTCTTCTGGTGATTTTGTAGTCCTTCACTAGGTAGCTAATGGTGTCACCTACTCCCCAGCCAGTGTTCAATTTCTCGAGTACATCGAGTCGTCTTCTTTTTCGTTCTGCTCTTGTTGTTATGGCCATAGATATAAAAAGATGGTGAGATAATCATTCTTATCTCACCATTATCTAAGAATACATTTTAAGTCTCTTTCCTTTTTTTGATTAAAAGGAAGTTGATTATAAGTATGTAGATGTCTAAATGTTTAAATATTATTTTGCTTAATATAAACATTTAACAGCTGTTGCAGCTACGTCATAAACTTTTCGATTACCTACTATTCTGAATAGCCCTCCTCTTGGACCCATGAATACACTTGGCCCCAAGTAGGCTCCAGTTGCGGCAACTGCTGGTGCAGCCGCAGCTGCAACTGCAATAGCACCAATAGCAAGACAGCCAAGAACTATCCAGCCACCAATTTCGTCATTTTTGTTGTTGTTGGAAATTGTGTTCATGATTTTGTAAATTGTGGAGTTTTTCTCCGTACAATTACTTCTTGTTCTGGTTTTTAAAGTGTGATTCCCTTTTTTGACTTTCTATTTTTTGACTGAATTAATCTTTCTTACTTTTGATGGGGATGAACTTCAATATGTTTAGATCTCTGTTGAACTCCCAAACTATTCTCGTTTTTTCAACCTCTTCATATCTTTTTTCTTGATTTGTGTTTACTGCTCCTTTTAAAGCAGATAACCTTTCAGGAATAGTTGGATGTGTATCCAATTTCGTGACTTTAGGTATATACCTAATTTTCATTGTGTGTTCCATCTTTTTTATGCAAGTGTTCTTTGGATACCCAGCTTTTATAACCATTTCTTGTGAATAGAGATCTGCATTACGCTCTGTCTCTCGACTAATACGAGCAGATAACTCATCACGTTTGTCGTTATTTAGCCCTTTGCTTTCTTCATTTAGTCTTAGCGAATCATTGGATGTATCTAAATTAAGAATATGTGCCAATTCATGCCCGATCGTACAAACCATAAGATTTTCTTTCCCATCCATGATTCGAAAATAATTACGATCAATTGCTATTGTTCCAAGAGAACTAGCTGATGCGGAGCCTGATCCAGATAAATATGAGAGCCTAATAATCTCATTAATAGTTGGATCAGGATATTTTTTGAAAGGATTTAAAAATTTATAATAAGCACACGATTCTTTTGAATCTCTTTTACATAGGCCTACATCTTTTGCGTAGTAAGAGGCAACACCTCCTGTCGTAATACTAAAAGCTATTTCTCTTTCTCCTAAATCATTCTTATCTGCTAATCTGTTTACAATTTTTTTTACTAATTTGTATTCATCTGGCATGAATAAGGTTGATGTCTTGAATAAATTTATAGACGTTAAAGATAATGCTATGCTAATTGAAAGAAGCAATGGGATAGCAGAGGATTTTTTCATTTGATTTTTTGAAGATACTTTCTTCTTGTCCTCACTTTCGTTTAATGATTCCCAAAAAATTTATCTTTTTTTTGAGAGATAATTCTAGTTTCGGGGGATCTTAAATACCTTGAATTGGTCTCCAGTCACCACTAAGTTGAAAAGCTGCCCAGTAGTAAGGTTCACTCCAATTCAATAATGGATTAGCACTTGTTATTGTCCCATCCCTGAAACTTTTTTGAGTTTCAATGAATGCTTCTTCTCTACTTCTTCCCTCTATGAGATATTTGTAGAAACTTCCCATGAATTCTGCTGTAGCAGCATCATCAACTTCCCATAGAGATAGAAGACTTGATCTCGCACCAGCGACTGATAGGGATCTTTTAAGTCCATAAAACCCCTCTCCCACTTCAAATACGCCCTCTCCAGATACACATGATGATATGACTACCATTTCAGTACCACTTAGTTCCATCTTTGCGAATTCGGCTGCTGTCAGGTAACCATCATCATGATCAGTATTTCGTTCAGAGTTATTTGCTCCTGCTAAGACCACACCACTTCTCAAGAGAGGATGATAAAGCGGATGTATCCTAGATTGATTGGAAAGATTATTGTTATTTAGATAGAACCCATGAGTTGCAATGTGTAGGATTAAGGGATTGTCTAAATTACTAATTGTTTTTGGTGTCGCCTTTTTTCTTGATAAAAACTTTGCACTAATAAGTTTAGATATGAGTTCACCTTCTTTTTGACTACCCTCTAAAGTAGAAAAATTTTTGAAATTAAGATCAGGAGCTCTTTTTTTCTCTGATGCAAAAGTATCTTTCTCTTTTTGACTCGGGTTATTGTTATCTAAGTCGAAATCTGGATTTGCGATAACTATTGATTTTTTGCTTTTAGTTGTATTTTCCTTCATGATACTAAAAAGCTCTTTAGCGGAGGTTAATAAGCGTATTTTTTTGCTTTTAGATAAATATTCGTCAGAATTCTTCTTCTTTAGTATTGAAAACGGAAATCTATTTAGCTCACCATCAGGCGCAAAAAATAATATATCTTTATTAGATATTTTATCTTCCAATGGTTTAATAATTAAATTACTAAGATCATCCCAAAGTTTTTGTTGTCCACTTTTATTATATTTTGTGGCTTCTAATGCTAGTTTAAGCTTTTTCTCTATCTTTTTTGCATTACCTAAATTAATACAATCTATATCAGTTTTTGAGGAAATAGTAAGTGCCATATAAATACTTTTTGTAGGCATCTCATCTGAAGTGGAATCCTTATATTCAGGTGATATGAATTTTGACCTTGATAATAACCCATATGTATATTTTTTAAATTCTATTAAAATTGCATTTTTTGGAATTATCTTAGATAATTCCTCAACTTGATATAATTTATTCTTCAAGAAGGGTGCTTTAGAATATAAAGTTTTATTTAATTCTAAAATCTCTTTTTGTAAGGCAGCTTTTTCTTTTGATTCGATTTTTCTTGAGGATAATTTAGATGTTAAATCTCTAATCCTATAGGCATATTTCTTAGTTGATTCTGAGGAAATTAATAGACGATTTACTCTCCTTTCAACGTCTTCAATTAAACCATGATAATTAATTCTATGCAACAGAGCTAGATATGAAAATATCTTATTATCTAATGAAAATTCATAAATAGAATCAATAGAGGGCATTCTATAAAGAAAATTCAATCTTTCATATTCTGATTTAAAGTAAGTTTGATTTTGTACGAGTTCTGATGATAAATAAATACACTTCTTATAAAGAGATTTTAGTTCTGAAAATATAGCTTTCTTCATTTCTAAATCTTGAGTGTTATTGTAATATCTAAATATGTCATTCCTTATAACTGCTATAATACAGTTGACTGTTGTTATATTATAAGGTTTTAATTTTAAAATGTTAGTTAGTGCTTCATTAAGATAAGTATTTGCCTTTTCATATTGCATCAAATCTGTATAACAACTTCCAATATTATATTTTGCTATATTAATTCTAAAATGATTTGTTTTATAATTAATTTCCGCTATTCTAAGTGCTTTTTCATAATATTCTAGAGCCTTTCTATTTTGACCAATATAAGAATATTCATGTCCTAAAGCATCTAGAGAACCTGTAGTTCCGATTGATGACTTACCATAAAATTTTTCATCAATTTCAAGAGCTTCTTCTATCATCTTTATTGATTCTGAAGTACGTCCTTGTTTAGAAAGCACGCTAGCTATTCTACGAATTGAAGATGATAAAAGAATTTCATCTTTTATCTCTTTTCTGATCTTATAACTTTCTCGATAAAACAATTCTTCCGGGACGTCTAACCCAAGGTCTCCATATACGAAACCCATCTGATCAAAGATATCTGATCGCGTTCGTTTTGTTAGTTCTGGTAGTTCTATTGCAGTTTCTAAATTTAATATCGCCTCATTATATGATCCTTTCTTTATCAAAATACTAGCAATATTACTATAACAGTTCGCTAAAGTATTATTATCAATTTTAGTATGTTCTTTCGGTTTTTTTCCTTTTGAAGCTTCTATTATAATATCTCTCTTTTTTGAATGATAATAAATTGCTTTTTCAAGGTCAGATATTTCCTCATATACATAAGCAAGGCAATCTAATATTTTTGGATATTTCTTTAGGCTTATAAATGGATATCTCTTCTTGGTTATAATATTTAAAACAGATTCATATGTCTCTATTGCTTTTGAATAATTGTTAGTAGAAAAATATAGTCCACCTTTGTTTATTTTATTCATTATAGTGTGATGTATATTTGGACTATATTTTTTTAAAAGCCTATCTTGTTTTTCTAAATAATACTTAGCTTCTTTTGTTCTCCCGATCGCTGTATATGTCTCTATAATTTCTTGGTATGCGGAAAGAAAGTCTACTCTAATATCTTCTTCTTTCTCAAATTCTTCTTCATATTCAAGAACCTTTAAAGTATATTTAATGTGTAGATCTCTATTGTCTAAACAAATTCGACCATATATATATGATAAACATCTATATGATTTGTATTGTAATTTTCTATTCTCAATAATTTCAGAAATTTCTAGCATTTTATAATTACATTTTTCTACATAATCCCAATTACTTTCTATATATTCCAGATTAGATAATTTGGATAGATAATGCCAATATACTTCCTGTATATATCTTTTATGACTTGAATTTTCGTTTGAAAAATTTATTAGATCATCTATCTCTAAAAAATTCGACTTTATATTTTCGATATTATTTTCTTCGAAGTTTATATCTATTATTAGAAATAAGATATTAATATTTTTCAATAGGATATCTTGTTTCCTAATAGTATTTTTATCATCAATAAAGCATGATATTAATTTCTTTGCATCATCATATTTCTTCTCTCTATATTTTGAGTAAGCTTGTTTATATAACTGTTCTGGAGATTTGTCTTGTATCATTCTCCTTCATCCTTAATTTAATTCCTTTTTTGTCCTATTGTCTCTGTTTTAGAATTATACTACTTCTTCATTAATTCTCCTACCATTATAAATCATAAAATTTTTACGTTTTTCTCATTTGTATATTTATGAATTATTTAATGTGAATTTTTGACCTTTTCATGTTTTTCAGCCGAATTTATTTATAGTTATATATATCTCTATATTCCTTGCCCTCACCTTATTCCACTATTTGGGTTGCGGATGGCTCTTCTAAAGGAGCTCAAAATATTTTATTGACAACAGCACAGAGCTTCATAATTGAAAACTCTATCAATGGTGATAAGACTTCCAACGAACTTGATCAATTGTTTTTTACCAAGCTTTTTAGAGACGAATCATCTCTGCAACCTTTTCTATGTCTTCGTTGTCGTGTAAGTCACTGTATCTACTTTACTGTTAATGATATTTTTGAAAAGTATAAAAATTTCTGTGCTGATTGCTTAAAGGCTGATTTATCTGATGAGTTTCTAAATGATGGTGGCGAGAGTTTTTTAAGGATACCTAGAAAATCTGATAGTAAAGCTAAAAGACGTTTTGTCAGAAGGCCCATAGACTTTTTATTCTTTAAAAAAATGAATAAAGAGGATGTCCCCTTTGGTGTAGATGTTATTCAAAGTTTCGATCCTTCCTTTGGCGTAAAGCTTTCTACTTGGGCTACTAGAAAAGTTCAATGGAGTGCAGGTCTAAAAAAATTTTTAAGACAGTATGGCTTTAGGAATATATCTCCGTTTGCATTGCTAGCTAATACATCAAGCAAAAGGGTGAAAGAAGCCTGTGAAAAGTATGGCTATAAAGATGAAACTCTTATTGATCTTCAAAAACTTCATGCATCTTATTTGAAAATATATAAGCAGGCAAAAGAAGAATATAAAACTCAAACCAAAAGTAGCTCGGGCTGGATACCTGACTATCAATTTCTTCAATCACTTGAGCCAAAACAAGAGAATGATAAAAATCTCTTGAAAATTGATAGAGCTATTCGTGCCCTAGAAAGCCCAATAATAGTTGAATTTAATGAGGTTTATGAAAATAAGTTTTTGGAAGATCCACAAATTTGGGGTGAAGATGAAGACAAGAATTTGATATTGATGGTGATTAGAGATATTGGATTATCTGAAATAAAGAAAAAAATTGAAGATGATAAATTACAATGGGATAAACAACCGATTAGAAAAACTATTTGGCTTTTATATTCTCAGGGTCTTAGTCAAAAAAATATTCAAAAGGAAGTAAAAAAACAGAGAATGTTTATTTCGAAAGTACTTGCTGAAAAACAGATGTCGGAAATAATTTCTCAAAATACCGTTCTTGAATTGAAGAAATATTCGAATTTTGAAAGTAGTTTTAAAAATACGACTATTGTTGATCGCTTTATTGATCAATTTTCATTTTATCTATGCTCTAAAAACGATGGAATAAGCCCAATTCGCAAATTTGTCAGAGAGGTACTTGATTCATGACTAATGAAAATCAGAAAAATGAATCTTTGATAGATGCAATCCCAATTCCGGAGGAGTCGATTTTATTAGATTTTGATAAATGCGTTGGGGAGGCAGAATTAGCTTATCTTGCAATTCAAACTTTAGCTGACAAATACAAGTTAAAGGTATCAATCTCTCCTATTGATAAATTGAGAAAAGATTTTCGCATTATTAATATAAATAATTTTTTAGTACAGGTTGTCATTACTGGCTTTGATTCTGAAACTATTTCTATCCCCCTTGAGCCTTGGACTGAACGTCGAATCGCACCACAAATAACTCTTGCTGCTCAAATTGATGATGAAAATAATATTGTCTTTATTAGAGGTGTACTAACAAATCCTGAAATCAAACACCTGATTCCAAAATTTGTTTTAAACAAAGATCAATTTGTGATGCCTTTGAAGAATTTCCTTGGTGGTGCTAGTAAATTTCTTCGTTATGTAAGAATACTTGATTCAAATTCAATATCTACAGAGCCTTTGAAAGAAAAAAAATCTTTTATTAAAGGCTCAGAATCAACCCTCACTTTGTTAAGAGACCAATTCTCTAAAAGATGGGATACTGTCGATGGTTGGATCAATGTACAATCGCTTCCTATTGTTGAGTCGTCGCGTAGTAATACGTCTATCAATAAAAATGTAACTTTGATTACACCAGTATTTACCCTTGAGAAAGGATCTAATATTGCTATTGCAAAGGTTTCTTTTGATAGACCCCTTATCTTTTCTCCTGATCCATTAAATGAAATTGCGATATTAAAAAATGGGATACTGTTGTATCGAGATAGAGCTTCCTCAGAAAAGCCGATTCTCGGCTTAATTCCATGGCCAATTGAACCGATAAAAGTTGGTGAACAATATGAACTTCTTCTTAGATCAGAGAATGCTCTTGCGAGTGAGTTTTCAAAAATTAATATAATTGCAGAAGATTCGGTGAACTTACAATCTTTTGATTTGCTCCTAGATTCTCTAGGCTCTGATGAATTTAGATGGTTAGAAATTGTAAATGATAAATTAAAAAATGATCGACAATTAGGATTGGCACTTCTTTTTTCAAATAGAGCACCAAATTTAGAATCATTTGAATTGCTGAAATCAAAGATCTGGAAAGTAATAGGTAGTCCTTAGTTGATTTATTAGTTTATTATTTTATATCAATTAATTTATTAGTTTATTATTTGCCATCCCATTCGCTTGCTTGAATAAGCCTACTTTCTCAGCGGCTGAAGTGCCATCATGAAAACCATATTTAGGATATATTTTTTCCCTATTACTCTTGCAATCTGGATAATTTTCCTTGATAAATGCTAATGAATTATTATATTCTTTTTTATTATTTTTATAGACGGCAAGCGCTGATTGATTAGTTTCTTTAATTCCCTCTTTTTCAGCTTTTTCTTTTAGTTTTAAGAGTCTGTCTTGGATTTCTAAGGCAAAACCTTTACGAAAATTTGTGCGATAGGATGAAGGTGAATTTGGCCTTCTTTTTTTTTCGGTTTTGGATATTTTTTCCATAGTCTCAAGAAGGTATGAACTATATAATTCAATCTGGATTTGATTGCTTTTTGAGGCAACAATTTTCAGTTTCTTTGTTTTATTGCAGGGATCCCAATCAATAATTGTAGAACCATTATAAAAATAGGCTACTGACTTATAGATTAAGTTTGCAGCAATATCGGTTCTTTTGAAATTGGGTCCATAAGGAATTTCAATTATTTCATCAAAGCTTGGATTGTAAGGAACCGATAAGTCTATTTTTGCTATTCCGTATTGTCTACAGAGGGTGTTTAATTTGTGAACTGCAGCAGCAGCTTCATTTGCATTACTAGACTCTGAGAGCCTTAATACTTTCTCTAATTTGATTTTGATTTCATTTGAATTTGTTTTCATTCATCAAAAAATCTAAGGAGATACTTTTATCTTGTTTGTGTGTATGGGATGTGGTTGCGAGCCCAGATGAAACTGAGCTCGCTTTTGCTCATAACCAAAAGTTGTTACTAGAGCGTCTTAGTTGTGCAGATTGTTGTCTTAATGTTCGCCCCCAGACAGTTGAATAGCGACGATCAAGATTGCCGCCAAAAGTGGTGCCATTTAATTTGATTCGGCCAGAGGATGCAAATTTCATGATAAAAAATGTGTTGTTAAAAGAGGAGGGTTGCCCCTCCTGTTGATCTATTGTTCTGGTTCTTTGATAGTGATTCCTCATAACTTATTATTCACTTTTGAAAGTAAATATAAAGCTCCAAAAAAGGAAGATCTTTATTAAATGCTTGAGGTTTTGACCTACTTGTTATCTGCTTACTTTAGTGACCAAAGTTTTTTATTGCCTTTAACTCTCGCAGAAAATTCAGCCATGATATCGCCGCTCAATTTAGTGATCTGGACTTTATTGGGACTCAATCTTCTTATTTGGAATGTTGTATTTTCTTTCTCAACACCTAAAAAGTTAGAAGCTTTTATCCAGACCTCTTTGTTTACAGCAAATGCATTAGTTTCGAAGGCGATTTCGTTTGACATGTTGTAAAGATTTAAAGGGGATCCTGAGGGAAAACTTTCATATGACTAATAAAGAAATCAAGAATTTCCCATTCGTCACATTTTGAGGCTTCTTCCCATGCCTGATCTCGTGTTTCTGCCATAACAATTGTCTGAAAACCTCCAGTTTTTGCACCAGTAAAAACAAAAGCAGATGGAATTCTTACGACCCAAGATCGTTTTTCTTTTTTGTAAGTGACAGCTCCTGA
This sequence comes from Prochlorococcus sp. MIT 0916, assembly GCF_047305155.1. Classification (GTDB taxonomy): domain Bacteria; phylum Cyanobacteriota; class Cyanobacteriia; order PCC-6307; family Cyanobiaceae; genus Prochlorococcus_B. Next base: position 1,861,790 of record NZ_CP138980.1, read on the forward strand.
ACGTGAAACTTTAGATGCTTTTCTTTTTATTGTTGAAAGAAATTTCCCAAGCGGAGTTGAACGCCAAAGCATTTCATCAAGTTGATCTATCTCGAGTTGTCTTTGTGTCTTCTCGTTTTTGTTTTTTTTAGTCATGACATTGTTCTCGTAGTGAATACGCTGTTGATTCCTGAAACAAATCGACCCAAAGGGTTAGATAACCGGAGAGATCGATTAAGTCCTTTAATTTGTTCTTCTCTTTTCATCTCCAATGTTTTCTCACCTCTCTCCATCAAGATCATTTGAACCATTGAATGAAGTTCTTGATGAACAGAGTTTTCAAAATTGTCTCTCCAGTAGAGATCTAAATTATGGAGTCTTTCCGTTGAAAGAGATTTCGTTCTTTCGTACCATTCCATATGGTCTTCTGGGTCTAAACACATGAGTTAAATTTAGTTTTTGGGTGAAAATTTTTGAAAGTTAATACTTCAAATAGAGTCTTTATGAGCGTCAGGTAAATCAAAAAGTTTATCTAAATGTCCCTTCTGAATCTCAGAAAGATAAGCTTTAAAGCCATTTACTCTGCTTAACGTCTCAACCATTTGTTCATGAACCTTCTCAAAACTCAGATTGTTTTCTTGATAATGAATAGATGACTTAAGTCTTCTGATGATTTCTGTGATCAACTGATTTATTGGCCTTGATACTGATTCATCAAATAATCTTCGAGTGCTTTCATCTGATTCCTTAACTTCGTCATAAGAAAGTTTTTGAATAGCTGTCAAATCGTCAATCATTGATTTAACAAGATCTTCTCTTTGCTTGGTAATTTTTATATGCAGTTGATCGATTTTTTCAATTTGCTCATACCCTTTTTTTATGTGCTTGGATAATTTGATAATTTTTGCGGAGCTGTTTGTTTCACTCATTTTTCAACTCCGAAGGTTACTCCCATCACAGCCGTGATGTCCTTGTTGATTGTGCTTGTGTCGTAGGAACCCCAACTACTTACTCTTGTGGAGTTAGGAACCGTTATTTGAAAAACGCCTGTATTGACTCTTTTAACTGCGCCTACGTTTGAACCTGCTTCGCGAGCAATGGCTTCGGCCCTAATGCGAGCATCTTTTGTTGCCTTTGCAAGCATGTCCACTCGCTTCTCTGCGAGTTTTGTATAGGTAAATTCGGGCCTACTAGGACTAACTAAAACTCCTTTACCGAGTAGTTCGCTGATCTTCCGATGAGTTTTAAAGATCTTTGAGACGTCTTTACTTTCTATCTCTATCCATTGACTGGTAATCCACTTGGTTGAAACGAGCTCACCAGTTTCTGGATTACGTACTTCTTTTTTTGAGGTAGAGGCTGGACCAATATCCATTGAATCCCCTTTGCCATTTTCTATTTGATTCGCTTTTAAAAATTTAATTGTTTTATCAATTGAAGCTTGATGTTTCTCATAGGAATCTATTTGAGATAAACCGGTCGTTTGGACCTTGACTTCCCATTTCGCCATATCACTTTCAATTCTTTCTGTACTTGCACCTGTAACCGTGATCGAGTTTTCGACAGTACGGAGTCCAGAGACTAAGACTGTTGACGCACCAATAAAACCACCAACTGATAAAACAGCCATTGCAAAAACAAGAGGTGGAGTCTTTCGAATTAATTGAATTGAATTATTCGAAAAGGTTTTAAGAAGAGACAAAGCTTTCATTGCACCTGTCGAAGAAGTGTGAGGAGTGTTGATTAGCGAAAATTCAAATCAATGCAATCCGCCTAAGTTCTGGCTTCTCTTGACTGACCAGTTCACTGGTATTTCGCTTCCCGCAGGACACATAGTTATACGGATGTGCCAATCTTTTAGCTGGTTGCTTATCATCCCTCTCTTTCCTTCTTTGGCAAGAGCCCCGGGTTAGGAATTTCATAATTTATACAAGGAAATGACAAATCCATGCCATCCTTGTCCGGTGCCCTTATTATCTGTGCACGCTCTATGTAGTGGCACCTAATCATTTGGCTAAAGGACTGACACCACTGAAATGGGTAACTACTCCGGCTCTTGGCCAGGGGAGGTCTAGTGGTGGAAGTGCTTCTGCTGAGCTTTTTGAGTCGGGTTCATCTCAGCGCAGAAGACCACATTTAGAGACATTAGTTAGAGAAATTTGTCAGAACAGTATTGATCAGCGAGTTGGAAATAAGAAAGCAAAGGTGTTTTTTGATCTGATCCTTTTAACTGGCAAGGAAAGAGATAAATTCCTTGAATCCATTGATTGGAGTAATTTTCTTCCTCATCTTTCTTCTGTCTCTGGAACAGGAGGCGCGGCTCTTACTCTTAAAGCCGGAATAGATGCACTTAAATCAGAAACTCTTGTTTGTTTGCGAATCAGTGATAGTGGAACAAGAGGTTTGACTGGCGATGATTGGGATGAGGATGGTAACTTCCGCAGATTATGTGTACAGAATTTTTCTACTGGGGAGGCTTCCGGAAGAGGAGGAAGTTTTGGACTTGGTAAGGCAGTTAGTTGGATGCATTCACGTCTGATGACTGTTCTTTTCTCTTCTGAAATTGAAGGAAAAAAAGATGAGATTCGAATTTTTGGAAGAAGCGAAATACCAGCACATGACCTTGACGGCAATTCATGGCTTGATGGCGCTTACCTTGGAATTCAGTCTGAGAAAGATGGAATACCTATAGCTCTATCTGATTGGAGAACCCGTAAAGAGGCTAAGCCTTTGTTGCTTGATAGAGATGGAATTGTTGGAACTGGTACTTCCTTATTGATTCCCGCTTTTCATGAACCAGATCGAGAAGACACAACTGAACTTGGGATTCGAGATCCTGAGCATCTATGTAAGTCTTTAACTTCTGCAGCTGCTAAATGGTTCTGGCCAGCAATAAGTTGGGGACGCCTGGAAGTCCAAGCACGTTTATTTAGAAATGACTGCATTAACTCAGATTTTGTTAGCAAGGCAGTTGTTGATTCCTTATGGAAGCCTTTTCTTGAAACTTCAAGAATTGAACCTGACGAGCAGCCCATAGCAGCACTAGACCCTGGTGAATGTTCAACAGTTGATATTGATGGTTTTTCTATCCCCGCTCGTGTTCAGCCAGTTGATAATCCAGCACTTCTTCACCCCTCCTTTGATACAAGTATTCGTCTAGGTGTATCTAGGGTTTCAGATTCTGAAGTTTGTTTACCCTGTCGTTCCACGATCGCTCTTGTAAGAGGGTCCGGAATGGTCATTGATTATGTTGATGGAAATAGGCTTCCTGATGGTGGTGTTTATTGTGCTGCTGCCTTTGTTGGCTCAGCCTTGAAGAATGTTGCCGATTCAGATATCACAGATAAATCTAATAAATTTGCAGAAGAAGCAGAGGAGTATTTCCGAGCAGCTGAACCCGTTACTCATGATGATTGGTTGCCTACTACTAGGCGTTTACGTGAAAGTTATCAATGGCGTGGTTATGCCAAGCGGCTCAAAGGGTTGAGGTCTGAACTAAGGCAGATTGTTATACACAAACTCCTTACGTCATTCGACTCTTCCCCCGATGAAGGGCCTGAGCTTCTTATGAAAATGCTTAATCGAAAGATGGCAATTGTCTCTTCTTCAAGTAAAACTGCAAGTAAGAAACCTAAGCTTGAGGTTGTTATAAATAGAGAACAGTCATGCCTCTTAAAAAATGAGGGAGGTTGGAAAGTTTCGGGCGATCTAATCAGAAGTGGCAATCAAGAAGGCACTGCAATCGCTGGCCTTTGTTTTAAAAGTATTTCTGACTCAGGTCAAGGAGATTCCTGGGTGATTAATGATATGCGTATTCATGCGAGCGAAAAAGACTTAGAGATAGATGATTCAGAACCAAAACGAATAGTTTTTTCAGTAGGACCTAAATTTCAAGATTCACCTTTCAGCTGTCTTGTAAAACCTCCTGCTGGGGTGGATTTGAAAGTGGCTGGATTTAAACAGGGGGGTTAATCTATGGAGTTTTTACCTTGGAAAACAATTAATCTTGATGGCTCATTTAGAGTAACTGCACCTGAAAGTGTTTCTGAAGAGATTCTTGAGGAAGTTTGTGATGGTGTTACTTTTAGATTTAATAGTGATCTCGAGGAAGTTAGGTTAGAAATTCTTCTTAACGCACCGTGGGGTTGGAAAGAGTGTTTTCCAGTTAGTGAACAAGAAAATCCACCAGCTAAATTTATTTGTCGTTTGATAAGTCGATCTACTGGTAGAAGAACTCTTGTTGAGTTGGAAGATGGAGGAATGGACTGTTGGTTTACTGAAACTTCTTTTAAATCATTACGTGAAGGCGAAGAACTTCGAGTTGAAGCACTTCTTGTTAGGACGATTGATTTAGAAAAATCGAGCGACGGTCTTGCTGATAAAAAAGGCCAAATTATTGGTAGAAGTAATATTCATACTGTTCAATTTATTAGTGACTCAGCTTCTGATGACTCTCTATTTAAATTGAGATGGATTGAGTTCCCTTCATCTTCTAGAAAGCAACTCTGGCGTTTAATTCCTGGAGAGCCTCCTGTTGTCGAACTTAACTCAGGTGTTCCTTCATCCCTACGTCAACTCCTCATGAGTCGATCAACTGGTCGTCAGGGTGGAGCTCTTCAACGAGATGCGATTTTTGTATCAATCTGTTCTTCTATCTGGCCCATTTTGGTTTCAGATATCTTGCAAAAACTACAACACGTAGTCGATGTAAGTCCTTCTATCGAAGAGTCAGAAGCTATCGAGACACTGAGCAAATGGCAATTGAAAATACTGTCTCTCTTTGCACCTGGACTTTTAACAACTTCTCATCCCATACATGAAGCGCTCCCCTTGATTGTGCTCGAACTTAAGTCTCCTACTGGGTTTTCCAGGTTAATGTTGAAGTTGCCTGAGCTTATACAGGAAGAAACAAAGTTGCTTCAATTGGCTGAATTGATGGCAAGTTCTCCGCAAATTAAATTAAAGAATGATCGCGATGTTTCTGGATTGAATGAGGCTTCAGCAGCATGACTTATCCCAAGCTTTCTCGTTTAATCTCATCCATAAGCGATCAGGAGTTGATCTCTGCTTTACGTTCACCTTCAAAGATTCCTATTGAAGAATTAGATCATCAAATTGATTTTTTGGCCCTTGATGAAAAAGTGGATGAAATTATCAAAAATAATATTACTGATTCGGCTATTGATGGTCATTTGGTCGAGCCACTACATAGAGCTTTAAAGAATCTCCCTCAGGAATTGCTTATTGATATGAGGTTATGGCAATGGTTTTCAGTGATCAGGCATCCAGATCTTGTTTGGCTTAGATGGAGAGGCTCTGTCCCTGTTGACCCTGAAAATGGTTTTAATCATGGGAAAGGAGGCAGAAAAATTGCCACTATCAGATTCCTTGGTGGTGCATCCATCAATGGCCATGGACGTAATACCTTTGCAAGGTTATTTTTCGCAGCTGAAAGGCTACTCGGTAGAGATAATGAAGATTATGACCTTGTAAGAAGACTCTTTACTAGTCAGGAGCTTCATCTAGGAATCAGTGATAGAGAGTTTGGTCTGCTTCCATCTGTAAATAGGGTTCTTACTAGGGAACTTGCAGACCTAACAGATTTGAAGGTCAGGTCCTCTGTTCAAAAATTGAATTCTCTAGGGGGATCTTTTTGTTTGGATTTATTGAATGAATCTGAACTAACAGATCTTCTTGAAGTTGAGGCCAATCAAGACGCTGCTTAATGACTATTGCCTCATCTCCCAAAACCACAGATCCTTACAGGCTGAAATCAGTCAAGGGCCCTGAGGAAATTCTAGAACCACATCCTCAGTCTTGTTCTATTGAGGATTTACCTGACTATGTTCAAGACCTTAAGACTTCTAAACCGTTAGCTGTTGACTTGTTCTGTGGTGCTGGAGGTCTCAGTCTTGGTATACATAAAGCAGGTTTTGAGGTGATTCTTGGTTGTGATATACGTCCTGATTCCATCGCGACCCATCGCCATCATTTTCCAGGATGTTCTCATCAATCTGATCTCAGTTCCCTCGAGAATTTAAATGAAATTTCTAACCACTTAAATGAATGTGGGGAGATTTCTCTTGTTGCAGGTGGACCACCTTGTCAACCTTTCTCTAGAAATATTCGTTGGAGAAAGCATGCTAATGAAGAGGTCGTTGATCAATACAATTCATTAAATGAGGGACGTCGCGATTTATGGGAGTCATTCTTAACTGTTGTTGAGGATGTGAAGCCGAATGCTTTTTTAATGGAAAATGTTGGTGATATTGCACAGACAGGAGACCAAGAAATCTTCAGAGGAATTATTAGCAAAGCTGAGAATTTAGGATACAGAGTGGATGCCAGACTTATTTTTGCTTGGCAATATGGTGTACCTCAATTAAGACCAAGGTTGTTTATTGCGGGAACTCGTATTGGTGCGTGTTCACCTTTTAAGTGGCCTGATGTTTTCTGTGAGTCGCAAAAGGATGCTAGGACATTAAATGATGCTATTTCTGATCTCCCTCCTCTAGTAGGAGATTGGCTTGAAAATTGGCAAGATAATCATTCTTATCAAGGACCTTTAAATGATTATCAAAAAGAGATGAGAGAATGGCTTCCTGTCGAATCAGAAACTATTCCAGATCACATTATTAGAAAAGTGAGAACGGATGATCTCGAAACTTTTATGTTGATGAGAGAGAAAGGCTTGAAATATGAGGATTTATCAGACGATCAAAGAAGATACGAAATTAGCAGTAGAGCATTGAGAGATGGTGAGGTGGTAGAGAAAACTAAGGATCAAAAAAGTTTTAGTAATAAATACAATATTTTGAAAGGTGATGAGGCTTGTCTAACTATTACGGCTCATATGTCCAAGGATGGCTACTGGTATATCCACCCAGAGCAGAATAGAACTCTCTCTATTCGCGAAGCTGCCCGTGTTCAGTCTTTCCCGGATGGATTTGTATTTCATGGCGGCCCCTCGCATAGGTTCCATCAAATTGGCGAAGCAGTAGCGCCTTTGGTTGGATTTCGACTTGGGAAGTCACTTTTTGAAGCTCTGAAAGGTAAAGATGATTTTGACGTTGATCAAAAAAGAATAAGCCATCGTCAATCTGTACTTGATTGGTATGAAGAACAAGTAGACAACGAAGTATCTACACCATGGACTAAGAGGAAAAATGATAAGGGAGAGCTTTTCTCAGATAAACAGAGGGCTTGGAATGTTTTTGTTGGTGAAATCATTTTTGCAAAATCAAAGTGTTCCTTTTCAGAAAAAGTCCAAGACTATAAAAAGATCACTACTTATTGGCCTGATCATCTCTCATTCTTGAATCCTTCTCTTATAGCGCTTAGACATAAGAAATTTCGTGGATGGCAGCGTCTAGAAAAATTAGAAAATGACTTAAGTAAAATTGCTGAAAGACTATCCGAAGATCATGATTGGAGTGATTGGGTTAGATTCGATGACCTTAAAAACATAAGTAGAGATTGGATACGTCATTGCTTAGGTTTAATTGGAATTACAACTGATAGAAGTTGTTCAACGGCTACCGCGAAATTAGTTGCGAAGTTAATGAGCATTCCTGAAAAAAATATTCTTGCAAGTCGAATGCTGCGTGAAATCAATCTTGGACTACTGGTTGGAGAAGATAAAGGTGGAAGTATTTATAAAGCATTAGTAGCTTGCGCTCGTGAAAACTATTCAAATAAAAAGCTTGAAGAGATATTTGATATTGCTCTTCCCCATGAAGTTAAGGCAGCCTGAATTTTTATCTCATAATCTGATCTATGTTTCTGATGTATTAACTCAATAAGTGATTAATTTTTTTTAAATTAATTTTCAAAGGCTTTAAATACTACATAAAAAAGTCGGGATATAAGCCCCGACTTGATCCTAATTTTTTCTAAACAAGCCTTTACACTACTTTTCTTTTATTCAGATCTATTTTGTAAGAACATTTAAAGAATATAAGTTCAATGATGATTTTTGACTAATAAAAACATTTAACAGCTGTTGCTGCTACGTCATAAACTTTTCGATTGCCAACTATTCTGAACAATCCTCCTTTGGGGCCCATAAATACTCTTGGACCCATGCAGATACCAGTTGCCGCTGCTGCGGGTGCCGCTGCTGATGCAACTGCAATCGCTCCTATGGCAAGACAGCCAAGAACTATCCAGCCACCAATTTCATCATTTGTTTTTTTATTGGAAATAGTGTTCATTGCTTTTGATTTTGTGATTGAGGGGGGCATTCTCCCTCCCTGAATGATGACCTATGACTCACTCTACTGTCAATTTATAACGTACATTTGTAATATGTACGTTTTAAATTGCTATAATTATATATATATGCTATAAAATTGGTAATATTCTTTTTTTTGATGCATGGAAGCTTTGAAAACTCCCCCTTGTGATGTTAATAGCACAGAAAATAGTCGTGAGGTGTTCGTAAGGCTTGCGAATAGTCGCGTTAATAAGGTTCTTTCTTCCTTAGATATTCTAAAAAAACTTTCCTCTAGAAAGTCATCTTATACCCAAAAAGATGTTTTACTTATGAAAAAGCATCTGCATGCTGCTGTGGATGAAGCGATAGAAAGCTTTAATCCGTCTTCTATTTCTTCTAAAAAAACCTTTTCTCTTGATATATAGGAGATTAAAACTTGCTTTTCTGTCAATATTTAATTATTCCTGCTAGTAATTCAGGATTATTAATAAAAACTCTGTAATGCCCTCAAAGTCAAACACCGAACATTTTATCGAGTTGGCAAATAAAAGAGTTCCAAAAGCTCTAAAAGCTTTGGACTTGGTTGGTAACTTGGCAAATAAAAGCAATTACACTTATACAGAGGAGCAAGTCAACCAAATTCAAAAAGTTCTCAAAGCCAAAGTCGTCGAAATATGTAAAAAATTTGACACCCAAGAGGATTCTGCAAAGCAATTTATCCTCAAGTGAGTAAACTTTCTATTAATAATAGATTTACTAGAATTAACTGAAAATTTGTTCTTTTCATTGAATGATTCATTTGCCATTTTATTGTTTTTTTGATTTATGGAGTCACGTTTAGGGGAAAATGATAATAGATGGTTTTTTCCTCCCTTGGCTGGTGGGGTTGAGCAGGGATTAAGTCAAGGGAGTATAGATTTATTCAAAAGCACAGATAATCTCGGAAGAGAAAGTGCCCAAAATTGTAGGGGTGCTGCTGTTGATGACTCTAAAGTTGTTGTCCAATATAAATTAACTGATATTGATTCATCTTTTTTCCCTGCAAGAAAAGATTATTTGCAAAGACTCGAAAGTGCTCAAAAGTTTTTTGAGGAGGTTCAAGGCCTTACTGGTGATGAAGTTAAGAGAATTCAGGATTACATAAAGATTTTAAATAAGGAAACAATCCCTACGTTGGTGATAAGTGATTTTAATACTTCTGGTTTAGATGGAGATGAGGGGGAGAAAAGTAGTCGTTATTATCGTTTTATAAAATCCGAGGGTATTAGCGCTGAGCAAGGAACTACACCAGGTACTTATGGTCATGGGAAATATGCTTTAATGAATTTTTCGCAGTTGCGTGCAATTACAGCTTTATCGCAATTTAAATCACCTACAAACAATAAGACATTCGATAAACTTTTTATAGGAATGGCTAAATTATGTACTCATCGAGATTTAGAAACAAATGAAAAAACTCAAAGTACCGGTTTCTATTGCATAAAGTCAGAGAATTCATCAGTAGATTGGAGTGCTTATAGAAATGATGATGTAGATAAGATTAAAGTACCTTTTCAAAGGGAAGAAAATGGTACAGATATCTATGTTTGGGGTTTTGATAGGGATGATTGGGACATTAAATTAGCGATGGGATTAATATATGCTTTCTTTCAAGCAATTTTAGAAGATAAGATTGAATTTAAAATATATAAAGAAGATGATCTTCTTTACTCGATAACGAAAGAAAGTATATCTAATGTTCTAAAAAAACTAGAGAATGATTGTATAAATAAACTTTCAGAGTCAGAATGGAGGAAAAATATGGCGAAAGTCGAAGGGTATATTAAATGCTCAGATTTTGAGAGCAAATTAGTTAAGAAAAACACAAAATTCATACCTGGTTTAGGAAGAGTTCAATTATCTATTTATTCAAATAAAGACGACCAAAGTTTAAGGAATAGATATTGTTTAATGAGATTACCACTTATGACGATTCAAGACTTTGCTTATAAAACTTCTGGGACTCCGTATGCCGCTGTTTGTAAATTATTAGATCAAGAAGGAAATAAGGTTATAGCAGATTTAGAAGATCCTACACATACAAAATTATCTGATGATTATGTTCGTTCTGTAGGATTAAAGAAACATCATTCCGCATGTCTTAAGAAACTTAGACAATGGATTAGGCAGCAAATAGATTTACTAGATCCTAAAATTGAATCTTTTCAAGATATCCCAGGTCTTGCTGAATATCTTTCTGGTGGACCGCTTCAAACTAGTGATGAATCATTCTTAACGGGTAATCAAGAACCTAAAGATGATGAAGAAGAAACTTTTGGTAAAAGAATAAAAACTGGTTTGCATACAGCAAAACCTAGTTCTTTTTATGAAAAAAAGAAATCATTGACACTTAAGAAGAAACCATCAAGTGCTGGATCAAAAGGAGGAGGTCGAGGAACTCATGGTGGAAAAGGTAAAGCAAGCGGAGGCGGAGGCTATGGAGCAGGGGCAGGAAAAGGGGGTTCAGAACTTAATGAAAATGGCGATAAGTTATCTATAATTTCTTCTGAAGATGTCCAAATTATTAGAACTAGAAAGGAGAATGATAATAAAATTTCCAAATTTAGAGTTAAAGCCTTAACTTCTATAAATGGAGATCTTCGATTGGGTTATGCTTTAAGTTCAGAAGGCGGAAGTTTTATCCCCCCTAGTGGAGCTAAATTAATATCATGTTCAATAGAAAATTTAAAATGTGAAAATTTAACTTTTAAAGATGTAAAGTTAAAACAAGGTTGTTATTTAGATTTTGAATTGGAATTTGATTCTATTTCAAATATGGCCATTGGAGCGTATTAATGTCTAAAGTAGAATTTCCTTGTCCAGTTCTTGGTAATGGAGATAATTATACCAAGGACGCATTATTAACATTTGAAGATGATGTCGTTTGGATTAGAGAAAATAATGGGGTTATATTAAAAGTACCTTTCCCCTCTATTACTGATAAAAAAATAGAGTCTCATTTTAGAGAAGGAGAAATATCTATGTTTCTTGAGATTAGTAGTCCTTCTACTTATTTTCATGATGTAATCTCTATTGATTATAATTATTCATCTGGCTATATATTTGAGAAATTCTTTAAGATAGGGAAACTAAATAAAAAAGTAAGTTATACTTTTTACCTTGCTTCAAGAAAAAACTTTTTTATTACACCTGATAAACTTTCATTAGATTATCCTCCTACTTTTAGGGCTATAGAATTTGATATTATTGCAAAAACTAAAAAAGATGAAATTAATATCGACCATGAATTTGATCCATATTCTAGTGCTCAAGATTCATTTATGGTTATAACTTCTAACCATGATTCAAAAAAGAATCAGACTATTGTAGATTTTTCACAAGATAGAATAATTATAAAACTACCAGAAGATACATTTAATAATTACCAATCATTAAATAAAAGTCACTCAGATATATTACATTCTTCAATAGTTTTACCTGTCCTATGTCAAGCAATTTCTTATGTAAATAGTCAAGATAAATTAGATGACTATGACCAGTTGATTTGGTATGAACGTTTAAATCAAATTATTGAAGTTAATGGTTACCATAATCTAGAGCCATTAAATATGGCTATGAAAATTTTAAAGAATCCATTGGCTAGAGGTATTAAATACCTGGCTTTAAAAAGTGCTCGTGATGAAGAGGTAAATGATCTATGAGTACATTATATGTTTTAAAAAATCAAGCAATGTATGACTTAATGGCTAAAGTTTCATCACTTGATGAAAAAGAAATTATAGCTTTATATCAAAAGAAAGAGTCATTTGATTTTTCTAAGAATGAACTACTAGATTCACAAATTGAAATAGATATTGATAAATTGAATTCTAAATTAGATCCAAATTCAGATTCTAAAAGCTCTATAGCAATTTATTCTACTTTTATCAATTTGAACCCTATTGATGCTTCTGATAAACGACTTTGGATTACATTATCGCATAGAGATTTTTGGAACTATGTTCAGTTAAGATGGCCACTCAAGGATAAACCTAAAAGTATAGTTGATTCACGTTGGTTGTTTAATGGATCAGATAGGACTGCTTTTACAAGAAATTCAATATCACGACTTTGGTGGGCAGGACATTTAACTTTTTCGCCTTGGGATCAGCTTGAATCTCTGAATGTTTTTAAGAGCGAAGACCCTTATAAGTATACAAAGATTATGACTAATACTTCTCAATTATGGTTTGATGTAACTGAAAGAGAGTGGGGATCTAATTTGGTTTTTAGAATTTGTTTCTTGGAAGCTTTTGACAGGATTTTACGTGATCAACAAATTACGAATAGGACTTTACTTAGTCGAAAACTATCTATAATACTTACAGCTTCTTTAGTACCTGATATTGTTTTAGCATCTCAGAAAGATCCACTTTCTTTATTAGAATATATCCTTTCACAAGTGCCTAAATTAAATAAAATAAATTAAACATTAGAGATTATTTTTTTATGATTCAAGATTTTTTATAGCTCTAAATACGATCAGATTTTAAGAATACTCAAATTAAGGCCCTCTCTCTTGCGGCCTTAAAAGCATTTGTTGTCGTTGACTTTTTAGAATATGGATAGTTTCTATGGTGAGCTTCGATTGAATGTCCCATGCTTAAGGATGCACTTCCAGAGTCGATAAGTTTTAGATGGCAACGTAGAGCGTAATATTTCCGAAATGAATAACAGGTAATGTTGGACCCTTGAGTTTTTCTCATTACTTCTTTTAAATCTTTCCAACTTTGTCGACGTTTCAGATATGTTCCAGCAGCTTCACCATCAACCTTTTCGGGTAAGGGTAAAAGATTGCTACTAAATCTTTCAAGAAGATTCCATTGAATTTCCTTTCCATCTCGATCAATCAATGGTAGCGGTTCGATTCGTCTTGGTTCTGTCGCTCCATTACCAGCTTTCTTGATGTATGTGCAATGCCAGTAATGCTCTTTAGTAATGGGATCGAATAAAACTTGTAAGTAATTAACTTCTATTGGTCTTAAACCTAGTTCAGCCATTAAGCAGAAACAGTTAAACCAACTAGTAGCAGCTTCTGCATCTTTCTTATATGGACTATCAGTTGGGAGTGTTTCTAAGAAATCTAATATTTGTATATCACTCTCAAATGCAGCAGCTTTTTGATTGATAACATCTCTTGGCTTCGCTTTTCCAATGTGTTGCTTTAAATCTATGGGTAAGGTTCGTAGTGATGTTATTCAATATGTACAGGCACAAAATAGAGGAGACATCTTTCCAAGTATTCAAACTGTTATTGAAGGACTAACACCAATGGGACATGATCGAGAAGCTATTAAATCTTGTATTCGTCGTGCATCAAGACTAGGAGGATGTCTTACGAGACGTCGTAACCCCAAAGATCATCGAGAGGCATTATTAGAATTTACCCCCTCTCTTCCCTTATAAAAGGAAGACGTGACCCATATCTAAGCAGTTGACCCTTAAATATGGGTCAGGATTAAAATCAGTGATAGAAAGGGATGTTTAGATGTAAGATCATTAATATGTGATTTTTTCGCGAAGAGAGGGAGATTTGTTAGATCTATAATTTATATAAGATCTATAATAAAAAAAAACTTCTGATTTTTTGAAGCAATATGTGGTATGGACTTAAAAATTTCTTCTACACAAGCTGTTGAGGGAGGAGAACTTGTTAAGTTAATAGTATCTAGACCACCTGCCAATCTTCCATGGCACTGGGATAGGGGACGACCGATCACTTTTGAGATTAGTGGACAAGGCATTACTTCAAATGATTTTGATAATGCCCTTTCTATTGATAGCTATTACGAAGGAGGAGGCTATGGTGCTACTCAGGATTACTACATATCAATTGCATTAGATGATGAAGTAGAGGGAGTAGAAGTTGCAACTATTGAGCTTTTTTCATACGCATTTGATGAAAATGGATATAAGGATCCAACAGTTCGTACAAGCGAAGGTATGGTGGCTCTCGCGCTTTTTGATGCGGGAACTTCAGTTATTAAAGGAGGTGATAGGTCTGCGTACGATTACGATTGGTTTGCTGACTACAATATTTCATTATCTAATAGGCCTCTGGGATCCTATCTTTCAAAGGAGCCGATCCCCTTAGTTGATGAGAGTAGCGATGTTTGGATAAATATTGAGTCAGAGAATTTACAGAAACAAGAGCAAATAGTCTATTGGAAATTGTCGGGAGCTGGAATTAATGATGATGATTTTGATTGGGGTAGTTCTGCACAAGGGTCATTCCGTGCGAGAAATGGGGAGACAAATTCTTACTTAATTAGCTTAAAAGCAGATGCAAAAACGGAAGGTTTAGAAACTGCAACTATTAAATTATACGCTGACTCTAGTCATCAATATCAAGTCGGAGAGACTGTATCTTTTGCCATAAAAGATACAAGTCTAACCCCTCTCCCTTTATCTTTTGAGCTGTCAACAACTGATTCTAACCTTACAGAGGGAGGAACTCTAATAGCAAATTATAAGATAGAAAATTTCCGAGGAGATAAGATGACACTTTATTGGCAATTATCTGGAGACATTAACTCGAATGATTTTAATTCTGGATTATTAAGTGGTTCTTTTACACAATATTCAAGCCATTCAGATGATTTTAAAATTATTACAAAAATAGATGGTGATAAAGAAGGAGTTGAGAACGTATACTTCAAATTATTTTCTGATGCCTCATTTAATAATCAGTTGGGTGAAACAGTTTCATATACTATTAATGATGCTCCTGAAGTAAAACAATCTATTTTTTATAAAATTGAGCCCTCTAAATATTCAGTAAATGAGGGGGAAAAGATAAAAATTAAATTCTCTGTTGATGGACTACCATGGGATCGTAGGATTTATTATGAACTATCTGGCTTAGGAATTGACACCAATGACTTTAATAAAAAACCGCGAGGTTATTTTGATACTGATCGTTTTAATCCTTATATAAAAGAGTTCGAATTAAAAGCTGATGAATTAAAAGAAGGGAATGAAATAGTTGATATTAAGTTATATTATGATTCTTCATATCTAAGTCGAGCTCAAATTAGAGAAAACGAAGAGATTTCTTATCCAGCAGCGCAATTTACTATCTCTGATACATCTAATGCTGTTGCAAAATATAAGGTTACAACTTCAAACGACTCAATTTCTGAAGGAGGTGAATTAACTTTAAAATTCGAATCAGAAGCAGTACCTGTTAATTCTCAAAAGGTTTATTGGGCATTGACGGGAGATGGTATTGATGGTGATGATTTTTTAGATGGATATACAGGTTCTTATGATGCAAGTAATAGCAAGTTGACTAATGCATCTGTCAAAGTAAAAGAAGATAGGCTAACAGAAGGTGACGAGAAGGTAACTGTCAAACTATATTCCGACTCATCTCTTACAAAGCAAATAGGAGAAACGGCTACATTTAACCTATATGACACCTCAAAAGGGGAGCCCATATATTCAATTTCTGTTTTACCGATAAGAGATGAAGGTAAAACTTTATCTATAGATGTAACACCTTTAGGATTAACAACTTCTTCTCAAACTATTTATTGGTCAACATCTGGTACAGGAATTACTTCAGACGACTTTAGTTCAGGGGCGACAGGATTACTAAATGTGTCCAATGGGAAAACGTCTAGTGCCACACTCTCGCTTAAGGCTGATCAGAAAAAAGAAGGAAATGAATCTTTTGATATTAAGTTCTTTTCTGATTCATCCCGAACACAACAAATAGGTGAAACAAAATCTGTCGAAATAAACGACGTCTCTAATAAAGTAGAGGGCACATTTTCAATTTCAGTTTTACCGATAAGAGATGAAGGTGAAACTTTAACTGTAGATGTAACACCTTCAGGATTAACAATTTCTTCTTATACTATTTACTGGTCCACATTTGGTTCAGATTTTCCACTACCTGGCATAGGAATTACTTCAGACGACTTTAGTTCAGGCGCTACAGGATTACTAAATGTGTCCAATGGAAAAACGTCTAGTGCCACACTCTCGCTTAAGGCTGATAACAAAACAGAAGGAAAGGAATCTTTTGATATTAAGTTCTTTGCTGATTCAGCCCGAACACAACAAATAGGTGAAACGAAATCTGTCGAGATAAACGACGTCTCTAAGAGGGGGCCCACATATTCAATTTCAGTTTTACCGATAAGAGATGAAGGCGAAACTTTATCTATAGATGTAACACCCTCAGAATTAACCACTTCTTCTCAAACTATTTATTGGTCAACATCTGGTACAGGAATTACTTCAGACGACTTTAGTTCAGGCGCTACAGGATTACTAAATGTGTCCAATGGGAAAACGTCTAGTGCCACACTCTCGCTTAAGGCTGATAACAAAAAAGAAGGAAATGAATTTTTCGATATTAAGTTCTTTTCTGATTCAGCCCGAACACAACAAATTGGTGAAACAAAATCTGTCGAAATAAACGACGTCTATAATGGGGTGGGCACATTTTCAATTTCAGTTTTACCGATAAGAGATGAAGGTGAAACTTTAACTGTAGATGTAACACCTTTAGGATTAACAACTTCTTCTCAAACTATTTATTGGTCAACATCTGGCACTGGAATTACTTCAGATGACTTTAGTTCAGGCGCTACAGGATTACTAAATGTGTCCAATGGGAAAACGTCTAGTGCCACACTCTCGCTTAAGGCTGATCAGAAAAAAGAAGGAAATGAATCTTTTGATATTAAGTTCTTTTCTGATTCATCTCGAACACAACAAATTGGTGAAACGAAATCTGTTGAAATTAACGATACCTCTGATGGTCTAGCAAGTCATATTATTTCTCCTTCACGTAGTTCTGTTGATGAAGGAGGAGAGCTGTTTTTACGTTTAACTTCAAATGTAGATTTAGAGCTCGATAATCAGAGAGTTTATTGGGCTTTATCTGGATATGGTCTCAACAAGGATGATTTTCTTGATGGATATACGGGGTCTTATTCTGCAAGTAATAGCAGGGCAACAAATGCTTCTATAAAGGTCAAAGAGGATAAGTTAACAGAAGGAACTGAAATTGTAACTGTCAAGCTTTATTCTGACTCATCTCTTACAAAGCAAATTGGCGATACGGCTACTTTTGAAATTAACGATACTTCCAAGGAGACTCAACAACTTCAATCATATTCAATTTCTGCTTCATCCTCTGTTGATGAAGGTAATACATTATCGGCTTATATCAAACCTTCAAATTTAACCACTTCTTCTCAAATTATTTATTGGTCAACATCTGGTACTGGAATTACTTCAGATGACTTTAGTTCAGGAGCTACAGGTTCTCTAAATGTCTCTAATGGAAAGACCAGTCGTGCTTTAATCTCTATCAAAGAAGATAAGAAAACAGAAGAGAAAGAAATTGTCAACGTCAAGTTCTTTGCTGATTCAGCCCGAACAGAACAAATTGGTGAATCGAAACCTATTCAATTACAGGATACGTCTAAAAAAGGGAGCATATCTTACTCGATTTCAAGTGCATCATCAGTTAAAGAAGGTGAAACCTTATCTGTAGATGTAACACCTTCAGGATTAACAACTTCTTCTCAAACTATTTATTGGTCAACATCTGGCACTGGAATTACTTCAGATGACTTTAGTTCAGGGGCGACAGGGTCACTAAATGTATCCAATGGAAAGACCAGTCGTGCTTTGATCAATGTTGAAGATGATAAAAAGATAGAAGGGAGAGAAATTGTCAATGTCAAGTTCTTTTCTGATTCAAGCCTTACGAAACAATTAGGAAATGCTGCATCTGCTTTGATCAATGACAGCGCTAAACAGGGGGGAGAGGAGAGCCAAGATGAAGCTACATATAACTTCTCAACATCAAAAAATTCTGTCGCAGAAGGTGAATGGTTTAACGTTATTGGTCAAACAACTGGTCTCAAAAAATGGGATTTGATTTATTGGAATCTTTCAGGGAATGGTATAGATGCAAATGATCTAAAAGCAGATCACAATTCCATCAGTGGACAAAGTTTTGTAAAAGATGATGGATCATTTTCTTTTTCACTCTGGCCAGTTGCTGATAGCAAAACAGAAGGTAATGAAACGATAAATATTCGTTTTTATTCTGACGCAGCAAGAACGACTCAAATCGGCAACACCCCATCTGTATTAGTAACAGATGTCACGAATGATACGTATTTAATATCTACAGATAAATCTATTTATAACGAAGGCGATATTTTTACATTTAGTTTTAAAGGCTATGGAGAAAAAAGAACTACCTATTGGCAACTTTCAGGTGATGGTATTGATTCGGGAGATTTTGATGGCTATCTAGAAGGTACAACAGATGTAGCTGATAATCATAGTAGTAATTTCAATTGGAAATTAGAAAATGATAAGAAAACAGAAGGGGATGAAACGGTCTACATAAAACTTTTTTCTGATTCTGCACGAACAATACCCATTGGTAGTATTGCCTCTGCAACGATTAAAGATACATCTATAGGCAATGAACAATTTAGCTTTTCTGCACCATCTTCTATTGATGAAGGTAAGTTTTTATCTATTGCTGTAGAAGCATCAGGTTTATCAAGTTATTCGCAAAAGATCTATTGGAAAACTTATGGAGATGGAATAACATCAGATGATTTTACCTCGGGTTCAACTGGTTCATTGTATGCCTCTAATACCAGTTCAAAGAATGCGAATATTTCAATTAAGTCTGATCAGAAAACTGAGGGGGATGAAACTCTAAAGATAAAGTTCTTCTCAGACTCAGGACTGACAAAGCAAATCGGTGATATAACTTCTGTCGTCATAAATGACACCTCTAAACTTATAGAATCTTCTGGATCTGATGCCACTAACATATCAATCGCTGAGAGGGTTACTAATGTTGTTAATACGAAAGAAAAAATCTATATGAAATTATTTTCTGATTATAAATTCTATAAATTAGATCAAGATCGATATGTAATTAAAACAGAAGATGGTTATGACGAAATAACAGGGGTAAATACGATGAGCTTTGAAGACAAAGAAGTGAATTTAATCGATGATATTAAAGAAACATTCGATCAGGTCACAGGTTTAGCAACTGATTCAGGAAGAATGTTCCGCCTTTATAATGCAGCCTTCGCTCGTTTCCCTGATGCTGATGGACTCAGGTATTGGATTGGCAAATATAGCTCTGGAGAAAATGATTCAAGAGCTGTATCTCAATCTTTCCTTGCTTCTAATGAGTTTGCTGAACGCTACGGAGAAAACATCACAGATGAACAATACGTAACCACTCTCTATCAAAATGTTCTAGGGAGAGCACCAGATACCAGTGGATTGAATTATTGGTTAGGTCAATTAAGTAGTGGTGCAGAAACAAGATATGAGGCACTTTTAGGATTCGCCGAGTCTGCAGAGAATAAGGCCTTGTTTGCTGAGATGACTGGTTTTGGATAGTTTATGAATCGAGCTTGTAAAGCTGAATTAACTCGACGCATTGATATTGCTGCTGGAATGCTCGCTAAAGGTCATAGTGGTACTTCTGTTGTGACGTTTATGTCGGAAGAAGAGGGGATTAGCCGTCGTCAATCACAAAGGATTATTTCCAAGGCATATCAACAGTTAGTTAATGATTTAGAAGAAATAGGTTTGGATCGTAAGGAAATGGTGAGTCAATTAATAGTAAATTTGCAATCAGGTATTCAAAAGTCTTTAGCTCTTGGTCATATCTCTGCGATGGTTGGTTAAAACACTATGAAGTTGGTATCGATGGGAGAAAATACCTTGATCTACATCCAAGAGGTCACTCACCATTAGACGAACATCTAAAAGGGATATTGCAATGGAGACCAAGTAATCCAATTAGAAAGATGAACTATATGGACGCGTAAATTAATTGTCTACAAGTTTGAGAGGTTGACGCTAAAGAATTATCGAGCCTTAGGATGACCCACAATTATTTATTTATTAAAGGACCCAATAGTCATAATGAATGGAAAAGATACTTTTATCTTCTTACAATGAAATTGGTGTTCTTCAAGAGATCATAAACAATGAGTCCAGAAATCACAGTAGAAGACGCCAAGAGAGCTCAAAAAGATGCTGAATGGGCTTATAGCAATGCAATGGAAAAATTCTATTACTCAATGCTAGAGGTTGTTTTCCTAAGAATTAAAAGTCATTTAAGTGCAGAGGGTTTAAAAAAGGTTTTAGAAATGGACGAAAAGAGGAATCAAAACAAGAACTTGAGTGTTGAATTTAGTCAAAAGACTTGGCAAGTATTAGCAGAGTCTTGGGTAGGAGCCGAAGGCCTCGCTATGACAAAAATTGCTGATCTTTATGGACTTGATATATCTGACTTGGATATGTCCAAGATTGAGAAACGTGTAAAAGAGCAAAGCACTCCAAGATGTGAGCCAACTAATTAAAAACTGGGACTATATGAATTAATAGGTATAGAAAATACGGGTGGAGCTGGAGAAAGATTGCTGATATTTACGGTGTTTCTCCTTCTACTGTCAGGCGGTGGTCAGTTCAGTAAAAAGCCGATATTCTGCCAATGATCTTTAAAAATTCAAATGAAGAAAACTGCGATTGTGGGTGTTGTTGCAGCGGCAATAGGACTTGCTGTTGGTTCTCAACTTCCTAAATCTGGTACTGCGGGATATGCCGTAATTACAGGAACCACAAAAGATAGAGAAGCAGCTAAAGAGTATTTTCAAAACGTTAATCAATTCACTAAAGAATGTGGTTTTACAACCTTGGTATTAGATAGGAATACAGATATACGAGAAGGAAATAAGAGAGGAGATGGTGGTCCTCTAACTGTTATCGCAAGACATCCAAAGGGTAAGGACGCAGTAATTAAATGCTACGAATCTGATGAATATCAAAGGCTAAAAGCAATTCGAGCACCTCATACCAATTGGAATTTCCGACTAACAGAAGGAAAACTATAAATAAAAAAGGGGGCATTTAGCCCCCCACATAAATCGACTGTCAACCGAGCTTTCACATTAACTGTTAGGCGATTGTCTGTTTACTTAGTTCTTACACAAGATTTATTTAGATTCTATTTTTTCAGATTCTATTTTTTCAGGTTCTATGTTTTCAGGTTCTATGTTTTCAACCTCTGCTTTTTCTGCATCTGTTTTTTTCGAAACAGCTGACTTGCCCTGACTTGACTTGAAAAGGAAGAAAGTTGGCAAAGCTAATAAAACAACAATAGCCGTAAGAAGAATGAGATTAATGGTGAAGCTACTGACTCCTAGCTCAGAAGACGTTAAAGCTAAAATCATTTGAATAAAATAATCTTATTCTTGTATTTATCCTCAATAAATAAATATAATCTAAAAAACTGAGACAATTTATAGCAAGAGAATAAAAAAAGATATTTTTAAAAGTATTATTAGACACATGCGTTTGTAGTTAATAGATAGGGGAGAGAAGATCAGCAGTTAGGGCAAGGAGTAAAAAGCGTTTCATTTTAATTACTTGTCATTATTCGCTTCATAAGCAAGACCATTTTGTTTGGCATATCGATTTGCAAAACGCATGAATCTATTAAAATCTCTTTGTGACTTCCAACAGTAAACAGCCTCTATAGCAGTATATTTCCCATTTTTTTTTGAAACAGCGATATTTATTTCTCTAGTAGTTATTTTCCCTTCTTCGTCAATTAAATACATTCCCTGTATTTCTTTAAAATTATCTGACAATAATGCCTCAGGACTATTAAATCTGAAAAAAGCTTGTCCTGCTTGACCATCTTTGCTTTTTGTAAGTCTTATTTCTGGAATAACTTTTTCGTCGACACCTTTAAAAAATTGTATTGCAACATCCTTCATCTACTTTTCTTGTTTCTTTTTTAATTTAGATGCTTTTTTAGACAGTTTTTTAGAGAATGTCATTGTATACATTGATATGTAGTCGCTATTACTATCAGGGAATCTTCTAAAGCTTTTATGTAAATTAGATAGTTGATTAAAAAATCAAGCATTTTTTTAATTTAAATAAGTTAATGATTACAATGCTTCTGAGAGTAAATTTGTTTGAGGTCTTGTACTAAAGCATGAATAAATATTTTGATCAGCCAATTGTTATCCTTGGTGGTTTCTTGATTGACGGTAGTGCATATAAGGAAATGACAGAATATATTAAAAGTAGAGTAAACAACAAAGTAGTAATAGTTCCAGTAAATAAATTAGAGTGGCTTAGTACTAACTGGTCATTTGGTTGGAAGATTATTCTTGATAAAGTTGAAAAAATAGTGACTGAATTATCAAAAGAATCGTCAACAAATAAAGTTACTTTGATAGGTCATAGCTCTGGAGGGATGATCCTCAGATTGTATTTATCAGATCTTTTATTTAGTCGGAAGATCTACAATGGGAAGGATTATGCCAATTGCTTAATTACACTAGGAAGTCCTAATCAAGCAAAAAGAGCCACCTATCTACGTAATTTTGTAAGCTCTAAATTGCCAGGTAGTTTCTATAGCGCAGACGTTAGTTATATATCTGTTGCTGGTGAATTAGACTTGAACGGACCTATTGCGACAAAAACCTCACTGAGGTTAAGTAGGTCATCTTATAGAGCATTGAATGGGAATGGAGATGTTATTGGAGATGGACTAGTCCCTAGAGATTCAGCATTACTAATTGGCTCAAAACAGGTAGTGATGAAAGAAACAGCCCACGGAAAAGCTTTTGGTAATGATTGGTATGGCTCTAAAAATAAAGTTGAAGAATGGTTGAATAAATCTTCGATATGATATAAAAGTAATTTAGAGGTTTAGATTTAATTAGATTTTATTTTTTTTCTTGTACAAGGTTGTAGCAATTATTCTCTACTTTTTGATTTAGTTGTCATAATTCTGATTTATGGTTTTGTATTGAGTTCACTTTTTATTTCTTTCTTTTTCTTTAGAGCTTCTTTTTCGATTTCTTTTCTTGCATCTGCTTCTTTTTCAGAAGCTATTTTTGCTGCTAATGCAACTGATTCTTCATGAGCTATCTTTTCCTCTAGTTGTCCTGTTGCTCTCATCCATTCATTCACACTGACTTCCTTACCTGCCGCTTCGCATTCTTTCTTAAATCTTAGGAAGGGAAACCAATGATGATTTTCATTCTCAGGGTTGCTTGCATTTAAACTATCTTCAGGCATTTATTCGAGTAGAAGGGTTTTAAATTATCTATTAATTGTTGTATTGCGTGTCTATTTATTTTACGAGATTGAAGTTCCTTTTATACTTCAAACCTCCATGTATTTTTTATACTTCAAAATAGTATAAATTTATAAAGTTCTTTGAATAAATAGTGATCTTAGTTAGTTCCTTTTTGTATATAGCTTTTAATTTTTATCTTAATTTAATAAGACTAATAAAAATTGCTTATGGAATCCTCATTAGCTCTAGCAATTATCTTGACATTTATTGGGATAATTATTTTCATATTAATTTCAAAAAATGATCTTGGCGTCACAACTTTAAAGAAAGATCCAGAAGCACATACGACTTTGATTGGATCAGTAGCTAAAGGCATTCCTGGAACAGATATCTTAGAGACAGGCAAGGTCCAAACCACAAAAGATTCAACTGAAAATGCAGTTCACAACTCATGAAGATTCAAGTGAAGAAGTTATTTGGTCATTGATTTTAAATAATTTGACCTCCAACTTATCAACTGAAGCTTCAGCTGCGACATCTAGTTTCTATCGAACTGAGGATGGTATTGAGTGTTCAGTCAGAAAAAAAAATGGAGCTTTGATTGCTAATTGTTATTCCGAATCAGATCGCATGGGTAAACGCCGTTGGACTATCGATCTCAAGTGATTTCCTGAAACGATAGACGTTTATTTTCTGGATTAAATCTAATACTTTTAATGGTTTCATGGCTTAAATCAATCCGTGTAGTAATTACTTGAGATACCTTGATGTAAATAAGAAACAAGATTGTGTTTCATTTCTTCTAGACTGTCTTTAGGTATAAGAGCAAAAATGAAATACATATTTTTCAAGTCTGAGACAGTATATGTTCATGTCATCTGCTGATTCTATTTTCTTTAAGAGTCGAGCGGAATGTTTTAGTAATAGTAAGCTACATGCCTTAGACCAATATTGGAGTATAAACAACTCACACCCTATGCATAAGCAAATGCATGAAATAATTGAAACCATTTTAAATGCTAGAGGTGAGAAGACTATCAAGCAGTCAAGATTAGATCTAGTTAGGAATTTTGAAAGATCTTTATCAATCTCGACTCCTATGGGGCGCTTGAGTGCAAATATAATTTCTTTTATTTCAAGTTTAGTTATGTCTAAGGTTCATCTAACTAATTTATGAATATCAAAAATGAGTAGACAATATAAATCTTTAATTGAAGCCAGAAATCAATGGGAGAGGGATATAAAAATGTACAAGGATTTTCTTAAAGGAGAGTCTAAAACCTTTGAAGGTAGATACGGTGCGGAAGAATATATTTCAATGGCTGAGAATAGATTGAATGATATCAACCTAAAGTTAAAGGAAATAGAGAAAGAAAATCTACCTGACTAGATCAAAGATGAGAAGCCCAGCAGCCAGGGCAACAAATAAAAGCCGGCGCATAAAATAAACAAGTCGAAGTCGTAGGGCATGAGTCCTCACTCGGCATTAAAGCATTTTCAAAAAACCAATGACATCTTTTACATGCGTAATGGCATGGCTTTGCGCCTTGCTTATGGTTCCTCTAATGCTGTTTATCTGGGCGTTAGATACTAAGAGAACCATAATTAATAGATACCGCTCTTATCGGTGGAGTTGGAGAAAGATCGCTGATATATACGGTGTAAGTCCAACTACGGTCAGGCGGTGGTCTATGGCTTAAACGGTTACTTTTGTTACCGGATGAACAATCTGAGTAATTTTATTCATTTACTAATGGTTATCTTTTTCATCAAAATATTTCTCTAATCCTTACTTCGACTATGGATTCTTACAAAAAAGAAACTCATAGATATGCTTTCGAGCTAGTAAAGGCAGCAAGAAATATGGCTGTAGATATAGCCGAAAAGCTCCCGCACCTAACGGAAATAAGAAGCAATTATCAAGCCGAAGCCTTAAAGATAAGAATCAATAAAAAATTTAATTAAGTAGAGAGAGAGGCAAATAACCTCTCTTTTTTATTGCTGCTGCAAAAATGTATCGGAGGATGCGGCAGCCTAAAAATACCTGCGATACAAATAAATCAAGAGTTACCACTCCACAATGGCAAAAGAACTTAAGGTTTCTTCGTCCTTGATAACGGTTGGTGTAAGCGTTCTTATGTCTCTGGAACAGCTACATTTTTTAACTATCTAAGTAGCAGTTTTAACTAAGAGTGTTGTTTCATCAAAAGCACTAGCTAGATCTTTCGTTTGGAATCTGGAATAACTCAAGAGATGCGTATCCAGAGTGTGGCCCATTGCATCAGCAACTTGTTTAGGTGCTCTATAACTACCGTCAGCTTTGGGTCTGTTATGTCCGTAATAGGCATATCGATGCCTGAAAGAATATGGAGTTAACTCCTGTTTTTCTCTTGCAACTTCTTCTTTAATTGCTCCCCATGCTTGGCGGCGCGCTAAATAATTCTTGCATCTATCACCCGCCTCTCCGGCTTTCCCTAGGTTAGGTAATAGGTTTCTACCTTCTTGTTCACATAGATAAAGTTGTTCTTTTAAATGCCAACTAATTGGGCCTTCGATGTCATGCACAAGTAAGGGATAAAGACGGCGTGGTTCTGTTTTTTCTCCTTTCTTGCCACCTTTACTTTTTTCGTAAT
The DNA here is from genome assembly GCF_047305155.1 of Prochlorococcus sp. MIT 0916. Taxonomy (GTDB): domain Bacteria; phylum Cyanobacteriota; class Cyanobacteriia; order PCC-6307; family Cyanobiaceae; genus Prochlorococcus_B. The sequence continues at coordinate 1,887,774 of NZ_CP138980.1, forward strand.
TAGTCCACATCTCTTGACCTCCGTTGCGTGTGTGAATGTACCGGAGGTCTTCTGGCCTTAACCCATAAACTGCCATGCACTGAAAACCAAATCTCCATTTATTGCCTGTTTCATCTTCTGGAAAAGAATCAAGCAATCTGAGAATTTGACTATCAGTTAACGGATAACCTATTCGCTTTTTAGTAGTAACTAAATCTTTATCTGTTACTGCTGGCGGTAACCATGTGGACTCGAACTGCTTCTCCTGAACACAGAATCGCAGAAACCCAAACAAGGCTAGACGCATGTGTCTTCTTTGGGGTGTTCCTTGTTGCCATTGCTTTAATGCAACTTTGCAAAGCGCCGGACCATTTAAAGGTGTGCGCGAACCTTTTCCAGTTGCTTTAAGTACGTTCTTAAAAACAGGGTCATATTTGCTACGCCATGTCGAATCTTTTACTAAATCTTTTTTAAATTCTCTGTAATCCTCGATTGATTGTTTCCAGTTGATTTCGTTTTCGCTTGAAACTGTATGAGCAATATTGAAGCAAGTTTTTATTTCTAATTTTTGGTTTGACTCTTCATAAGCTTTTGCCGCTGATCTAATTCTTAGTAATGCGTCAGGCCAAACTGATTCTTTCCATGCGTACGGAATGGTTACATCACCAATAATTGATTTATTTTTCCAAACCTGAACCCTCATACTTTCTTTTCTTCCGGGCATCACAAGCCAACCTTTTGGGCACGAAGCTTTAACAGACTTCCTAAATTCTTTTACCCAACTTGGTTGATCGGATTTTTTAGGCAATGAAGAGCACTAGGTTTCTTATGCCTTATTTCTACACTCACTTGCGTGTAAAAGCAACCTTTAGTGGTCGTAGGTTTACAGTCTCAAGGAGAAGTAGACAGTCTGTGATTATAGTTATAGATTGAATATTACCGTTCTCACTGGATGAGAACCAAGGCTTTGGGAGCACTAGGTCGCAGGTTCGAATCCTGTCGCCCCGATCTGTCAGAGACAGGTTTCCCAGCCTGTCTTTTTTAATGCCAATTTTTTCTTGCGTCCATACTGCGTCCAAGAAGCACCTGGAATAAAGGTATCTAAGGGGTTTTAACTGACTTAGGTGTAATAGTGCTATTACGTTCTAATTATGTTTAGCACTCGAGGGTTAAAATATTTCTGAGGTTCTAATAGTGATCAGCTATTGGAAGTAATGGGGAAAAGTGGTGTGAATCCGCTGCTGTCCCGCAACTGTGATGTATCGATCTTCTTCGATACCAGTCAGAATGCCCGCCTTATTTACTATTCGACGAGGATCGACCTATGAGGTTTCACTTTTTGGTGCGCAAGTATTCTCTTGCAGTTTTAACTCCATTATTTTTATTACTTACCTTTTTATCTAACACAGCTTTAGCTCATCATCCTTTTGGAATGGGAGAGAGTACTGATCTTTCAGCATGGCAAGCTCTTCTTAGTGGTATCGGTCATCCATTACTTGGACCTGATCATTTACTTTTTATGTTAGGAATTGTTCTGGTGGGATTAAAGAGATCCATGAAATGGATTCTCCCACTTTTAGCTGTTGGATTAGGAGGAAGTGCACTAGTACAACTACAGCCCTTGCCTGATTTAGTAGCTCCTTGGGCCGAAGCACTTGTCTCTCTAACTTTGGCTGTAGAGGGCTTAATTGTTCTGAATCTTGTTAGCACTAAATGGCTTTTGCCGATGTTTTCATTACATGGCTACTTACTTGGAAGCACAATCGTTGGAGCAGAACCTACACCGCTGATTGGTTACTTTTTAGGCCTTCTTCTTGCACAACTATTCTTACTTTTACTGGTCACACAATCCACTCAATCAATTATTGATAAGTTTGGATTGAATGATCGCAATTTATTTGCAGGAATTTGGATAGGAATAGGACTTGCTTTCTCTTGGGTTGCTGTAATCCCTTAAGTCTTTTGGATGACTGTTGTTTGTAAACTGAAAGCACGGTTGACAGTCGATTTACCAGGGGGGCTAACTGCCCCCTTTTTATTTATAGTTTTCCTTCTGTTAGTCGGAAATTCCAATTGGTATGAGGTGCTCGTATTGCTTTTAGCCTTTGATATTCATCAGATTCGTAGCATTTAATTACTGCGTCCTTACCCTTTGGATGTCTTGCGATAACAGTTAGAGGACCACCATCTCCTCTCTTATTTCCTTCTCGTATATCTGTATTCCTATCTAATACCAAGGTTGTAAAACCACATTCTTTAGTGAATTGATTAACGTTTTGAAAATACTCTTTAGCTGCTTCTCTATCTTTTGTGGTTCCTGTAATTACGGCATATCCCGCAGTACCAGATTTAGGAAGTTGAGAACCAACAGCAAGTCCTATTGCCGCTGCAACAACACCCACAATCGCAGTTTTCTTCATTTGAATTTTTAAAGATCATTGGCAGAATATCGGCTTATTACTGAACTGACCACCGCCTGAAAGTAGTAGGACTAACACCGTATATATCAGCGTAACTTTGTTTACAGCAAGAAGATCAGTCGAACTAGATCAACTAGAACTTCTTCTTGATTGGAGTAAGCCTGAAAAAATTTAGAGGCTTTATCAATTAATACATTAACGAACTACTTGACAACACCTCCTTACCGTTGCTAGTACAGATGTACTGCTACAGACACATGACTCCAACGTCCTCACCCTATGCCGTTTTTCGTGCATCAGATTGGAATTCAGTGGTAGCAGAACCTATTGGATTAAGGCAATGTCTTGGTATCGCACCCAAAAAGTTTTACCCCAGAAGCGCTACAACCCAGCAGAGGAGTGGGACTATCTCGAAGAAGACACTCTTAAGCACACACGTTCAGCTAGCGTTTGCATGACATGTCAACATTTCAATTATTGCTGCGACAGGCATTGCAGAACGATACTTACTTGTCATCTCCATCAACGTCTTATTCCACATGGAGATCATCTGACTTCAAAATGTCAGTGTTGGATTCAGCGACTCGAGAGAAAGATTGGATGGTGTCCAGAGGCTGCTTAGACTTCTGAGATGTAAGGAGTAAAGAATGTAGGACAAGTCTTTTTCTCGATCTTTTTATTGTTTTAGTAATCTATTTTTGATTGTCTGCTCTTCTTTAGTTCACCTCTTTTCTTCTTTGACTCAACCCTCTTCCTTTTAGATGAGCGTGTTGGTGTGGTCTCTCTTCTCTTCTTTGGAGGTGGCTTTAATATCTCTCGTAAGATTGAAGCAAGTCTACTTAAAGCCAGTTGTCTGTTCTGATATTGAGTTCTCTTATCCTGAACAGCTATACAAATACATCCATTGGTTAACTTAACTTCATCCTGAATTGAGATCCTATACTTCTGATATGGGGTTAATGTTTTTGATTCAGATACGTTAAATACAATTTCAACTCGACTGTCTGTTTTGTTTACGTTCTGTCCACCTGCTCTTGATGATCTAGAGAATCTCCACTGTATTTCGTTGACTGGTATTTCAAGCTTAGAATTAACCGTTAGATTCATTTGTCTTTTTAATTTTTCTCGTCATAACTTTTAGAGATTTAAACATTATTTATGAGTAATAACGATCAGCCATCTCTTTGAGCATTTTTCTGATGTGCTCATCTTTGGCATTAGTTTCTTCTTTTAATTTCTCACATGCACCTTTAACTTGCATCCAAACTGCTTCCATAACTTCCCTTTCTTCTTCTGTAGGTTTCCACTTAGATGATTCCATACAAGAGATAATAAAAGAAATTGAACTCTTAAAACTCAATGAAAAGCACACATGAAATATTAGATGAGATTATGTTCTACATTTTTGAAAGAGCAAAATGCGAAGAAGACACTTACAAGTACCTTGAGCATGTTCTCGACTACTGCAAGAAAGATTATCAACAGGCTTATAAGAAGCAGAAAGGAGTTGAACTAACTATGAATGACATTAAGCAAAAGTATGCAAATTAAATAAAAAATAATTAGTCATCTCTTACCTTCTTCAGCCAATAAGGAATAAAAGTTTTTTCCTGTTTCGCAGAATCATATAGATAGTCAGATGTCCCTTCCAATAAAGCTGCAAGGGTTATTCGCACGCTAGGGAAAGTAAGACCAAAAAGAATAGCAATCAAAAAGATTATTTTCACTTGTTCATTTCTATGAATCTAATTGGTTCATCACCAAAATTTTCTTTTACCAGTCCAGTTATACAACAACCAAATCACAAATCCAACCATAAACAGCGGCATAAAACTATCGAGTAGTAAATAGGCTGAATAAACAATTAAAGGAAAAAACATTACACGTTTAATATTTAGACGTCTACCTCTTGATGTTCTTCTCCATGGTTTTATAAAAAACATATATTCTATTCCTGTTTAGCAGGGGATAATCTATCGATTTTAGCTTGTTGATTTTTTAGCTTTTCTCTTTCTATTTTTGCAGCTCCATAAGTACTCCTAACGCTAAAAGTTATAAAGATTGCATTAATGGCTCCAACGATAATAATCCCTACAATAATTTTATTAATCCCCTCAGGTGAACTTAGATATTCCAATAGGACTTCTTGATTAAACATTTAGTGAACAATCAATCTTTCTAGTAATAGAGCTATAAATACTCCTTTAAAAAAGACAAGCCAAAGTAATCCATAATCAGTCAGACCAAGCTTCTTTTTATACCAAGCAATTAGTTGCTTATGCTTGTCTATAAGTTTCATTCTTTTATCTCAATAATTTCATAATAGGGACGGTCCCCATAATCAGCATCAGAACAACAAACATCGGAATAAATTTCTTCTAATAGATCGTATGCCTCGTCATAGCTGTTGAAAGATTGCTGAGTAATTTCGTCAGATTCTTTATCTTGTCTAATGATTTTATAAATCATGGCGAGATTGATTAGCTTGATAAAAGAGTTCCGAACAATCCCGCAAAGGCTGAAAGGACAAAAATTGCAACGATACCGATTGCAATAACTTTAGATATGTTTTTCATCTGGTTTGATAGTGCTTACCTAGTTTAACCACCAAATTGATAATGCTTTCGGACTGCCTTATGAACATCCCATCTACAGTCCATTCCAGCTGGGAAGACAACTAAGTCTCCTGCCCCAAACTTTACTGCTTCTCCCCCCTTAGGAGTGACTGTGACTTCACCCTCAAGCAACAAACAAGTCTCTTTATCGTCATAAGTCCAATCAAAAGAGCTTGCTTCACAAGTCCAGATTGGCCAGCTTTTAATTCCTAGTTCCTCAATAGTGGTCTCAGGACAAGGAGAAGTTACTGATATAGACAAGAGGTGAAAATCTAGTGAACTTCTTTTTAGCTTCTCTTGGAAACAGTTGTCTATAGCTAATTAAATTTTTAGCAAAAATGTCTGAAGCCTAATTACGTATAAGTCGAGGACATGGTTACCCCCATAGTGGTGAGGGGAAAAGCGGCAATCAAGAAACTTTTAATCCTTTACATCTATTTAGTCACCAGTTAAATCTCTAAACTTTACAGCTCTTTCCATGGAGCTTTCCAGCATGGATTCATTGCTCCACTGAGCATAGGTGGAGTTATGAACTGGGACGCTATGGCCCATGAAAGCTGCAACTTCTGTATCACTTAATTTATAAGTTTGATGAGCTCGCTTGCTATAGGAATGACGGAATGAGTATGGCACCACTGTCGTTACGACCCTTGTGGCCGAAACTTATCGATTAAGCCGAAGGCAAGCACGAAGAATTACAGCAGCAGCCTACGAGTTACTTGTTTAGGATCTTGAAAATGTGGACTTAAGTAGACCTCAAATGACAGCTCAATTGGTTGCAAGCCTGCAAAGTGCTATTCAAAAAAGTCTTGTCTTAGGGAGAACAGCTTCTGTTCCTAGTAATGCAAGAGCATTGATTGATTTATATGGCTTAGGCTCTGATCGAAAAAAAGCATAGAAACTGAGTATTGATTTGTTGGCAATAGAAAACCCCCTTTTTAAAGAGGGGGTTTTCTAACTTTAATATTTACTCAAAGCGCCTAATCAATGTCTTGAAGAGACTGGTTATGCCCGGTATGTAGGAAATGCAAGGCTTAACCTGAGTGCTTGTTTACCAAAAAAAGTGCAGACCTAATGAACTTTTTTTGATTTGAGAGCAAAGGGACAGGATTTCGACGACTGTCCCCTTCTCTGACTAGAGCTTGATCCGCAACACAGCTTTTAAACTTGTTACTCGCTCTTGCGTGATAAGAATCTAAAAAGAAGTTATTTAAAACTGATGTTCGGTTTTGGTAGGGCTTTCCCACTCCCTTTTAAAAAACAGTTGGAGTAGACCAAAGATGTAGAAAGAGGAGGTCTTCATGAGACTATTCACTCCCTTCACCATCCCTAAAAAGGAAAACTGCGATCTTTGTAGGATTCAGAAAAATAAGAAAACAGTATTCGAGAATCATTTATTAGATAACCTTTTTAGAAACCTTTATAGGCAGAGATTTGATTTCGTTTTTTACTGACCTTAAAAACAACAGTAAAGGAGGATTTGAAATGCGTTTAAATTTTGTTCCTACACACGTTTTCCGTGAAACACCTCAAGTATCGTTCTTCGATGCAGGAGTAAAAGGATCCAATGGCTCTGATGTAGTCATTCATCACGGCAATGCCATCTCACCTCCAAACGATGGTGGCTTTGAGCAGTATTACGTACATCGACATCAAATTGATCACAATTTAGTCATTGAAGGTTGTCGTGTTTTTACTTTGATCAATCCTGAATGGGATGAACCTCATCACATTATTTATTTAAATCGTGCCATGGGCGCACTTCAAATTCCTATCGGAACATATCATCGATCAATCTCTAATGAAGAAGGAAGTATTGTTCTAAATCAAGCCGTAAGAGATGAAAAATTTAATCCTGAAAATGAATTTATGCCAGTTAGCTTAAGAGGCAGAAAAGATCTGCAAGAAGCACAAAAGAAAAATCCTGTTTACTGGGTTTGGGAAAAAGATCAAATCAAAAGGATTAAGTTTGAGCCAATTCAAGCTAGAGAAAAAATTTCTTGATCGGATTAAAATTGAGCCATGACACAAAAGAAGCTACCACCACACATAGTGCTTCAAGAATCGAAAGAAGTGATTTTCTACTTGGAAAGCCCAATGCCTTCGGAAATCACAATTCCTATATGGATGAAATCTTTCCCTGATGATTACAAAGGAATGATTATGACAAACGCCTGCTTGTTTAAAAGATTAAAGGATCACTCATGAATCGGAATTAAATGTCTGAGATGCAAGGATGGAAAGACAAAAAATAGAGACATATCATTTCCATTGAAGTCAAGGATTTAATAATTGGGAGGTTCAACAAAATTTCGTTCAAACAATACGAAACATGTTCTAATTACTGAGTCTTATTAATTAAAAATGAAGGTAGCAACTCGGATCGTCTTTAAGATCAGCAACACTTTCTCTGAATGGGCGAAAGCATTTGATGATGATCGCACCAATCAAGAAGCCGCAGGGATAAAAGCAATCTTTCGAGGTGTCAGCGAAACAGATTCTTCCACTGTGATGGCAATACTTGAGGCTGAACCAGGAGTTTTAGGCAAATACATGGAAGGGAACAAAGATGTAGAAGCTTCTGGTCACATTATTGGTAGTGAAGAATTTTCAAATTGGATGGCATAAAAAACATTAATTTAAATGCTTGACAGCCGATTGCTATCGGAACTAGTGGGGCTGGCTTAGGTCAGTCCTTTTTTCTCGAAGAGCACATGCAAAATGTTTAGTCCCACACGTTGATTCCATTTGATACATCGAAATCGGGAGGAGTATGTAATCCTTTAATTTCAGTTTTCTCAATTTGATGGCTTACTACCACGTCCACGGTTTAATTCCTGACACGCTTTCTCAATCAGAGGGTTATCAATTATTCGAGCAATACATTGCGAATGGAGCTCCAAAAGATAACTTTGATGGCTTTGAACTAATCAGTAGAGTTCATGCTCCTCAAACTGGGGAAGTTTTTGTCACCTGCAAGGCTGATAACCATTTAAAAATGGCTGAACATTTTGCTATTTGGAGAGCGAAATTTGGTGTTGAGTGGGATGTCAAGCCAGTTTTCAACGATGAAGAAGTTATCAAAAGGAATAAGCAAGTTGCAGAAGAAATCGCAGCGATGGGGTAATTCAGGATTAAACAGATTCTCCAAGATTGCTCTTACGTTGACCTCCTCAACTTTTTTCCTTTATGGATTAGGTCAAGCACCAATCTTCAAGAATTTCCTTACTAGTGCTTTCTCTTGCTCTGGTGCAGGTTAATTAGACTGAAATTCTCAAATTAAATAATGAATGGGGCTGACAAAGGTCAGTCCTTTTTTATGTGATCAACCAGAAGTTCTAAATGTCTATTTCTAAGGAGAAGAATCATATTCCTTAGTCCTTTGCCATGATGTTCAGATGAACTTCGCAGATAACTGGGCAAGGGTCTTTGTTGTTATTACGTTTCTGACTTTTGGAGAAGCACAAATTATTGGTGGCATCGTCCCCAATCTGATTGCTTTTAGTTTGTTCCTTGTAGCGATTGGATACTTTGCTTCAACTGGGAAAATGGCTGAGATATTCGGCTGGAAAAACAAGAAATAAAGCTATCACTAGCAAGTAACTACTCGGGAGATCCCGCTGAGATCCCAGTCTCATTTATCCATAAAAAAAAACAGGCTGGGAAACCTGTCTCTGACTGATCGGGGCGACAGGATTCGAACCTGCGACCTAGTGCTCCCAAAGCACTAAAAATCAGGGTTAAACAATTCCTGGAATGATCCAGCCTGTTATTCCGTAGTTAATCACCGCTGCAAAGAAGCCCATCATCGCTAGGCGACCATTCATTTGCTCGGCTGTTTTCCAATAGTTAGTTTCTTTGTTCATTACACGAAACCTGGAATGATTTGGCCGGTAGTTGCATATGCACCTATAAGAGCAATGCATCCAAACAATGCTGCATAGCCGTTAAGTCTTTCTGCAGTTACCTTTTCAGGATCAATGTTTCTGCTGTTGTTGTTGTTTTGAGTAGTCATTAAACGACACCTGGGATAAGTTGACCGGTTGTTAGGTAGATACCTGTTAGTAGAACGAATGCCATCATGGCTGGTCTGCCGATGCTTCTTTCTAGAATTGTTTTGTTAGAGGGTTGCATTGTTATTAGTAGTTATCGGTTTAGAAAATTCCAGGAATGATTTGACCTGTTGTTGCGTATGCACCGAAGGCTGCAACGAAGCCAAGCATTGCTGCCCAACCGTTAAACTTTTCTGCTTCTGGAGTCATTACTGGAATTGCGTTGATATAAGTGAAGTTAAAGTATTAATTTTCCAAACGAAAGATACGGTTGGGTACGGCTTCTTCTAATCCTTAACAGCTTTCAACCTCAAATACCAACCACATCAACTAATTAGAGAGATATTTATCCAATGATTAGATCTATTGATATCCCTCATAAGTATAAATAGCCCGAACTGGTTAGCCCTACTTCAACCGTCCTACTCCTATTGAGGGCTTCTTTTATATTTCATTCATCTTTTTAAACCATCCAGACCAAACCTTTAGTCATGCTTGCAATCAACAAAATCACTGCGGCAAAACTAATCGTTCTCTGGAATCTTCCTGCACTTCTTTTCTTAGCTGGTGCTTTTGAAGTTGGTACTACCGTATTTGCTTAATTAGCTATGACATCATCTAAGAACAGCCCAAAGAATTGGTCCGAGTGGAATAACACCAAGCATTTCACTGATTATTCAAGAGACTCAGGTACTGGCAAGTTTGTTCGCTTTACGATTGCTGCATTGCTTTTCGTTCCTATTTGTTTTCTTGCTTATATGACTACTATTTGATAACTAATGATTTCAACGAACAATATTAGAAATAACAACAGAAAAGCAAATAGCTGCAACTAGCGTTAAAGCTAGTATCTAATAAAAAGCTCAAATAAAAAAATTCTACTGACAATTAGGCTCTCGGATGTAAATCTGGATACCTTGTCGTTTCATCTTTAACTCTGTTTGGATTTTCACGATCAGAGTTTCTAGCTGCGTTAAAAATTATTAGGAATGGAATAGCTATTGCAAAGAAATAAAAATGCAATAAAAGAAGGTCCCAAGGAACTCCTGAACTACCATAGTCGGGAAAAAACAAGGCAGTCGATAACAGCATCATACGAAGGAACACCTAATTTTTATAGACTAAAAGGATTCTGAACAATTCGTGGGATATTTTGCTTTAACTGGAAGAATGGCTTAGATGTATGGCTGGAAAAATAAGAAATAACAGATATAGAAATTACGGCTGGAGTTGAAAAAAGTTTGCCGGAATTTATGGAGTGAGTCCTACTACTGCTAGGCGTTGGTCTATTGATTAGTAACGAGCGTAAAGATCAAACAGAATCCCACCAATAAACTCACCTAGTCCGAACCATGATTTCTTCTTTGGTTGTGCTGGAGTAGATGTGGCCATTACATGCACTGGCGAAGTCTGTTAACAAGGATTGTTGAAAAGCCAATAAACAACCCAGCGGGTATAGCCAAGCTTGCAATAATTGTTGCTTCGTTGATTCCGTACATAATTTTTAAGCGTTGGCTTTGCTTAGTCGTAGTTTTAAATAAAAATTGTTTAGTGGCTCTTTTATGGAAAGTATTTTTCCGTAGAACTGTTCAAATGTTGGAGTAACGGCTTGAAAGGATTCATGTCCATTTTTTTAGTCCTAAACGATTACTGAAAAAGAAAACCCCCACGTTGGAGGGTTAACTAGTGGTTTTGATTACAAAAAAAGTGCAGACCTAATGAACTTTTAATGAATTAGCGAAGAGGGGACTGGGATTTCGACAACCGTCCCCCGATCTAGCTTGATGATGCTTTCGTATCACGCCATCAATATGTGAATAATCTAGAAAGGATTTATTGAGTCCTGATGTTCGGTTTAGGTAGGGCTATCCAATCTTTTCTTGTTTTCTAACGTGATTTCGCCTATATATTTAATTGAGGCCAAACCTCATCAAGACATAATTGACTTTATATAGTACGAGTCGATTAATAACCCCTTTAGTTATTGGAATTTCTAGAGGGGTTTCTTGTTTTAACCTGTTTTTACTTGATCCATAAAAATGGGGGCCAATGCCCCCAAATAAATCGACTGTCAACCTAGTAAGTGTTTAAGTCGAATTTTGATTCAGTAGCCTTAACTGGAATTGGATTATTTGCTAAAGAATCATCTCCTGAGGAGGCTTGAAAAATAACTCCAGCCCCACCTATCAATAAAACTGCGAACATGATTGCGTGATATGCAGTAAACATTTTCTAAAACCTATACTTATAAAAATCTAATCAGTTGAGATATAGCAGTGATGTAGTACAAAGCGAATGTTTCTGGGGTGTTTCCGCTACTACTGTTAGGCGATGGTCAATGGCTTAAAAATTAGAGTTTCATTAAGTAGGAAATAAACCAAGCGGCAAAAATAACTTTTCCAAAAATGAGATATGGAACAAACTTAAAAGCCTTCTTTTCGAATGCTGCTTTATCAAATGCTGGTTTATCAGCTGAAGTCATGAGAAAGAAGCAACTGAATTTCTAGCGGGGTTAAATCACTATTTTCAATTCCCCAAAGCTCACCTTTGTCTGAAGCTTCAAGGATGGATTCGTAAAAATCAGGCGAAAAATTTTTAGGCATTGTGTTAATTAAAAAATTACAGAAGTAGCAACATCTAATGAACCTGATGCAAGGAGAAGAGCAGGGATGCAGAAAAGAGCTAGGAACTTAGCTGCTGAAGAATTATTGATTGAAGTCATGGCAGGGAGAGGGTGAAAAATTTTCGGTGATACAGGGGTTGAACATTCCATTCACCGATGGGACAAATATAAAAAGTACTCTTGAAGTAATGATGTTCGGTTGGGGTAGTGCTTCCCTACTCCCATCCAATAAAAAGAAGGATTAGACCAAAGATGTAAGAAAGGAGGCTTTATGAAACTCTTCACTCCCTTCACCATCCCCAAAAAAGATAACTGCGATCTTTGCAGGATTAAAAGGAATAATCAGGAGAGGGGCAAATAGCCTCTCTTTTTTTTTGCTGCTGCAAAAATGTATCCGAGGATGCGGCACCTTAAAAATGCGTGCGATACAAATAAATCAAGAGTTACCTCTCCCCAATGGCAAAAGAACTTAAGGTTTCTTCGTCCTTGCTAACGGTTGGCGTGAGTGTACTTCTTTCGCTGAGATAGCTACATTCTCTAACTATTTAAATTCCTTTACAGGGATAGATTTGATTTCGTTTTCGACCATTTGTTTCCACATAGGTGAATTACTAGCCAAGAAGAAAACTCCAATAGCAGCGATAAAAGGGAATAGATTTTTAAATTGCTTCATTTCTACTGTTGTTGCTGCTGAATTTGCTCGTAGAAAGTGGAAGGCTTTTTGATTGTTGTCCGATATTCGCTAACGATGTCAGTAACTTCTTCACCATGAATCCAACGGATTTCGCCAGAATCTACGTTGGCAATTTGAAAGAGTGAGGGTGCATCAGGATCACGAGAGCCGCCAACAAAAGTAAGAACTTTTCCAATTTGGTCCTTTTCATATAGAACAGCGTCCCCAGGTCTGACTTTTAAAAATAAAGGTTCATCCATAAGTTCATTCTGTCCAAATCCATCAAGCAAGGGAAGTATCCTTTTAGACCAAATTTCTAAGTCTGTTAAGTCAAGTAGTTTCAGACAGTATTTGCCTAAGGAATAAAGCTATCACTAGCGAGTAAAGATTCAGGAGATCCCGCTGAGATCCCAGTCTCATTTCCCCATTAAAAAAGACAGGCTGGGAAACCTGTCTCTGACTGATCGGGGCGACAGGATTCGAACCTGCGACCTAGTGCTCCCAAATCGCTTGGTCTTACAACCGCTCTTACAAGGGTCTCAGTCATAAAGCCAGTTATTGCTGAAAGATAGGCGGTCAGAGATTCCCAGAGACTGCAGCAGATGTTGACTTTTGCACACATTTTGCACACAATCTAATTAATTAGAGACCAAGTGCTCCTTGCCATCCATTACTCGAAAAGAAAACTGGGTTCAATTGTTCAGGGATCAGATAAGCCAATCAACAGCAGGGCAATTTAAAGTTCTTGATTGTCGAGGAAAGATGCGTTTGCAATATCGGCCTAATGGAGGAAAAGCTCAATCTTTAATGCTTCCCTTTGACTTTGATAAGAAAGAAACATCAAAAGCACTTAGGAGAATCGAAGAAATATTCAGAAACTTTGTTCAGGCAAAAGGGAAAATGACTCTTGCTAAAGCTGGAACAGTTACAGAAGTATCTAGTTCAAAGCACCAAATCAGTTGGGAGGAATTAGTTGAGAACTACAGGCAGTTCGTACCTAATGCCAGTGATGCCACTTGGAATAAAAGTTATATCCCTGTCTTAACGAAAGCTGGAATACTAATGAATCGCGCTAAAGGAAAGCCTCAAGGCGGCGAAGAGTTAATGATGCAATCACTTAAGCAATGGGAACAGGGAACAAGATCAAGACAAATTGCTCGACGTTCTTTAAAAGGTTTTCTTGATTGGGCAGTCTTAAGAGGAAAATTAATTGCTGCTTACGCTCCACCTGCACAAATCCCAGAGACCAAAAATCCAATCGAAATAGGTTATGCAATTGACGATCAAGAAATTATTGAATTACTAGATTTAATTCCTAATGGAAGAACAGCAAGAGAAGAAGAAACTTATAACGCTTGGAAATTTGCAATTCAACTTTGCTCTGTCTATGGATTAAGACCTGAGGAGCTTCGACACCTAACCATAAAGAAAGGGATTGAAGGAAAAGAATTATGGACTACCTATCAAAAATCCAAGGGCGGTAAAAAGGGTAAGAGAACAGCGCCAAGAAAATTGCATGCTTTATTCGTTAAAGACCTAGATGGCAAGCCTATTGATTGGAACTTACAAAAACGATTTTCAATAGGTGAGAAACTTCCACCACTCGGACAGGAGGGAAAAGGTGGGGAAGCACTCGGAACATTTTTAAAAAGACGTAAATATTGGAAGCAATTAAAAGAAGTTGTTAACGCCACCAAAAAAGAAGTTTTAAAACCTTATTCATTTAGACATCGCTACGCAAAACAATCTCACTCTGCTGGTTTTCCTATCGCAAATATTGCCTCAGCTATGGGGCACACAGTTGAAGTACACCTCCAAAATTATGCAAGGTTTACTCCAGACGCAACGACTGATTTATACGCCAAAGCTAACCAGGTAGAAGCTGCTTAGTAACTTTGCTTGCAGCAAGAAGATGAGTTGTACTAGATCTGGAATATTTAAAAGCTTGTTCCTACTTCTAGTTTGTATGCATTCTCTGGTTCTGGGTCTGACAAATCACGATAGATATTCTCATAACTTATCGCTGAAAATAGGTTTGAATTTAGATCCGGATAAAACTTTAATTCTGCATCTAACCTATTGCTAGATATAACTCTATCCCCCTCGTCGTTTGCAGATGTGTAGGTATTATTAAAATCAAATTCTAGATGTTTGTTTATTTTCCATCCAAATGTTGCCTCTAGATTAGTTGCATATATTAAGTCACCACAACTTGGTGTGAACGAACAGTCCTCTCCTCCTTCTGTCCAAACAAATGCGGGACCTAATGAAATTAAAAAATCTAAACTTTCATTTTTAAAAAGATAATAACCTATACCAATAGATCCTTCTATATCATGCTTGCCAGCGTGTTTTTGAGAATCAAAAAAATAATCAGATGATGTATATACTGTAAATTTATCAGTTAAAAGATAATCATTTCGTGCCTTTATTTCGCCGTCATAACTACTAAGTTTTGCTCCTGATTCTTTATCTTGTTCAAGTCCGTACTTTAATCCTATCTCAAAATTAGATAAGTTCTTTTCTCCTTGATATCCCAATCCAGATGCAATTGAGAAGCCGGAATTTTTATAGTGCTCAGAATGATTTCCATCCGCACCGACTTTTACGTCAACCGACCATAACTTCTGATCTATCGCCAATTCATCTTCATAACCTTCATAAATACTATCAACATCAATCTCTAATCTTCCTAATATTGGATGTAATATAATTTTTTTACTTTTAGTACTCTCTTCCTCTATTAATTCACCACTAATTGTATCTCCATTCTTAAGCTCAAAAAAAACTTCTTCTGCTTTTATTGAAGGTGCTGTCGTTAAAACTATTGAATTAAAAATTAAAAGGAATTGTAAAAGCTTTTTTTTCACTTAATTGTTAACTAAGATTGCTCATTGAATTAATAAAAGCACTTCTCTTGGAAAGAGCAACATATCAATGTAAAGGATGTCCAACTGTTTTTTAAATTTTGGCTAAAGTCGAGAATGCTTCAGATTGTTGTAACTTCGACTTAATTATCTTATGCGCCGTTTAGCTTTCATTGCTGCTGCTTCTCTTGGTTTAGGTGTAGCTGTCATTGTTGATCAACCAGCATCTTTTGCTTATCATTTAGTACCAAAACAAAGTGAGATAGGACCGGGTGCCAACTTAGCTCATGCAAAACTAAATGGTGCCAACCTGAGGGGTGAAGACCTGAGTCGTGCCGACCTGAGACGTGCCGACCTGAGTCGTGCCGACCTGAGGGGTGCCGACCTGAGTGGTGCCAACCTGAGTTATGCCGACCTGAAGGGCGCCGACCTGAGTCGTGCCAACCTGAGTGGTGCCAGCCTGAGTAGTGCCGACCTGAGTTATGCCTACCTGAAGGGCGCCGACCTGAGTGGTGCCAACCTGCTTCGTGCCGAACTGAGTCATGTTACTGCATACGATCTAGTAGGTTGTCCTAGATCTTTACCAAGCGGACGGGTCTGCGAAAAAAGAGGTGGTGGCTTTTCTCTATTACAACGCAAAGAATGGGAACAACGTCGATGAAAAGGCAATTGATTTTTACTTGCTTCAGATTCTTGTAACTTCGACTTAATTATCTTATGCGCCGTTTAGCTTTCCTTGCTGCTGCTTCTCTTGGTTTAGGTGTAGCTGTCATTGTTGATCAACCAGCATCTTTTGCTTATCATTTAGTACCAAAACAAAGTGAGATAGGACCGGGTGCCAACTTAGCTCATGCAAAACTAAATGGTGCCAACCTGAGGGGTGAAGACCTGAGTCGTGCCGACCTGAGACGTGCCGACCTGAGTCGTGCCGACCTGAGGGGTGCCGACCTGAGTGGTGCCAACCTGAGTTATGCCGACCTGAGTTATGCCTACCTGAAGGGCGCCGACCTGAGTGGTGCCAACCTGCTTCGTGCCGAACTGAGTCATGTTACTGCATACGATCTAGTAGGTTGTCCTAGATCTTTACCAAGCGGACGGGTCTGCGAAAAAAGAGGTGGTGGCTTTTCTCTATTACAACGCAAAGAATGGGAACAACGTCGATGAAAAGGCAATTGATTTTTACTTGCTTCAGATTCTTGTAACTTCGACTTAATTATCTTATGCGCCGTTTAGCTTTCCTTGCTGCTGCTTCTCTTGGTTTAGGTGTAGCTGTCATTGTTGATCAACCAGCATCTTTTGCTGATCATTTAACACCAAAAAAAAGTCAGATAAAACCAGGTGGCGACTTGCGTCATACAAACCTAAAGCGTGCCAACCTGAATAATGCCGACCTGAGTCGTGCCTACCTGGGTGGTGCCGGCCTGAAGGAAGCTTACCTGAATCATGCCAACCTGAGTCGTGCCTATCTGATTAATGCCAACCTGAAAAGTGCCAAGCTGAGGTATGCCGACTTAAGGAGTGCCGACCTGAGTGGTGCCAACCTGAGTTGGGCCGACCTGAAGGGTGCCAACCTGAGTAATGCCAACCTGAGTCGTGCCGACCTGAATGGTATTCGAGCAATAAATTTAAAAGGGTGCCCTGGATCTTTACCAAGCGGATGGGTCTGTGAAAACAATTCACTAATACAACGCTGATTTATATATCTTTAAATTTTTGTCTATAGTTTAAATTAATCTTCTTTATCTAATGAAAAGGCCACTCAATATAAAACTAGCTAAATTCATAAAACTTGAATGGGCACTACTCTTTATTTTCATTATTCTAGAGATTGTAGGTGTTGAAATACCAAAGCTAATATATTGGGTTCTTGTGAACAACGCACTTTTAGTACTTCTTCTAAACCTTGAGAATGGTAAGCGTACTTATTCAGATTTTCTACAACCAAAGCTACTAACTTATATAGTTTGTATTCTCAATGTTTTTATTCTTTATAGAGTCTTATAGGATTTTTTGAATATTAAAATCCCTTAAAACCTTGCCCCTTATTGCTGATATTTAGAACTTTCTTTTAGAAAGAGCAACATATCAATGTAAAGGATGTCCAACTGTTTTTGAAATTTTTGGCTAAAGTCGAGAATGATTCAGATTGTTGTAACTTCGACTTAATTATCTATGCGCCGTTTAGCTTTCATTGCTGCTGCTTCTCTTGGTTTAGGTGTAGCTGTCATTGTTGATCAACCAGCATCTTTTGCTGATCATTTATACATAAAAAGTGGTCAGAGAAGACCAGGTGGCGACTTAGCTCATACAATCATAGGGAGTGTCGATTGGAAGCGTATAGACCTGAGTGGTGCCAACCTGAGTGATGCCAACCTGAAGCGCGCCAAGCTGAATCAAGCCATCCTGAATAAAGCCAACCTGAGTCGTGCCAACCTCTTTGGTGCCGACTTGCGTGGTGCCAAGCTGAATAATGCCAACCTGAGTGGTGCCTACCTGGTTAATGCCGACCTGAGTTATACCAAACTGAATAATGCCAACCTGAGTCGTGCCGACGTGAGTAAGGTCATCCTGTATAATGCCAACCTGAGTGGTGCCAACCTGAGTGGTGCCGACCTGAGGGGTTCCGGCTTGGTTATAAAAGGCGCTACAGGTTTTATTGCAACCAATCTAAGAGGTTGTCCTAGATATTTACCAAGCGGATGGGTCTGTGAAAACAATTCACTAATACAACGCTGATTTTTACTTGCTTCAGATTGTTGTAACTTCGACTTAATTATCTTATGCGCCGTTTAGCTTTCCTTGCCGCAGCCTCCCTTGCTTTAGGTGTAGCTGTCATTGTTGATCAACCAGCATCTTTTGCTGATCATTTAACACCAAAAAAAAGTAAGATAAAACCAGGTGGCAACTTAACTCATACAAACCTAAATCGTGCCAACCTGAGTGGTAAAGACCTGAGTCGTGCCTATCTGATTGATGCCAGCCTGAGGGATGCCAACCTGAGTGGTGCCAACCTGAAGGGCGCCGACCTGAGTCGTGCCAACCTGAGTGGTGCCAGCCTGAGTAGTGCCGACCTGAGTGGTGCCAACCTGAGGGGTGCCAACCTGAGTCGTGCCAACCTGAGTAATGCCAACCTGAATCGTGCCGACCTGAAGGATGCCAACCTGAGTCGTGCCAAACTAGAACGTGCCGACCTGAGTCGTGCCATCGTGATGGATGCCAACCTGAGTGGTGCCAAACTGAGAGATGTTATTACAACCAATATAGGAGGTTGTCCTGTATCTTTACCAAGCGGATGGGCCTGTGAATGTGAGCGCCGCTTCTGTGAAAGCAATTCACTAATACAACGCTGATTTATATATCTTTAAATTTTTGTCTATAGTTTAAATTAATCTTCTTTATCTAATGAAAAGGCCACTCAATATAAAACTAGCTAAATTCATAAAACTTGAATGGGCACTACTCTTTATTTTCATTATTCTAGAGATTGTAGGTGTTGAAATACCAAAGCTAATATATTGGGTTCTTGTGAACAACGCACTTTTAGTACTTCTTCTAAACCTTGAGAATGGTAAGCGTACTTATTCAGATTTTCTACAACCAAAGCTACTAACTTATATAGTTTGTATTCTCAATGTTTTTATTCTTTATAGAGTCTTATAGGATTTTTTGAATATTAAAATCCCTTAAAACCTTGCCCCTTATTGCTGATATTTAGAACTTTCTTTTAGAAAGATCAACAAAATAAATGTAACTGCCCTCAGTCAATTAATTAGATCGTGGCTAATGTCGATTGATAACTAATATCGTTTCTAATGAAGTCACAATTAACACTTGTTGCAGCAGTATTCTTTGGAGCAATGGGAGGTAGTTTCTTAACCAGAATTATCGAGCCTGCGGAAGCCGAACATCATCTTAAACCTCATTGCCATTTGGTTGGGCGCAAGTACACTGGGGCTACACCAATACATACATTAGAAAAGTTCTGTAATGGACATAGATAAAGAAAAGTTCTGTAATTAGTAAAGTTAATGCTGGCTACCTTTTGAGCTAATGTCGATTGATAACTAATATCGTTTCTAATGAAGTCTCAGCTAACACTTGTTGCAGCAGTATTTTTTGGAGCTATGGGAGGTAGTTTCTTAACCAGAATTATCGAGCCTGCGCTAGCTACTAACTTCCAAAGACTCCAAACTAATTTCGAAGCGCATTGTCACGGTTACTTAGATAGAACGGTGAAAGTCAAAAAAAACCAAGTATATGATCAAACGTCGCCTCCAATGTTTCGCAACTGTCGTCGCTGATTTGATGATCTTTGCAATAGTTTCTAAAAAAAACCAACAAGCCCTATAACTACCACTTAATTATCTTATGCGCCGTTTTTTATTTTTAGCTCTTAGTTTGGGATTACTTTTACCTACTACTGTTAATGCTGAAAACTCTAATTCCAACAAAGGGATGAGATGTCATTGGGATAGTCACTGTAAGTATGGTTCTTGTGGATGTAAGTCGAATAATTGCTCAAATTATTATGCGTGTTCTCAGTCTCCGTATAGACGTGATGATTTTAACCCTTGTCATTGTCTGAAATAAGTTATCGTTGAATAAATAGCTTCCAAGGTACTTTTCAGGAATAATTTCTTGGGGGTCATCCTAAGGCCGACCATTTGTTTAGCGTCAGACCTTCAGATTTTGAGAATAGATACTTGTTGACAGCAAGCAAAAATAAGAGTGTTTAAGGGCTTTTAAGACTGTTTAAGGGTTAACAATTATTGTTTAGCTTCGGTTGATTTTTGAAGTTAATGATCTTTGCATTTTGAACATTCTTTGCAATCCGTACAATCGCAAGGACAAGTACAACCACAACCTGGACAAACTTCTTTTTCACTAGAAACTGAAGTCTCTGCCATAAAATCAGTTAAAGACATAACAATCACTAATTAGATCTTGAAAGTGTAAAGGTAAATTCCTATAAAGTCAAATATAGTGCTAATAAATGATCTTTTTATTGACAGCTTTTGGGAATGGTTATCGTTTTAAGAAATATTTTTAGAGCTTTTTTCGTAATGTCTAGCCCTGATTTTCTGCAAGGATTCCTCCTCTTTAGGGTCAAACATAAACAATTCATGACCACCTCTAAAATTAACTAATGATCGAACTTTCTTGGCAAGAGTGGGACTTTTACCTTTAGAACCCATCCTTAGTAATACCTGTCCTTGGTGCATCTCTACATAGTTATCTAGTAGTCCAGCTTTTAGTAGACGATACAAACTAGCTGGAGAGGCATAGCCCAAATACCAAGCGGCTTCGGTGACATCACATAACATTGGTTCTCAAGGCAATTGGTGGAAATTGTTTGTATGACTTGAATATTTCTGATAAAATATGCAGCTTTGAATATTGATTCTCAAGTTGTTTTAGTTGTGCCTAGATAAAATTTGAGCATCGAATCCCCCCTCCGAGGAAGTCCCAGCAAGGACCCATAAATAAAATATTAAGACGGTGGGTATTAGTAGGAAAAGTCATTCAATTGCATATTCATACTTTGGTCTACCAATATCAACATTAACTTTCTTTCGTTTGACTAGGCCTTCTGAATACATATCAGAAAGATAACGTCTTACTGTTTCTTCTTCGCTTATGGGTGATAGACCTGCAGCAATTGATCTTGGATGACAATAACAACCTGCTTTCTTTAAATAATCAAAAATCCTGTCTCTTAATTTCTTTCGTTCAGTTGGCAATAAATCATTTACGCCTACTTTAACTAAATCAAATGAATAATCTTCTTGATTACCGTCAATTTCCCAAAGTGTATTAATTGTGCAATTTCTTTTACCAAGACAAATCAAACGAAATATATCTTGTTTTTGCGGTACCCTCACTAGACCCCAAAGATCACTAATTGCATTACCAATTGTTGAAAGTCCTGCTACATCATGAGCCGTTATCGTTTGTCTTTCTTTTTTATCTATAGGTTGATTTAAGTGAGTTGTAATAATCCCACTAACTTTAGCTTTTGCAAACATTCTCCCAATCTTATAAAGCTTTCTAGTAAAGCCCGTATCAATTACTTCGCAATTATCAGAGGCAAGACCTTTAGTTGCACTATCGAGAATGATTAAAAAATAAATCCCTTTATCTATCTGTTTTTGCAACCATTTCAGATCAAGAGTTTCTTCAAGCCAGACGACATCACATATCTCACCTGATAAACCCATACGCCTTAACTTCGAATAGGTATCTTCCTCCGGTTCATCACATTGAATCAACAATACCTTTGCTTTTTTTGTTGAAAGTTGGTTCATAAATAAACCACCCTTGCAAACAGCTTCAATCAAACGAAGAAGTAGAGCTGTTTTACCAGCACCTTTTTCCGCAGCCAAAAGGACAACAGCTCCTAGCGCAACAAATTGATCAACCAACCAAATTCTTTTTCCTACTAAGTCCCCCCCTCTTAATGTTTTAATTTGAATTGACTTCTTCCCATTAGGTAATTCATGAAGAGGAGTTGTCAAAGGTCTGCCAAGTTTTCTTTCTTCTGCAAGAAGTTTTTCTTCTTCCTGCCGTTGCCATTCCAATTCCTGTTCCTTTGTATCAAAAATGGGTACGGCCCCAAAATCACGGAAATCCATCACTCAGCCCCCATAGTCGAAAAATCTTCAATTTCGCTCGCTGCTTTTGCCGGAGCATTAGCAATTAATTGAGATTGTTTAATTTGCCATCGTTCAATCGCAATAGGATCCCAACCAACTGGACCTCCTTTGCTTCCACTTATATATATGTATTCAATTCCGGCGGTAAATCTGCCGTCGGCTTTTAACTTTCTGAGTTGCGATGCAGAGATTCCCGTAGAACGAATGGCTTCGTCAATGGTTTTGAATCTTGCGCCTCTTGTTGCTGTTGAGGTTGGCATGGAGCAGGCTCCTTAATAAGCCCTTTTGCCTCCATGAGAGAGACAGTCGCTTTTGGATATATTTCACTCAATTTTTCTTGCTGGTATTCCACCTTTTCACCACGAGATCTCAAGAACCTATTAATAGGATCTCGTTCATGGCGTATTTGTTGAATCTCTTCTACCCAAACTCCAGTTTTTAAATTATCTGGAGTTAAGCCTTTAGGAGTACAAACAGTTTTACCAGCTACACGAACCTCTCTGGCTCGTTTGAGCGCATACTTACGGCTGCGTTTTCCCATGATGGAAAAAAGAAGTGTTCAGTTGCGCTCCCATTTTGCAATTCTTGTTCGAAGAAGAATCCTGCCTAGCAGCGGGCGCAGAGGGGAAATGTTCGACTTTCCCATGCGTGGTGAACTTTTTCACCGCCCTGATAGGGGACCAGAATTAAAATTCTTGGTGGGTGAGAGATACCCTCACACTCTTAGCGATACCTACACACTACATCTGGCGTTTACATTTGTCATATACGGCTAACTCAACACTAGAAAGAGGCGTGCGTAAATTCCCTGAAAAGCTAAAAATTCTCTCTACTACTGGACCTCTTGCACACAATTTGCACACAAATAAATTTCCAATAAAAAAGCAACGGCTGGGAACCGCTGCTATCACTGATCGGGGCGACAGGATTCGAACCTGCGACCTAGTGCTCCCAAAGCACCCGCGCTACCAAGCTGCGCCACGCCCCGTATCTCATTAATCTTAAGGCTTCAAAGGCGCTTAATTACGCGGAATAAAAAATATTTTTAATCAACCTTGTTGAAAAAGCATCATTTAGATTATTTATGTGTTTTAAACTCGTGGGAACTTCGAAGAATAGTTAAGATCAATTTATTCACATTAAACCCTTGACCCCTCATCTAGATCACGCATTTTCAATATTCATTTGGCACTTATTAGTTGGGTACCTACTTACTGTTAGTTGTGATTGGAACTGGATTCCTTTGACTAAAGAAGAAAAAAAAAGAGGTCCATCTCTAGATCAAATTAGAGGTAAAATATTTAGCTGAAAAATCAAAGAATATCAGCAGCTAATTCGAAAGTAAAATGAAATAAAACAGGAGAACTTAAGAATTTTATTTGATGTAAATAAATAAAATCGCTCATCAACTCTTATCCAAGCCTATTCAATTCAGGTTATATCAAATGCAAATAAGTACAGTTAATAAAATATGGCTAGGTCCCGTTAATGCTGGGCAAGAAAGAAAATAGTTTATTATCTTTTAGTACATACGAGTACAAAGTTAATTAGCTCAAAGAATTAACATTGCATTAAGTTTTATCCCATAAGAATGAATGACCTTAATTGAATTTAATACATTTTGCGATGTGGGGTTCAAACGAGAAACATAGGTTTAATAAGAAAAGGAACTTTTTTATGATCAATAGCAGTTTTTTATTTGAATTTAAACTACCTTTTTTCTAAAAA
The DNA here is from genome assembly GCF_047305155.1 of Prochlorococcus sp. MIT 0916. Classification (GTDB taxonomy): domain Bacteria; phylum Cyanobacteriota; class Cyanobacteriia; order PCC-6307; family Cyanobiaceae; genus Prochlorococcus_B. The sequence continues at coordinate 1,911,384 of NZ_CP138980.1, forward strand.
GATTTAGAGGAAATATTATAGGACCTTTAAGATAGATAAAAATGACATATATAATTCCCTTCAATCTTTCACACGAAAAGGATAAAAATCTTTCATAATTTGAGTACATGTCAATCTAGTTGATAAAACTCATACGAAATTTTGCTGAGTTACTGCATGAGATCAAATTACCATCAGCCGAGAAATGCTATCGCCTTGAGGATGGAGATAAAAATACACCAAGAAGTGGATAAAAAACTGAGAAATCTCATGTGAGTTGGAAAAACTTATCGAATGGATGAACGTTGAGTATAAACTTAAGAAAACAGATCTAAATCACGAGGAAAGTCAACTTGCAGAAGAAATTAAAAAAAGATTTCCTGTAGACCAATTGCGTGTTATTAAAATTTTTAGCGATCACCAAAGAAAGTATCGATACTACAAAAATTCAATAGATGACGTAAAAAAACGTACTACTCCTCGCATGAATGAAGAAGCAATTATGACTATATTCAGCCCAGGTCGAGGGTATAAATACCTAGCATGGTATAATTACTCATAAGCGAACAATTATTTAAAGACTCATGATTAAAAAGTACCCATTACTTCCTTTCTTTATTTTTGCTGGAGCTTTAATCAGCACAGCAACAATTGGCTTGCCTGTATTTGCCGGATAATTTGAATATAAATTCAAATTACCTCAGTTCAAAATTCTTTAGCCTTAGAGTTAAATAAAAGAAATATATTACAGCTAAAAATTAGTTTAATTTACAAACTAAAAAATATTAATATGCGAAGAATCAATATAAATGTATTGCTTTTTAACTAAATACTCTTATTTTTCTAAAATTGCTGACCAATAATTGAACAAGAAATAAGAAGAATATAAAAATATTAAAAGGTAAACCCAGTTTAGCCATGCAGGTCTTTTATTACCATTATTCATTGAATTTAATAAATCAACATTCTATATATATAATATACTTACTACATCTCATGTTGACATAAAGCTTCTAAGGCTTAACGTTAATTCTAAAAATTAAAAGTAATTACATAAGAAGGACTATTTATGAAAAGGAAATACAAGTTTCTTGAAAAACACTTGAATGAATTTACCAAAACCTACAAAAGTTTAGATGGTATCAAATGGTCTTTGAATTTTCCAGTTTTTCTCTTTGATAGAGATTGGTTCAGGCTTAAAAAAGTCACCGTCTCTGATTTAGCTAAAGAACTTAAACCAGACAACTCAGAAGAAGCCCCTGAACTAATTCAATATCAACAATTACTCAAGGAAGGTCACGAACATTTACTTGCCATTCAGGAATGTTGGAATGAATTTGGAATAGAAGATTTTCATCGATCCCTTAGAAACTCTTCAGAATCGAAGGCAAAAGGTAATAACGGATGGACTTTTAAAAAATACGTTGAACTCCTAGTTGGATATAGACAAATTATTGAGAATAAAGAAGTTCGCATTCCTATTATTATTCTAGGAAGAACACCAAACGAAGATCACCAACTTGAATGGATAAGCAATGCATTCATTTCTGAACTAACATTCGCAGATTAAAATATGAAAAAACTAATCTCTTCCAAGATTTTCAAGCAATAGTTAAATCATCAGATCTAGTACCCCACTCAGTATCTTCTAGAAGATCAGAATAACAAGAAGCATTTACCAAGTTATATTTCTGAAATTTCCAATCTGAATCTTCAAGGTAATCTGAGTATTCGAATGTTTTGGCAAGAAGAGAAAATTCCTTACTAAAAGGGCACATAAATCTTATGTATTTTTTCAATCATTCACACTACTCAAGGTAAAAGCAACTAAAAATCATAATTCCTAAAGATTTAGATAGAAGAATTAAGTTCCAAGAGATGAAAGAAGTTCAACAAAACATCTTTCATGAGATATTGTATTTACAAAAAATTTAAATAATAATGGGTTCAATCAGAAAAGGGAAAGATGGGGAGTTTGATTTCGACAACCTACCTGAAGGTGTTTATTTCTTTTCAGGTCAAGAGGGATTTGTAAAAATCGAAGTAGATCAAGATGGTCATCAAAAATGGGATCTTCATAATTGGTTCGACTCCTTAGACCCAGACAAAAACGATGTTCAACATCAAAAAACAATTGAAGACATCAAAAGAAGACTAAATGCAGATACAGGAATGATTAATCCACCTGAAAATTTAGCAAAAAGAATCTTCACTAATCCTTTTAAAAATAAGTGAACTAAAAAAACTTATTTAAAAAATAAAAAAATTTGATTTGATGCGAATCCAACTAGAGAATATCTTAATAAAGTACACCATGCATATAAATAAACACATTCATAGTCTGACTTAGAAATTTCTTCACCTTTTAGCTTCAACAAAAGATTAAATCGATAATTGGAATTATTTTTAAAAGTGAAAACAACACATAATGATAATAACAGCAGTAAATTTTTGTTTACCAATAAAATGAAAGCAACAATAAAAGAAATATTTGATATAAAGTCAAAAAAAGGAATAAATGTAGCAGGTAAAACAAACAAATTAGATAAAATATAAACGACTCTGCTTTGATTAATCCAAGGAAACATCTTTAAATAATATTATAAATATTTATATTTTTAGCAAACAATCACAAAAATAGCAATTGTTAAATCAAAATTTATTATAAATCAAAAATTACAAATGATAAATCTAATCAAAAGCAGTTTAGATTTTTAGCATAAAAGGAATCCAATGGAACAGCCAAATTAAGACTGCAATAATCTGACGTGAATTTATATATATTTTTTGTCATATTGTTAAATATGATTTCCAAGAAGTTATCATTAAATAAATAGACATAAAAAATGAGATTAGTTCTTCTCCTTTCTATATTTATATTAGCTCTTTTCTTCATTGGGAAAAAGATATTTTATTTGGCAAAAAGGAATCTTATAAAAAATCAAGCAGCATGGTCTGGTAAAGATATAGCAATTAAATATAGCAACTCAAAAGAAATTTCAGAATCAAAAGGAATTGATAACTATTTAAAAATAATTGCTGATGAATCAAAAGTCTATTTAGAAAACCAGTCTAAGGAAGAGGAATAATGAAACAAAGACAAATCAAAATAGCAAAAAGAAGAAAGCCAGAAATTGAATAAATATAATCAATTCACACCTACAATTAGAATGATCTTATCCATTTAACAAAAATGCACTATCAATTATTTTTAATCAATAATATATATTTTCTATTAGTAAAGACTACTATACTAGATATGACTATAAACAATCCACTTTTTATTTTTGCAGTAATAACAGTAATTTGGTTTATCCCAGGAATTATAATTAGACGGTATAATGAACTAAAGCAGATAAAGAAAAAGGAAAAAAATCAAGCTGATGCAATTAAAAAACTATATCCTAAGTCCAAAGATTGATCGGATAAATATTTATAGATATATTTAAATTAATAAACCTATCAAGAATTGATATATAAAAATCAATTTACACACAAAGTTACTTTAAAAATAGTACTAACTGTTACTTCAACTTCACAACAATTCATCAAATTAATACCTTTTTGTATTAGTAGTAGTATTTTAGATACAATAAGTTAGTGCTAAAAACAGTTTTATGATAAAGAAACTGGGGCAATATGGTGGCTATTTACTAAGTGGAATATTGATAGCATGGCTAATAAATCCAATAGCAGCGCTAGCATTCCTTGAGATTTTTTTAAAAATGAGCTTATTAATATTTATTCCCATCGGCGGAGCTTATATCCTAGATAAAATTATACTTTTAAAATATCAAAAGGCATGGAACATCCTTTTACCAGCTTGGATGATAATTAGTATCTATTTTACTTTTAAGCTAATTAAATTAATAGAAAGACTTGTTAATTAAACATTTAAGGATTTTAAGTAAAGTATGTATAAAAAAAAATTTTTTTACGAATTTTTGTTCTTTAAAGGGTTCAGTCCTTTATTAATTCATTTGCTAATCAATTCAAAAAGCACACAAATCAAGACCTAATCATATGCTTGTCCAAGCTACTCAGCATTTCTAGAAGTTAAAATATCCAGCCTTATCGAAAAAATTAATGCTTTATGGATAATGATTAATACAGTTGATACATGAACAACATGGTGCTCCCTTTTATAACTGCAATATTTTTCCCTGATTATGGTTACCAAGGGATCCCTTGGGATTTATATTTACTTCATTTCTTCTTCTTTGCGATTGTGATTCCATTTCATGTAATCATTTTTGCTGCTCGCAGTGCTCAGAAGGTAAAGCCTGACGGAGTAAAGGACTGGCTCAAGTGGGAAACCAATGCTAGTCAAGACGAATTAGCTACAAGATTTCCAAACAATTTCCCTACTGCTTAACTCTCGCTAAAGCCTTTTAAAAATGTCTGAATTTATCAAGGTGCTACAACTTCATTAAATTTGGGCAATTTTAGGTTTATATATATACCTGCATCTAAAAAAAAATGCTTCATTTGCCATTCTTAACCTTTGCTTTGGGAGGAGGAAGCCTCTCAGCGACAATTGTCGGTATTGTATCCCTTGTTCTTTTTGGACTAGTTGGTGTAATTGCTGGTCCTAATCTATCTAAATTTGATTCTGAAGCTTAGGAAGATAGCTATTAGACAAAGCTCTCTATTAGCCAAATTTCCTAACTAACAAATATTTTAGATTTTCATAAATCTATCTAGGGAATCAAACTTTTATCAAAAGATCTAAATTCATCAGGTTTTATAGACCTTGATGGATTTAGATTTTTTTTATCTCATTAAAATTACAAAAAAATATCAACTTCCAAGGCTAAAGACATTACAAATTTCTATAAAGGATAGAATTTGCATCAATCGACAAGACAGAATATACATAAGCAAAACTTATAGGTTCTATGATCATACGATATGAGGCTTGATTAGTTGCGGCTCTGGCTTATACATTCATTTGTATAAAATTTACAAAGTTTAGACAAATGGAAATGAACCCTTATAAACCTTTCATACAAGCTCTTAAAAAGATTTGCAGAAATTTCAAATAAAATTTTAGGCGTTTTTAATGTGCAGATTTAAACTCTCCACCTCTTCCTCCAGCCTCAGATGCTTGTCCTATTCGAGAAAATAAATTCAAGCTTTCATCATTTAAATTAATCACTTCAACCTCAGAACCCCCTAATTTTATTTTCCTAATCACCTGGTCAAGAACAGTTACACCACTTTGATCCCATATATGAGCTTCAGCCATATCGATTGTGACTTTTTGAGGATGTTCGTGAAGTTCAAACCCTTGCCTAAAGTAAATACTACTAACAAAAAATAATTGACCTTTAACTTTATAAACTCTGTGATCTTCACCATTTAAGGAAGACTCAACCTTAATAACTTTTGCAACCTTTCTGCTAAATAATATTGCGGCAAGCCCCACGCCTGCAAGGAGACCTAGAGCAAGATTATGAGTAATAACAGTTACAAATACAGTTAAAATCATAACTGAACTATCACTTCTAGGGATACGGCGTATATCTTTTACTGACATCCAATTAGCAGTATTAATTGCAATCATTATCATTACACCAACCAGTGTTGCCATTGGGATTTGATTCACCCAATCTTTAGCAGCAAGAATCATTCCTATTAAACAAACCCCTGAACTTAATGTTGAAAGTCGGGTTCTTCCCCCATAGCCCACATTCATAACCGATTGTCCAACCAAAGCACATCCAGCCATACCTCCAAAAAGAGAACTAACAATATTTCCTATACCTTGACCTCTAGCCTCAACATTTTTATTTGTACTTTTATCAGTCATATCATCAAGAATATCTTGAGTGAGAAATGTCTCCATAAGACCTACCAAAGAGATTGCCAAAGCTGTTGGGAGAATCAAACCAAGAGTTTCAAAATTAAATGGAACTTTTGGAAAGCCAAAGCCAGGCAATCCATTTGGAAGAATTCCTAAGTTAGACACAGTTGGAACATTTAATTTAAATCCAATAGAAATTGCAGTACATATAAAAATTGCAACCAATGCTGAAGGCAAAATCTTGGTAATTTTTGGTAGCAAATAAATAATCAATAACGTTAATATGGTTAATCCCCAAACTGCAGGTAATTGTATTGCAGTAACTACTTTCGAAGAATGCGCCAAGTCAATTCCCAAATGTGGCAATTGCGCAAGGAAGATCAATATAGCCAAACCATTAACAAATCCATCCATAACAGGTTGAGGTACAAATCTCATCTGATGTGCAAGTCTTAGATAACCCCAAGCGATCTGAAGGACTCCAGTAAGCAATCCAGCAGCCAAAAGATATTGAAGACCAAGACCAGGACTAATATTTTCTCCTTGTTGAACAATACCAGTCATCAAAAGAGCTGTTGAACCAGTTACCGAGGTAATCATGGCCATCCTGCCCCCAAATATTGCGAGGGTTACAGAAAGCAAAAAAGCACCAAACAATCCAACTCTTGGATCAACGCCTGCAATTCCAGAAAAAGCTATCGCTTCTGGAATCATTGCGAATGCAACCACAAGACCGGCAAGAACATCTCTAGAGGGCGAGACAATTCTCTCGTTTGCTAATAAATTGTTCAATTTCAAAACTACTCTTCTACCATCCTGCCTTATTAGATAAGAGAATTCAGATTAGTAAGAAGATCTTCTTACTAATCTGAATAAATCAATCAGATTCCTCTTTCTTTTCAATAAATGAATCCATCAATTTTTTGTATTCATTCTCTCTTGAGCTTTTTGCAAAGCCAACAATAAAAACGATCGATGAAACTCCTATTAAGGCTAGTATTGTCGGACTAAGACCCATTTCACTAGCAGTCAAAGCAAAGAAAAAATAAGCTATCATTAAATAACATCTAATTTTATAAGACTAAATGGAACAACACTATCTTCAAGGTTTTTTTAGACAGAAGTTTATTCTTTATAAAAATTAAATCTAAGAAATACAGAAAAATTATATCTATTTTTCTTTTATTAAACTAACAAACTCCTCAGTAGTTAAGGCAGGTTTATACTCCCAAGTCATTCCATATTTATCTCTCCAAGATCCAAAAACCTTAAATAAAATTGATGCACTTGCAGCTCTACAAATAATCACTCCTGTGCCGTCTTGCGGAGTATGAGCCCATGCAATTCTCTCATAGCCATCAATAAGGTCCTCAGATTTTCCACTTTCGACATAATCTACAAATGCCTCGGATGAATAGTTTTGATCATCAGATGATTCAAATTTCCAAGTAACTATATAAAGCTGCATTTTTTATTTTTATAGGGGTTTATATTCTATCTGAGAATTATTTTTTATTTCTAAAACCAGGCTCAAATTGCCTTCGTGCTGCCTGAGTTCTTAGGATTAGCTGCCTTCCAGAACTAGATATTGTAAACCTTAATGCTTTGCCAGACTTAAACATGGCTTCACCAATTGCCTTTGTTCTAGATAATTCAATTTGGTATGCACGACTAACCGCTCTCTCAGCATCAACATTTGCTAACTTTGCCTGCTGAGCTAAACGTTTGGTTTTTGATTTAGGGATTACTGAAAGTTCGCTTTCAGGTTCTGCCCACCTCCATAGCCAATTAGAATTGGATTTTGTAATTGAAGAAGATTTCTTAACCATACCCCCATTTCCATAAGACGAAGAGGCATTTTTTACCTCTTAAAGACCCTAACCGCTTCAGGTAAAAAAAAAGGATTGGGAGTGCAAAAAAAAATGAAAGTTAAAAAAGTGCTTCAGAATACAAAAATTAAAGAATAAATTATTTTAAACCTAGTAATCTTTTGTAATTCATATAATTAAAAGAATTAATGAAATCAAAAATAGTGATTAATAAGTATAGAAGTAAGTCAATTAAATAAAATTTTTATCTTTTATTTAATGATTAAAATCTAAAAGGAAGGTCCATTAAAGCCCAAATATACAAAGATATATTAAGTGCAATGGCAGCACCTACTGAGAGTTCTTTCATGCAAAAATAAATTACTACTTTTTTAATTCAGCAATAAAATTTCTTTTGAGAAAGTATTTATACTCTCATCAACACATTAATCCTTAACCTTTAAAGAGTTTCAGGAAGGAAAAGAAGACCTGATCTGCAATCATCAAGAAGTTCTTTAATTTTAGTTAATTTTGAATCCATCACTTGGTCAGCCTTAACAGATATCCAAATAGGTTTTATCAATTCATTGTTGGGACCAAGTCTTACCCGCGCTCCAAACCAATTTGCATGCGAAGGTATTGAGGCTCTGCATTTTGTCTCATTAATAGTTAAATCAACCTTCCTCTCGATAAGCCAATCTTCAACGAAAATCAAATTAGTAAAACCATTTAACCCAGCATTTACTGATGTAAAACTAAAAATCAAAATGGTCCAAAAAAAATAATTTTTCAAAAAATCAGACGGAAGTGGTATTCACGTCAAGTTATCTAGAAATAGTCTTAAGTAAAACATGGGTCGCCTGAGATTCGAACTCAGGACCAGCCGGTTAAAAGCCGGATGCTCTACCACTGAGCTAGCGACCCCCAATAAACCATTTTAATGGTCCAATATGAAAAATATCACGTTGTCGAAGCATTAATGGCCTTAATGTTCCTTTTTGAGGACTAAAAAACAATTTATAGATATTTTTTTCCCTTCCTCATTGATTTTTTAAATACTTTTGAAGTCTTAATAAATAGTTGAGGGACATGAGAATATTATTTAATTAAGCTTAAAAAAAAGAAAACCACGACAGTTTGACAGAAAATCCATCAGTAACCGTAATAGGCGCTGGTCTCGCAGGCTCAGAAGCAGCATGGCAAATAGCAAGTGCTGGAGTCAAAGTAACTCTCTTTGAAATGCGCCCAAAGAAAAAATCTCCAGCCCATCACTCACCCGAATTCGCTGAACTTGTTTGTAGCAATAGCTTTGGAGCGCTTAGTAGTGATAGAGCAGCGGGACTTTTACAAGAAGAGTTGAGAAATTTAAAATCTATTGTCATCGCAAAAGCTGATCAACACTCTGTTCCTGCAGGAGGAGCACTTGCAGTAGACAGAAGTCAATTTAGCCTATCAATCACAAATGAACTTACCTCTCATCCCCTAATAACAATCATTAGGGATGAATGTCCATGCCTACCAAATGCTCAACAAATTACAATTCTGGCCACAGGTCCTTTAACAAGCGAATCGCTAGCTGAAGACATCAAAAAATTCACAGGAGAAAGTGAATGTCATTTTTTTGATGCTGCAAGTCCAATAATTACTGGGGAAAGCATTGATTTTTCAATAGCATTTCGTGCAAGTAGATACGACAAAGGCGATGCTGATTACGTTAATTGCCCAATGAATGAAGAGTCATATTTAAAATTTCACTCTGCGTTAATCAAAGCTGAACAAGCTGAATTAAAAAATTTTGAAAAAGAATCAGCTCTTTTTTTTGAAGGGTGCCTTCCTATAGAAGAGCTTGCGAAAAGAGGTCTAGAGACTATGCGTTTTGGCCCATTAAAGCCAATAGGTCTCTGGGATCCAAGATGGGGCAATGTAAACGACAAAAGCCTCCGAAGGCTTAAAAGAGCTCATGCTGTCGTTCAATTAAGACAAGAGGATAAAGCAGGTCAACTATGGAATCTCGTTGGTTTTCAAACAAATTTAAAATGGGGCGAGCAAAAACGTGTATTCAGAATGATTCCTGGCTTGTCAAATGCAGAATTTATTCGTTTGGGAGTAATGCATAGAAATACTTTTCTTGAATCTCCAAAGCTATTAGAGCCAACACTTCAGTTTATAAAAAGAAAAACATTATTCGCTGCTGGACAGCTCACTGGTACAGAAGGGTATGCTGCGGCTATCGCTGGAGGCTGGTTGGCAGGAACTAACGCAGCCTTGTTAGCAAAGGGATTAAATACAATTTCTTTGCCATCGTCTACCATGATTGGGGCATTGACAAACTTTGTCAGTAATAGTCAAGCAAGCTTACGAGTTCAAAATAAAAAAAACTTTCAACCTATGCCAGCTAATTTCGGATTACTACCTGAACTCAAAAATAGAGTTCACAACAAACGTGAAAGATACAAAGAATATAGAGATAGGGCATTGAGTCAAATAAAAAAGTTAAGAGAAACATTATTAGATAAAAACTCTAGTCAACAGTTCATTTAAAAATTTCTTTTACATCATGACTCAATTAACAAATAAAACTAAAACTTCTTGCGACTGGGATTCGATAGTTATTGGTTCCGGTCTTGGTGGATTAGTGACTGCAAGTCAACTAGCAAGCAAAGGTGCAAAAGTTCTTGTGCTGGAACAATACAAAATTCCTGGTGGAAGTGGTGGTTCATTTAAAAGAAAAGGATTTACTTTTGATGTTGGAGCATCTATGATTTTTGGATTTGGTAAAAAGGGGTACACCAATTTATTAACACGAGCTCTCAAAGATGTTGGACAAGAATGTGAAACGATTCCTGACCCAACACAATTGGCATATCATCTACCTAATCATTTAGAAATTACAGTTGATAGAGATTATAAAAAATTCATTACCAAGCTAATTGATTTATTTCCCCATGAAGAGCAAGGAATAAATCATTTCTACGAAACATGTTGGGATGTATTTAATTGTCTGAATTCGATGCCCTTACTTTCAATAGAGGATCCCGGATATCTCATGAAAGTTTTTTTTAAATCACCCTTATCATGCCTAGGACTCGCCAGATGGTTACCAATTAATGCTGGAGATGTTGCCAGACGATATATCAAAGATCCTGCTCTTTTAAAATTTATTGACATTGAATGTTTTTGCTGGTCAGTAATGCCCGCTGACTTAACACCTATGATAAATGCGGGAATGGTCTTTTCTGATAGACACTATGGAGGTATTAACTATCCAAAAGGAGGTGTTGGAATAATTGCTGAGAAACTAGTAAAAGGAATTGAAAATTTCAAGGGAGAAATAAGATATAAAGCTAAAGTTAAAAAAATAATTTTTGAAAACAGAAAGGCAATAGGAGTTTCACTAGATAATGGTGAAGAATTATTTGGTAAAACAATAGTCTCTAATGCCACAAGATGGGATACATTTGGTGGCCAAGGAATCAATGATCCACTTGTGGAACCAGATAGAACCCCAACAGCCGAGACAAAATGGAAAAACAGATACATCCCTTCTCCTTCATTTTTATCCCTTCATTTGGGAGTAAGGAAAGACTCAATCCCTTCAAACACACATTGCCATCACTTGCTTCTCGATACATGGGAAGAAATGGAACATGAACAAGGAGTAACTTTTCTCTCAATCCCAACTCTATTAGATCCATCATTAGCACCTTCAGATAGCCATATTGTTCATGCCTTTACTCCTTCTTCGATGGATTGTTGGGAGGGATTAAGCAACAAAGAATATCTTGACAAGAAAAGAGAAGATGGAGATAAACTTATATCTAAATTAGAAAAATTATTTCCAAACCTTAGTCAAAATGTTTTACACAAAGAGATAGGTAGTCCAAGAACACATAAAAGATTTCTTGCTAGAAATAAAGGCAGTTACGGGCCAATTCCTTCTATGAGATTACCTGGTCTTCTTCCAATGCCATTTAATACTACAAAGATAAAAGGACTCTATTGTGTTGGTGATTCTTCTTTCCCTGGTCAAGGATTAAATGCAGTGGCCTTTAGCGGTTATGCCTGTGCTCACAAAATAGGAGCAAAGCTTGGGATAAACAAATGGGAACTTCCAGAATAAATTATCTAATACCTACAAAAAGCTATGAAGGCAGGTTATCAAGACTAAACCTATAACCTTGCTGGCGAACAGTTGTAATTCCTCCTCCATCACCTAGACCTGCTTGTTCAAGTTTTCTTCTAAGGGTTAAAACCTGCGTATCAACAGATCGAGGACCACCACTAAATGGAGGCCAAGCCATTCGAAGTAACTCATGGCGGCTTCTTACCATTCCAGGTGGCATCAAAAGGGCACACAACAAAGCAAATTCCCTTGGACTTAATTCGACAGGTTTTTCTCGCAAGGTGACCTGCCTGAGGAGAAGGTGAACCTCAAGCGGGCCAACAGCAACACGCTCCTGTAAACCAATTCTTCCTCTTTTAAGTAAAGTCCTGCATCTAGCAGCTAATTCTTCTAGTCCAAAAGGTTTCCTTAACACATCATCAGCCCCATCATCTAAAAGTCCTACTACGGGTTCAACTCCTGTTCTTGCTGTTAGCACAATCACTGAACAGCCCAACTGCTGAGCTAGTCGAAGGGCTGAACTTTTTTCCAATATCTCTGCACTAACCAATAAATCTGGGGATTGATCCCGACAAAGATCAACGGCCTCCTCAGCAGAACCTACTGCTGCGGCAAGCTGTCCATCTTGTCTAAGCCTCTGAACCAAAACAGTTCTGAGAGTTGGATGTGGTTCTACAACAAGCACCTTTGAAGGTGATTGAGTAGTTGCTTGAATAGGAGAAGAACCTGAGGAGGATCCTTGAATTTGCTCAGTAGCAAGCTGATCTGCAGGTATTAATGTCACAAGTCGGAAATGTAGACCCTTAGACTAGAGAAGATATTAAAGCAAACTGTTCGCTGACTAACAAGAATAGTCTGTGTCTTAGCAAACCATGACATCTTTTGATACTCCAGAAGCAATAAAACACTTCCAATCAATTTGTGATGCCTGTCAGGAACTAACAAGTCGATACCACAGTCCTTCTGAGCTTAGAATCTATGCAGATGGATATTTGCATTCCCTAAGGAATTGCAAGAGATTAGGCTCAAGGGATCAAGAGAAGTTAGAAGCATTAATTGATAGATGGATAATGGATCCATCAAGCTTTATTGGTCCTGATGGCGATATTAATAACCTCTTTTTTCAAAAAGAAGCCTAGATTTAATCAAAAAAGTAACAAGTTATGAAGCTAGTGCGATTTCTAATTTTTCTTTCAATTCCCCAGAGTTATACATGCTTATCAATATATCGGAGCCTCCAATAAATTCACCCTTTACATAAACTTGAGGTATTGTTGGCCAATTTGAAAATTCCTTAATGCCTTCTCGAATTTCCATATCTGAAAGGACATCAAAAGTATCAAAGCTCATTCCCAATGAATTAAGAATTTGAACAACATTATTGGAAAAACCACATTGTGGCATCAACTTATTACCCTTCATGAAAACAAATATTGGTTTTGATTTAATTAAGAGTTCAATTTTTGAACGAGTTGTGGAATCCATATCTGAAAAGTTATCGAGGAGTTGAGGTTTTCAAGGCCAAAGCATGAATTGTTTCTGTTTTCAATTCATTTTTTAAAGCACCATAAACAAGTTGATGTTGTTGTACAAGAGATAAGCCAGAGAATTCTTCAGATACAACATTGACTTCAAGATGATCGCCACCGCCCATATCTTTTACATCAATTTGAGCATCGGGAAGTGATTGCTTAATTAAAAGAGTAACTTCTTTGGGTGTAATCATTTTCAAATAAGGAATTGAAGTGAATTTGGAGGAAACAAATTCAATGGGAGTGCTAAAGAATCAACTAAGATAAATCATATTATCTTCTACCAACAGCTAACAAAGCCAATTGTTCAGCACTTCTCATACTTTTTGAAAGTTCAATATTAAAGTCATTAGTAGATTGCTTAAAATCACTCGAAATAGTTAATGGTTTAGAAAAACAAATTGATGCCGATCCATAAAACTTCGGAATAACATCACTATAGGCCAAACCTACTGGAACTATTTTAATTTCCAAGCCTTTGTTAGAGGCTAGTTGAGCTAAGCGAATCAAGCCTTTTTTCAGTTTTACAGGCTCGCTAAATCGATTTATCTTTCCTTCTGGGAATACAACTAATTGCTGACTTGAAATCAATAAATCCACTGCATATCTAAGAGTAGTTAGAGAAGGTCTTCCTTGATCGATGGGGAAACAACCCAACCTATTTAAGAACCAACCTTGTAACCCTCTCATCTCTGATCGGGTGACCATATATCTACAATCTCTATTTGTAATCCTTCTTCCAGCAGCCATAGTCAACATCAAAGCATCCCACCTAGATCTATGAGTGGGAGCAAGTACAACAGAACCACTTAAAGGTAAATTTTCTCCACCAATAACTATTCTTCTTCTAAAAAAATTGTTCAAGGCAAAATCTTGCGTAGCAACCATAGCTAATTGACTCCAAAAAGGATCAACTCCTAAGCATATTTTTTTTTCTCTATGAAGAAGGGTCAAAAATTCCCTCTTTAAAAAACTATGTAATGAAGTTAACTCCGTAAGCTTTATTATTAATGGTCAGACTGGGCAGTTACTACAGCGGCTAAACCTTATTTTGCTTTTGATGAATACAATCAAAGTATATCTTAAATACTTATGGCAAGTCTTGGCGTAAACATTGATCACATAGCAAATGTCCGAGAAGCTCGAAAGACATTTGAACCTGATCCAGTAAAAATGGTTCTTTTAGCGGAATTAGGTGGTGCTGACGGTATAACAGTTCATCTAAGAGAAGATAGAAGGCATATTCAAGATAGAGATCTAAATCTTCTAAAAGAGACTGTGCATACTCGACTAAATCTGGAAATGGCTGCAACTGAAGAAATGACTTCAATAGCACTTAATCTCAAGCCAGATATGGTTACATTAGTTCCTGAGAAAAGAGAAGAAGTCACTACAGAAGGAGGACTCGATGTCATTAAACAAAAAAGCAAATTAAAGAAAATAATCCAACGTCTTTCTGATGAGGATATTCCAGTTAGTCTTTTTGTTGATCCAATCCAATCTCAATTAGAAAATTGTGCTGAAATAAATGCCGCTTGGATTGAACTGCACACAGGTAAATATGCAATCACAAAAAACAAGGAAAGAGGTTTAGAGTTATCCATTCTTAAAGAGAACACAGCTAAAGCAAAATCCTATGGATTGAGAGTAAACGCAGGTCATGGATTGACATATCAAAACGTTGAACCGATTGCAGCTATTAAAGGGATTGAAGAATTAAATATTGGCCATACAATTATTTCTAGAGCCCTTTCAGTAGGTCTATCTCAGGCAGTAAAAGAAATGAAAAGCCTAATTATCAATCCAAGAAAAGATAACTTCTTACTTTAAAAATATCTTTAAATCGCATTTGACTCTTGCTAACAATTTATCGAAGTAATAAAGCTGAATGGTTAGCAGAGATACTAGGACAGGAACTCCGATTAAATCCTCCTGAAATAACTGAAGAAGTTAATGTTGTCGTAAGTACATGGCCATCAAGCAGATGGCTAAGTGAAAAACTTTCAATTATTAATAATATCAATGCATTAGTTAAATACCCTTTCCCTGGTACATATTTGAAAAGCTTAGTTAAGAGAATTATTGGTATTGATCCTAATGAAAGAGATCCATGGGAAAAGAATCATCTTGTTTGGAATATTTTAGAGTTATTGCCAGAATTAATCAAAGAGGAAGATGCACAGGTAATTCGATCCTGGCTAAAAATAAGCGAGAAAGAAAATGAGCAAATTAATCTAAATTTATGGGATCTAGCAAACAATATTGCAGAAACATTTGATGATTACATACTTTATAGACCAGGAATTATCAAGCAATGGTTAAGCAAGAAAACGAAGAAGAATTCTACAGAGATTAATGTTAATAAAAATATACTTTGGCAAGAAATATTATTTAATTTATTATATAAAAAGATAAACAAAGATCCCTTCTGTATACAAGTCGAAAAAGCTATTGAACTTTTAAAGAAAGATGATATTTCTAAACTAGATTATCCAAAAAATTTATACATCTATGGACTTAGTAGTCTGGCACCATTGCAAATAGATTTAATTCAAGCATTTTCAAAAGTAATAAATATAAAAATTTATCTAATTTCCCCTTGCAATGATCTTTGGCAAAGATGTGAAGCAAGAAGACTGCAATTTAGAAACACATGGAAAACTCCTCCCGACAGGCAATGGTTACTAGAATCTCCAAGACTTGAGGCCTTCCTTGGACGGATGGGGGCTGAATTCCAACAGTTATTAGAAGGGAGTGGTGAATATCAATTGGGAGATAGAAATGAGGAAGATATTTTTTCTCTTACAGCAGATATCGCGACTAATAAAGGGAACAAACCAAATTTATTAGAACAACTACAACAAGAATTGTTGTCCACAAAAAGTGAAAATATATTAACTAAAGAAAAATCTGACAAGTCACTCCTTTTCCTTAAATCTCCAGGGAAGTATCGACAAGTGGAATTGATACGGGATCATATATTACAGCTCTTAAGCAATGACAAGGAAATACAGCCAAGAGACATTTTAATAATGACACCACAAGTTGATAGCTATGCACCAATAATTACCTCAGTGTTTAATAATATAGATCACAATACTACACAGCTACCCTGGGTAATCACAGATAAAAGTCAAGAAGATAAAGTAGGTTTAATACATTTTGTGTTAAATCTTTTAGAGGTATCTGCA
The DNA here is from genome assembly GCF_047305155.1 of Prochlorococcus sp. MIT 0916. Classification (GTDB taxonomy): domain Bacteria; phylum Cyanobacteriota; class Cyanobacteriia; order PCC-6307; family Cyanobiaceae; genus Prochlorococcus_B. The sequence continues at coordinate 1,927,823 of NZ_CP138980.1, forward strand.
TCTCGTCTAACCGCATCAATTCTTGAAAACTTAATAACTAATCCAGCATTACGAACGCAACAGAATATAAGTATTGACGAGGTGAGTGACATAATCAAAAACCTTCAATCCGCTGGCTTTACTTGGGGACTTGATTCCTCAGAAAGATTTGGGGAAGAAACTCATAGCCTATGTTGGTGTCTAGAAAGGTTTCTACTTGGTCTTGTTTTACCAGAAAATCCAATTAATGGAATAAGCAATATCTCCCCTTATTCCGAGAATATTTCAAGTACAGAGTTTATAAAAGCTTGGGGTATACTTTCAAAACTTTGCAATTATGTCGATGCGATTCGCAGTAAACGTTCATGTAAAGAATGGATAAAACTTATAACATCGCTCGTAAAGGATTTATTTGGAGATGGTGGAGAATGGGCATGGGAAGAGCAACAACTACTAACTATTGTTAATAATTGGGGTCTCATAATAGATAATTGTGAACTAGAAATTGATTGTCTAGTAGTCAAAGACATTATCACCAAAGCATTAAGTTCTACAAATGGCAAATTTGGTCATAGGACAGGAAAAATTACGATCAGTGCCTTAGAACCAATGAGAGCAATCCCTCATAAAATCATCATTATCATGGGACTAGAAAGTAGAACTTTTCCAAGAATAGAGAATAGAAGAAGTTTTAATCTCCTAGAAAGAAAAAGAGAGCTTGGAGATCCAAACCAATATGATAAAGACCGCTATTCATTGTTAGAAGCTTTAATCTCAACTCGTCAAAATCTTTTGGTTTCTTGGAATTCAAAAGATGAAAAGACAGGAGAAGATCTAGAACCTCCAAGCCCTGTTCAACAATGGCTGAATTACTTAAAAATTAAATTAGGAGCCAATACCTTTCAAGAGATTCTCATTGAGCCACCAGCAAATCCTCTTGATCATTTCAACTTTATAAAAACCGAAAATCCACAAATCATGAGTTGTGACAGGAAGAATCTAGAAGCTAGAGAATGGCTTGAAAAAGCAATCCCGACTAAAAATATCTCACTAGCATTACCGCTAAAGTGGAAAGAAATAAACGTAAGCGAATTAAAATCTTATTCCTTCGAGAAAACCAAAGAATGGTTACTCAATCCACAAACAACATGGTTAAAAGAGCACGAAATCCAATCAAGAGAATTTGTCAATCTTATTGAAGACAATGATTTTCTCGAGCTTTCAGAATTTGAAAGATATAAACTTCTCAAACATCGACTGGAAAGTAGTGATCTCTTAAATATTAACGATATAAAAAACAACTCAAACTACTGGAAAGAGAACTATTCTGGCAAAGGTGTTTTCCCTCCAAAAGGGGCTGGATTAATAGAGGAGGATCTTCTTCAGGAGCGATGGAATAGTTTAATATCCGCAATATACGCTACAGGTCAAATCACGAAAAGGAGTATTGAGATGCAAGAGTTAGAGGGTGAATTTTACTTTGGAGGGAAGAATTTAATACAGATTGAAGTTGGAAGTTTAAAATATAAAACTCTTATGAATGGATGGCTAAATCATTTATATTTATCTGCAAATAGTTCATTTAATTATAAAACACTGATAATTTCTAAAAAAACAGATTATAGAAAAAAAATTCAATTTGAAGTAAACAAGGAGATTTTACCAATCAATAAAAAAGAAGCAAAAAAATATTTAAGACAAATACATCAATTAGCAACCGCAGGAAGAAATAATTGTTGGCCCATACCTCCAGAAAGTGGCCTAGATTATGCCTTCGCTACAAAAGATAATAATAAGAATGAGCAAGATTTATTTCAAAAGAAATGGGAAGGTGATTTATATATGCAAGGAGAAAGAGAGGCTCTAGCAATGGAACTTTGTTTTGGCAAAAAATGCAATGCCTCTACTTTTTTAGACTTTGAATCATTTAAAGATGTATTGATGAGTCTCTATGAACCAATCCTAAAAAACACCAACTAACTAGCAACAAAATGAAGCTTAAAAGCAATCTCTTTAAGGATATTATAACTCTCTTTTCAAAATGGGGATTTAGTAAGCAGGGACTGTTTACTAATTCAAAAGGAGAGTGGTATTTATTTTCTCAAATATTTTTAATTCTCCTACATTTAATCCCTCCCTACCCAGAAATAAAGCAAATGCCATATTCAATAAATACTTTTTTTATAATTATTGGATCAGCAATTTCAATTATAGGTCTATTCATTGTCATTAAAGCATTTATAGATTTAGGAGAGAATCTAACACCGCTACCTTATCCAATGAATGAATCGAGTCTGATAAAAAATAATTCATATCAAAATGTTCGGCACCCCATTTATAAGGGATTATTATATATTTCATTAGGAATATGTATTTTTTCATTGAGTCTAATACATCTATATCTACTCATATCATTAGCTTACATTTTAAAAATAAAAGCCTTAAAGGAAGAAGAAAGGTTAAAAATTAAATTTCCTGAATACAAAAAATATATCAAAGAAGTACCAGCTATTATAAAAAAAATAAAATATTTAGACTGGAGATCCTAAATGTTAATTATAAGAAATTTAAAAGGTCAATATCAAAGAATAATAGAAAGCGAAAGGCTTAGTTATTTTTTTATTATAATAGCTATGAAATAAAAATGACTAATATAGAATTGTTTCAAGCGAATAAATATCCTTTATCGAATGGAATGCGTCTAATAGAAGCAAGTGCTGGAACGGGGAAAACATTTTCTCTTTCCCATCTTGTCTTAAGGTTATTAACTGAAAAAGAATATTCAATAAACGAAATACTAGTTGTTAGCTTTACAGAAGCGACAGCATCAGAAATAAAAGCAAGAATTATTGAAAGGTTAATTCTTGCATTAAAAATAATTGAATCAATAAATACAAATGTAAAACCATATCAGGTAGACAATGTACTAAATGAATGGGTCGAATTAAATATAACATCCAAAGAAAAAGCTTTATACATAGCATCACTACTATTAGAAGCATTAGAGAGAATTGACAATGCAGATATCACAACAATTCATGGATTTTGCAGTAAAACACTTCGTAGAGAAGCTATTGAGAATGGAAATAATTTACACCCAACCATCGAAAAAGATTCAAAATCACTAATAAATGAAATTGTTGAAGAATATTGGAAAAAAGAAATATTAGAAATAGAAATTTCAGAATTAAAAGGTTTGTTTAAAAGTAATTTTAATCGTAAGAATTTGATTGAAGTTCTTAGTTCATTGGATAATGACCCAAATAATAGTTTTAAACAAACTTTTAATGACTTAAAAATAGAAGAAAGTCTTTCAAATCAATTAAACAACTATATTGAATCATTATGGATAAAATTTACGAATGTATGGGAAGAGAAGGGCGAAGAGCTTGAAGATAGCTTCATAGAGCTTGCTAAGGATCTAAAATCTCAGGGTATTAAAGATACAAAGCCATACACATCCAAGCCTAGAAAAAATCGTTATGAACTTTTAAGTAACTGGATTGAAGAATATAAAGAGAAAAAACGACCATCATATGAAGATATTCAAGATCAAAACCTTATAAATAAATATTTTCATCCTAAAAATATTTACCAACTAGATATGAAGCATAAAATTAATTCTTGTTCAAGGGAAATGGAGATAATTCTTGATATCATAGGAGATTTATATGATAGTCCAAGTGAATTCGTTTGGGAGCATGCTTTGTTATGGACTAAAAGAGAGCTTGAAAAAAGAAAGTCACAAAATGGGTTGATAAATTATTCTGATCTACTTAAACTATTAGATCCCAAAAAGCTAAATAGTAATGAATTTAAAGATGAAATTAATCCTAATAATATCTATAAAAATCTAGAGAAAAGATATAAAGTAGCCTTAATCGATGAATTCCAAGATACTGACCCAGTCCAGTTAAGATTATTAAAGAAAGCCTTTGGAAACCGATCATCACATCTATTACTAATGATTGGAGATCCAAAGCAAGCAATCTATAGTTTCAGAGGTGGAAGCTTAAATACATATATGAAAGCAAGAGAAGCTTGTGATCAAATTCATTTAATGAATGATAATTATAGAAGTACAAAAACTCTAATTTTCACACTCAATAAATTATTCCTTGATGGTTTAATAAGATCAAATCTATCAACTCAAGAACTTAATCCATGTTCACAAGAAGATCTACTAGAATTAAATGGAATAAGAGAACCTCTTAAGATAATAAATCTAATAGGTAATACTCAAAAAGAAAAAACTCAAAGAAAAAAATTAGATTCAAAAAGCAAAATAGAGGATAAAATCCCGAAAGTTATTGGATCTTATTTGTTAGAGCTATTAAGCAATAATCCCAAAGATTTAAACCCCTCAGATATTTGCATATTAGTTAATAGACACGATCAAGCTAAAAACATCCATAGCTATTTATCAAAAATAAAAATCCCTTCGCAACTCTTAAGTAATGAAAATATATTTACTAGAGAGGGTGCTCAAATCCTACAGATTTTTATTAACTGTATCGTCAGTCCACATAATCAACAAAAACTTGCTCTACTAGCTTGTTCTGAGTTAATGCAATGGAAAAAGGAAAAACTTATTAAATCAAAATTTGATGGCGATTTTGATTCATTATCTTCGAAGTTCTATGAACTTTCAAAATTATTTCCAACGATTGGATTATTAGGCTGTTTGTCTAGCTTTCTAGAAGGGAAATCAATAGCTGATCTTTCTAATAGAGGAACTTTATTAGGTGATCTTTACCAAAGCTCACAGTTAGTAGATGAACAGATCCATCGACAGAAATTTAATGCTCTTAGAGCATCACTATGGCTTAGTAGTCAACGATTCCAATCCATGGAATCAATACCTGAAGAATATCAACCTAACAGTGCCATTAGTAATAGCTCCATAAATATAATTACAATTCACAAGAGTAAAGGACTTCAATTTAAAATAGTGATTTGTCCATACTTGTGGCAAAAGCCTCCAGATAGAAAAAGTTATTTATGGAAAGATAATAAAAATCTATTAATCTCTAAAAAGTATAAATGGAATAAAAAATATAGTTCATATCAAGATTTTATTAGAAAAGAATCCTTAAATGAAGCAGAGCGGTTGGCTTACGTTGCTTTTACAAGAGCAAAAAAACAATTAATAGTCCTGTGGGCAAATGCTGCTGGTCAAGAAGGGAACCCTCTTTCAGGATTTTTATTTGGCTCTGAATCAATAAATCTAAAGATAGAAGACCATACAAAGGAAATGATGGAAAATTCATTCAAGAAAAGAGAACTAAAAGTTGATATTCAAGATATAAAAACAATTGAAATAAATAAGACATGGACTCAACCTAAAAGTGAAGTCAAATTATCGCATGGAGCAATTCCTAGCCATCAATTTGAGAATAGTTGGGGAAGGTATAGTTTTTCAAAATGGATAACACAAAAAAAGGACGACTTAATTCTAAAAGACATATCAGATGAGTTAAATGAAGATCACACATTTAAGGATGAAATTGAGGAGATATCTTTCCGAGAAATTGATCAGGTGTTTGTAGAGGAAGATCAAAGTATTGGTAGATCAGAAGATCAGACATGGTCTAATGAAAGTCCTATTAGTAATTTTCCAAGGGGTCCTATAGCAGGGACTTGTCTTCATAAAATACTTGAAAGAATAGATTTCAATGATATTGAAAATCAACTAAAAGTTTCAACTATAATAGAAGAAGAGTTAAATATAGTTAATATAAGTAATTCATTTATTGAACCAATTAATATTTTATTAAAGAGAATTGCAAACATCCCTTTAGGAGGTCCTTTAGGTAAATTTAAAATGAAAAATTTAAATTCTAAAAGCTCTATCAAAGAATTAAAATTTGATATTCCAATTTGTCATGAAGCTAATCCAATTAATACTCTCGAATTATCATCAATATTTAGAGAAGATGTTCAAAATAAATATGGCTCAGACTATATAAATAAACTGATAGATCTAAATATCCGTAGCAGCGGTTTCCTCACCGGATCCATAGACCAAGTTTTTGCAGACAACCCGAATCATGAAATTGCCAAATGGTGGGTTTTAGATTGGAAAAGCAACTGGATAGGAAGTCCGCTATCAAAAGAGCATAGTTCTTCTTGTGGTCCCTCAAATTATTCAATTTCCAAAATGGATGAAGAAATGTACCATCATCACTATCCACTACAAGCCCACATATATTTACTTGCTTTACATAGATTTTTAAATTGGAGGCTCCCCGATTATTCACCTCAAAAACATCTTGGAGGTTACATTTACGTATTTTTGAGAGGGCTTCCAGATAAAGAAGAGTTAGAAGAAAAGAATTTTTTGCAATCGACTCCAGGCTTAATCGTCGAAGCTGCTCCTATTGAAAGAATTAAAAAATTAGATTTATTGATTAAAAGACAACATAAATGAGAGAACCCATGAAAAAAATTTTTTCAACTGATTTAAATAAATCATTATTAGCTACTCTAATTCGCTATTTCCCACCCATAGATTTTAATGAAGCTTTAATAGATGTTGTAAATGTATTAATGAATGGATTATCAAGAGGCGATGTTTACATTGATATGAAGAAAATTCCTGAAAATATTGAACTTAAATATAAAGATTGGCCCAGCTATCACATGAAAGCATTATTAGAGAGTGGCTGGACTAAAGGAGATAACTCCCCAATAGTTTTAAATGGAGATTTGATTAGTTGGCGGCGTACACATAATGAGATAGTAAAGACCATTCAAAAAATACTATTAAGGAATCAACCTATTAATCACGTATCCAAACAATTACCTGTTCGAATTAATTCTAGAAGTCTAGAGCATTTAAATATTCAACAAATAGAAGCTGTTAATCTAGTTAAAAGTCAACAAATCATCTTATTAAGTGGTGGCCCAGGCACAGGCAAAACTAGCACCATCCTTCAAATGCTTTTACAAGCACTAATAAGGGATCCAACTCTTAATATTGCAATGGCTGCTCCAACAGGGAAAGCCGCAAAAAAACTAAAAGATACTATTCAGGCGGGTATTGAAGATTTTGAAGATCCTATAAAGGATAAGCTTTCTAATATTCCTTCTAAAACATTACATAAATGGTTAGAAGCAGGAGAAAATGGCTTCAGAAGGAACTCTCAACGTCTATTAAAATTAGATCTAATAGTCATAGATGAGATGTCAATGGTTGACTTGTCAACCATTAATGGACTGCTCGATGCATTAACAAAATCATGTCAAATAATCTTAGTAGGTGATCCTGAGCAATTATTACCAATAGGAAATGGTGGTATATGGCAAATTTTACAAGAGAAAGAAACGAAAACAAACCTTCAGTCAAACTCAGTCAAACTTACAAAGTCATATCGAAACAAAGGAGATATTGCTTTATTAAGAAATACTCTAAAAGATGAGGGAGTTGATGCCTTTTGGCACCTGCTTTCAATGAAAGAAGATTCATCAAATACAATTCAGTACCTTTCATCCCTAAAAAGTATTCCAGATCCCGTGGTAAGGACTCTTTTAAACTATAGAAAGAAGCTTAAAAAGTTAACAGAAAATTGTATTAATAATATTCCTAATGAAGCCTGGCAATCAAGCATGATTGAGGTAGAACAATCAGTTGAGATACTAAAACTCTTTAAATTCATAGATAATCTTCTTATACTTTGTCCGCAAAGATATGGCCCCTGGGGTGTAAAAAAAGTCAACGAGTTCCTTTTAGGAAAGAGATTTGAGGATGAAGTACACAAGTGGGGGGAGGGAACACCAATCATGGCAAAAAGTAATCAACCTGAAATAGGGTTAGCAAATGGAGACGTTGGGATAATTATTGGAAACGGTGAGAAAAGACGCTTTTTATTTAATGTTTTTTCTGAGGAACAAAGACTAGTAACTCGATTAATAAACCCATCAAGGTTAAATATATTTGATGCGGCATATGCAATGACAATTCATAAAGCACAGGGAAGTGAAGCTGATCAAGTCCTTTTACTTTGGCCAAGTACCTCAAAAGTTTCAGAAGAGAATACTCTCAAAAAAAATTTTTCTAATGATTATGAAAAAAGAATGCTTTACACAGCAATAACTCGTGCAAAAAAACAATTACTGGTAATTACTAATAAAGAAGAAGACTTTTAATGATGTGGTCAACTTATTCCTAAAAGGAATTTTGAGATGATAAAATAAATATTATATCCCTTTAACAAGGCGAGTCAGCAAAGCACGGTAATACACCGATCGGAAGTTGTCTGCCTAATTTGAAGGACAAAAGGCAACCATTATTAGATGACAACTAAAAATCCACATGAGGAATCCTCATGTCCAGTAGAACAAGATGTTCTCGAGGAATCTACTGAGGAAATATTGGATGAAGGTGAGCAAAATTCAAAAAATGGATTTTCTGAATTTAATTTTAGTGAAGAACTAATTCAAACAATCTCAAATAAAGGCTACTCATCACCTACTCCGATACAAAAAGCTGCAATTCCTGAATTACTTCTTGGTAGAGATTTAGTTGGACAAGCTCAAACAGGTACAGGCAAAACAGCTGCATTTGCATTGCCAATCCTTGAAAGACTGAAAAAGAATGTTGGACATCCCCAAGTTTTAGTGCTAGCTCCAACTCGCGAGTTGGCTATGCAAGTGGCTGAATCATTTCGCACATATTCCGCAGGTCATCCGCATTTTAAAGTACTCGCAATATATGGAGGCTCTGATTTCCGACATCAAATCAACACTCTTAGGAGGGGAGTTGATGTAGTTGTTGGGACTCCTGGGCGTGTCATGGATCATATGCGCCAAAAGACTCTAAATACTAGTCATTTAAGTTGTTTAGTTTTAGATGAAGCTGATGAAATGTTAAGAATGGGATTCATTGATGATGTTGAGTGGATTTTAGAACAATTGCCAGAGGAGAGACAACTGGTTTTATTCTCAGCGACAATGCCATCTGAGATAAGAAGATTATCGAAAAAATATCTAAATAGTCCTGCGGAAATAACTATAAAAGCAACTGAATTGAAGGAAAGACTTATTAGGCAAAGATATATAAGCGTTCAAAATGTTTATAAAGTTAATGCACTTCAAAGAGTACTTGAAGCTGTATCAGAAGAAGGAGTGATCATATTTGCTAGAACAAAAGCTATTACAATTGTAGTAGCTGAGAAATTAGAATCATTTGGATATAATGTCGCCGTTTTAAACGGAGATATTCCTCAAAATCAAAGGGAAAGAACTGTTGAAAGATTGAGACAAGGTTCTATCAATATTTTAGTAGCTACAGATGTCGCAGCAAGAGGCCTTGACGTAGATCGAATTGGTCTAGTAATAAATTATGATATGCCCTTTGATCGAGAAGCATATGTTCATAGAATTGGCAGAACTGGTCGTGCTGGAAGAAACGGTGAAGCAATTCTTTTTGTTAATCCAAGAGAAAGGTCATTCTTAAGTAATCTTGAGAGAGCGGTAGGTCAACCAATTGAGAAAATGGATATTCCAGACAATGAATTGATCAACAGCAACCGAATTAAGAAGCTACAAGCAAAGTTAATAAAAGCCGCCTCAACAGAAAGAGATAACCCAGAAGAGTCTAATATTTTAGAAGAATTAATAAAAAATGTCGAAAAAGAATTAGATATAGATCCAAAAGACTTAACACTTGCCGCATTAAATTTAGCAGTTGGTTTTAATGCACTCCTTGAGAATGGGAATGAGGATTGGATCAGGCAATCAGCTCAAAGGAATGCAAGAAATGATCGACGAGACAATAAATTCAAGCAACGTCGAAGAGGTGATTTTGATAACAACAGGCTTGAAGATGAGATGGACAGATTCAGAGTTGAAGTTGGGCACCGAGATAGAGTTAAGCCTGGTAATCTAGTTGGAGCAATTGCCAACGAAGCGGGTCTAAAAGGCAGATCTATAGGCAGAATAAGAATATTTGAAAACTACAGCCTAGTAGATTTGCCCAAACAAATGCCTGATAATATTTTTCAAGCTCTAAAGAAAGTCAAAGTAATGAATAGGGAATTACAAATAAACAGAGCTGATTGATAGAAAAACAACCTATAAAATGCTTAGTAAATTATTATTTAGCAGCATGATCACATTTCTTCTCATAGATATGGGTATCAATTTGGAGGCTCAGGAAAAAGAAATTAGTACTAAAAATAATCTTATTAATAAATTCTGTATTGCAACATTAAAATCAAAACTTGATAACAAGAATAGAAAAAATATAAATGAAATTAGTGATTTTACATGTGAATGTTTTTTTAATAAATATAATTCTGGAAATTCGATAAAAAGCTCTCGTGTCTACTGTAGAGAGAAAGCTTCTGAGAAATATAATCTCTAAAATAATAGTTATCTGAATAAAATGTTTAAATCAAATTCAAAAACAACAAAAAGCCCATTAGCAAGACTTTTAAGTAATCTTAAAAGTCAAAAGCGTCTGATTTACTCAGCTATTACTTGCTCAATATTAAATAAGTTTTTTGATCTTGCACCACCTGTATTAATTGGTATATCTGTTGATGTAGTAGTAAGAAAAGAAAGTTCATGGCTTGGTTCAATTGGTTTTAATACCGTACCAGAACAGTTAGTTGCACTTGCAATAATATCATTTATCATTTGGACCGCTGAATCATTCTTTGAATATTTATATGGATTAATGTGGAGGAATTTAGCACAAAAAACACAACACTATTTGAGAATCAAGGCATATGATCATTTGCAACAGCTAGAGATGACATTTTTTGAATCAGACAATACAGGAAGGCTAATGACAGTGCTTAATGATGATATCAATCAACTAGAAAGATTCTTAGATGAAGGGGCTAATAAAATTATTCAGTTAATAATTACTGTTTTTATTGTTGGAGGAGCAATGATTTTCTTAGCTCCAGGAATTGCAATTCTAGCATTCATCCCAATTCCATTTATTTTATGGGGTTCAATTAATTTTCAGAAGAGTCTAGCTCCTCGTTACCGTGAAGTTAGAGATAGAGCTGGAGATCTTGCCTCAAGACTTAATAACAACCTCAGTGGAATGCTTACTATCAAAAGTTTCGCTACTGAGGATTGGGAACTTGAAAGATTAAGGCTCGATAGCAATTTATATCAAGAAAGTAATAGAAAAGCAATTAAGTTATCAGCTGCGTTTATCCCATTAATTAGATTCGCAATCCTATTTGCATTCCTTGCAATATTAATTGCTGGGGGCTTCCAGACTTGGAAAGGATTAATGCCAGTTGGAACTTATAGTTTTTTAGTATTTATTACTCAAAGATTATTATGGCCTTTAACAACACTAGGGCATATTTTAGATGATTATCAAAGATCAATGGCCTCAACAAATAGAGTTTTAGATTTAATAGATACTCCAATAAAAATTAAAACTGGCAAAGTCAAATTACATCCAAATAACGTCAAAGGTGAAATCAAATTTAAAAACATTGATTTTACATATCAAGGTCGATCTCAAGTTATAAAAAACTTCAATTTAAATATTAGTCCCGGCAAGAAAATAGGCATTGTAGGTGCTACCGGTTCTGGTAAAAGTACACTAGTAAAACTATTATTAAGGCTTTATAAAATAAATAAAGGTTCAATAGAAATTGATGGAAAGTCAATTGAATCATTAGATTTAAAAAGTCTACGACGATGTATTGCATTAGTAAGCCAGGAAACCTATTTATTCCAAGGCTCAATTGAAGAAAATATTTCTTATGGATCACAAAATATTGATAAATCAAAAATTAAAAATGCTGCAGACATTGCCGAAGCAACTGAATTTATTAATCAACTGCCAGAAGGGTTAAAAACAATAGTGGGAGAAAGAGGACAAAAGTTATCAGGCGGACAAAGACAAAGAATTGCTATCGCGAGGGCTATCTTAAAAAACGCACCAATATTAATATTAGATGAGGCAACAGCATCTGTAGACAATGAAACTGAAGCCGCGATTCAAAGATCTCTAAAGAAGATAACAAATAGTTGTACAACAATTGTTATTGCACATCGTTTAAGCACAGTAATAGATGCTGACGAAATTATAGTTTTAGATAAAGGTAACATTATCGAGAAAGGAACACATGTTTCTCTTCTAAAAAATAGAAATTTCTATTACTACCTGTGGAAAATTCAAGCTGGTGAGAATCATACTTAAGTTATATGAAAAAAGTAAAAGAACTAACTACTCTTTTAAAAGTGTCTTGCATTTTTGACCAGCGTTGTTCATTAGTACTAGCAGCAAGTGTATACAAATAACCTCTATCCACAACGACAGTAGCGATTTCGTGCCTACTTTTTTCTGCTAAATCAATAGAGTATTCAAGATCATAGAATTTGCGTTCATCAACTTCCCTCTCTGAAGCATCAATTAATTGAATTGGATTATTACTATTTTTTTCACCGAAGAGTCTTTCCCCCACAGCATCCGCTCCACCCAAATCCTCTAAATCTACTTCATTTTCCAATTTAGAAATAACAAGACTTAGAGTTTCATCGGAGTTTATCAAGTCATGATAAACAACCTCTGGTCCATTATCGACAGCCACTCTCGTCCATCCTGTTGGAAAAAGAAAACCATATCGTCCATCTTGACTCTTGAAAGGTTCCAATCCTGCTGCTCCCCCTGTAGAGCAAGCCTCGAGAGTCAAGACCAACGCTATAGCCAAGAGGGATTTAAAAGATGTTCGAAAAAATTTGATCATTTTGAAAACTCAAGCATCACTATTTTGATACATTTCTAATTTAACTGACGGTAATCTTTTTTAAATTAGTGCAACCAAGATAAAACTCTGACTACATTCAAGTTAATTGCTTCTGAACTCTGAGCGGCTTCACTAAACCATTATCAAAATTAATTGATCAGTTTGAGCAATTGCCTGGTATCGGCCCGAGAACTGCTCAAAGATTAGCTCTTCATCTTTTGCGTCAGCCAGAAGAAAAAATCAGGCTATTTTCTGAAGCTCTAGTTAATGCGAAAAGTCAAGTAGGTCAATGCAAGAAGTGTTTTCATTTAACTGCAGGAGAACTATGCGAAATTTGCTTAAACAAAGGAAGAAATCAAGATCTAATTTGCGTTGTTTCCGAGTCAAGAGATTTACTTGCACTTGAGCGAACTCGCGAGTACAAAGGTCTTTATCATGTTATTGGTGGACTAATATCTCCTATGGATGGCATTGGACCAGAGATGCTTGAAATATCAAGTCTTATCAAAAGAGTGGATAAAGAAAATATAAAAGAAGTAATACTTGCCTTAACTCCAAGTATTGAAGGTGACACTACGAGTCTTTATGTTGGAAGATTATTAAAACCTTTCACTAAAGTCACTCGTATTGCCTATGGACTTCCTGTTGGAAGTGAGTTGGAATATGCCGATGAGGTAACACTTTCGCGTGCCTTAGAAGGACGTAGAGATTTAGATTAATCATCAAACCAAAATGACCACAACCTCAAGAAAAACAACAAAATATAGTAGATTCCTTCCAGAAGAACGTTTACCTAATTGGATCAAACCATCAATAGGGAAGGCATCTCAACTAGAAAAAGTTCAAAAGCTAATAAAGGAAAATACATTACATACAATCTGTGAGGAAGGGAAATGTCCAAACAGAGGTGAATGTTACGCCGCTGGTACGGCTACTTTTTTATTAGGTGGCTCAATCTGTACAAGGAGCTGTGCATTCTGCCAAGTAGAGAAAGGAAAGTCACCCGAGAAAGTAAATCTTTTTGAAGCAGAAAAAGTTGCAAAGGCTGTTCAAATCTTAGAACTCAAGTATGTGGTACTAACCGCAGTCGCAAGAGATGATTTACCTGATCACGGCGCAAGTCTATTCACGACAACAATGGAAGCAATTAGATCATTGAATCCTGGTATCGCGATAGAAGTACTAACACCAGATTTCTGGGGCGGAAACAACAAGGACAATAACAAAAAACAAAGAGAGCGACTTAAGCTAGTTCTCTCGGCTGATCCTATTTGCTTCAACCATAATCTTGAGACTGTCAAGAGACTTCAAAGAGAAGTTAGGAGAGGAGCTACTTACGAACATTCACTAAACCTTCTTAAATCTGCTAGGGAAATTGCTCCAAAGATTCCTACAAAATCAGGAATAATGCTTGGACTAGGAGAAAAATTTCATGAAATAATTCAAACCCTTAAAGACCTAAGAGAAGTCGACTGCCAATATCTAACTATCGGTCAATATTTACGACCTTCACTTGCTCATATTCCAGTTTCTCATTACTGGTCACCTACAAAATTCAATGATTTTGCGGAAATAGCAAAGGGATTAGGTTTTAAAAAAGTAAACAGCGGTCCATTAGTAAGAAGCAGTTACCATGCGAATGACACCTTAGATTTAGTCTCCTAAAAAAATTTAATTACTCCGACCAACTCCGATAACTTTTTTCAAGGACTGTCTCACAATCACCTACCATAAATGCACCTGCACCTCCCCATACAAGTCTCAAAGGCAAGTCCAAGGGAGAAGATCCCACTGTACGCACAGTATTAAAACCACGCCTACGAAAATATCGTTGCAAAATTTCATGTTGATTGTTCTCATCATAAATAGCTAATAATCTCGCGCTTCGACATGGAGTCTCTTCTAAAGTCCAAGCCATAGTTGCAGCCCAAATCAAATCACCTACTTTAGAATTGGCGTTCTTACTAACCTTCATGGTATCAAGCTGAAGTCCCTTGATATTTTGATACGCCCATCCTTTCATTTCACCCCATAATTGAATTTTATCATTACTAGTTAATTCACCAACAACCAGTCTAAACGACCAAATATTTAGAGGTCTCCTAACTTGTATTCGCAGCAACAAACCTCTATCAGATGCTTCTTTTTCTAATAAAGTTAAATTAGTTATGGTCATGAGACTGGCCATATAGAATTTTCAGGTAGACGTTTCATTATTTCATCAATTTGACGTTGTCTTTCTGCAAATCTTGCTCTATCGCTATCTGTAAATTTATTCACACAAGCCTCACATTGCAAGCCTTTAATATAGGTTGGCTTTTTTAAATCCTCAGGGGAGATTGGCAATCCACAAGCATGACACATCGTGTGTGAACCTGGTGAGAGATCATGATCTAAAGAGACACGTTGATCAAAAACAAAGCACTCACCTTCCCATAAACTCTTCTCAGGAGAAACATCTTCTAAATATTTCAGGATTCCACCTTCAAGATGATGTACGTCGGAAAAGCCTTCATCTATCAAATAAGAAGTAGCTTTTTCGCATCTTATGCCTCCCGTACAATACATCCCTATTTTTAAAGATGGATTCTCCTTGATTAAAGGTTTTAAATGCTTTTGAACCCATGCAGGAAATTCACGAAATGAGCTTGTGTGTGGATTTAGAGCTCCTGCAAAATTTCCAATTTTTATTTCATACTCATTACGAGTATCAATAACAACACTATCAGGATCTTCTAGGAACTCATTCCATTCACAGCTTTTTATATATTTACCTACAGATTTAGCAGGATTAACTTGTTTTAGCCCAATCGTGACTATTTCATTTTTCTTACGAGCTTTAAAGCGTCGAAAAGCCTGTTTCTCACTCCAACTATATTTGACATTAATATCCGATATCTTTAAAAGTTTCTCTAGTGTCTCAATGAATTGAACTATCGCATTTTCAGTGCCACAAACCGTACCATTGATGCCTTCAGAAGCTATCAAGATTGTCCCTTTTATTTCTTGATTCGTTGCTAACTTCGTTAATTCTTCTTTGATTAAAAGAATTTCTTGATCAATAATCGCTATAAAATTGTAAAACGCAGCAACTTTATATTTGAATTTCTTGAGGCTATCCTCTGTTTTCATACCTACTTATTCTTGAGTGAACTTAGCAGTAATTCCAGCATCAGCCAAAAGCTTACGGTCTGCCTCCACCTCCGGATTGCTTGTAGTCAAAAGAGTATCTCCATAAAATATAGAATCAGCTCCAGATTGTAGACATAATATCTGAGCTTCCCTACCTAATTGTTGTCTTCCCGCGCTAAGTCTTATTCGACTTTTAGGCATAACGATCCTTGCTGTCGCGACCATTCGAACCATCTCTAATGGATCAATTGAAGATAAGTCTTCCATAGGTGTGCCCTCCACAGCCACCAAAGCATTAATGGGGACACTTTCAGGATGTGGGTCTAAGGTCGCTAATACTTTGAGTAAAGAGGCTCTATCAGAGACAGATTCGCCCATGCCAATAATTCCACCACAACAAACAGTTATTCCAGCCATACGTACTCTTCTCAATGTTTCAAGCCGATCTTGATATGTTCTTGTTGAAATAATATTCGAGTAATTCTCAGGACTTGTATCTAAATTGTGGTTATAGGCTGTTAAACCTGCCTCTGCCAATCTAGAGGCTTGAGAATCAGTAATCATTCCAGCTGTAACACAGGCCTCAAGGCCAAGTTCTC